>NZ_JAIZAZ010000005.1:0-489625 GCF_020515645.1 Pseudomonas sp. MWU16-30316 | reverse complement strand
TTGTATCTGGCTCAGGCCGACAATCGCCTTGGTCCCACCGGGGCGTTGATTGCGGGTAACGACGTTTCACTGATCGCCGGACAGGATTTGAATAACGTCGGCACCTTGCGTGCGGCCAATAATCTGTCGGCTGCTGCTGGAAATGACTTGGTCAACAGCGGCCTGATAGAAGCTGGCAACCGTCTTGACCTGCTGGCAGGTAACGACCTGATCAACAAGTCCGGGGGCATTATCGCCGGACGTGATGTGACACTGACCGCCCTGCGCGGCGATGTCATTAACGAACGCACGGTGACCAGCCATCAGAGCGCTGCGGATGATGCGACCTGGCGGCAGGACTTTGCTGACAGCGCGGCACGCATCGAAGCGGCCAACGACATGTCCCTGCAAGCCGGTCGTGATGTGAAAAACACCGGCAGCGTGTTGCAGGCTGGTCGTGATTTGAGCATCTCTGCGGGCCGTGACGTCGCTATCGATTCGGCCCAGACCGAGAACGGCCAGACACGCGGCGCGAACTCCAGTAATTCCAGCATCACGCAACTGGGCTCCACGGTCAGCGCCGGGCGCGACCTGACGGCCCAGGCCGGCCGCGACATCAACGTGATCGCCAGCAGCATCGACGCCAAGCGCGACATCGCGATGGCCGCGACGGAAAACCTGACCCTGTCCTCGGCGGCTGATGAACAGCATTCTTACGGCAAGAGCAAGAAGGTGACCGAGCAGGAAGATCATGTCAGCCAGGTGTCTGCGGACCTGAAAGCGGGCGGCAGTGTGGCTTTGCAGGCAGGGCAGAATCTGGCCGTGATCTCCAGCCGTATTACCGCTGGGAAAGAGGCGTATCTGGTTGCGGGTGAGAATCTGGACATTCTTGCTGCGCAGGACAGTGATTATTCGCTGTACGACATGAAGAAAAAAGGCAGCTTCGGCGCGAAGAAAACCCAGCGTGACGAAGTGACCGATGTGAAAAACGTCGGTAGCGAAATTACTACCGGTGGCGACCTGTTGCTGTCGAGCGGCGGCGATCAGAAGTATCAGGCTGCGAAGCTGAAGAGCGGTAAGGACCTGACGATTGAAAGTGGTGGTGCGGTTACGTTTGAGGGCGTGAAGGACCTGCATCAGGAGAGTCACGAGAAGAGTGACAACAACGCCTTTTGGGTTTCCTCCAAAGGTAAAGGTAATACCGACGAGACCTTACGCCAGAGCGAACTGGTTGCCGCCGGTGAAGTAACCATTAAAGCCGTCAATGGACTGCAGATCGATATCAAGCAGGTTGATCAGCAAACGGTTACCCAGAGCATCGATGCAATGGTCAAGGCCGATCCACAACTGGCCTGGCTCAAGGATGCTGAAAAACGCGGTGACGTGGACTGGCGGCAAGTGAAGGAGATTCACGACTCCTTCAAGTACAGCAACTCGGGTCTTGGTCCAGCCTCGCAAATTATCATCGCGATTATCATGGCTGCTGTTGTGGGGCCTATGGCAATGGGCGCGGTAGGTGCATCCACAGGGGCAGCAGTAACGGCAGGTACTATGGGTGCCAACACTGCAGCGTTCCTCTCTGCGGGCGCAGGTGCTGTTGCAGCGGGTGCCGCTACCAACGCAACGGTCAGCGTTATTAATAACCGTGGGAACCTTGGGGCGGTATTTAAAGATGTAACTTCTTCCGATTCCATAAAAGGGTATGTCATCTCGGGAGTGACGGCGGGTCTGACGGCTGCGTACTTTGATGGTTGGACGGGTACTCATAGTGATCCGAACACCGGCAAGATTGTTGGAGCCAAGCTCTCGACTTGGGAAGGCGTGGGTCAGTTTGCTGGTAATCAGGTTCTGCAGAACGGGACGTCAGCGCTGCTGAGTAGTGCTCTTGGCAACGGCGGCAGTGGCAGTGATGCACTCAAGACTGCGTTGTTCAATACCTTGGCGGCAGCGAGTTTCAATGCAGTGGGTGACTATACCTACGGCAATTTTGCGGAAGGTACACCTCCCAAGGTCATCATTCACGCGATGGTGGGAGGTCTGCTATCAAAGGCCACTGGCGGAGATTTCAGAACGGGAGCGTTGGCTGCAGGAGCTAACGAAGCTTTGGTTGGACACCTGAATAGTCTGGTCAACGGTAATAAAAACCTTCTGACCATGAGTTCTCAGATAGTCGGCGCTCTGGCTGCGGCCACTCAGAAAGACGCTGATGCCAGCTCGATTGAGAAGGGTAGTTGGGTAGCCAGGAACGCTACGCAATACAACAAGGGGTTACATGAACCGGCTGCGATGGAGCTTGAAAAAGCGCGTAATGAAAATCCGGATCGTGCCGAAAGGTTAGATGCCGCTGCGTGCGCCTTGGTCCATTGCAGCGCCTCTGTACCTACTTCGGATAAAAACTACGAAGGACTGAAAGCTCTGGAAGCCAAGGGAGCTGGCTATACCCGTGAGCTGGCTGATCTCAAGGCAACAGGTCAGTTTGACTACGGCTACATTGACAGCGCTGACGACTTTATCACTCGGCATGATGAGGCGGTTACGCGAACCGGTGCTGTCATTGATACCAGCGTGAACACCTACATTGGAGGGACTTCAGCGGTAGGAGCCGTCATAACCCTGCCAGGATGTGCTTCTATCATAGGCTGTCTGGCTCCTGCGGCCCTTGGCGGTCTTGCAACCTTGTCGTTTAACAACGCAGCAGAGTCTGCTGGCGCTATCACTCAGCCTTATGTTTCAACCGAGGGACAACGGGTACTCAGCTCGTTCAACCCGGCGAGCAAAACGCCAGATGAAAGTGCGCTGGCGGCGATGACCATCAACGCTGCTGCTTCGGTCGCAGAGGCGATTATTTTGCGAGGAGCTGGTAAACTTGTTCTGGATGCTTTCGGGGCAGGTGCAAAAGCAATTCCAAATGGCACAGTTGATCTCAATGCACAGGCGTCACTATCTGTAAGCAAAGTTAATTCCCCGATTGATTTTGATGGTCATATACTGAGTGCTGAAGTAAAACCAAATGGGAATGTTGTTGGTGGGCACTCAACAGTGACGGGGGATGTTCAAGTGATCCCTGGGACAGCTTCGATACCGAATGCGCAAGGTGTTTATAGCGCTAGGATTCAGGTGGCAGATCCAGCCAATCCAGGGCAGTTCTTGCCCAAGACGAATAATGGAGGCATTTCTACACTATTTCCCGATTCTTGGACCGCAGATCGAATAAAAGTTGAAGTGGATGGAGCCTTCCAAAATAGAACAGTTGTCGGAAATAAATGGACTGGAACAACCCCTAGCGGTGTCCAGGTAGAGGGATATATAAGCCCGAAAACTACCGTATATCCAAAGCTTTAGGTGTATAAAATGAAATTGCATTTTTCATGGGAAGAGTCAGCAGGAGCTCTTTCGCCGGTTTGTAGTTCAAACATGATCAACAGAGATGGCGTTAGCCCGCTAGCGTGCCTATTAACTGATGATGGCGGTCAATTATTTTTAGACACCGTGCCGTGGTTGGATGAGGGGCTGGACAGAACAAGATCAGTTAAGGAGGCTAAGGTTGATTTTGTAGACTGGAGTCGCGATGCCTGGGGGGCTGAATTGACTAAAGAATATGTAAAAATTTATTCGCTCCATGATGAAAGTTACTACGAACTAATTACTATCGACTCATTTGAAGCAGCACTATCAGCGTGGTTGGATTTTATTAAGCTGAAACCGGCGGTGGGAGTAATTCAGGAGGTTGAAGTTTAAATTTCCATTTGGCAGGGGGAGTTGGTGCAAAAGGAACTGCTAATGCCGCATTGAAGCTTGGCGAAACCCAAACTATTAATGATGTAAGCATGACTAGTGTCGGGAGATGGATGTCTCCTGATGAACTGGCACAGATGCAAAGTAGTAACAAAATTGTTCAGGGAGGCGGCGGGCAAATCTTTATCTGAACTAACGGTGCCGCTGATTTTAAAGGGGCTGCGTCTAAAGGTTTCGTCTATGTCGAGTTTGATGTTCCAAGTAGTGGATTGTTGCAGGGTGGTAAGGAAGGCTGGTATAAAATGATTGGTCTGGACGCAAGTAAATCCCAGCAATATTTTCTTAATAAACAGGGTGGGGAACATCTCCCTGAGGTAAAAAATATTACTGTGCTAGATAGTAAGTGAGAGGGGTTATGGATGCTTTTCAGTTTAATAAAGAAGTTAAGTCTCTATTGAAAGGCTACGCCGTAGAGTATTCAGCATTCGCCAGCGGGGATTTTGGGAACCTTGAGCGGATAGGGCTGGAAGGCTTTAACACGCTGGCGACCGTAGAATTTTGGTCTGAAGGCTGAATAGGTATTGATATATATGACTGTGCTTGTGATGAGCAGGTCATGAATATTTTGCTTTCTCCAGAGGAAAAAGATCTTGTCCCTAAAGCATTTGAAAAGCTTCTGGATATATTAAATCGAAATAGTTAATAAGTATCTCCGGAAACTCAGGGTGCTTGTTTATCTGTAGATCCCAGCCTCGATTTGACACCGGCCCTGCGCCGGTGTTGTTTTATCTGCTTACTGCAAAACTTCCCTTCCTTTGCTGCGCGCTTTATTCGTGGCCTGAGCGATCAGGGCATCAAGCATCTGCGCAACGAATTTCTGTATCTGGCACAGGCCGACAATCGCCTTGGCCCGACCGGGGCATTGATTGCGGGTAACGACGTCTCACTGATCGCAGGCCAGAACCTCGACAACGTCGGTAGCTTGCACGCCGCCAACAACCTCTCGGCAGTCGCAGGCAACAAAAAACCTGATCAACACCGGCCTGATAGAAGCCGGCAACCGGCTCGATCTGCTCGCGGGCAATAACCTGATCAACACCGCTGGCGGCATCATCAAAGGTCGCGATGTTTCACTGACCGCGATCAACGGCGACGTGATCAACGAACGCAGCGTCACCTCGATGGACAACAGTGCACGCGGTCAGCGCCACAACGAGTTCGCCGACAGCGCCGCGCGCATCGAAGCCGCCAACGACATGAGCCTCTCGGCAGGCCGCCACGTCATCAACAAAGGCAGCGTGCTGGAAAGCGGTCGTGACATGACCATCCAGGCCGGACGCGACGTCACCATCGCCCCGACCGAAGTCACCAACAGCCTGTTCTCGGACAGCAAACACAACAGCAGCGACATCACCCAACTGGGCTCAACCGCCAGTTCAGGACGCGACCTGACCGTTCAGGCCGGACGCGACATCTCCGTCATCGCCAGCCAGATCGATGCCAAACGCGACATCGCCATGGCCGCGACCGAAAACCTCACCATCAGCTCTGCGGCGGACGAAGAACACTCCCTGTCCAAAAGCAAAAAACTGACCCGTCAGGAAGACCACGTCAGCCAGGTTTCTTCTGATCTTGACGCGGGAGGCAGCGTTACCTTGCATGCGGGCCAGAACCTCTCCGTGATCTCCAGCCGTATTACTCCGGGTAAAGAGGCGTACCTGGTTGCCGGTGAAAACCTCGACATCTTGGCTGCGCAGGACAGTGATTATTCGCTGTATGACAAAAAGAAGAAGGGGAGTTTTGGGGCGAAGAAAACCAAGCGTGACGAAATCACTGATGTGAAAAACATCGGCAGTGAAATTACCACTGGTGGTGATTTGCTGCTGTCGAGCGGAGGCGATCAGAAGTATCAGGCCGCGAAGCTGGAGAGCGGTAAAGACCTGACGATTGAAAGTGGTGGTGCAGTTACGTTTGAGGGCGTGAAGGACCTGCATCAGGAGAGTCACGAGAAGAGCAAAAGTGACCTTGCCTGGAATTCGAGTAAAGGTAAGGGCAACACCGACGAAACCTTGCGCCAGAGCGAGCTGGTGGCCAAAGGCGAAGTAGCGATCCGGGCTGTTGAAGGCTTGAAAATCGACATCAAACAAGTCGACCAGCAAAGCGTTAGCCAGACTATTGATGCAATGGTCAAGGCCGACCCGCAACTGGCGTGGCTTAAGGATGCTGAGCAGCGCGGTGATGTGGATTGGCGTCAGATCAAAGAGGTACATGATTCGTTCAAGTACAACAATTCAAGCCTCGGCCAAGGGGCAATGCTGGCGATCATTATTGTCGTTACGGTGTTGACGGCCGGGGCTGGGACATTCGCTACAGCGGGTGCGGCAGCAGGCTCTGCTGCTAACGGAGCAGCACTCGCTGCTGGTATTTCTGGGACAACGGCTGCAACGATCGGTGTTGCGGCAAACGCGGCTGCTGTTGCCAGTCTAACGTCAATAACTGCTCAGGGTGTTGTGAGCACGATCAACAACAAAGGCAATCTGGGGGCAGCCTTAAAAGATACGTTTAGTAGCGATAGCTTAAAAAGCGCTGCCATCTCAGGCCTTACCGCGGGATTCACCGCCGGCGTCATTGATCCACAACTGGGCGGTAGTACTAAGCCATTCAACAATCTGACCAAGGGGTTCGATCTATCCACGTGGGGAGGCGTGGGTGGCTTTGCGGTTCATGCCGGTGCGCAAGGTCTGGCTTCGGGGGCTATCAATACTGCGGTCAACGGCGGTAGCTTGGGTGGCAATCTGGTTAACGGATTGGTCAGTCAGGCAGGCAACGTAGCTGCGGCCATAGGGTTTTATCAGGTCGGAAGTTTTGCAGATCAGAAGCTCCTTGAAGCTACTACAGCCGGGGATGTAACAGGAAAGGCCATGTGGGTTGAAGGTGGTATAGGCCGAACAACCTTGCATGCCTTGATGGGGGGCGCAGTTTCCTCTGCAACCGGCGGCGACTTCACCACTGGCGCCGTTGCCGCTGGTGCCAGTCAAGCAATGGCAGGTGCCTTGAATGATGTATTCAAAGCAAGCCCAGAGTATCGTCAGGCGGCTGCGCAGATCGTCGGCTTGGCAGCGGCAGGATTGGCAGGTGGAGATGTCGAGAAAGCTGCCTGGGTTTCGGCCATGGCAGATCAATACAACCGACAGTTGCACCCGAACGAAATACCACTGCTGGAAAAACAGTCCGCAAGCCTGGCTCAGGAAGCCAACATCAGCCCGGCCGAGGCCGAGAAACGCCTAGCACAGGCATTGGCTTATTACACCGACAAAAACTGGAATGGTGCACTCGCAGAGAACGGTGTCGTCCCCGATGCTGTGACGCTGAAACATCTGGGTATCGCGCTTTCGCCTTTGGCTGATACTTATGCAGCGGTAGGCGATGTTCCTGTAGCGGCCGGGAGTAAATCTTATACGCCAGCAGAAACAGTGGCGCTCATCACCGACTATCGCAATACCCACACCGCTGAGTATGCGGATGCGTCGATCAACGCAGTCAACATGCAGGGGTTGTACGCAGGTGATCCTGGATACAAATACGCTAATTTTTACCAAAAAAACCTTGCGGTTAACACCGATTTTCTGAGTTCCCTTTCCGGCACTTTAGCCGGGATTGCCCAAGGTAGCGGCAGCGCGTTGTCGGATTCTTTCGGTTCGGCATGGGCGCTTATGAGTGATCCTGCCGGGGTTAGCGAGCAGGCCGCCAATGGTCTAATGGGCTTGAGCAAGAACCCGTGGGGTTCCTTCATGAATAGCGTGGAGGCAAGCCAGACCAAAGAGGCCATGGCGACCATCTACGATATGCAGGGCAACACGGCGGCGAGTGCGGCTATTCGTGCGAAAAGTGATCTTGAGTTCGCGCTGAACTTCTTGCCAGCCAATCGGGCAAAGACGTTGGCAGAGCTGGGGGGCGGTGCAAGAGCTTTAGTTTCCGCAGAAAAAGCCGCTCTACCAGCAGGCTATCGTGAAGGCGGTTCGGTCGGGGCAGCTTTCAATGAAACGGGGGGGTTGCCGGAAGGTTATCGCCGGGTTATCAATACCAAGACTGGCAATACAGAGGTTTTGGCTGCGGATGGCACGTTCTATTTAGAGACCAGCAATGGACTCAAGCCGAAGGCAGGGGGTAATCTTGCTGGGTTGGTTGAAGCAGAGAGAAATATTGCGAGTGCAAAAGAGGCCGCTTCGGAAGGATTATACGCCACAAAGACGGGCAAAATTACTATTGACGGCAAAATTGACGGTCAACTTGAAGCTCGAGGGTGGACCCAGCAAGAGGTCCAGGGCGTCATTGATGAAGGGCCAGTGGGAACTACTGCTGACAACCGATCTGCGTCGAAGACGCCAGATGGACTGGCGAGAAATGATCCGGCATCCGTGTATGGCTCAAAGAGCGGGTATGTTGTGGTTAATGACCGGACTGGCGAAGTCGTGCAGATAAGCGGCAAAAATGACCCAGGTTGGATTCCGGATAGTCGAATTAAGTGGAAGTAAAAATGATCATTGATCTTCAGCAGCGCTACGACTCATCCGATGACTTCTTCAATCTTGGTGGAAGCGTTGTGATGAAGGTCTCAGCCGATGCAGCAGTTGCTATTTGTGAACGCGCTGCACAGCGCGGGTTAGTGGTCGCTCGAATCGAAGGAGGCATTTGGCATGCCCCTGGATTTGAGGCTCGGTTGGATTGTATTTGGGACGGAATTGATCCCCCAGTCGATCAGAGAACGGCCGAACAAAACAACCGAGTAGCGGCTGAATTCGTGCGCACGGAACAGGCCGTGCATGATGTCTACGTGATTACGGCGCATAGTATGTTGGGATGGTAAGCACGTCGCGTTTGCTGTGAGTAAGGAACACTTGAAGTGTCCGGTAGTAGTGTTGGTTCAAAAGAAATACCTAAGGAATTAGGTGAGGTTTCTTTTGATGCAGCTGATGGCCTGGGAACCATCTACTCTCCAATAGTCATTACGAGCGGAAGTGAAATAACATTTGATGAGTTTGCGATAGGGACTTCGAAAGGGGTCATTGGCGTTGGTGCTGATGGGGCTGCTGAATTAGCAAGGCCATTGAGGAAAATGCTTGCTTATGCTCAGTCCAAAGGTGCAGAAAAAAGCACTTTGACAGGTCGCTATGCATCCCCAGAAAGCTATAAGCTTGGAATCGGTAGTTTTGATAATGTAAGTCAGAATTTTTCCTTTAGCTTTCCCATGACGAAGGAAGGCTTGAGGGGATTTTTAAAAGGGGTTGGACAATGAAGGTTCGTCGAACCGGATGAGGCAGATATCTCCTAAAGGGTAGTTGGTGCAAAATCGACAGGTGGTGCAATTGACGCTGGCTTTGATACTGCTACCCCGCAGATTAAATTGCAGGGGTATCCTGCCCGGCGATACCCATATTTATTTTAATGTTTGTTAAGCGAAGCCCCACTCCGGACACCCCCGTCCCAAATCATCCGACCCCCTCTCCGCAATACCCACCCGCCAATGAACTAAACTACCCAGCGGCACCCGCTCGCTGTCCGGGCCTGAGGAAGTTGTCAGCCTTATCCTTATCGTTCTAAGCATCTGCCAATACCCGGTTTAAAACATAACAAAACTACCTGTTCGCACGAACCGCATAAGGATAAGGCTTGGATGACAATGACTCCAGTGGATGGATCGGCTTCCTTTGATGTTAACAACCTGTTCAGAAAACCCAGGATCTGTTTTGACTGGGAGGACCTGCGTTACTTCGTGATGTTTTCCACGGTCAGTTCCCTGAGTGGCGCTGCAAGGATGCTGGGTGTGGAGCACGCCACTGTGTCGCGTCGTATCGCTTCGCTGGAAAGGTCTCTGAATGTAAAGCTTGTCGACCGTCGCAAGCGTTTGTATGAACTGACTGATGAGGGACGGCGTGTGGCGGCGATCGGGCGACAGATCGAGGCGCAGACTCAGGCTGTTGGCCGTCTCGCGGTTGCGGCTCAGGTGGTGCAGGGTGTGGAGGTGACCATCAGTGCGCCGCCGTCGGTGGCGGTCGAGAAGCTGGTACCGCAGTTGGGGGCGTTTCGGGCGATGCATCCCGGAATTGTGTTGCGCTTGTTGGGCGATCACCAGTATTCATCGTTATCCAGTTGCCAGTCTGACCTGTGTATACGGTTTTCCAAACCTGTTGAAAGCGGCATTGTCGCGCGGCGGATTGGCACAGCTTCCTTTTCATTTTATTGCGCACGTTTTTATCTGGAGCAACGCCCTCCGGAGCATTATGAGTTTATTGCTTATGACAATGAACTGATGAGTGACAATCAGAATGGTTGGCTGAGGGATATCGTCGGTGATCGACCCTTTGTGCTGGAGGCCAAAACGGTGGAGTTGCAAATTCGTGCTGCGGAAACCGGTGTGGGTATCGCGTTACTGCCCAGTTTTGCCGTAGAGGGTAATGATCGTCTGTGCCGGGTGGAATTGTCGGCTCCGCTGGAAGTCGATGTCTGGCTCGGTGTGCATGAAGACTTGCGCACGGTGGCTTCCATCCAGGCTGCCATGAATTATGTGGAAAGCTGTTATCGCTAGCCAGGGCTGAGTTCGCGCTGGTTATGTTGTCGGCAAAACAGTCGTGCGGTGAAAAAATTCCCATCCCCTCATCAAATATCGACAGTTTACAAGTTCGGCTGTTTTGACGAGGATCAATGTCGAGTGGAGCAGTTCATGACTCGAAACTCCGAGACGTTAAGGTGTCGGCTCGGCAAGGTTTGTTAGATGGCGCGCTGTTGGATAATTATAAAAACTCAAGCAGTGGCAAGATCATCTCAAGCACCCTGATGACACCCTAAGGACAGCAGGAGATTCTCATGGCCGACGTAAAAATTCTCGACGTTACATTGCGTGATGGTGGTTATCGGAACAACTTCAACTTCACAGAAGATCAGGCGCAGATAGTGGTCGCTGGCTTGGCCAGTGCGGGTGTCGACCTCTGCGAAATTGGTTATTGCAAAGGATCCTTCGCCCCGAAAGGCGAGCACGGTCTGACCAGTGATGTAGGCGCAGGCTTCATTGAAAAGATTGCGCAGGCGGCCAACGGCCGTATCGAACTGGCCGTCATGGTTCACCCCAGAAACATCACCACGGATGACTTCGCCATGCTCAGGGAGCAGGGCGTTTCGATGATCCGCGTCTGTTTGCGGCGCGATCAATTGGATGAGGGGCTTGTGACCTTGTCGCTGGCTCGCGATCACGGCTTCAGTGTCAGCGCCAATGTGACGCATGTGACTTCGCAGACGCCAGGCAGTGTGCTTGATACGGCGGTACGCGCGGAGGGGGCTGGCGCGGATATCGTTTGCTGTGCGGATTCCAATGGCCATATGTTGCCAGCCGATGTAGATCGACTGTTCAGTCGTCTCTCAAGCCGACTATTGGTGCCGCTGGGCTTTCACGCCCATAACAATATGTCGTTGGCGCTGGCGAATGCAGTGGCGGCTATAGAAGCCGGCGCTGAATACATCGACACGTCCATATGTGGCATGGGCAAGGGAGCCGGCAATCTTCACCTGAGTATGCTGGTTGCCTACCTGGAGCGTACCAGCGTCAGTCATGGCTATGACCTGGTGAAGGTGATGGAACTGTCGGAAGCCACGGCCCGTGCGGTACCGCACAACAATATGCCCAGCCCGCTGATGGATATCATTCTGGGCACTTACAACTTCCCCTATGACAGCAGTCAACGCGTACGGGACACCCTCGAGCGCTTTCAGCTGACTTCCGAGTATCGAGCGATCGAGGTCATGCATCAGCAGGACAAGGTGGCGCGTCTTGCGCCCCGAGCGGTGTTACCGACTATTGCCACCGGCTTGCCGAACAGCGTAAAGGGAGTCGCACTATGACCACTCAACCGCTCCGAAAGCGCATCTGTGTATTGCCCGGCGACGGGATCGGCATTGAAGTCATGGCGGCGGCACTGCCGGTGATTGCGGCGTTGAACCTGCCATTCGATCTGATTGCGGCTGACATCGGTTGGGAATGCTGGAGGGCCGAGGGGGAAACCGTTCCGGCCCGTACCTGGGAGATCATGGCCAGTTGCGACGCGACATTGCTTGGCGCAATCACCAGCAAGCCTCTGGCAGAGGCCGAAGCAGAGTTGCCACTGGCGCTTCAGGGCCAGAACCGCCGCTATGTCAGTCCGGTCATTCAGCTCAGGCAGAATCTCGACCTGTACGCCAATGTCCGCCCGGTCACTGACATGACTGGCGAACACAGATTTCGCTTTGTGGTGATCAGGGAAAACACCGAAGGGCTTTATGCGGGGCTGGACTTTGGTTGTATCCCGGATGCACTGGTGCCGCTGCTCGAAGAGCGGGAAGCCCTCGGCGCGGCGTGGCAGCGAGAAGGGCAGGATGATGCGACGGTGACGTTGCGCCTGCAGACGCGAAGTGGCCTGACGCGTATTTTCGAATACGCCTTCGAGTACGCCCGCAAGAATCATTTCACGCGGGTTACGTTTGTCGACAAACCCATGGTCCTGCGGCACAGCAGCGCCTTTGCACGGGGCATCTTCGAAGCAACAGCTCTGCGTTATCCGGACGTGACCGGGGTCATCGAAAACGTCGATGCGGTTGCCCTGTGGATGGTGCAACGTCCCGAGCGCTTCGGGGTGATCGTTGCCGAGAACATGTTCGGCGATATTCTTTCCGATCTCGGCGCCGGAGTCATGGGCGGCCTGGGGTTTGCGCCCAGTGGCAACTTCGGCAATTCAGGTGCTTATTTCGAACCGGTACACGGCAGCGCACCTGCTCACGCGGGTTTGAACAAGGCCAACCCCGGCGCGATGTTCATGGCCATCGCGCTGATGCTGGAGTATTTGGGGTTTCCGGCCGAGTCGGCGTGTATCAGCCAGGCGGTCAGCCTGGTTTCTCGCACATCCACACGCACGTATGACCTTGGCGGTTCCCATACCACGGCTCAAGTGGGCGAAGCGATCGTTCAGCAGTGCATCGAGTTGCAGTCCCGCACGTTCGGGTATGGCAACGAACAGGTTGCAGCACAGGGAGAACGTCATGTCAGCGCACTTTGAAGCTGTACCCATTGCGCAAGCCGTGCTGGAGGCATGTGAACATCTCGATACTGCGTCCTTGTCTGACGCGCTGGACAGCCTGGGGATCGACGGCGGGCTTTTGGGGATTGCCTCGCAAGTCCCTGGCACTCGTTGCGTGGGCATCGCGTTTACCGTGCAGTACGAGCCGGTCGATGCATCTGCGGTCTTCAAGGGTGCTGCCAACTATATCGATCATGTACCGGCCGGCGCGGTGATTGTTTCCTCAAACAACGGACGCCAGGACTGCACAGTATGGGGCGACATCATGACCCACTTCGCGTTGGCCAATGGCATCAAGGGCACCGTGATCGATGGCGTGGCACGCGATATCGATACGGTCATCGAGTGCCGTTACCCATTGTTCAGTCGCGGGCGTTTCATGCAGTCGGCTAAGAACCGCGCTCAACTCCAGGCTATACAAGTGCCTCTGCTTATCGATGGCGTAACAGTCCGGCCCGGCGACCTTCTGGTGTGTGATGGCAGCGGCTGTGTTGTGATTCCCCAGCAACTGGCTGTCGAGGTCGTACGCCGTGCCCAGGCGGTCGAGCAGACAGAGCGCAGCATCATCGAAGCCATATCAGCCGGCTGGACGCTGGAAAAAGCTCGCAGCACCTATCGCTACGACCAGCCTTGGCTGACTGACGCTGAAAAAATCAGCGTCGCGATGCCTTCGCAGGCGTGAACCGAGCTGCCTTCCCACTTGAATGGAAATGATGATGAAAATGGAATTGTTCGACGCTCAATCCGTCACCGATGACAACGCGGTTTATCTGATCAATGTCGTACAGGTAAACGAGGGGGCTCAGGATCTGGCCATTCAGATTCTTGAAGAGACGGTCAGTTACGTGGCACGCACTTACAGTGCCTTCAAATGGAGCCGGCTGATGAAAAGCATCGACGGCAAGACTGTCATCAATCAGGCGCAATGGAGCGATCGCAGCCAGTTCGAGTCGCTGTTTACCGACGCAGAGTTTCTGTCGCGCTACTCCCGGTTGAAAGAAACCGGCACCTGGGAATATCACCTGTACAACGTGGCCGAGTACATCACCCCTGAAATTGCCTTACAGAAGGCCGGCTAAGCCACGACCGGCAGAAGAGGGCGGCGCACAGGCCGCCTTCGTCTGATATTCACTCGGATTTGCACAGGGATTATGCGATGACCACGATCAATACAGCACTGACCTCTCTTCTGGGCATTGACCACCCGCTGATTCTGGCGCCCATGGGCGGCGCTTCCGGTGGGCGTCTGGCGGCTGCGGTTTCCCGTGCCGGGGGCCTCGGCCTGGTGGGTGCCAGTTACGGCGACCCGCAATGGATGGCACGTGAACTGGAGATGATGCGAGAGGTGCAGCAGCCTTGGGGCGTCGGGCTGGTCATGTTTACCGTGGCCAAACAGTTCGAATTGCTTCATCTGGCGCTGGAGTATCGTCCGGCGGTGGTTGCCCTGTCGTTTGGTGATGTACGTCCTTTCGTCAGGCCCATCCATCAGGCCAATGCCAAAGTCATCGTTCAGGTGCATGACGTCGACCAGGCGCTTGACGCGCTGGAAGCCGGTGCCGATGCGCTGATTGTGCAAGGTGCCGAGGCGGGTGGTCACAGTTTGCGCCGAGCTTCATTGCCGCTGTTTCCGGCAGTTCGCGACGCGGTGGGTGACGATGTTTTGCTTATCGGTGCCGGCGGGATTGCCGACGGGCGTGGCATGGCTGCTGCGCTGGCGCTGGGCATGGACGGCGTGATGATGGGCACGCGCTTTCTGGCTTCGCAGGAGGCATTGCCTTCCGAACGGGTAAAACAACGACTGCTTCAGGCGGTCGCGAGCGATACGGTGCGAACCCGGATCTTCGATCAGGTACGCGGCATCGATTGGCCCGAGGGCTACAGCGGGCGCGTGATCGGAAATGACTTTTCCGCTAGCTGGGTGGGTGAGGAGCAGGCTTTCGCTGCCTCAGCCGGTCAACTGCGCCTGGACTATGAAGCCGCGCTGGCGGCCGACGATGTCAGTATCCGGGCCATCTGGGCGGGCGAAGTCGCGGACCTGATCAAGGAAGTGCTGCCCGCGCAACTGATCATCGAGTCGACCCTGCGCGGCTATGCCGCCAGTGTCGAACGCCTTCGCACGACCCGCTGATCCGTCACGATGGAACCCTCACGATGGAGCAACGACCGGACCCGCTCGACAAGGCGGGTCTTGTTCTTTTTGCAGGAGCAAAAGCCATGAGTCATTGCATGACCTTCCGGACCTTTGGTGCCGGGCATTCGCGCGTCTTTATTTTGTCACCGGTGATGCCGGTCTGGGACGAGGGTGGTTTTGCCCAACCGCTGATCGAGCATTTCACTGCGGCGGGTTATCAGGTCAGGGTTTTTGATTCCCTGTCCCTGCCGCTCAAGCCCGGCGAAGACTTTGGCGGGTTTGCCGAGCGCTGGGTCAGCGCACTCGAGCCTTGGGGGATACCAGATGTACTGGTCGGCGTGGCCTTGGGCGGTGCGTTGGTACAGGCGTTGGCAGGCACTTCATCAATGCGGTCGACGCCTGCATTGTTGCTGCTTTCTTCTCCGGCCAAAGCCGATGCGTTGCTGGATTCCAGGCTGGGACGTATGGCGGATCTGGCAGAACAAGGGCATGTCGAGCAAGCCAAACGCCTGCTGGACGATCTGGTGTTGCCTGAAGGCCAGAAACAAGAGCACTCGTCCGGCAGCGAGAATGACGCAACGCTTTCAACCCAAGGGCAGCGTCTGACCCTGGGGTTCCGGCTACTGAGCGGTCTGGATATCAGTGAGTGCCTGCTCGATTTCAAACGGCGTGTGCTGAGCGTGTTTGGCGGGAAGTCGCAACTGGTTGGGGCGCGTCATGTGCTGCATACCAAAGGCCACAGACAACGCTCACTGTGTGTGCCTGATGGCGGGATGCGCCCGCTGGCAGATGATCTGGACCGGGTGCTGGAGAGCATCGATACATTTCTGATCGCCAGAGCGGAGTGTGTGCAATGAGTCAGATCGAGGAGCCAGGCTTCATTGATGTGCATTACCACGCCAATCCTGACGCGTTCATTCGCCGTCATGGAGCGATAGAGGCGGGCAGACGCTACGCTGCGGTGCAGGGCCGGGTCGTATTGAAAAATCACCTGGGGTGTACGGCGGCCCAGGCATGGGAAGCACGCAATCAGGGTTTTCCGGTCAGCGGTTCTGTGGTTCTGAACGAGATTGCCGGCGGCATCGACTACCGTGTAGTCGAGCGCAGTCTCTGTTTGCGCGGCGATGAACCTGGACGTTTCATTGTTCACTTGCCAACCGTCACAGGCAGAACGCATACCAGCACGCTGGCCCGCAACCTGAGCCATCCGCTGTTGCGGGACAAGCCCATCAAGCCTGCCAGAGTGACATCGGAGAACGGCCGCCTGACGCCGCAGACGCTGGATATTCTCAAAATGGCCCGTGACTATCCGCTGGTGATCTCGACAGGGCATGCCGATGCCAATGAAGTCAGGACGTTGATCGACGAAGCGCTGCGGATCGGCGTGCCGAGGTTGATGCTCAACCAGCCTGCCAATCCGTTGACCGGTCTAGACGCGGCCGAGCTTGCGCTGATCGGCAAAGAGCCATCGGTCTACATCGAGCAGACCGCACTGACGTACCTGCTGGGCTATCAGGACCGGCAGGATTTCAGCGATGTGTTGAGTCATGTCGGCAATGTGGTCTACAGCTCGGACCTGGGGCAGACCAGTCAGATCGATGTGCACGAGTGGCTGTCGCTGAGCGGGCAGTGGTTCGATGCGTTCGGCTTGAGCGGCGAGCGCCGCACCGAGATGACGCTGTTGAATCCGCAACGCATGTTGGCCCTTTAAGCTGTCCGGATAAGGCCGCCCTGGCCAGTACTGCCAGGGCGGCCTGGCCATCAGGCTATTGCTGCGGACACCTTCGAAGTAATAGCCTCCACAACTCTGTATTCACGCAGGCCCGCGTCTTCCATCAGCGGCAGTGTTTCTCTCACGAAGTCCTTTATACCCTCGTGGTAATCGAGCCACGTCAGGGCAATGCCGTCGATCCCCCAGTCAGAATACTTCCTGAACAGCTCCACGATCTTCTCGGGTGTGCCCACCAGTGGCACCCCGGCGAATCCGGCCTTGAAGTGGAAACGGAAACGCACGGCGTCTTCGGGGGTGAAAATGCCGGTCTGGATACCCAGCTCGCCGGTGATGATGTCGCAGCCCTCATCGTCACCGACCTGGTTGGCGTAATAGTCCAGGTAAGCGTCTGCTTGCTCTTGCGTGTCCTTCTGCACCACGTAGCCATAACACCATATCTTTATGTCACGGCCGAACTTCTGTTTCGCCAGGTCCTTGTAGGATGCAATCTGCTCTCGCACCGCTTGTTCACCGTCCAGATGTTTGACGATCAGGAACGCGGCATCGCAATGTTCTGCACAAAACAGTTTGCCGCGCGGCGACCCTCCTGCGTTGATCAGGTAGGGTTTATTCAGGGGTTGTGGCTGCGAGATTGCGCCGCAGATGTTGAAATACTCGCCTTTGAAGTCGAACGGGGTCTGCTGCTCCCACGCATTTTTTGCAATGTGCAGCCACTCTTCTGCGTAGTCGTAGCGTTTGTCGTGCTCCATCATGTGGCCGCTGAACATGCGCATTTCCGCGCCATACCAGCCGCAAAGGATATTCAGTCCGAAGCGCCCGCCGCTGATGTGGTCGATGGTCACCGCCTGTTTGGCCGCGAACAGCGGGTGTACGGTGGGCAGGTGCGAGGTGGTGAAGACCGCGATCTGACTGGTCAGGGCTGCAATCCCGGCAGCCCAGGTATAGGTCTCGAAACAGACACCGCCCGTATTGTTGGTACCGCCGAAACCTTTCCAGCGGCCTACCGGTATGAAGGCTTCAAACCCCGCATCGTCGGCAATCCGGGCGATCTCCAGGTTGCCAGCCCAATCGTCTCCGCGCAGGCGTTCAGGCGCATTGGTGACGGTGCAGCCACCCTCGGTATTGGTGGAGAAAACACCCAGCTGTATCTTGTTCGGGCTGCTGCGCATCGGGTTGGTTTTTATCGGATAGGATTTTTCAGCGCGCATCGTGACCTCCCAGGTCGGTAGTTGAATCGTTCGTCCTTGCTACATCCTGAACCTGCGGTGGCCGTGCCGATGAAGTATTCGGTCAGGCATGATCACCCCGGCGGGTCGGGAAGTACGGCAGCACATACTCTTCCAGCTCTTGCAACACTTCTGTGGCCGGACGCCTCAGGGGCTTGAGGTTCAGCGCCACATGCGAAACCCCCTGTTCCCGCTGACGCTGCCACAGGGCGATGAGGGCGTTGCGCCCGGTACTGATTCCGCGTCCGACTTTCATCGGCGCGTCCTTGTTCTCGTCGAGGTCGAAGAACGTCGCATAGCCGTAGGGCTTGAAGTGCCTTTGCTCATTGGCACTGCGCCAATGATTGATCACTTCAGGCAAGGTGTCGAAGCCGCTCTGATGCCATATCCAGCCATCCATGTGATTGGCCAGCCATTTGATATCCTGCTGACAGCGCCCGATGGCAAGCATAGGCAGCCGCCCGAAAACCGGTTTCGGCAGTAGATCCAGCGTGCCATTGAGTTGCCCGTAATGGCGCGATCTGAACACTGGAAAAGACTGCTCGGTCACCGCGTGCAGCAGTTCGACGCCGTCTCTGAAGCGTTCCGCGCGGGTGTCGAAATGCTCGCCGAACGCAGGATATTCGCCGGGCCTGTCCCCCGTCGACACACCCAGCAGGAAGCGTCCCTCGAGCAACACGTCCACGCTGCACGCCTGTTTGGCGACCATCAGCGGATTACGCAGCGTCAATATGATGCCTGCCGTGCCGATGCAGATTTGCCGGGTGACGGCAGACAGCAGCGCGGCGTAGACAAAAGGATCGAACACCTGACCGGCGTCGCCGAACCCCGGGTCGAGAAGCGGTACGTCACGCAGCCACAGCGCGGCGAAACCGGCCTTGTCGGCCTGAATGGCCAAGGCCAGATGGTCTTTCATGGTCGGTGCTGCGGAGTCGGGGTAGCCCTCCAGAGGCGCGATCAGCCCGAACGTGAGGTGACCTGGCGCGAACACCTTTGCAAAGGCTGGATGCCGCTTTGCGCCTGATATTTCATAGGGACTCACTTGATTTCGCCCGCCAGTTCAAGCGTGTCGGAGGCCACTATGGGCGGTTCTTCATGAGCGCGGACGCGACCAAGCAGCGCAAAGACCGCCACGGCCGTCAGCACGGTGGCGGCGCTGAGAATGAACAGCAGATTGCGGAACGCGGTGGCGTACTGTTGGTGCAGCAGTTCTGCCTGGCCGGGCAGAAGACCGATCGCATTCTGCAGGTCGCCCAATGCGGCGCGGTTGGCAGCGTTTGTCACCACATCAGGCGCGACACCCGTCAGGGCATCGAACAGGCCCCACTGAATGAACGTGGCGAGCAGTGCGCCTGCGATCGCAATGGCTATGCCGTCGGCAGAAACGCGTACGGCATTGAAGATGCCGGTAGCCATACCGGCGCGTTCCTTTTCAACCACACTGATCGCCATGCCATCCATCAGCCCCCAGGGCAGACCGATGCCGATGCCGATCAAGGCCATCGGCAGCAAGGCGGTTTTGATTGCTCCGCTGTCCAGCGCCAGCGCGAGCCACAGCAGACCGACAGCCACCAGCAGCAAACCGATACCGGACAGTAGCCCGGAGGTGAAACGACGTGCCAGTTGTGCGGCAAGCATCGGTACGATCAGCAGGGGCGCGGCCAGTGCGGTCATCATTTGCCCGGTTTCCAGAGCGCTGAGACCGTCGATACCAATGAAGCGCGCTGGCAACATGATGATCAGCACGACAAAGAAAAATGCCGGACTGGCTGCAAGAATCTGCACGCCGACAAAGCGCGCGCTATTGAACAGTGACAGGTCCAGCATGGGACGGGCAACGCGCCGCTCCACGGCGATGAATATCCAGAACAGCAGCAGTGAGCCAATGATGCCACCCATCACCAGTGGATCGCTCCAGCCCTCTTCAGGGGCGAGCAGGATTGCGTAAGTGAACAGGGCCAATGCTGCGGTAAAACTGATTGCGCCCGGCCAGTCCATACCCGTGGCGTCGGGATCCTTTGATTCGGTGGCGCTGAACAGCACCAGCAGGAAACCCGCGACGCCGATGAGTGCAGTCGCATGAAATGACCATTTCCAACCTGCCGAATCCACCAGCGAGCCGGCTGCGAGTGGGCCGAAGGCCAGACCTATGCCGAAGGTGGTGCCCAGCAGGCTGAAGACTCGGGTGCGCTCGGCGCCATGAAAGGTCTGGGCAAGCGACGACATCGCCCCGGCGAACGCTGCCGCGCCGCCCAGGCCTTGAACCAGTCTGAGCAGGTCGATCTGGACCACGGAGGAAGCTGCCGGAATGGCGAAGGTGGAGAGCACGAATATCGCCAGCCCGATCAGCCAGACGCGTTTTCTGCCGTAGATATCCGTCAGGCTCCCGGCGGCCATCATGGCGCTGCCGTAGGTCAGGATGTAGGCGTTGATGACCCAGGTCAGCTCGACCGCTGATCCGCCCAGCGCCTGGTTTATCGAAGGCAGAACCACGGCAGGGCCGGTGAAGCATAACGGGATCAGAATGCCGGTCAGGCAAGCCGCGAGCAGTTGCCCCCATCGTCCCGCAGTGGGTTGTGTTTGGACCCGATGTGCTGTGGTCATGTGCAATGTCCCTGTGAAGCGTGCCCGGGTTTTGCTGTGATGCACGCGTTTATCCAAGAGCGATTGCCCTGCCGGGAGATTAGGGGTTGCGCCCGCAAACAAAAACAGGCTTATGTTCCGAACGTATAGGACAGGGTTGTCCTGAATAGGAGTGGGTATTGGAATCGCTCGGAAGCATTGCCGTGTTCGTTCTGGTTGCCGAAACACGGAGTTTTACCCAGGCCGGAAAACGCCTGGGCATCTCTTCGTCGGGTATCGGCAAGAGCATTGGCCGTATGGAGGAGAGCCTCGGCGTTCGGCTTTTTCATCGCAGTACGCGCAGTATCGCCCTGACGCTGGAAGGCTCGATATTCCTGGAGCGTTGCCGACGCATTCTGTCGGAGCTGGAAGCGGCGGAAATGGAGTTGATCAATGCCAGGGATCTGCCCAGGGGCAGGTTGCGGATCAGTCTGCCGTTGGTCAGCGGACTGGTCATGCCGGTGATCATCGACTTCATGCGCACCTACCCCGATATCGAACTGGATATCGATTTCTCGGACCGGATGGTCGATATCATCGAGGAGGGCTTCGATGTCGTATTACGCACCGGAGATCCCGTCGACTCGGGCCTGATGTCGAAGCGGATGGGCAGCTTCCAATTGCGCATTGTCGGCGCTCCGGACTATTTTGCCCGGCATGGTATACCCCGGCATCCTGGCGACCTGAGTCAGCACGCCTGCCTGTTGCACAAGTTTCCCTCCTCGGGAAAGTTCGAACACTGGCCGCTGCGTCGTGAGCCAGGCGTCGATGATCTTGAGTTACCTCAGGCCATGGTGTGTAACACCACCGAGATTCTGGTGGACGTTGCGCGGGCCGGGTTGGGCATTGCCTGTCTGCCGGACTTCATGATTTCATCGGCCGTCCGCGACGGCGAGCTGATACCTGTCCTGGCTGATTACACGGTGCACACCGGAACGTTCAGATTGCTCTGGCCGTCCAGCAAGCATCTTTCGCTGCGCCTGCGAGTCTTCATTGATTTCATGCACGCCCATTTGTTTGCTCCTCCATCAGTATGACTGTACGGAGCGAGCCTGCAGCACCTGGCAAGGAGCACTGGCATGTACACGCTTTTCGGCACGGAACGTTCGGGTTCAGCGGCTATCGAGATAGCGCTTCAGCGCTGCTCGGTACCTTTTACAGTGTGCAACGCCTGTGGATGGGAGGAGGGGCCGGGCAAGGAGGCGTTGAGGCGGGTCAACCCGTTGATGCAAGTTCCCACGTTGGTGCTCGCCGATGATTCGGTACTCACTGAAAGTGCTGCGATCCTGATCCATCTGGGCCTGGAGTACCCAGGTTCCGGGCTTCTGCCTGGCGATTCCGCCCAGCGTGCTCAAGCGCTTCGCGCGCTGGTTTACATGGCAGCCAACTGCTATGCCGCCATCGGGATTATTGATTACCCGCAGCGCTGGCTGACGAGTGCCGACGATGGGCTGGAGAGGCTGCTCGAAGCGGGCGCCCGGAGGCGGTTGCATCAAAACTGGGAGACGTTTGCCGACCTGTTTGCTGATGCCGGGGTTTGGCGTTGCGATTCACTCGGCGCAGTGGAGATTCTGGCCTCTGTCGTGACGCGATGGAGTGGCGCCCGGGAGCACCTGCATAACGCCCGACCGGATTTTCATGCGTTGTTGTTACGGGTTGAGGCTGAGCCGTTGGTCAACGCGGTCATAAGACGCCATTGGCCATGAAACACCCGACGTTAATGATGACGCAGGTTATAAAATTTAAAGGGCCGAACATTGAATGTTCGGCCCTTTTAATTCAAAGCGTGCCTGAAGTAACCACGCCTCGCTGGCGATGAGCTGTTGTTAATGTTCGGTTATATGGGCTGGCGCGTTGGTTGCACTGATCGGCCCCAGTATTCTCAAATAGAGATGCACCGTAGTACCGCTTCCCGGTGCTGTTTCGACGCGTGCTCCTCCGCCGGCATTTACCGCGAACTCCTGCACCTGAACAAGGCCGAGCCCGGCACCCGGGTCGGCACTTCTGGTCGTGAAGAAAGGTTCGAAGATCTGCTCCTTGAGCTCGGCTGTCATGCCAGGCCCGTTATCGTTCACGCTGAGTACCAGATAATCGCCTTCCGGGAATTGCGGGTCTTCCTTGATGGACTCCAGCCGGGTCGAGATATGCACCTTGCCGGGGCCTGAAATTGCATCACGCGCGTTGCTCAGCAGATTCAATAAGGTGGTATGCAATTGCGCTTCTGCGCACAACACGCCCCAGCCTCGGGCGGACAGGTCGAATGAAAGGTCCAGCGTGTCGCCTGCCGAACGCAAAAGAAGATCACGCGCGGCATCGATCCGTTCGCTGACATCGATGCAGATCAGTTCGGGACCGTCATGGCGAACGCTGTTGAGCAGGCGAGTCACCAGTTGGCGACCGTGATCCACTGCTCGCAGTCCGGTATCGCTGAGCGTCTCGACGTCGGTAGGGCGGCGTGAGCGCATGCGGATCAGTTGCAGGCTTGCACTCAGTGCCTGGAGCAGGTTGTTGAAGTCATGAGCGATGCTTGCCGTGAGCATGCCCAGCGAAGACACCCGTTGCGACTGGCGCAAATTGCGCTCCAGAGCCAGGCTTTGGCTCTGTGCGCTTTCGAGCCCCAGCGCCAGTTCGGCGGCATGCTGGTCACGTTGCTCCGAGACCAGGCGGTATTGCATCAGGGCTGCGGTTTGCCGTGCCAGTGCCAGCAGGGCACGACGTTGCTGTTCGCTTAGTACGCGCGGCCAGATGTCGATCACGCAGACGGTGCCCAGCGCATGACCGGCCTCGGTACGAATCGGCGCACCTGCATAAAAACGGATGTAGGGAGGCCCGAGCACCAGCGGACTCTCTCTGAAGCGAGGGTCAGTGGTTGCGTCTTCCACCACCAGCACATCGGAAGGCTGCAGGATGGCGTGGGCGCAGAATGCCAGGTCGCGATGCGTCTCCTGCACGTCCAGGCCGATGCAGGCCTTGAACCACTGGCGTTCTCGGTCAACCAGCGAAACCAGCGCGATGGGCGCGTCGCACAATGTGGTGGCGAGCAGCACAATGTCGTCGAAGTCTTGCTCGGGAGCACTGTCCAGTATCTTGAGATGCTCAAGAGACAGGACTCGTTCTTCCTCGCTGGCGGGGAGTGGCGCAGGGTGGTGGGTCATGGGGCGCACCGCGATCGGATGAAATTGGGTCTTATGATGCCTATGATCCATAGAGTGCAGCAAGGTATACGCCGCATAAATCAGCTCGGCGTGCGCAGGTTTGAACGATGTCCCCTTTATTCAGCCTCCCCCCTCGACACGCAGTGAAGCAATCCTGCGCAATCGAAGGGCGTTCCGATCGTGTTCGAATACCCTCGAAACAGTCACTTCTTACTGTCTTGGCTGGTGCTCCGAACCCTATATGGCGACGCGCCATTAAATGGCACTTGTAATAGAAGTTAAAGTTCACTCGTCATAAGAAGTTGGCAGGTATTGAGAGTAATGAATCGGCCGTTCTGAACGCTATTTTTGTAACTTATTATGTCCATATTATGTGTGCTGTGTAATAAACTGCTGTCCGGTTTTTGCGCTGGCAAAGATCGTTGGCCTATCACTAACGTCTGTATTCTTCAGGAGCAACGCCGATGCCCGGCCCAAATGAATCAAGTCCTGCCGAACTCTTGCCCGAGGGGGCTGCCGACGACCGAGTTACCAGTCTGCTATGGGGGCCATTCTGGCTCGGGGATTCTTCCGGTACCCATCTGACTTACAGTTTTCATCGGGCCGACTCCGTGTACGCCACCGATTACAGTCGCTCTCAGGAGCCCGGTGATGCCTATTCGCTGACCGACGCCCAGGCGGCAGCCGCAAAAAGCGCACTGGATGCCTGGAGCGCGGTGGCTGATATCAAGTTCACCGAGGTTCAGGACACCCCCGATAAAGTCGGAGACATTCGCTTCGGCGGCTTCAAGGGCCTGCAAGGCACCGAGTTTGGCCAGGCTTACGCGCCGGGCACGCTGGGCCGCTCCGGCGATGTCTGGATCGGACCGAACGTCAACGCGGCCGATCCAGCCAAGGGCACGGACGATTACCTCACGTTCATGCATGAAACCGGTCATGCACTGGGCTTGAAGCATTCGTTCGAAGGCTCGCAGTACAACGATGTCCTGCTCGATGCCAAATTCGAAGATGCGCGTTACACCATCATGAGCTACACCAACAATTACAGCTTCAAGCCCACCACGCCGATGCTGCTCGATGTCGCGGCCATGCAGTTTATATACGGTGCCAACACCCACTATCACACTGGCGACGACGTCTATAAGTGGGCGCCCGGGCAATCGGTGTTCGAGACCATCTGGGACGCTGGCGGCAAAGACACCATCGATGCCAGCAATCAGGAAGCCTCGGTGAAAATCAACCTCAACGAGGGTGAGTTCAGCACTATCGGCAAGGCGTTTCTCGATTACAACGCGAACCCTGACGCACCCACGCTGATGAATTCCGGATTGGCGATTGCTTACGGTGCGCACATCGAAAACGCCATAGGTTCTGCTTTCAATGACACGTTGATCGGCAACGATCTGGATAACGTGCTCAATGGCCGCGGTGGTCTGGATACCATGATCGGCGGACTGGGCAACGATACCTACGTCATCGATCAGGTCGGCGAACTGGACCTTGTTCAGGAAAAGGCCGATCAAGGCGTCGATACGCTGAAGATCACTTACGACAATACCTCGCCCATTGCACAGGTGATCAACCTCAATGCCGGGACGCTGGCGAACTTCGAGAATGTGCATCTCAAAGGCGAGGGTGCATTCACCGTGCTGGGCAATGACCGCAACAACACCCTGACCGGTAATGATGCAGACAACGTTCTGTTCGGCGGTGCCGGCAATGACAAACTGGTGGGCGGCCAGGGCGCCGATATCATGACTGGTGGTAGCGGTGCTGACCGTTTCGTGTTCAACGATCTGTCGGAAATGGGCAAAGGCCACAACAGCGACGTGATCACCGACTTCAATAGCCAGCAAGGCGACAAACTGAGCTTCCTGAAAATGGATGCCAACGTGGACACCAAGGCCCTCGATGCTTTCAGCTTCATCGGCAGCGGCGAGTTCACTGGCGCTGGCCAGCTGCGTTTCGCTGATCATGTGCTGTCCGGCAACGTCAACGCTGACCTGCATGCGGACTTTGAAATCCAGCTGGTTGGCGTCAGCGAGTTCCATGCCCACGATCTGGCGGTCTGATCGCTGATCTGAAAGACCGACCTCAATGACAGGACTGCGTCGCTGACAGGCGCAGTCCTTTCCCGCCGACTTTCCCCTTCTTTTCTGGTTTTAATCGCGCACCGCAATTGGGCGAGGCAGCGTTTTGCGCGTTTTTTGGCACCGTGACGGTGCTGTTACAAAATTTAAAACCACAAATTCAATATATCCAACAAAACCCACTTGACTCATAAGGGCCTGCTGAATGTAATGCGCCGACAGCCATTGGTGCCGTGCATTGCGCATAAGTGTCTGAGAGGTATCTGCTTTGATTGAGTCCAAGCCATCTTCCATGCCTAACGTGATTGAAGCTGCCACGCTTGTTCGCGAAGGGGGCCTGACGCCGATACGCTTGACCGAGTTGTGCCTTTCAGCGATTGAAACCCACAATTCCACACTGAATGCATTCGGTGATGTGTATGCCGAGGCGGCGCTTGAACAGGCCGAAGGCATGACCGCCGAACTGCAGCGCGGTGAGGTGCGCGGGCGGCTGCACGGCGTACCCTTTGGCATCAAGGATCTCTTTTCCACCGCAGGGCTGCGCACCACCCGGGGGTCGTTGACCGCTCTGGACTCGGTGCCGGCCCAGGACGCACCCATCATCCGTCGCCTGAAGAACGCTGGCGCGATCATTCTTGGCAAGACAGCGACCACCGAGTTCGGCTGGACGGGCGCCAGTACGTCGCGGGTGTTCGGCAACGGGCGCAACCCGTGGGACCCGAACCTCACCAGCGGCGGCTCCAGCTCCGGTTCGGCAATTGCCGTGGCGGCGCGAATGGTGCCAGCCGCACTGGGCTCCGACGGCGGCGGCTCGGTACGTATTCCGGGCTCGTTCTGTGGCGCATTTGCCCTCAAGGGCACGCTGGGCCGTATTCCCACCTGGCCCTGGTCGGCCACCGAGATGCTCAGTCATGCCGGACCGATCACCCGCACCGTGCGCGACAGCGCATTGCTGTTCGACATTCTGTCGGGCCCCGATCCACTGGATCATCAGGCGCTGCCAGCTCCCGACGAGTCCTTTCTGGCCCGTTGCGACCAGCCGCTGAAACCCTTGCGCATCGGTTTCTGCCCGACGCTGTTCGACACGCCGGTCGATGCGCAAGTCGCTGCAGCGGTTGATGCCGCCGTGGGCAATATCGCCAGGTCGCTGCCCGTCACAGTCAGCATACTCAAACCGGATTGGCATGACCCGCTGGCGACCTTCGAAACCCTGTGGGTCGCCGGGCGCGGTATTGCCTATGGCAAGGCGCTTGCGCAGAAACTGGACCAGCTCGATCCCGGCTTTGCCGATCTGATCAAGCGGTCTGCCCAGTACAGCCTGAGTGATTATTTGCAGGCTCTTCAACAGCGTGCGGCGTTCGCCAATCAGGTGCACGCGCTGTTTGAAGATTACGATCTGCTGCTCATGCCCACGCTGCCTATCCTGCCGTTTGCCGCAGACGATGTCGCCCCCGTGGGCTATGCCGGGCAGGACGGCGCTGTGCCGTGGGCGCGCTGGACGCCGTTCACTTACCCTTTCAACATCACCGGCAACCCGGCCGCCAACCTGCCTTGTGGCTGGAGTTCCGAGGGGTTGCCGATCGGCCTGCAAGTCGTAGGTCCACGCTTTGCCGATGCCCAGGTGCTGCAGTTCTGTGCCGCTGTAGAAGCCATTGCGCCCTGGGATCAGCACTTGCCACCGGTTTCGGGGCAATAGAGGCAATAGACATGTCGCTCTCGCACACGGATCAGGGGCCCAACGGCCCGGACATTGGAGTCATCACTTTGCAACGGAATGTCACCCCCATGCTCAATCAGCCGCGTCTGGACGAAATCATGCGCCTGCTCGCTCAACAGCAGCGGGTCAAGGCGTCGGACCTTGCACAATTGCTGTTTGTCTCCGAAGAGACCATCCGCCGCGACTTCAAGCATCTGGAGGAAGAGGGCAGGTTAAGGCGCATTCACGGTGGCGCTATTCTGCCCAGGTCCAGCGAAGAATTGCCGTTGCAGGAGCGCAGCAGGCTCAAGCCTCGCGCCAAGGCGGGCATCGCCGTGCGTGCTGCGCAGCTGGTCAGCGAAGGCATGGCCATCTTCCTCGACACCGGCACCTCGACGCTGGCGCTGGCCCAGCAACTGACCCGGTTCAGTCAGTTGAAGATCATCACCAATTCGCTGGACATCGCCCAGTTGATATCGCACCAGAGCGACAATCAGGTTCTGGTTGCGCCCGGTGATGTGCGGCGCACCGACAACGCCTTGATCGGTCCCCATACGCTGGAATTCGCTCGGCAGTTTCACTACGACATTGCCTTCATGGGCATCGGCGGCATTGACCTGGACTTTGGCCTGATGGATTACCAGGAGCCAGAAGCCATGTTGCGCAGAACGCTGGTCAGGCATTGCACGCGCAGCGTTGTGCTGGCTGACGATGGCAAGTTCGGTCATCGCACCTTTATCAACACCCTGCCATTTGCCGCGATCACGACCCTGGTCACTAATCGCGCGCTATCCGACGAGTTTGCGACACGCCTGGAGAAAGATCATGTCGACACCCTCTATTCCTGAACTGATCGAGCCGGGCGCAGCTGATCTGGCAGCGTTCGAAGCATTGTTTCGGCAAAGCTCGGCGATCGGTGCCACACCCGCCGGTGGTTTGCATCGGCTGGCGGCTTCGGTCGAAGACGGTCAGGTACGCGACCTGTTTCGGGACTGGCTCGACGCGCACGGCTTCGAAGTCCGTATCGATGCGGTGGGCAACCTGTTTGGCCTCATGACCTTTGATCCTGACGCGCCTTATCTGCTCTGCGGTTCGCACCTGGACAGCCAGCCGAGTGCCGGGCGTTTCGATGGCGTATACGGCGTGTTTGCCGGCGCCGTGGCGGTGTCCAGTCTGACGCGGCAATTGCTTGAGCGTGGCGAAGTCCCACGCTGTAATCTGGCGGTCGTCAACTGGACCAACGAGGAGGGCGCGCGCTTTCAGCCGAGCCTGATCGGCAGTGGCGTGTTCACCGGTGCCTTGAAGCTGAACGACGCCTGGGAAAGCCGCGATGGTGATGGCATCCGTCTCAAGGACGCCCTGCAGGCCATCGGGTATCTGGGCAACGATCAGGTTGATGTGAACATTGCCGGGTATGTCGAGATTCATGTCGAGCAGGGTGCTGGCCTGGAAAGCAGCCAGACGGCTATCGGCGTAGTGCGCGAGACCTGGGCCGCGCTGAAACGGCGAGTGCGTTTCGATGGCGAGCAGAATCACACCGGCCCCACGCCCATGGCCGCGCGCCGGGATGCGTTGCTGGCTGCTGCACACACCATCACTGCGGTGCATGACGAAGCCTTGCAGCACGGCGTGCAGATGCACAGTTCGGTAGGACGTATCGAGGTCTACCCCAATTCGCCCAACGTCGTGCCTTCGCGGGTGTCGCTGCTCATCGAGTACCGCTCCCGCGACGTCGATCTGCTGAGTGCTGCCTCGGAACGCCTGGATGCAACGCTGCACGCGATCGCCGACAAGACCATGACCGCGTTTGAAGTGGAAAGCAGCGTCTTGCGCTCGCCTGCCAGGCTGCATGACGGATTCGCTGCACTGGCGCATGGCGTAGGCGCTGAGCTGGGTTTGTCGACCACCGACAGCATGACCGTCGCCGGTCACGATGCGATCAGTCTGAACCGGCGCTATCCCGTGTGCCTGCTGTTCATCCCCAGCAGCAATGGCGTTTCTCATAATGAGGCCGAGTACACCAGCGATCAGGACATGCACAACGGTTTGCGCATGCTGACCGGTCTGTTGCATCGGGCTTGCACCTCATCCGCGTCGTTTAATTGAGGGGCTGAGCATGTCATATGCCGACGACCTGACCACACGCCTGCGCAGCGCACTGGCACCTTGCGGGTTCGCTGAGGACGCCGAGATCGAGAACGTGACGCAGGGCGTGGCCTCGCCTTCGAGATTGTCGACCGAGTGGGCAGGCTTTCGGGTCAGTAGCGCGCAGGGCGGTTGCTACGTCAAGGTTCTGCATGCCGACATGGCGCAACTGATCGATTTCGACACGGTAGCCCAGGCCAGCGAATGTGCCGGCCGCAGTACGGCGGCACCGCGTCTGCTTGGCGCAGACCAGGCCAATGGCGTGCTGATCTTCGAGGACCTGGGTTCGAACTGGCGAGCTGCGCGGCTCGACGATCTGCTCGCACCCGGTCGGCTTGCAGCGCTATGGGCACTCAAACGGCAGGTGCATGCCGGACCTGTGCCTGATGCTGTGCGCTCGCCGATGGCGGATATCGAGCGTCTTCGCACCTTGTGCGAGCGCGATAACGTTGCGCTGCCTGCCGAGCATCAATGGATCGACCGTTGCGTCGACATGGCCTGGCAGGCGCTGCAGAGCCACGCCGTGCAAGCAGTTCCGCTGCACGGTGACGGAGTGTCCAGCAACGTCATGGTGTCCAGCGAAGGCCAGTTGCGTCTGGTGGATTTTGACTACGGTGGCTGCATGGACCCGTGGTACGACGTGGCGATTACCCTCAATGAGCTTTATTCGTTCGAGCGTCAGTGGCGCGAGGGGATCAGCGCGTGGGCCGGACAATGCCTGGAAATCGACTACGCCGTGTGCCGTCTGTATGCGCTGATCAACGACTGGTACTGGACATCGTGGGGGCTTTGGGCCGGTACCACGTCCTCGCGGCCACTGGAGTTTTCCAAGGTCGGGCAATGGACGCTGTTGCGCTGCCGACAGTGCGTTCAGGACCCGCGGCTGGAAGGCTGGATGCGTCAGGTTCAGGAGGGTAGAGCATGAAAACGTTAGGGCAGTCGGTCAGTACCCAGGAACGACAACTGGAAGCCGCCGTGCGCAGCATCGACAGCTGGCAAGGCCGCCGCGTTGACTACGAGCCTGTCAGTGGCGGCATTTCCAATACCAACTGGCGGGTCGAGGTCGAGGGTGCGGACACGGCTTATTTTTTCAAGGTGCCAGGCGTCGGTACAGAGATGTTCATCGACCGTCACACCGCCCACGAGGCCAGTGTGAAGGCTGCGCAAACCGGGTATGGCGCGCCGGTTTTCGCTTTCCTCGAAGCCTTCGGTGTCGAAGTGTTCGAGTTCATGGAGGGCTGGCGGGCGTCGTCCAACCATGACTTCCTGCAACGTGACATACGCCATAGTGCCTTGCGCGGGCTCAAGGCGTTCAACGATCAGCCGCTGCTGCAACAGACCAAGACCGTGTTCGACATGATCACCGAGCACCAGAGCCAGGTGGTCGAGCTCAAGGGTATCAAGCCTCAGGATGACGACTGGCTGTGTCTGCAATATCAGCGCGCAAAGGCTGCGCTGCAGGCTTCCGGGATCGACTTGGCGCCGTGCATGAACGACACGCTGGCAGGCAACTTCATGCTTAATGCGGATCGCCAGATTCGCCTGGTGGATTTCGAGTACGCCTCCAACAACGACCGCCATTACGAATTGGCGCTGTGGTTCGGCGAGATGTTTTTCAGCGACGACATGGAGCTGGCGCTGATTGAGGACTACTTCGGCCAGGTCAGCGCGCAGACCGTCGCGCGGATCAAGCTCAACAAGGCCTTGGCCGACATCAAATGGTCGACCTGGGCGATGGTGCAGCACGCGGTGTCGCAACTGGACTTCGACTTTTACAAGTACGGCACCTGGAAGCACATGCGGGCGCGCAGCATCATCAATGATTCGCAATGGGAAACCTGGCTGCGGCAGGTCTGAGTCGATCTCGTCCTGTGAGCCTTCGAACACGTAAAACAAGTACTTCAATAATAAAAAAGTAGCGGGTAACCGCGTGTTTCTTTCACTGCTTGAGTTTTATCCGATCACTTATCCATAGCCAGATCCTGAAATTCAAGGAGCACTCCATGAGTAACGTTCCGTCCCTTTCTACCCCCGGCCGCCTGAAGAATCTGGTGTTTGGCCTGTACTTCTTCGCGCTGTTGATGATGGCGCTGTTTCCGCCGTTTTACCTCAAAGTCAGCGGCAGCAGCGTGCTGGTGCTCGGCATTCCGCTGCCGATCTTCTACTGGATTCTGATCGCGGTGCTCATGGGGCTGGGCCTGTGGATGCTCTACGTGGTCGAGTCGCTGCTGGGTGAAATTCCACAAGAGGGGGACGGGCAATGATCAGTACGACTACGGTTTCGGATCTTTACATCACCTTCGGCCTCATCGGTGTATTTCTGGCGGGCATGATTGCGGTGCTGTACGCGACGAACCGCAAGAGCGAGAGCTTTTCCGATTACGCCGTGGGTGGCCGCTCTTACGGGCCGTGGTTCATCGCCATGTGCTACACCAACTCCTGGTGGCCGGGCGCAACGTTCACAGCGTTTTTCGCCTTGTCGGTCGGTGGCGCGCTGGGCTTTTACGGCATGGTCTACGCCACGCTGGGCGTGACTGCGATGTACCTGATGGCCAACCGTGCCTGGACCTGGGGCAAGCGCTTCAACCTGACCACCCAACCGGATTTGCTGGGGATGCGCTTCAACAGTCCCGTGGTCAAACGCATTGCGTCGATCATCGGCATCATCTCGGTATTCCCCTGGGTGGTGATGGGGATTCAGGCCCTGGCGACGCTTTTTCAGTTCGCCAGCTTCGGCCGCTGGGGCGTGACCACCTGCCTGTTGGTCGGAGTGGTGGTGATCCTGATTCGTCAGTACTGGACGGTGAGCATGGGCATGCGCGGCCTGATCATGACCGACATGTATCAAGGTTTGATCGCCTACGTACTGTGCGCTGCGCTGTGCATCTTCCTGCTGTTCGGTGCGCAGGCGTCGTTCAGCAACCTGTCGCAGTTGCCCGCCAGCATGCTGGTGATTCCTGGCGGAGCAGGCAGTACCTATGGGCCGATGTACATGTTCAGCCTGATCTTTACCGGCGTGATCGGCTCGATGTGCTGGCCGATGAGTTTTCAGCGTATCTACACCGCCAGCGGCGTGCGCTCGGTGAAGAAGGGCACGCTGCTGACCATCCTGCTGGTAGGCGGCTTCTACGGGATTCTGATGCTCTTCGCCGCGGCGATCAGCCAGGACCCGAGCGTTGCGGCTCATCCGCAACATGGCTGGTTCCTGTCCCTGTTCGACATCGGCGGGCCATGGCTGCTCGGCGTGGCAATCATGATCGTACTGGCAGCCAGTATCGGTCATGTCGACGGCTGCGTGCAGGTGTGTGGTACGCAGTTTGCCAATGACCTGGCGACCTGGAGCAAGCCGCGCAGTGATCGCGAGAAGACCATTCTCGCCAAGGTCGGCATGGTGGTGTTCATTGCGGCGGCCTCATTGCTGGCCTACCTGACCTTCGACTATGCCCGCCTGCAATTGCTGGCGCAGATTTCCTATCAGGGCATCATCCAGTTGGCCGTGCCGCTGTTTTTCGGCGTGTTCAGTCGTCATGGCAACAAGCAGGGCGCGATTGCCGGCATGCTGGTGGGGATCGTGATCGCCATCGTGCTGACCACGATCTACCCGGATGACATTCCGGCACTGGGCTCGTTGACCAGTGGCATCGTCGGTCTGATTTTCAATGCGGGCATCTTCGTTGCCTGTGCCGTTGCCATCAAACCGAGTGCGGATGAAGTCAGACGCGTCGATGAGTTGTTCGCCATGGCGGCGCCAGCTCGGCGTGGCGTGGGTCCGGTTGTGGCGATGAGCTGACGCTGCCTGTGGCTCAGCGCGCATTGATAAAGTCGATGAAAGCCCTCAGCGGCGAGGGCAGGTAGCGGCGCCCCGGGTCGTACAGATACGGCCTGGTAAAGCGCTGCCACCAAGGCTCGAACAGGAGGCTGCTTAATCAGAGCCTGCCTTCCTCGCGCAACAGTGCGCCAATGCGTTCTATCTCCAGCTCGCCCTGAATCAGCGCGGCTTTGCTGGTGTGTACCGAGTAGTAGCCTGTGACCAGGTCGTGCGGGTGCTTGACTGCCGATCCCAGCACGAAGTGGGCATCACCCTTGGCGACGATGTCGATGGGGCGATCCGATTCCTCGAAAATCACCAGCTCACCTGCGCCGATCGGGCCGCCTGCGTCCAGCTGTCCGGTGTGGACTGCCAGCCAGCCCACGCTATGGCCAGCGGGTGGTGTATAGCGCCAGTGCTCGCCATCCTTGAGCTGTACTGCCAGATAATTCATGCCTTCCGGTGCCGGCAGGCTGCTTTTTGCGCTGCCATAGCGTCCCAGAAGCACGTTTGCCGGGCCTTGTTGCGCAACCTGCGCTGCCGACAGGTATACGCTTTGTGCCGGGCCATTTTCCTGCGCGGCGGGCAGTGCGACCCATAGCTGAAAGCCCCTGACTGCCGAACCGCTGATTGGCTGAGCGTCATGCCAGACGCCATTGCCGGCGCTCATCCATTCCACACCGCCGCTGGGCAGTACTCCGGATTTGCCGGTGGTGTCTTCATAGGTGAGCTCGCCTTCGATCATGTAGGTCAGCGTCGCGATACCCGAATGCGGGTGCATGCCGAATCCTGTTTTCCCCGGCTCGGACGTGAAGCCGATTCGATCCAGAAACACGAAAGGCTTCAACAATTGACCCAGATCGCCCGGGCTCACCAGTCGGGTGATCGGCCCTCGGGTTTTGCCGGTAGTGCGATGGGTAATGGCGCGTGGCCGAATACTGGCGATGCTGTTCATGGCGTTCTCCTCTGGGCCTTGATGCCTGAGCGCCAAGAATAAGCGTCAATGGATTGCTTGATTAGCCGGTATAGTTGGCTTGGACTGATCCATAAATTGAAGGAATCCAGGCGTGGTGTTCGATCTCAATGACGTTGCCCTGTTTGTGCAGGTGGTGCGCAGCGGCAGTTTTGCCCAGGCAGCAAGGCACTTGGGCATGCCTTCCAATACGATCAGCCGCAGGGTTCAGCAACTGGAAATGCAGCTGGACACTCGCCTGTTGCAGCGATCGACGCGCAAGCTGGTGCTCACTCAGGCTGGAGAGGATTTCTACGGCCGCTGCGTCGGTGCGGTCGACGGAGTGATGGAGGCCGCAGAACAGCTTGCTTCAGGGCGTGATGAGCCGGGTGGTCTGGTACGTATCGCAGCGATGGCTGATTTCTTCGACTTTTTCTCGATGGACTGGGTGGCCGATTTTCTTGCCCGCTACCCGCGCGTTCAACTGGAGTTCGTGCTCAGTGATGATCACGCCGACCTGATCGCTGACAGGCTGGACATCGCCTTTCGGGGCGGCCCCTTGCAGGACTCGGGATACGTTGGGCGGCAATTGATCGATGAAAGCCATGACACGATGGTCGCCAGTCCGACTTATATTGCCGCTTACGGCATGCCTGATTCCCTGCAGAGCCTGCACAGCCATTATTGTGTCAGCGCAGCGCATCGCGGTGGCGTCACAGCCTGGCGGTTGCTCGGGCCGGACGCGAAGATGCATGAGGTGCACATTGCCAGCCGGTTCAATGCCAACACCGCGCAGGCGTTGCGCAAGGCGACCCTTGCCGGGCTTGGTATCGCGTTGTTGCCAGCGACGCTGATCCGCTCGGATCTGCGGGATGGCCGACTGGTGCCGGTACTGGCGCAGTACCAGCGCACCAGCCATGGTTTGCATGTGCTTTACCCCAGTCGGCAACATCTGCCGCCAGCGGTGTCGGCATTTATTGCGTTGGTGATGGAGAAACTAAGGGACAAGGCGTTTGCGGCGCAATGAGCAGCCTTGGCGGCACGCGATACTTGCGCGTTACTTGATTCGTGACGTCATATAGATCAGCCGAACGGTGGCGACGGTGATCGCTTCGGCGTCGTTCTTGATGTTTTCCAGCTGATTGCTGTCCACATTGCCAACGCCTGGATTCGATTCGATCAGGCGGGTGAACAGGTAAAGGTTCTGGGTCACGTCATGCAGGTTGCCGTGCAAGCGTTCGACGACGCGGTTGAGCGGTGCGCAACTGGGGCTGTCCGACGTTATGACAGTGGGGACGTTATGCGTAGCGCTGAGGCCGGTGACCACATAGGCCACATCAACGCCGGCATTCGAAATGCTGGACAGATAATCCGCCCGGGGAGAGCGGACGCCGTTCTCGTAATTGCCCTGAGCGTTGGTTTCCACGCCACCTATCGCGCCCAGTGCGCTTTGCGAAAGCTTGAGGCGCAAACGTTCCTTTTTCAGCCGTGGTCCGATCCCTGTCATCCGTTTGTCCTCGATAAACTGTGCATCGCTACAGCCAGGGTTAACAAGCGTTTCCGGCATCGACTGATCAGGCATCCCGGCAAAGGCGAGAGGTTGCGTGTTCGGTCCGACCAGGTACTAACGTGCCAGACAGGCGGCAGAGTGTACGTAGGAATCAGTCAGGGTGATACATTTTTGTACGGAATTGAACGCTTCTGAGCTGCGACGTCCAGGCGGCTGGCAGAAGGGTTTCAGGCCGAATGCAGCGAAATCGGGAGGCCTTGTGCGCAGGCCTCCCGAGAGGTTTACAGGCAGCGAGAACCAGGCTGTGCGGTCCAGCGCGCTGCCGTGGTGGCGATCTTGTCCGCCAGTTGGGCAACCGCTTTCTGGTGAGCAATGATGAGATTTTCCATGCCTTCACCGGCCTGCTCGCGGATCACGCTGCTGCAGGTCAGGCTCTGCCGTTTGCTGCCCGCCGTGGCACCGGCGTCGCGAAGGCCGAGTGTCCACACCACATCAATGAGTGCGTAGTTGCCGGGCATCGACTCGAAGCGCCTGACGTCCGTACGGATCGACAGCGTTGGCTGATCGCTGTTCTTTGGCAAACCGGCCATGTCGCGGCTGCCGAAACGGCGCTCCAGCTGCGGGGTCAGCGCGTCATGAAACTCGTCGCCCAGCGGTGATCCCCAGCGTTCAGTGTCCAGAATGGCCAGGCTGCCGTTACCCTGACGAACCACCAGCGGCGGCTGGTCGACCTGCACCGGCATGATGACCGGCAGCATCTCGAACTGGAACGGCATGGGTTTGCTGGTGGCAGCGCTCGTCGCGCCCATTGGCGCGATCAGCGTGTAGTAGTGGGTCTGTGTCGATGTGCAGGCACCCAGGCCCAGTGCTGCGGCAAGTACCACCAGTTTCAGGCGCAAGGTCATTGTTTTGGCTCCGGATCAATGGCTCGGGACGAGGACGGGGCGTTGAACGAGCGTGGGGCAGCATCGCCCGTGCGGCCGCGAATCAACGACTCAGGATGGCGGCTGAGGAAGTCGGTCAGGACCCGCACCGAACGCGCGGTACGTTGCACTTCATCCATGGCCTGGCCCAGTTGCTGACGCGCCGGTGAATCTTCGGCGAACGAGTCGTTGGCAGTGCCCAGGGTTTTCTCGGCCTGCTGCAAGGTGCCACGCATCTGCGGCAACACGCTGCTGTTGACCTGCTTGAGGGTTTTCTGCAACTCGCTGAGGGTGCCGTTGAGGTTGCCGGCCAGTTGGTCGATCGGCAAGTTGCTGAGCTTCTCGACGAATGCCTGCAGTTGCTCCTGCAGCTTGTCGAAGCTGCCCGGCACGGTAGGGATCTCCAGCGGTCGGGCCTTGGCGTTGAACGCGACCTTCGGCGCCTTCGGATCGAACTCCATGGCGATGTACAACTGGCCGGTCAGCAGGTTGCCGTTACGGACCTGGGCACGAAGACCATTGGCCACGAAGGCGCCCAATACCCGGGCAGACTGTTCTTCTTCATCACCCGAGCCGCCGAGTTCCTTGAGCTTGGACTCGGCCGCCCCCAGGCGCTTGGGATAAATCACCGCGCCAACGATGCCGGGGAAGGTCTTGGTGGCCGGATCATAATCCAGGTCGACCGATACCACCTTGCCGATATTGACCCCGAGGAAGTCTACCGCGGCATTGACCGTAAGACCGCGCAGCGATTGATTGAAGCGCATGCGGATGTAGCGTGGCTCGCCATCGGGAGGTGCCATCGCCGTGGTCTGGTCATCGAATATCTTGAATTCTGCGTTCTCGTCCGCCGGCTTCGAGTCCGGGCTCCAGTTGGGCTCGCGAAAGGCGATGCCCCCGGAAATGATCGAGGTCAGGGACTGTGTATTGACCTTGACCCCTGATGCGCCGACGGTGATGTCCACACCGCTGGCGTTCCAGAAGCGTGTGTCAGTGGTGATGTACTGATCGTTCGGTGCGTTGATGAAAATCTGGATATCGACGCCGCGGCCGTCCTTGGACAGATCGTAAGCCACCACCTGACCGACCTGAATGCGTCGGAAGTAGATCGGTGAACCGATGTCCAGCGAGCCCAGATCGTCAGTGTGCAGGGTGAAGCGCTTGCCTTTTTCGCCAAAGGTCACTGGAGGCGGGGTTTCCAGGCCGGTGAAGCTGGTCTTGGTTTCCTCTGCGCTGCCGGCGTCGGCGCCGATGAAAGCACCCGAAAGCAGTGTGTCTACACCCGAAACACCGTGTGCGCCGATGCGTGGGCGCACCACCCAGAACTGGCTGTCGACCCGTGTGAACGGAGTAGCACTGGTGTTCAGCTCGATGTTGGCCAGCACATGCGTGCGGTCTTCACTGAGGCTGATATCCGTGACCATGCCGATGACCACGTTCTTGTATTTGACCTGGGTCTTGTTGGCTTCCAGGCCTTCGGCTGTCAGGAAGCTGACAGTGATTCTGGGGCCGATGTTCATCCAGTCATGGAAGGCCATGGATATGCCAATGATCGCAGCAACGATCGGTACCAGCCAGATCAACGAGACACGCAGGCGACGACGTTTGACTTCAGGGCGTGGCACTGAAGCAGGCGGGGGGAGGGTACTATCAGACATCTTCAACCTCTGCGTCCCAGATAAGCCGGGGATCGAAACTCATGGCGGCGAACATCGTCATCACCACTACCAAGCCAAAAAACAGAATACCGAGTCGCGGCTCGATGGTGCTGAGCTCACGAAACTGAACAAGAGACGCTACAAGGGCTACAACCAGCACATCGAGCATCGACCAGTAACCGATCAATTCGATGAAACGGTACAGACGCGCGCGCTCGCGCATTGCCCAGGTGCTGCGACGCTGGCAGGTGATCAGCAGCATGCCGAGCACCAGAAACTTGATGCACGGCACCAGAACACTGGCGACGAAGATCAGGATGGCGATGTCCCAGGAGCCGCTTTCGAAAAACTCGATGACGCCGCTCATGATCGTGCTTTCGCTGCGGTTGCCCAGCAGGTTGGTGTACATCACCGGCAGTACGTTGGCCGGGATATAGAAAATCAGCGCGGCAATCAGATACGCCCAGGTGCGGCTGATGCTGTTGGGCTTGCGCCTGTGCACCGGCGAATCACAGCGCGGACAGCGCGTAGCGTCCTCCTGGCAGGCATAGCCGCAGGTGTGGCACAGGCAGAGCTTGTGTTCATGGGCGAAGGGAATGCCGTTCATTGCGGCTGCACTCCCAGTTCATCCCACAACCGGCGGATATCCTTGTTGGCGATCAGCAGGATCAGCACCATCAGCATTGCCATGGCCCAAAGGCCGACGCCGGGGTGTACGTCAAGCATCCCGGACAGTTTGATGATCGCCACCAGAATGCCGAGCATGCACACTTCGAGCATGCTCCATGGGCGCAAATGCTCAAGCGCACGCATACAGGTTCTGAAGCCGGGCGCAACGATGCCCTTGTGTGCATGTACCAGCACCCAGAACAGCAGGACGATTTGCAGCAGCGGCGCAAAAATGATCGACAGCCCGGCCACCAGTGCAATGATCGTGATTCGTCCTTGAGCAAGGGCTTCAACCGACTGCCAGAGCGTGACCTCGTTGGACAGGCCCTTCATGTTGATGCTGATGACCGGGAACAGATTGGCGAACAGGAAAAGCATGGCTGCGGCGATGGTCAACGCCAATAGCTGTTCTATGGTCACCCGATGGCCACGACCGAGCAGCGCTTCGCAGCGAAGGCAGAATGCCGCCTCGCCGGGTTGCAGAGGGTGAGCTTCGTAGAGCGAGTCGCAATGCTCGCAGATGATCAGGCCGGAAGAGTGTTCGATAGGATGCACAGTGCTCATCGACGCCATTGATGCAGAGGTAAGGAGGTAAGAACGCGCAGCACGAAAAGATACCTCGTTAATGGCAGTGTGAAGCGTTTTTTTTTGTACGGTCAGCGCTAGCGGGCTGGTACAAATCATTGACCGTCAGGGTGTCGGGTGGTTCACATGTCACTGCGCCATTATTCCATGCGCGGAGAATAGTGGCGAATCCGGTAGCAGCGATGCCCTCCATCTGTCGACGAAAGGGCATCGCTGCAGCCAGAGTCCTTTGACAAACGCCTGTCTCAGAGCTTGCCGGGTTTGACGCGCTGCTTGAGAAAGCCGAGCAACTGGCGGGCGGATGCAGGCACGTTGTGTTCGTCGAACGTCAGGCAGATTGCCCTGGCGTCATCCTCGATGGTGATTTCGTACTGATTCAGGTCCCGCGCTTCGTCATTAAAAGCACTGCTGGACTGGTTCAGGCCGCTGTCGCTCACCAGCCGCTGCAACTGCTCGGCTTCGGGCTGCTCAAGGGTCGCTGTATCGACTTCACAGCGTTTGACTGCACCTGCAAAACCGCCGGATTGCACTAGACAGACCTTCATTTCAAGCACCTTTTTGATGGTTATGCCTTGGCTGACCTTGGCTATACCTTGACGCCGACCTCTTTCCAGGCCGCTTGTACGGCTTTTTTGGCTTTGGGGCCGAAGCGCGGGTCGGAGGCGATTTTTATGCTGGCCTTGGCACAATCGACGAATTGACTGTCCGACGCCAGCTTCAGCATCGTTTCATACCAGATTCTGCCCGCCACTTCCCAGGCATTTCCGCCCAGCGCCTTGGCCACCAGTACGAATGCCCGGTTGGGAATGCCCGAGTTGATGTGTACACCGCCGCGATCCTTGGCTCCGGTGTACAGGTCGGCCATTGTCGCGGGTTGTGGATCATCACCCAGATCCGGATCGTTGGAATACGCCGTGCCGGGTTTTTCCATATCGCGAATGCCTCGTCGCGTCGGGGCAGGCACCAGTAGCTCCTTGCCCACCACCCAGTCCGACTCGGCGGCGCTGGTGCCTTGTTTCCACTGGCGCACCAGCATGCCGAATACGTCGGCAAAGTGCTCGTTCAAGGCCCCGGATTGCCCGCGGTAGTCCAGGTTCGAGGTGAAGCTCTGCACGCCGTGGGTCAGCTCATGACCGATCACTTCAAGGCTGCCGGTAAAGCGCTTGAAGACCAGGTCATCTCCATCGCCGTAAGCCATCTGGCTGCCATTCCAATAGGCATTGCTCAGCGGTACATGATCACCGTTGAAATCCACCTCGGCGACGTGCACCGTCGAGACCAGCGACATGCCACTGTCGTCCAGTGAGTTGCGTTCGAACAGTTGCGCATAGAAGTCATAGACGTCACCTGAGCCATCGTAGGCTTCATCCGTTGCCTTGTCGCCCGTGGCTGCCTGGCCTTCCTTGCGCACCACGGCGCCGGGGAGATTGTCAGTGCCCTTGGCATCATGAATCACGCGGTGCTTTCGTCCGTCAGGCGATTTGATCGCGTGCATGGAGGGCATGGTTCGGGCGGTCAGGCGGGAGGCGAGGAACGCCGAACTGCTCGTCAGGTTGGCAATGGCCCGGGCGCTGACCAGGGTCTTGGGGGACTGCGCCATACGCTCGAGCATGTAAGGCGGAATGAAGCAATGCAGGGGATTTCGGTCGTCGCACATGATGAACTCCTGTACTAATGCACCGATGGCGGCAAGCCACCGATCAACATGGTCGCACTCGTGTGACACCTCCCGTGGCGTTTATATGCAACGAAATATCCGATTACATGATCAGTGGTTACTGCCAAACCTGACTGAAGTGGCAATAGCCCCGTATTGCGGGTACTTCAAGTCATTCCAGGGCCCATGCGACACCTCGACACAGGCGATCAACGGGCCGCGCGGCAATGTTAGACTCGCGCCACTTCAGACGAGGAGCAGACCTACGTGCGCAAGACGGTAATGATGATAGCGGTACTGGCTCTGGCCGGATGCGATGGAGGCGGGCCCGCCAGGGATAAAGTCCAGGGGGCGGCAGCGACCGCTCCGGTCTCTACGCCACAGTGGTTCATTCAGATGAACTCGCGGGAGGCGGTCAGCGATTCCAGCGCCTGGTTACTCGAGCGCAGTTATGCCCCGATCATCGTGGACGTGGACGGCAAACAGCAGGTATTGATAGGGCCTTATGAAAGCCAGGCCAAGGCTGAGGAAGAGCGCGTGGCGTTACAGGCGAAGGTGACCAAGTCGCACCGTTTTGCCGAGCCTTCGGTGGTACAGCACACCCGATAGGGCGTTCGCCGGGTTTAGATCTGCTTCATCACACTTCAGTGCATCGGCATCGCGGGTCAGCAACTGGCCCGCGATGCCGTTCATCAGTCGATCAACGACGACCCAGCAGCAGGCCAACTACCAGGCCAAAGCCCGCAGAAATAGCCACGGTCTGCCATGGGTGACCACCGATGTAGGTTTCGGTTGCTTCGACAACCGGCTTGGTGCGCTCGCGGACGCTGGCCATCGAGTCCAGTGCCTGCTTGAGTTTGACACTCAACTGCGCGCGCAATGTCTCTGCTTCTTCACCCACCAGAGCAGCACTTTCCTTGAGCAGTTTGTCGGATTCTTCGATCAGTGCCTGCAGGTCACTGAATGCCTGATCCTTGATTTGATCGGCAGCTTGTTGAGCAGGGGTCTTACGAGCCATGGGTGTATTCCTTTCAAGTGGTGGCAACAGTGTTCAATGGAGTCTCGCGTATCCTTAAAAGTTGCAATTGCTTGAATGACCCGACGCAAGACTCTGCAAGCAATGCCCCTTACGGGTGTAAGATGCAGCCGTTTTTAGCCGTAGGTGACTGTGATGAGTTTCAATCTGGCCAATCGGCCGCTCCCTGAGCGTACCGCTCTCGAAGACGAAAAATCCCGTCTGTTCGAACTGTGGCAGAGCAATCTGGGCAAGGCCAAGGGCGAGGCGGCGCGCTTGATGGGCGAGCGCGCCAAGCGCAAGGGCAAGTGGTCTGAATGGGTTCGGTCCGAGCTGGACACCATGAGTCCGCCGGAATACGCCAACATGGTTCGCAGTGAAGTGAATCGTCTGATGGCGGCGAGCAGGTAGCAGCACAACCCGACAGCGCCCGACAATCCGCGCCGATCATTCTTCACGCTTCAGCGTGAGGGTGTCCTGGTGAGGGGGTCTTGCCTTCCTGACCCGTCAGGCCTTTTGAGAACATTGATGGCCCAAGCCAGTGCAAGATTTACCCAGGGCAGCGTAGCGCGCCATATCGTCGTTACCGCCAGTGCCAGTGCCTTGAGTCTGTTCGCCGTCTTTCTGGTCGACATTCTCACGCTGGTCTACGTATCGATGCTGCATGACCCCGCGCTTCTGGCGGCTGTCGGCATTGCCAAGGTCCTGATGTTTTTCAACGGCGCGCTGGCAACCGGCCTGATTATCGCCGGGGCCTCGGTGCTTGCTGCACGCATCGGCCATCGGGCAGCCAGATCGATACCCAGGCTCACCGCCAGCCTGATGCTCATGGTGATCATGGTCAGCGGTCTGGCCGCCGCCGCGCAATTGACGTTTATCGTGCCGATCATGCGATGGCTGGGTGCCGAGGCGGCCACTTACGAGGCAGCGCGCAGTTTTATCTGGCTGACTTTGCCTTTTACCGCGTTGCAGGCGGTGATGCAGATGTCGGCGCAAATGCTCAGAACCATTGGTGACAACCGTAGGGCCATGGGCGTCGTGCTGTCCGCTGCCGCCACACTGGCAGTGGCGGACCCGTTTTTCATTTTTGGGCTCGGCCTGGGGCTCGACGGTGCTGGTATCGCGTTTGCCGTGTCTGCAGCAGTTTCCGCGTCCATCGGTCTGTATTGGGTGCGCAGCCGAATAGGCATGGTGTTCACGCGTCATCTGAAACTGTTGCGCCTGCACGCGCGGCATACCTTCAGGCTGGCGCTCCCGGCGATGGCGGCAAATCTGGCGACGCCAGTCGGTTTGGCTTATCTTGTCGCCTCGCTTTCGGCATTCGGCACCTCGGCTCTGGCCGCGATGACCGTGCTGGATCGAGTCATACAGTTTTCGTACTGCGCTTTTTTTGCCTTGCCTGGCGCGCTGGCTCCGGTGCTGGGTCAGAACATTGGTGCGGGCCGCGATGATCGCGTGCGTTCCGCGGTCACTTTTACCCGGCGACTGGTGGTCTGCTACGGGCTGGCCGTGTGGCTGGTGCTGGTGCTTTGTGGAGGCATGATCGCCGACCTCTACCAACTGGGGGACGAAGCCCGCGCCGTGTTCATGGCCTTTTGTTTGTGGGGCGGCGGTCTCTGGGTTCTGATTGGTCTGGATTTTGTCGCCATCGCGGTATTCATCACCATGAACAGGTCGTGGTGGGTCGCGGTGTTTGCCTGGCTCAGGGCAACGGCGGGTACAGTGCCGTTCGTCTTCGCCGGGACCCACTGGTTCGGCAGCAGCGGCGCCTTGCCCGGCATGTTTACCGGCAATGCGCTCATCGCGCTGATCTCCATCACCACGGCGTCGCTGACGGCGAAACGGTTTTTTACCAGCAGGGCCCCGGTCATGAGCATCGGGGCACATTGAATCAAGGCGTTATCAGGTTTTTATGGTCATCGAAGAATCAGGGAATGAATCCGCAGAAACGGCTCCACCCAAGCGTCGCCGCGCACCCAAGGGAGACATGCGCCGAAAGGCCTTGCTGGACGCCGCTACTGTTGTTTTTGCCAGAGACGGCTATTCGAGTGCGTCGATGCGCGAGGTTGCACTGCTTGCCGGTATCACCACGGTCGGATTGCTTCACCATTTCCCCAACAAGGAAGCATTACTCGCGGCCTTGCTGGAGCGCAGGGACCAGCGGGTCACTTCGCGCTTTCAGGATCTGGTCACCGAGCCGACGCTCGAAGGGTTTCTGAAGTTTCTCAAGCTGAGCATGAGTTTCAGCATCGAGAATGCCGAGGAGTGTCAGGCAGCGTTGCTGATGAATACCGAGAGCCTGTCGAAGGCGCACCCGGCCTGGGCCTGGCACCTTGAACGATTCCAACTGACCCACGAACACGCACGCGGGCATTTGCAGGGGTTGATAGAGGCGGGGGAAGTGCGCAGCGATATCAATGTCAAAGCCCTGGCCCAGGAGATCTTCTCGGTCATGGACGGCTTGCAGATTCAGTGGCTGCGAAGCCCTCAGGACGTGGATGTCATGGCGGTTTTCGATATCTACGTGCAGCGATTGGGAAGGGATATCAAGGCTCATCCATGAGCCTTGAAGGGGTACATCAGTAGGTCTGTGCCGCGCTGACCTGGACTGCCTTGCGCAGTGGCAATGGCAGCGGGTTGCTGTCACGCGTGGTCAGTTTTTCCGGGTACAGGGTGATCAGCGTCCTGTTGAGTGTGAGGTTCTCCGAATCCGCACCGACGAGGATCTTGAACTTCCCGGCATCGACGTCCCAGCTTGCAGTCTTGTCGACGTAGTAAGCCAGGGAGCGCGAGTCTATCGGTACGCTGACGGTCTTGCTCTCGCCCGGCTGCAGGTACACCTTGGTGAAGCCCTTGAGCTCTTTCTCCGGACGGTCCACAGCAGGTTTGACCGGCTGCACATACAACTGCGCCACCTCGAAGCCTGCCTTGTCGCCGGTGTTGGTCACCGTGAATTTTACGTCGATCGTCGAGCCTGGCGTCAGCACGTTGGTCGACAGTTTCAGGTCGCTGTAGCTGAACGTGGTGTAGGACAGGCCATAACCGAACGGATAAAGCGGCTTGGCGTGTTTCTTGTCATACCCGCGATAACCCATGTACAGGCCTTCGCTGTAGGTCATCTCGGTCAGCGGGTTGCTGCCGCGATAGGCCGCCGGATCCGGATAGGAGGCATAGCTCGGGTTATCCTCGATCTTTTTGTCGATCGTGACCGGCAACTTGCCCGACGGGTTGACCTTGCCGTAGAGAATCTCGGCCAGTGCCTGACCGCCTTGCTGACCCGGGAACCACGCTTGCAGCGTGGCGCCGACCTTGTTCGCCCATGGCTGCATGTTGGCCACGCCACCGCCGTGCATGACGACGATGGTGTTGGGGTTGGCCTTGGCGACGAAGCTGATCAGTTCAGCCTGTTGGTCCGGCAGATCGAAGCCATGGTCGGAACCTTCACCTTCGTTTTCAGACGTAGTCCCGGTCGCAACCACCACCGCATCGTATTTCGACAGGTCCTTTGGCGGACGCAACGCAGCCCAGCTCATCTGCACGCCTGTCAGGCCGCCCAGTACCGGAATGAAATTACCCTGCACGCGCTGGTATTCCAGTTTCACGGTGTAGGTCTTGCCGGCCGACAATGCTGCAGTTTTCCCCGACGTTGTCAGCGCATTCACCACATCGCCCGAGTAAGGCACACCGTCGCTCTGCACGATGAGCTCATCGTTGACCCAGAGTTTGTATGGGCCGTCCGCACGCACCTTGAACGCCTGGGCGCCCGAGATGGTGGGCTTGATGGTGGTGGTGAAACGTGCCGAGAAGGCGCCGGGTGTCGGGCTGAAGCCAGACACCGCAGTGCTGCCTGTGTTGGTCACGTTGCTGCCGGTGGTCCAGTTCAGGTTCACGCCGGGTTCGACACGCGTCAGCACCGGGTCACCGGAAAAGCTGGTGTTGGAGAAGTATTCGGCTTTTACCCCGGCGTTGCTGATCCCGTTATCGCCGGTTGCTGGCTGATACCACACCGAACTCGCCGGATTCAGGCTCATCTCTGACAGATACGTGACATCGCTGCTGCTGGATGCCAGTTGCTGCAAACCGCTCAGCTCGGTCACGTAGCTGTTGGGCGGGGAATTGGCGGTGCCGAAAGGCGACGCCGGTACGTCGTGCGCCCAGTTGCCGATCACGGCGATTTTTGCCGAACGGTCCAGCGGCAGCAGTGGTTTGCCGGCAGCGGTGTTCTCGTTGCGCAGCAACACGATGGATTCGCGCGCGGTATTCAGCGCGGCACGCATGCCGTATTCCGGATGCTCGAGTGTCTTGGCGGTGTTGAGGTTGTTCTGGAGGTCGTAGCTGACGATGCCGCGCAGGTTGCGTTTGACCTTGTCGTCGATCACGTTCTGGGTCAGTTGCCCGCTCCACAGGTAGGGCAGGAGTTTGGCTTCGGTAAACTGCAGGCCGGAGGGCATGTCGATGTCCGTACCGGCCCACGCGCCCTTGAAGGCATCATGAATGGCGTTGAAGTCACTGATGACCATACCCTGATAGCCCCATTCGCCCTTGAGCACTTCGGTGATCAGGTGATGGTTTTCACAGGCGTAGTCGCCGTTGATCTTGTTGAAGCCACACATGATCGAGGCGACATTGGCGTTCTTCACCATCGACTCGAAGCCTGGCAGGTACAGTTCGCGCAGGGTGCGCTCATCGACCTTGACGTCGACCGCCTGACGATTGGCTTCCTGTTCGTTGGCCAGGTAGTGCTTGCCGCTGGCCTGGATACCCTGAGCCTGAATGCCGTTGACGATAGCGGGTGCCAGCACGGCGCCGAGGAACGGGTCTTCACCGCTGACGTATTCTGCCGAGCGGCCGTTGTAGGGTGTCCGGTACAGGTTCACGCCTGGCGAGAGCATCTGCTGACCGCCGGAAATGCGCGTTTCATAAGCGATGGCCAGACCGAACTCCTTGGCCCGGTTGATGCTCCAGGTCGCTGCCAGCGCAGACTGCGAAGGGTATTGCGCGCCGAACGTGGCGTTGTTGACGTGTACCCCCATGGACGAGTCATACGCCACGGTGCCCTTGATGCCCCACTTGAGCAGGGACGGGATCATGTGGCCGTCGTCGACGCGGGTGAAGTTGATTTTTTCCGACTGGTTCATGTTGTCGAGAATCGAGCTGACGCGCGCTTCGACTTCGTTGCCGGTCGCCGGGGTCACGGCGGCGAGTGCCAGGTTGGCCTGCATGACGCTGAACGTCAGCAGACTCAGGCCCAGGGTCTGTTTGAAAGCTGACAAGGCAAGTGTCCTTCCGGTCGATGTGATCGGTTGATTGAGGTTGTTCATGGTCGTTGTGCCTGGGCAGGGGCGTCGTCGGTGTCCACCGGCGTTTCGAGCAGGGACGACGAACTCTGTTGTTGAGCCGGTTTGATCTTGTCGGCGCCTGATAACTGGTCGCGCTTGGCTTCCACCTGCGTCCGGATCTGTTGATCGGACCCGGTGGCAGGTGTGCTGGAAGTTGAGTCCGCGGCGAAAGTTAAGGCACTTTGCGCGCACAGAAGTACTGCACTGAAAACAGACAGCATTGATCTAGTCATCGATTGAATCTCGATTGATGGTTTGCAGGATAAAAACGGACGGCTGTTGTAATCGCCTATTGCTCGGCTGAACACTCAGTCCAGCGAGAGCGAAAAAAGTTCACCGGTCGCTAAAGTATGAGTAATGAAGATTTTAATAAATGATGTCATGTGGCTATCATCTGATTTTTCCAGATGAAGGCAGAGAATTTAAGCGCATTTTTAAGCATAAATTAGATAAAATAGCTATTTTAAAGCTATAAAAATCCAAAATAACGGAGAAAAATAGGGGTTTATTGTTTTTTGATAAACCTAATTGTCGTTAGGTTTAGAGGGCTGGTAAGCTTTGCATCCTCGCGGTTCGTGCGCGCTTTAAAAAGCCTGTTACGAGAGATAAAAGTATTGGGATGCGCCAGTTATTTAATTAACCTGTAAAGGAATTGTTCAGGGATTACCGTGCGCGACTGATAATCGGCGTCATTAATTTTATTCGTGGCCATTTAAAAAATGGACGTGCAAGTGTGCATTGTCGATTGACCGAAGCTGTGTGTCGACGCAGAAAAACGACAGGCATATTCAGTCGGTCGCGCGTCAGGTTTCATTAAGTTAAAGGCAACAGTGGTGAGTGACGAAAAACAACGGCTGGACCTTGCAGTGCTGCACATCGTCAGTCGCCTGTGCTTCAGCAAACCGCAAAAACTGACATTCGGTCAGATCTACAGGGAGCTGGTGCGCGCGTATTCAAGCGCTCCGGCAATCCACGTCTGTGTGGCAACCGTCGACACGCTGGTCGGGGAAGGGCTGCTGATCTCGACAAGAGTCCTGGAGCCCGATCAATCATTTCCCTATACCCAGCACATCATCAGCGGTCTGACCGAGATCGGCGCGGCCTCGCTGAGAGGCTGCAAAGACGCGTTGGCCGAGCAGCGGGAGGTTACTCGCTGTGTGGCAGCGAGAGGTAATACTGGCCCAGTTCGGTCAGCTTGCCCTCAGCGTCCAGCAAGCTGGAAAAGTGCGGGTCAGGGTTCATCCGGCCCGTGAACCAAGCGTATCTGAACACGTCCTGGCGCTGCTCGAGAGTGGCGACCATTTCCGCCATCTGCTGCTTCTGCTTGTCGACTGAATCAATCTGCGCACCGTCATCCAGGGCGTGCCAATTGGCGAACTCGGTGATCCAAAAGGGTTTTCCGTACTTCGACAGCCGATCGAGCATTCCCGGCAAGCCATAGTCGTACCAGTGAAAAGCCAGGTAATCGATGCGCGGGTCCCGATTCTGATTCATCGATCGATAGGCTGTGTAAAAGGCATCGAGCCACACCACCGGGTCGCCGTAGCCCGGCATGGTTCCCCAGTTCATCGCTGGCCCCACCAGTTTTACGCCGGTCTGGGCGGCGATCTGTTCCAGCCTCGGCCAGAAGCTGGCTGCCGCTTCGGGCGTCATGTTGGCCTGGTCGAGCAGATTCGGCTCATTGATCACCAGCAAATAGCGGATGGCTGAATGAGCCAGCAGGTATTGCTTCAACTGCCCGTCGTCAACGTTGCCGTTCCATACCATCGGGATGAAATCCACGCCGTACATCGATGCATAATCGTACGACGCCAGACGGTCATGGGGTCTGGGGCTCCAATTGTACCACCAGCTCACGCCCGAAGATAACGCACTCAGGTCGGCGGGCAGGGCGATGTCGTAGGCAATGCCGCGCTTGGCGCTTTTTTCTGCAGCCCATGTCGGTGCCATGCACAGGCTGAACATCAGCGTCACAAGGGCCAGAAAGGTCGGGAAAAAACGTGCTGACGGATTCTGCGGGGTCATTGGCAAATCTTCCTTGAGGGTGGGGAGGCGCAGGGCATGCGCTGCAGTCAGCGAGCAGAAAGCATGCCACCTGTATCGTCCCGTTTACCCTGCCAGAACCCGGACAGGCAGTGCCACCCATAATCACTTGTTACCAGGGATCTCCCTCGGCCTGGCGCAAATCCAGCGTGCCGCTGTCACTGAAGCGCATCGTGCCGAACAGGCCGCCAGCCAGTTTGCCGCGAAGCGTATAGGGCAGATTGTCCAGACGCTGGCTCTGACTGAGCCCCAGTGCCTGGCGCAAGGCAGCGAATGCCGACACGCTGACCGGCACCACCAGCACCGCCTCGGAGAAGCGTCCTACAGTGCCTTTCTGGTTGCTGACCCCGGAGGCCAATAGTCTGTCGTTCACGTCGAGGTCCAACGCGACGCCGTTGTAGTTGATCTCGGTTTCGTTTGGGTTCTGCACCCGCAACGTGACCGCCATGCGCAGTTCCAGACCCTGGCCGGGGATGGGTTCGATACCCACGACGCTGATTGTCAGCGGGTCTCGATGGGGAATCAGCGCACAGGCGCTCAAGCCGAGGATAAGCAGCCCGGAGAGCAGGGCGCGGATCAGGCGTAGCGACATTCGTGTGCTCCAGCGTCAGGTTCAGTGATCTTCAGACCTCGCCAGTGGTGAGAGATTCGTCGCGTCGGGCACGATGCCGGGATAGCGGCTAATCTGCCTGCCTCAACCATTGCGTCTGCACGGCAGCAGGTTGATGATTCCCGCGTACCTATAGAAAACCGTACCTATAAAAACAAGACTGGAGATAGCCATGTCCATCGAAAGGACACCCCCTCATCAAGACCCCGTGGTCATTGTCAGTGCCCTGCGCACGCCCATGGGTGGTTTTCAGGGCGACCTGCAGAGCCTCAGCGCCACCGCGCTGGGATCTATCGCCATCCGTGCCGCTGTAGAACGCGCAGGCATCGAGCCTGCAGACGTGGAGCACGTGCTGTTTGGTTGTGTATTGCCGGCAGGCCTCGGCCAGGCACCCGCTCGACAGGCGGCGCTGGGTGCCGGGCTGAGCCATGCGACGCTGTGCAGCACGGTCAACAAAATGTGCGGTTCCGGCATGCAGGCCGCAATCATGGCCCATGACCTGTTGCTGGCAGACAGGACTGCGGTGGTGGTGGCTGGCGGCATGGAGAGCATGTCCAATGCGCCTTACCTGTTGGACCGCGCGCGCAGCGGTTATCGCATGGGGCATGGCAAAGTGCTCGATCACATGTTTCTCGACGGCCTTGAGGATGCCTATGAGCCAGGTCGGCTGATGGGCACCTTCGCTGAGGACTGCGCGCGGCTCAACGGTTTCACTCGCGAGGCGCAGGATGCCTTTGCGCTGGCGTCACTGGCTCGCGCGCAACAGGCCATTGCCGGAGGCCATTTCGACGCCGAGATCGTGCCGGTGCAGGTCACCGTAGGCAAAGAGTCGAAGCAAATCACCCACGACGAGCAGCCGCCCAAGGCGCGTCCGGACAAGGTTCCCACACTCAAACCCGCGTTTCGCGAGGGCGGCACGGTCACCGCAGCCAACTCCAGCTCTATCTCCGATGGCGCGGCAGCGCTGCTGTTGATGCGCCAGTCCGAGGCTAGGCGGCGTGGCCTGCGGCCTCTGGCGGTGTTTCATGCGCACGCGGCGTTTGCCGACCAGCCGGGCCTGTTTCCAACGGCGCCGATAGGGGCCATTCAGCGCCTTCTGGGCAAGACGGGCTGGAGCCTGGACGACGTGGACCTGTTCGAGATCAATGAGGCGTTCGCCGTCGTGCCGCTGGTGGCGATGCGCGAGCTGGGGCTTGAGCACGAAAAGGTCAACGTCAATGGCGGTGCCTGCGCGCTGGGCCATCCGATCGGTGCCTCGGGTGCGCGTATCATCGTGACGCTGCTGGCAGCGTTGCAGCGTCGACAGCTCAAGCGCGGCATTGCGGCGATCTGCATCGGCGGCGGCGAGGCTACTGCAATCGCTGTCGAGATTTTGAATTAGCCTTACTAATCAATAACTTGATCTAATAATCGAATGTTGATTCTATAAAAAATATTAATTGCCTAATTAAATAAAAAGGATATTTATCAATGCTTTACGAGACTATTCTCATGGAGGTTATAGATAAAGTAGGTCTGATCAAGCTGAACCGGCCCCAAGCGTTGAACGCCCTGAATGCGCGCCTGATCAACGAATTGAACCATGCCCTCGACCAGTTCGATGCGGACAGCGCGATCGGCTGCATCGTACTGACCGGCTCGGAAAAAGCTTTCGCCGCCGGTGCGGACATCAAGGAAATGGTCGACCTGTCCTACCCGCAGATCTATCTCGATGACCTGTTTCGTGAAAGCGACCGGGTCGCCGCGCGACGCAAACCCGTGGTGGCTGCGGTGGCCGGTTTTGCCTTGGGGGGCGGCTGTGAGCTGGCATTGATGTGCGATTTCATTCTGGCTGCCGAAAACGCCAGGTTCGGACAGCCCGAGATCAATCTCGGCGTGTTGCCCGGCATGGGCGGTACGCAGCGACTGACTCGCGCGGTCGGCAAGGCCAAGGCCATGGAAATGTGCCTGACCGGCCGATTGATCGATGCTCAAGAGGCCGAGCGCGCCGGTCTGGTGGCCCGCGTGCTGCCGCTCGATCAGTTGCTGCCGGAAGCGCTGGCAGTGGCAGCGGTGATCGCCAGTAAATCCCTGCCAGTGGCGATGATGGTCAAGGAGAGCGTCAATCGCGCATTCGAGGTCAGCCTGGCCGAAGGTATTCGCTTCGAGCGCCGGGTTTTTCACGCCGCCTTCGCCAGCCAGGATCAGAAAGAGGGCATGCGCGCCTTTATCGACAAACGCCAGCCCGACTTCAAGGACTGCTGATCTTCATGGCCCACGATCAGGATACGTTGCGCGTCGACCTGCAGCGCCGCGGTTTGCCCGCGTACCAGCAATCCGTCGTGGGCATTGACGTGCAAGTGCCGACCGCTCGCCACTCGAATACAGCCAGCCGGCTGTGCGGTCATCCCGTCCAGCTCATGACCCGGTGACAGTACTGCGCAAATCACCGGCCGTTCGGGATGATTGTCGAGGTAGCGCACCAACACACGTGCGCCCGGCGGTAGCCGATGAACCTCCGCGCAAGCGACCTCGGCCAACGGCCAGCGCTGTGCGGGTTCGTCTTCCAGATCCTGTACGTGCCAGTCGAAGCGGATTGAGCGATATCCGGGTGGGTCCGGCTGCATGCCGTTGCGCTGTAATGTGGCGAAATGCTCACCGGTGACCGCAGGTCGAGGGTGGCTGATCGAGGGGCGAAACGGCGTCGCCCAGGGTATTACCCTGAAACTGTTGCAGTAGCCGTTGCCTTGCAGCTGTTCAGCCTCGGGTGACGAACGTTGCGCTTCCACGAGGATGCGCAGGATTGCCAGCGCATCATGAGCGGCGACACCCTTCAGCACCTGTAACTGCCTGCCAGCGTGAGCGACTTCGGTCACTAGCCATTGGTCGTTGAGCAATGGCTCTGGGTGATCGAGCACCTGAATGACTTCACCACACTGTAAGGCGGTGTCGGTGCTTTGGCCTCTGACATCGCGCCGCTCGCAACGCAGGCGCTCCAGCCTGCGACTGCCACGCTGCCGACTCAGTGCCTCCTGGTGACTGATTGCTCCACGAACGCCTGGCGGTTGAAAGGCATGATTGGCCGCTATCGTCAGAGGATGTTCATCGTGCAGCGATGAGGGTGCATGCGCAGGTTGCGGGTGCTCGGCGACTTGTTTTGAAACGTGCGCAAACGCCAGTCGCTCGGCCAGGTGCAACAGCGTATCTCGTAACGCGCCTGACGCTTGCGGTCGCTTGAAGCGCACCGGCAATGGCTGCGCCGGAAAGCTGGCTGGGTCGTCCGAGAACACCAGCCGGTGGCCGCTCCGTCGATGCTCGAAACGGAAATGCATGCCTTCTTCCTCACACAGGCGCTGCAACAGGTGCAGATCGCTTTCGTCGTACTGGATGTGCAACGGTTTGGCAGGATAAAGGCCGTTCATGTGCTCGAAGCGGTAAGCGTTTGCTCCGATGCCGTGCGCTTCAAGCAATCGCATGATCAGTTGAGGGATCGCAAGGTCCTGATAGGTGCGGCGATGTCGATGCTGCGCCAGTTGTTGCAGATCAGGCATCAGGATCAGATGGTAAAGGCTCATTCGAGCCCCCCTGTGGAGCCGGGCCGCATGCTCGATACGGCCATGCCTGCCGCCGCCGGATTCGCCGAAGCTTAAAAACGCTTCGCGTTGCAGCAGGCTGTGCACATCCCACTGCGGGTCGCTGCCGATCATCCAGATGTCGAAGCGATACGTTTCGTTGAGGGCTTCATGGCCGGCGAAGCTGATGATATGCAGATCCGGCTGGCAGTCGGTGATCGCCAGCATGAAGGGCACTTGCAGGTCCTTGCGCATCCGCGGGGCTCTCTAGCTTCAAAAACGGGGCCGCGAAGGTTACGGAATACGGGGTTACAAAAGCATTGCTGCAAGGTTTTTCGGAAAGAGCCTACAAGCGTTGATGGAAAGACGATGAGTGCCGTTGGCCGGATTGATAGTCATCTTGGCCAGTTCGTCAGGCCAATCTGCCTGTCGGGGGTTTCATCTGCCGTGATCGCGTATAAAATGCGCCGCGCCGGACAGGGTATTTGCCGGTGACCCTTTTTCAGCGCCTTGCCTGCGCCGCGTTCTGTGAGTCATGCAGACGCAGGCGGCGAGGCGCCTAGCGAATCAAGAGAGCAGACATGGGCGCACAGTGGAAGGTCAAGCATAAAGAAGCGGCAGCCAATGCCAAGGGACGTACGTTTGGCAAGCTGTCCAAGGAAATCATGATCGCGGCTCGTGCTGGTGCAGACCCGGACATGAACTCGCGTCTGCGGCTGGTGGTCGAGCAGGCCAAAAAGGCCTCGATGCCGCGCGAGACTCTGGAACGCGCCATCAAGAAAGGCGCCGGCCTGCTGGGCGAAAGCGTCAACTTCGAGCGTCTGACCTATGAAGGTTTTGCGCCACACCGCGTGCCGGTGATCGTCGAGTGCCTGACCGACAACATCAACCGGACGGTCTCGGAAATTCGCGTGCTGTTCCGCAAGGGCCAGCTGGGTGCTGCGGGTTCGGTTTCGTGGGACTTTTTGTATCAGGGCATGATCGAGGCTGTTCCTGCAGCAGCGGATGCCGACCCGGAGCTGGCGGCAATCGAGGCCGGTGCCCAGGATTTCGAGCCAGGTGAAGAAGGCGCGACGCTGTTCCTCACCGAGTCCACCGACATGGACGCAGTCTGCAAGGCGCTTCCGGAATTCGGTTTCACCGTCCAGTCCGCGCAACTGGGCTACCGCCCGAAAAGCACCGTGGACGGCCTGACCGATGAGCAGATGGCCGAAGTCGAAGCGTTTCTCGAAGCCATCGACAACCATGATGACGTGCAGAACGTTTACGTGGGTCTGGCAGGCTGATCACTGCGCAATGGAGCGCTTTACGCGCTCCATGTTTTTATCTGTAGAAGAATCTCTGCCAGCGACGGTCGTTGCTGGCAATCAGGCTGCACGCAGCTTGCCTGCAGCGCCGTTAGACCCGCCATGACGTCCTGATCCTGCGGATCTGCCTCGCAACGTTCGAGCAATTCCCCCAGCAAGATACCGAATGCCCGCGTTTCGATGCGCTCCAGCGCCTCTCCCAGCCCGGCTGACGGGTGAAAGGACGCCGCACCGAAGTCGCTCAGCAGGCAATTGCCATCCTCCTGCACAAGAATGTTGTGGCCATACAGGTCGCCATGCGTGATACCGCGGGCGTGCAGGTGCGCGGTAACCGATGCAATGCCTTCAGCGAGGCGCAGCAGCACGGGCAGGGAAAAGCGCGTGTCACTGGCGTAGACATCGCGGCTACAGGATTCCAGGCTCGGCGGGCCGGCAAGATTGCCGAAGTCGGGGGCTATCAGCGCCATGACCAGGCCGCGCTGATGCTCGGGATGCCCGCTGATCTGTCCAAGCACCTCGATCAGCTGTGCGTGGCGGCCTGCGGCGATGCAGGCGGCCATTTCATTGAGCGGCGAGCCATCGCTGGTGACCGCGCCCTTGTACAGCTTGACCGCTGCCATGTGCTCATCGCCGGCGTCTTGCCAGACCGCCTGCTGAATGATCCCCGACGCACCTTCGCCCAAGCGTTGATGGAGGCTGAGGTGTTGCCAGGGGATTTCACGAATCGGCGCGGTGGGGCGTTCAGCGCACAGCGGGTTGTCGGCGAAGGCGAGCCATGCCAGGGCAGGCAGGCTCAGCAGCCAGTCCGGCAGCTCGGTCAGACGATTGGCCGCAATGCGGATCAGCTCCAGCTTGTGACACTGCGCGAGGGTCGCGGGCAGGGTGCGCAAGCGGTTGCCGGCGAGCATCAGCTTTTGCAGGTCCGGGCGGCGGCCCAGTTCGTCGGGCAGCGACTCGATGCGGTTGTCGGTGAGGATCAGCCAGCGCAGGCGCGGCGGCAGTGCTGCGGCGCTGACCTGTTCTATGCGATTGGCCTTGAGGCCGACAATCTGCAACTGTTGGCATTGGCCAATGCTTTCCGGCAGGTGCGTAAAGGCGTTATCTGACGCGAACAGCACGCGCAGGCGGGTCAGGCGACACAGGTCGTCAGGCAGTGAGGTCAGCCTGTTGCCACTGAGATTCAAGACTTCCAGCGTGTCGGCCAGGCCAAAGATTTCAACCGGGAATTCGCTCAGGTCACAGGAGAGGTCAAGCCGTTGGGTGCCTGCCAGCTTGCCGGCGCGTAGATCTGCGAGGGTGTGCATGAATAGGTTCGGTCATTGATGTCGGACGAGGCGCGCATGATAACGGGAGTTGCGCCCGCTGACTCCCTGCAAAGCGGCTCAGCTCAGGCAGCGGTCGACCCATTGACGCACGCGTTCGGGCGTCGGCGCCGATTCGGCATACAGAATCCGGTAAATCATCGGCGCGATGACGGCATCAATAATGTCGTCGGCACTGGGGGAAACCTCGCCGCGAGCGATGGCGCGATCGATCATGACCTGCAGCTGCTCGCGAACCATTGCCGCACACTTGCCGACACAGCCGGAGGTACTGGCGGCGACATCGCGCATCAATGCCCGGCCAGGTGCCGAGGACATTTCGTCCAGATACATTTCACTCCAGGTCAGCAGGTCCTGATGCAGACTGCCCTGATCGATCGGTACGTCAGGGCGCAGACGCTCCAGGGCAGCGTCCGCCAGCAACGTGGTCAGATCACCCCAGCGGCGATAAATGGTCGACGGCGTAACGCCTGCGCGGGTCGCGATCATCGGCACGCTGAGTGCCGACCGATCGTGCTCCTGCAACAAATCGCGGACGGCGCGGTGGATGGATTCCTGCACACGGGCACTGCGGCCTCCGGTGCGAACTGCTTCTTTAATAGCCATACGGCGGACCTTAACACAAAGTATTTGCTTTAAGCGCTATCACGTCGCACACTCCGCAAAAGCTAATTTATGGCTTTAACAGGTTGCATTGGCGGAGAGCGTATCCATGTCCCTTTCTTCACACGATTCGACGTCGCCAGACGTGAAGTCTGACGGTCGGGCACGAAACCATCTCGGGTTTCTGGCGTTTACCACGTTATGCTTTTTTGCCGCGTCCAGCACGCCCACGCCGCTTTATCACCTTTATCAGGAAGCATGGGGATTCTCGGCGGGCGTGCTTACCCTGATTTTTGCAGTCTATGCATTCAGCCTGCTGGCTGCCTTGTTGATGGGCGGGTCGCTGTCTGACTATTTGGGGCGGCGCCCGGTGATTTTCGGCGCCTTGCTGCTGCAAAGCGTCTCGATGCTGCTGTTCATTCTGGCCAGTGACGTCAACTGGCTGGTGGCTGCGCGCCTGCTGCAGGGTTTTGCAACAGGTCTGGCTGCCAGCGCACTGGGCGCAGCCTTGCTGGACAATGATTCGGTCAAGGGGCCGTTGATCAACAGCATTTCGCCGATGCTCGGCATGGCCGTTGGCGCTCTGGGGACGGCACTGCTGGCGCAGTTCGCGCCGTTGCCGTTGATGCTCGGTTACTGCTTGCTGCTGGCCGCATTTCTGAGTCAGGCCCTGTACCTGGGACGCGTCGAAGAAACCGTCAGTCCTCAGCCCGGTGTCTGGCAATCCCTCAAGCCCTCGCTGCATGTACCGCAGCAGGCACGGCGCATGCTGTGGCTGGTTCTGCCGGTGGACATCGCCGCGTGGGCGCTGGGTGGCTTCTTTCTGTCGTTGAGCCCGTCCTTGCTGGTAGCGGCGACCGGCTCCACCTCACCGCTCAATGGCGGCCTGGCGGTTGCGGCGCTGACCCTCAGCGGCGCGGCGGCGATTCTGACGTTGCGTCAGCGCGAGCCGGTACTCGGCTTGTGGGTAGGTGCGAGCTTTCTGCCGCTGGGTGTCGCGGTGATCCTGCTTTCGATCAACCTGGGTTTGCTGTGGCTGTTTTTCGTCGGCGCAGTGGTCGCAGGTGTGGGTTTCGGGTCGAGCTTTCTGGGCGCGCTGCGCATGCTCATGCCCTTGGCGCATGCCCACGAGCGGGGCGGGCTGATGTCTGCTTTTCTGGTGCTCAGCTACCTGGCCTTCTGCATACCGGCACTGGTCGCCGGCTTCTTTGCCCACTCGGCGGGGCTGGTGATGACCAGCAATGTCTACGGGGCAGTGGTGATCACGCTGGCGCTGATCGCGCTGGCCAGTCTGATCGTACGCCGTGCCGCCAGCGCAAACAAAAATGCCCGCGCATAGGTGGGCATTTCGGTTTGCCTGAAGGCAGGACAGCCCTTAACGCAGCTCTTTTACCATCTCGGACAACACGGTCAGTATATCCCCGGCCAGTTGCGCGGAGCGCTTGCCTGACCAGCCGGTGACCGGGTCTGGCGCGTTGTCGTGATCCTTGAACGGCATTTCCAGGGTCAGTGACAGGCACTTGTAGCGTTCGCCCACAGCATTGGCGGCCAGGTTCATGTTGGCCTGACCGGGCGCGCTGCGTGGATAGCCATGAGTCGTCTGGAAGTTGTCGCTGACCTCGCACAGGCGGCTGCGAAATCGCTCTTCAAGCTGGCGTTGCTGTGCGCTATACCCCGGATTACCTTCGCAGGCGGCAGTGAATACGTAGGGGATTTCCTCGTCGCCGTGCACGTCGAGGAACATGTCCACGCCGTACTTTTCCATCTGCTGCCTGATGAAAGACACTTCCGGACTCAGCGCTTCGGTACTGTCCTGCCAGGCACGATTAAGGTCCTTGCCGTTGGCGTTGGTGCGCAAGTGGCCATGAAAGGCACCGTCCGGGTTGACGTTCGGTACCAGGTAAAGATCCGCTTCTGCCAGCAATTGCTGCAGCGCGGCGTCATCCTTTTGCTGGAGGCGTTCGATTACGCCCTCCATGAACCATTCGGCCATGTGTTCGCCAGGGTGCTGCTGAGCAATCATCCAGATCCTGCGTTTGCCTTCGGCACCGTTGCCTTTGCGCAGCAGTTGAATATCCCGACCCTCGACGCTTTTGCCGACAGCCAGCAACTGCGCACCGGCTTTTTCCTGCGCCTGTTCGATCAGCCACTCATGGCGTTCGCGGCTGTAGGGTTCGAAGTACGCAAACCAGACTTGCGGCTGGTCCGGGGCCAGGCTGAAATTCAGCGCCTTGCCGTCGAAATCCGACGCTACCCGAAACCAGTTCTCATGGTCGTAGGACGCCACGGCGTTGTAGCCGGTCCAGGCACTGTTGAACGTGGATTCGCTGGCATTGGTCAGGCTGAAGCCATAGGTCTGGCCGACGTTCAGGCCTTCTGCCTTGAAATGAAACCACTGGAAATGCGCGCTTTGCGTGTCGGGCCGAATCGCCAGCCTGATATGCGCCGGGTCGCTTGCGTCGAGAACCTGAATGTTGCCGCTGTCGAAATCTGAACCAATAGTGAGAGTCAAGATAGGTGCCTGCTTGCGTAGATGCCTTTTCAGGCCACTACTGTACACCGATCAACATCGCGCCCTGCGACGTAAACTTCACTGCAACGGTCATCTGCGCCTCAGGATATGGCCTCGGCGGTGACCATCAGGCTGCAGATGAAGGCGGTCAGCAGGCACCAGATCAGATACACACTGCGCTTGCGCCGATGCCAGCCGGATGCGCCGAGCAGCGAGGCGGGCGCCTGCAACTGACGCCACAGTCGCTCGCTGTTCTGGAAGGCCGAAAGGTGCGCGGCGTCGGCGTCCAGCCAGTGGCGAAATTCGATGCGTTCGCTGGCGGTTGCCGCTGGGCTCTGCAGGTGCACATACCAGCGACTGGCCTGATTCTGAATGGCAGCCTGAATGGCAGCGCTTGGGGTGTCTGCCGCGCCAGGTACGTGGGCCTTGCCCAGCGCACGAAGCATCGCACGCTCTACCCGGGCGATATCGACGTTCATGAAGCGCGCGATGTCGGGATAGGCCAGTCCGTCGAGTCGGCTGAGCAGGAATATCTGCCGGGTCCGGCGCGAGAGCTTGCCCAGTCGGTGACCGAGTTCAATGGCCTGCAGCGTGGGTTGCGGCTCGGGCACGCGGACAGGGAGGTGCAGTAGAGACGAGAGCTGATTACTCATGATGTATAGCTCGCTGATCGTCCATGGGAGTCTTCCTTGTGATGTCGGGTAGCGTCCGTGACAAGAATAGACTAGTGAATACGAGAATCATTCTCAAGTGAAAAGTCGCAGCAATTACTTTTTATCTGCCGCATCGTGGCGTTTTTGCCCTAAAAGCATGGCCTTGATCGAGTGGCCTTTGCTATGATCCGCGTCATTGCAACACACCGCGCAACACCCAGACTTCATTAGCCTGAAGCAGCGAAACCATAAAGAAAGAACCAAAAAAAGACCCGGCAAAAAGCCGGGTCAAAAACCGTGATTAGCCTGATGAGGAGATAATCAGGAAGCCGACCTAAGACTTCCCGGTTATCCAGCGAGTCTCGCGACCCGCTGATGCAATAATAATCATTATCATTTGCAAGTCAAATGTTTTTATTGCCCTCATTGATACCGATAATCCGCCAGCGCTCGCTCGGCGGATTTTCTTTTCTGGCTTCTCCCCGATATCGCCTAGTCCAGCGGCAGCTCCGTGGTGCGCTTCACCGTGCTCATGGCGATGTTTGAATGGGCTTCGTGGACGTGGGGCAATTGCAGCAAATGATCGCGCAGAAAGCGCTCGTAGCTGGCGATGTCCTGAGCGACCACCTTGAGCATGAAATCCATCCCCCCGGCCATCGTGTAGCACTCCAGCACCTCGGGGTGGCCGATGATCGCCTCCTCGAACTCCGCCAGATAGCGACGGCCATGGCCTGACAGCTTGACCTCGACGAACACCGTCATGCTCAGTCCCAGCTTCTGGGTGCTGAGCAGGGCGACCGTGCGTTCGATCACCCCGTCTTCCTGAAGGCGGTGAATGCGTCTCCAGCAGGGCGATTGCGACAGCTCGACGCGTTCGGCGATTTCCGCTGCCGACAGGCTGGCGTCATGTTGCAGCAGACGAAGAATCCTGCGATCGATAGGGCTCAATTTTGGCTGCATGAATTGACCTTGTTTTTTGTTCTGGCCGAAAAAAGCATGCTGAATATCAGCAGATTTGCGCGCATTTAGAAAGAAAAAGCCTCTTTGCTGCTGGCAGTCTAGTTGCAAGGCTGCCGGGCAGGACCGTCCCGGTGCAAATGACCTGACTTATAAGAACAAGAGAGGTATGCGCATGTCCCTGGCTGATATTCGTCTGGATGATAAATACCGGCTTGCCACCGGCAATCTGTACCTGACCGGCACACAGGCCCTGACCCGCCTGCCGATGCTGCAAAAGCAGCGCGATGAGGCGCAGGGCCTGAACACTGCCGGGTTCATCTCTGGCTACCGCGGTTCGCCGCTGGGTAATCTGGACAAGAGCCTTTGGGACGCCAAGGACTACCTGCAACAAAACGCCATCCATTTTCAGCCGGGCATCAACGAAGAACTGGCCGCCACGGCGGTCTGGGGCAGTCAACAGGTCAACCTGTTCCCGCATGGCAAGTACGATGGCGTGTTCGCCCTCTGGTACGGCAAGGGGCCGGGCGTAGATCGTTGCGGTGATGTGTTCAAGCACGGCAACTCGGCCGGTGTTGCGGCCAATGGCGGCGTGCTGATCCTGGCGGGCGACGACCACGGCTGCAAATCATCGACCATCGCTCACCAGAGCGAGCATGCGTTCATCGCCTCGATGATCCCCGTGCTCAACCCCAGTAATGTCCAGGAGATTCTCGACTACGGCATCATTGGCTGGGAGCTGTCGCGCTACAGCGGTTGCTGGGTGGCGATGAAGACCATTGCCGAGAACGTCGACTCTTCCGCGGTGGTCGAGGTCGATCCATTGCGGATCAAAACCCGTATCCCTGAAGACTTCGACATACCCGAAGGCGGTTTGCACATCCGCTGGCCGGACCCGCCGCTGGCTCAGGAGGCCCGACTCAATACCTACAAGATCTACGCCGCCAGGGCCTTCGCGCGCGCCAACCAGTTGAACAAGGTGGTGATCGATTCTGCGCAACCCCGGCTGGGGATCATCACCACCGGCAAGTCCTATCTGGACGTGCGGCAGGCCCTCGAAGAGCTGGGTATCGATCAGGAGCTGTGCGAGAAGGTCGGGATTCGCGTGCTCAAGGTCGGCATGAGCTGGCCGCTGGAACCGGTGTCGGTGCACGATTTTGCCGAAGGGCTGGACGAAATTCTGGTGGTCGAGGAAAAACGCAGTGTCATTGAAGACCAGCTGACCGGTCAGCTCTACAACTGGCCTGTTGAACGGCGGCCAGTGGTGGTCGGCGAGTTCGATGAGCAGGGCCGTTCACTGCTGCCGAACCTCAGTGAGCTGACCCCGGCGATGATTGCCAGGGTGATCGCCAAACGCCTCGCGCCGTTCTATAGCAGCCCGCAGATCGACGCGCGCCTGCAGTTTCTCAGCGACAAGGAGCAAGCGTTGCAGGCACCGCTGTTCACTACCCAGCGCACCCCGCATTTCTGCTCCGGCTGCCCGCATAACACCTCGACACGGGTTCCGGAGGGCAGTCGCGCCCTGGCCGGGATCGGCTGCCATTACATGACCATCTGGATGGATCGCGAAACCGATACGTTCACCCAGATGGGCGGCGAGGGCGTGACCTGGATCGGTCAGGCACCGTTCACCGAAACTCCGCACGTTTTCCAGAACCTGGGCGACGGTACCTATTTTCACTCGGGGCACCTGGCGCTGCGTGCGGCAGTGGCCTCCAAGGTCAACATTACTTACAAGATTCTCTACAACGATGCGGTGGCCATGACCGGTGGCCAGCCGATCGACGGCGTGCTGCGCGTCGATCAACTGAGCCGTCAGGTGTTCAACGAAGGCGTGCTGCGCATCGCGCTGGTTTCCGACGAGCCGGACAAGTACCCGAGTCGTGAGGACTTCGCGCCGATTACCACCTTTCATCACCGGCGCGACCTGGACAGCGTGCAGCGCGAGTTACGCGAGTTCAAAGGCGTGTCGGTCATCATCTACGACCAGACCTGCGCCACCGAAAAGCGCCGCCGTCGCAAACGCGGCACCATGCCTGACCTGGAAAAGCGCGCGTTGATCAACCCGGCGGTGTGCGAAGGCTGCGGCGATTGTGGGGTGAAATCCGGATGCCTGTCTGTGCTGCCCAAGGAAACGGCACAGGGGCGCAAGCGCGAAATCGATCAGAGCGCCTGCAATAAGGATTTCAGTTGCGTCGAGGGTTTCTGCCCAAGCTTCGTTACGGTGCATGGCGGCAAACTGCGCAAACCTGTGTTGCCCAAGCAGGTCGAGGCGTTCGCGCGTCTGCCAGAACCGGCACTGCCGTCGCTCGACAGGCCGTTCAATATTCTCCTGCCGGGTGTCGGCGGCACAGGGGTGACCACCGTCGGCGCGATGCTGGGCTATGCCGCGAATCTGGAAGGCAAGGGCTGCAGCGTGCTTGATCAGGCCGGTCTGGCACAGAAATTCGGTCCGGTGGTCAGCCATATCCGCATTGCCGCGCGCCAGGAGGATCTGTTCGCCGTGCGTATCGCCGCCGGTGAAGCGCACCTGCTGCTCGGCTGTGACTTGCTGGTGGCTGCCGGCCCGGATGCGATCGCCAAGCTCGACAGCAAGATTTCCCATGCGGTGGTCAACAGCCAGCAAACACCGACCGCCGAGTTCACGCGCAATCCGGATGCCGTGTTCCCGGCCGAGGCCATGAAGCAGACCATCATCGAGGCGGTCGGCGCGGCGAAGACCCACTTTGTCGAAGCCACCTCGCTGGCCACCCGATTGATGGGCGACAGCATCGCCAGCAACCTGTTCATGCTCGGCTATGCGTTCCAGCTGGGCCTGATTCCATTGACCTCGGCGGCCATCGAGAAGGCCATCGAACTCAACGGCGTTGCGGTCAACCTGAATCAGCAGGCGTTTCTCTGGGGCCGTCGTACCGCGCATGATCCCGCCGCCGTGGAGGCCTTCGTCAATCCGCAAGACAAGGTCAGCGAGCCGCAACCGATGGACCTTGATCAGCGTATCCAGAGCAACGTCGATGCCTTGAAGCAGTATCAGAACGCGGCTTACGCCAAGCGCTATCTGGCGTTGGTGCAACGCGTACGCGACAGCGAATCGCGGGCGTTCCCCGGTCAGCAGCCGACGCTGACCGAGGCTGTGGCGTTCAATTACTTCAAATTGCTGGCGTACAAGGACGAATACGAAGTGGCGCGGCTGTACAGCAACGGCGAGTTTGCCCGCCAGTTGCAGGCGCAGTTCGAAGGTGACTATCGACTGGAGTTTCATCTGGCACCGTCGTGGCTGGCCAAGCGCGACCCGCACACGGGCCTGCCACGCAAACGCAGCTTTGGCCCGTGGATGCTGCGCGCTTTCGATGTGCTGGCGGCGTTCAAATTTCTCCGTGGTACGGCGCTCGATCCGTTCGGTCGCAGCCTTGAGCGTCAGCAGGAGAGGGCGCTGATTGATCGCTATGTCAGCGATGTCGAACTGATCCTGCAGCACCTTCAGGCGCAGAATCGCCACACCGCCTTGAGTCTGGCACGCCTGCCGGAACGCATTCGCGGCTATGGCTACATCAAGGAAAGCGCCATGAAAGCAGCTGCCGTGCAGGCCGATATTCTGCGCAAGAGCCTGGAAAGCGGCGAAGTGGCCGCGCCGAAGCTGTATGAGGCGGCTGCCTGAGGAGGGCAATACCAATCAGCGTGCCAGCTCAGCGTTGGCACGCTTTTCATTACGCAATGCGATCGTCGTGCCGCGTAGAGGTACTGACTACACCGGCCTGAACAGGTGGGCATGCCCGGCGCGGTACAGCGAGGACTCGCTAAAGGTGTCATCGGCAAGCACACGTCCGACCAGAATCAGCGCTGTACGGCGAAAGCCCTTGGCCTGTACCTTTTCCTGAATATCCGCCAGCGTGCCAACGGCCCAGTCCTGATCCGGCCAGCTGGCGCGGTGCACCACGGCAATCGGGCAGTCGGCGCCGTAATGTGGCACGAGCTCTTCGACGATCCGCTGCAGGTTGTTCACCCCCAGATGAATCGCCATCGTTGCCCGATGGCTGGCCAGACTGGCCAGTTCCTCGCCGCTGGGCATTGAGGTCTTGTCGGCATAGCGGGTCAGAATCACGCTTTGCGAAACGTCCGGCAGGGTCAGCTCGACGCCCAGCAATGCAGCGCAGGCAGCGGTCGCGGTCACTCCCGGAATGATTTCGAACGGAATGCCCAGTTCGCGCAGATGGCGGATCTGCTCGCCGATAGCGCCATACAGGCTCGGGTCTCCGGAGTGCACGCGTGCGACATCCTGGCCCTGTGCGTGTGCGCGCTTGATCAGCTCGATGATCTGCTCCAGATGCAGCTCGGCGCTGTTGGTCACCTGCACGGCCTGATGACCTTCCAGCACAGCGAGGGGGACCAGCGAGCCTGCGTAGATAATGACCGGGCAGTTGCGAATCAGGCGTTGTCCCTTGACGGTGATCAGCTCCGGATCGCCAGGGCCTGCGCCGATGAAATAGACAGTCAATGAATTCTCCGGGGTGAATGAGCGCGGGGAGATTATCCGCTGTGCGCAGGGCTGATTGCCAAGGCAAATGTGGCCTGCGCGCTTTTCTGTCGTTCTATCAGCAGCGTGGCCGTACCGTCTCCCAGTTGCGCCGCCAGTGCCAGGGCCGAGCCTTCGGCGACGCCATGACAGCCAGTGCTCTGGAAGACCTGCGCAGAGCGGTGCGTGAGGTGCAGTTCCCACGCTACCAGTTGCGCGGCGTTGAAGCATACCAGTGGCACTGCCAGTTGCCCGGCCAGCTCAAGCAGACCGGGCTCGGTTTGTTTCAGGTCGATGGACGCCAGCGCGGTCACCCGGGCAATGTCCAGCTCAAGTGCCTGCAGGCTTTGCTCAAGCAGATCGCGCAACAGCGCAGCCGAGCAGCCGCGCCGACAGCCCAGCCCGGCGACCAGAGGTGCGCCGGGTTGAAGGGTAACTGGATCAGGCCTGATGCAGGTCGACATGGTCGGCGTGCACATCGTTTTTGCGGAACAGCCAGGCACTGATCAATCCCAGAGCGACCCAGAACAGCGCGTTGGTCAGCAGCGAGGCCATCATGAACTGCGATTCCAGAGCCTCGGGAGCCAGGCTTTCATGGACCAGCGGCTGTGGCGCGCCAAGCACATGCGGGACCAGCAGAATCGCCACACCCAGTGCTTTGAGCAGCCAGTTCTGGCCGAACACCAGCAAGGCCAGCCCGACGGCAGTCGACGCAGCAGCGCCGAGCCACCATAGCTGACGCTGACTCAACTCGGCGGCGGCCGTGCCTGGCAGTTCGGGTGGCAGGCCAAGGGTCGGGGCCAGCACGAACACGGCAAAACCGGCCAGCCCCCACCATGCGCCTTGCACGGTGCGACCCGGTGCCCGCAGGGTGTAAAGCCCGGCAAGCATCAGCGCAAAGCCCACCGCGACCACCAGGTTGCCGCCGGTGGTGGACAGCACACGCTGCCAACCGTTTTCGGGCTCCCAGGCCGCTTCTTCATGGGCATGGCTGTGTTCGGCCAACGCGCCGTCCGTGTGCTGATGCAGTTGCTCGGCAGGCGCGTTTTCGTAGGTCTCGGCCTGCTGGATCAGCGGCACCACCCACAGGCTTTGCAGCAGGGTCAGCAGCAGGGCGGCGAGCAGGCCGGTGAAACCTGCGGTGTAGGCGATTCGCTTGAACATTGTGTAGCCCTCAATGGCAAGGAAAGGCAGCGCTGTGACGGGTGTCGTGTGCCGCGTTGTGCACGGCCGCGATGTGCGAGAAACCGGCGAAGTACACCAGGCAGGCGCCGAGAAGCGCAGCGCTGATGGCGGCTGTCAGGCGTTGAGTGCGTGTGGAGCTGGGCGCGGCGGCGTGGCTGCTGATGGTCGACATGGCGTTCCCTCTTGTTGGTAATCGGCAAGTGGGCCACGCGCAAAAGAACCTGCCGGCAGATACCGGAGGTTTCAACTGCGCCCGCCCACCGCGGGTTTGTCATTGCAAGCATATCGGGCCGGTCTCCGGGCTCGCGAGGGGCCAGGACGTCAGTGCGTCAAAGCCTGCAAGGTCACCTTCCCATGCCAGCGGCACAGTGGATCAGACCTACTCTCGCTTACCGTTGCGGGGGCAGCACCGGACTTGCTCGACAACGCGAGCGCACCGGTTTCCCGTTTCACCCCGTGAGGGGCACCCGAAACAAGGCGCACAGGAGAGCATGGGCGGCGGGGCAGCGTCAATCTGAACGATTGACCTGTCTGCAGTCACTGCGTAGCCTTGCTGACTCGAGGTTCTCCCCGGGTAAAACATCACCCAGTGGAGCTAAGACGGGAATGCGGTACAAGCCGCAGCTGCCCCCGCAACTGTAAACGGTCATGTTCATTGCACAGCCACTGCTGCGGCGGGAAGGCGCGATGAATGCGTGTCGGCGTTTCTCACTGCCTGCCGCACGCCGCCGTGAGCCAGGAGACCTGCCTCGAACGGGCCACACATGCTGCGGCCCTGGAGAATTCTCACTACAACCGGGCGGGGTGATCCGGTGGCGATCCGATCTGCGTGTCATGCATGCGGTTCTCGTCCTGTTTGCCCGCCGCATTGCCAAAGGGCACCTGATGAAAACACTGGCCAAGCTTCCCGTCACCATCGTCACCGGCTTCCTCGGCTCGGGCAAGACCACCCTGTTGCGGCACATGCTCGACAACGCCGAAGGGCGGCGCATTGCGGTCATCGTCAATGAGTTCGGCGAGCTGGGCATCGACGGAGAAATCCTCAAGCAGTGCACGATCGGCTGCACCGAAGAAGAAGCCAACGGCCGGGTGTACGAACTGGCCAACGGCTGCCTGTGCTGCACCGTGCAGGAAGAGTTCTTCCCGGTCATGCGCGAACTGGTCGCGCGCCGTGGTGATCTGGACCATATCCTGATCGAAACCTCGGGGCTGGCGCTGCCCAAGCCGCTGGTCCAGGCTTTTCAATGGCCGGAAATCCGCAACGCCTGCACGGTCGATGCGGTGATTACGGTGGTCGACAGCCCGGCGGTACTGGCTGGTACTTTCGCTGCCTTCCCTGATCAGGTCGATGCGCAGCGCAAACTTGATCCCAACCTGGACCACGAGTCGCCCCTGCACGAACTGTTTGCCGATCAACTGGCCAGCGCTGATCTGGTGATCCTCAACAAGGCCGACATGATCGACGCCGAAGGTCTGGCGACGGTGCGTGCCGAAGTTGCCGAAGAGTTGCCGCCTGCGGTCAAGGTGATCGAAGCCAGCAGTGGTCGCCTGCCGATCAGCGTGTTGCTGGGTGTCGGTGCCGAGTCGGAACTGCATATCGATGCGCGCAAGACCCACCATGATCACCACGACGATGACGATCATGATGACCACGATCACGACGCGTTCGATTCGATATCCCTGAAACTGCCGCAAGCTGACGAGAAAGTCCTGCTCGATGCACTGAATCAGTTGGTGGTGCAGCACGGCATTCTTCGTGTGAAGGGCTTCGCGGCCATTCCCGGCAAGCCGATGCGCCTGCTGATTCAAGGTGTCGGGACGCGTTTCGACAAGCACTTCGACCGCGCCTGGCGTGCCGATGAAGAGCGTGCCACACACTTGGTGCTGATTGGTCAGGAGCTGGATGCCGCAGCCCTGCAAGCGCAACTCAACGCTGCGATTGCCGGCTGACCCATGCATTTACTGAGAACCCAGCCCGGCGGTTTCGTACCTGACGACAATATTGCCGATCTGGGTCAGACCCCGGCCGAGCTGGTGATTCTCTGCAGCGGCGACTCCAGCCTGGCGCTGCTGGCCGAGGCTGCCCGGCAGCTCCCCGAAGACTACCCCAGCCTGCGTCTGGCCAACCCGATGCAGGTCCAGAATCACGCCTCTGTCGACCTGTACGTCGATGAAGTGCTGCGTCACGCAAAGGTCATCCTGATTTCTCTGCACGGCGGTATTGGCTACTGGCGCTACGGCGTCGAGCGGCTGATGGAGCTCGCGGCACGCGGCGTTCAGGTCATTCTGGTGCCGGGTGATGACCGCCCTGATCCAGAGCTGAGTGATTTGAGCACCGTGCCTGCCGTAGAGCGCGACCGACTCTGGCAGTTTTTGCGTCAGGGCGGCCTGCAAAACGCGCTGCAACTGTACAACTGCATGGCCAGTCGCTGGCTGGACCGCGATTATTCCTGGGTCGAGCCCGCGCCGTTGCCGCGCATGGCGATCTACCATCCGCGTTTGGCAAGCGCGCAGCTTGCCGATTGGCAGGCAGACTGGCTTGCCGAGCAGCCGGTGGTAGCGCTGCTGTTCTATCGCTCGCACCTGCAGGCCGCCAATACCGGTTTCATCGATGAGTTCTGTGTGCGCTTGCAGGCGCAAGGCATCAACCCGCTGCCCATAGCCGTGGCCAGCCTCAAGGAGCCCGGCTGTTTCACTCAGGTGGAGGACTGGCTGGATGAGGCTGAAACCGAGCTGATCCTCAATACCACCGGTTTTGCCCAGTCGAGTCCGGAAGCGCCGCATCTGCGGCCGTTTCGGCGCAACGTGCCGGTCATTCAGGCCATCTGCGCGCAGGACAACGAGCCTGCCTGGCAGGCCAGCGAACAGGGCCTTGGCGCTCGTGATCTGGCGATGCACATTGCCTTGCCGGAGCTGGACGGACGGATCATCAGCCGGCCGATCAGCTTCAAGGACCTGGCCTGGCGCAGTGAGCGCAGCCAGTCGGACGTGGTCTGCTACCGCGCCCAGCCGGACCGGATGGATTTCGTCGCGCAACTGGCGCGGCGCTGGATCGAGCTTGCGCGCCTGCCCAATGGCGAAAAGCGCGTGGCGCTGATCCTCGCCAACTACCCGACTCGCGACGGGCGGATCGGCAATGGTGTGGGGCTCGATACGCCTGCTGCGGCGCTGAATATCCTGCGCGCCATGCAGGCAGAGGGCTATCCGCTGGCGCCGTTGCCGGACACTGGCACTGAACTGATCCAGCAACTGCTCGGCGGCGTGACCAATGATCTGGACAGTATCGACCAACGCCCGTGTCACCAGAGCATGGCGCTGGAGGAATACCTGGCGGCGTTCAACGAACTGCCGCAGGAAAATCGCGACGCGGTGAACGCCCGTTGGGGCACGCCGGACACCGATCCGATGTTTCGCAGCGGCCGGATGATGATCGCCGGGCTGCGCTTTGGTCTCACCTTCATCGGGATTCAACCGGCACGGGGTTATCAGGTCGACCCGAGCGCGGTGTATCACGACCCGGATCTGGTTCCACCTCATGGCTATCTGGCGTTCTACTTCTGGCTACGCAAGGCCTACGGCGCGCATGCGGTGGTGCATGTCGGCAAGCACGGCAACCTCGAATGGCTGCCCGGCAAGGGTGTGGGGTTGTCGCGAACCTGCTGGCCGGACGCGGTGCTGGGCGCCATGCCGAACATCTATCCGTTCATCGTCAACGATCCGGGCGAGGGCGCACAGGCCAAGCGGCGCACTCAGGCGGTCATCATCGATCACTTGATGCCGCCGCTGACCCGCGCGGAGACCTACGGCCCGTTACGCAATCTGGAACTGCTCGCCGACGAATTCTACGAAGCGCAATTGCTCGATCCGCGCCGCGCGCGCGAGCTGCAGCGTGACATTCTCGAGCTGGTCCGTGAAACCCATATCGACCGCGAACTGGCGCTTGGCGAGAACCTCGACAGCGATGCCGACGCGGCGCTCTGGCTGCCACGGCTGGACACTTACCTGTGTGACCTGAAGGAATCGCAGATTCGCGATGGTCTGCATATCTTCGGTCAATCGCCGCAAGGTCGTCTGCGCATCGATACCTTGCTGGCCCTGCTGCGTATTCCGCGTGGTGACGGGCGTGGCGCGCAGTCCAGTCTGTTGCGTGCGTTGAGCAAGGCGTTCGAGCTGGACTTCGACCCGCTGAACTGCGAATTGGCCGAACCCTGGACCGGCCCGCGTCCCGCTGCATTGCAGGCCCTGAGCAGCGATCCCTGGCGCAGTGCCGGCGATGCTCGAGAGCGGCTGGAGCTTTACGCCGCCATCCTTATCGAACGCGTCATCCAGGGCGAAGCGTTGACTGACTTGCCTGCACACGATGATCTGGCCCAGATCCTCGACAGCCTGCGTGACGTCGTCGCACCGCGTCTGGATGCCTGCGGCCCCGGCGAAATGCAGGGCATGCTTGATGCCCTGAGTGGTCGTTTCGTGCCGGCAGGTCCCAGCGGCGCGCCGAGCCGGGGGCGTCTGGATGTGCTGCCCACCGGCCGCAACTTTTTTACCGTGGATGTGCGCAACCTGCCGACCACCACGGCCTGGCGAATCGGCTTCCAGTCCGCCAATCTGCTGCTGGAACGACACCTCCAGGACCATGGTGACCACCTGCGCCAGTTGGGCCTCTCGGTGTGGGGCACGGCGACCATGCGTACCGGCGGTGACGACATCGCCCAGGCCATGGCGCTGATGGGCGTGCGTCCGGTGTGGGCGACGGGCAGTCAGCGGGTCGATGACTTCGAGATTCTGCCGATCAGCCTGCTCGACCGCCCACGAGTGGACGTGACACTGCGGGTCTCCGGCTTCTTCCGTGACGCGTTCGCCAACCTCATCAAGCTGTTCGACGCTGCGGTGCAGGCCGTCGCGGCGCTTGACGAGCCCGACGACCTGAACCCGCTGGCGGCCAGGGTCCGTGAAGAACGGCAGGGCTTCATCGCAGAAGGTCTGAATGAAGACGAAGCGGCGCGTCAGGCTGGCTGGCGGATATTTGGTGCCAAACCCGGTGCCTATGGCGCTGGCGTGCAGGGTGCTATCGATGGCCGCCTGTGGCAGAGCCGCGATGACCTTGCCGAGGTTTACCTGAACTGGGGCGGTTACGCCTATGGCGCTGCCGATGAAGGTACGCCCGCACGCCAGCGCTTTGCCCAGCGGCTTTCTCAGGTGCAGGCGGTGCTGCAGAATCAGGACAATCGCGAACACGATCTGCTCGACTCAAACGACTACTACCAGTTTCAGGGCGGCATGCTTGCCGCTTCGGAAAGCCTCAGCGGGCAGAAGACCGCCAGTTACCACGGCGATCACAGCCAGCCCGACCTGCCGAAAATCCGTACCCTCAAGGAAGAGCTGAACCGGGTGATACGTTCGCGCGCAGCGAATCCGAAATGGATCGAAGGGGCCAAGCGCCATGGTTACAAGGGGGCGTTCGAGATGGCCGCGACCGTGGATTTCCTGTTCGCGTTCGATGCGACCACCGAGCTGATCGATGATCACCAGTACGCGCTGCTCGCCGACGCCTATCTGCTGGACCCGGCGACTCGCGATTTCATCGCTCAGCACAATCCTGATGCCTTGCGCGACATGACCGAGCGCATGCTCGAAGCCCAGCAGCGCGGCCTCTGGCAGGAGCCTGGCGAGTATCAGCAGGCGCTGGAAGACCTGCTCCTGGACATAGAAGAGAACTGATGACCGTGTCTGATTCAACGATGAGTGAAACTCCGCATTTTCCGCTGGCCGCTGTGGTCGGTGCTGATGACCTGAAACTGGCGTTATGCCTGACTGCCATCGACCCGCGCATCGGCGGCGTGTTGATCGAAGGGCCGCGGGGCATGGCCAAATCGACGCTGGCCCGCGGGCTGGCCGATGTGCTGGCCAGCGGTCAGTTCGTCACCTTGCCGCTGGGTGCTACCGAAGAGCGTCTGGTCGGCACGCTGGACCTTGACGCCGCACTGAGCGAGGGTCGCGCGCGCTTCTCTCCGGGCGTGCTGGCCAAGGCCGACGGCGGCGTGCTGTATGTCGATGAGGTCAACCTGCTTGCCGACCATCTGGTCGACCTGCTGCTGGACGTCGCGGCCAGCGGCGTCAACCTGGTCGAGCGCGACGGTATCTCCCATCGTCATGCTGCGCGTTTCGTGCTGATCGGTACCATGAACCCCGAAGAAGGTGAATTGCGCCCGCAGTTGCTGGACCGCTTTGGCCTCAATGTGGCGCTGAGCGGTCATACACTGCCTGCCGAGCGCAGCCAGATCATCCGTCGCCGTCTGGATTTCGACACCGATCCGCAGGGCTTCTGCCAGCAGTGGCAAGCGCAGCAGGATGCCTTGAAGCTGCGCTGTGAACAGGCCCGTCAGCTATTGTCGAGCATCGAACTGGATGACCAGTCGCTGGCAATGATCACCGAGCGTTGCTTTGCCGCAGGTGTCGACGGCATGCGTGCCGATCTGGTCTGGCTGCGGGCTGCGCGTGCTCATGCGGCGTGGCGGGGTGCCGGGCACATTGAAGAGCAGGACATCGAAGCGGTTGCCGAATTTGCCTTGCGTCACCGGCGTCGCGAGCCCTCACCGCCACCGCAGAATTCCGAGGCGCCGCCACCGCCTCCGGGCTCGTCCAGCAAACAGGCCGAGCCTGACGGCGGGCAGGGCAGCTGGGGTGAGTTGCCCGCCCAGGCCGTCACGACCGGCTCACGCCGCGAAGTGCCGAGCTGGCCAAAAAAGCCCTAGGCATCCGTCCCCGCGCCATACAGGGGGCGGATGCCATTCCCCGTCCCGGTCGACTGGCCTGCGGCAGGCAGGGCGCTGTGCGTGTCGGTGCTGATGGCCCGGTGCAATGGCTACCGACCTTTCTGCGCGGTCAGCCGAAGAGCCACAAGGATTTGGTTCGCCAGCCGCGCAGCAGCCGGCCCAGCGAGTTATTGCTGGTGATTGTCGATGCTTCGGCGTCTACCCGCCGCCATCAGGCGTTGAGTCAGGCCAAGGGCCTGCTGTCGCAGATGTTCGACGATGCCTATCGACGCCGCGCGCGGCTGGCCTTACTGACCGCCAGCGGCACTGCGCCACGCTGGCAACATCAGGGGCTGAAGGCCTCATCGGCGTTGACACCCTGGCTGGATGCACTGGGGGCTGGCGGTGGTACGCCGTTGCCGGAAGCGCTGCGACAGGCAGCTGAATGGCTGGGGCAACGGCAAAAACGCTATCCGGCCGAACAGCAGCGGGTTCTGGTGCTGACCGATGGCCGGATCAAGTCGTTACCGGCACTCCCTGCGTTCGACTGCGCCAGCTTGCTGATCGATATCGAGAAAGGCCCGATCCGCCTGGGAAGGGCGCGGGAACTGGCATCGAGTCTGGGGGCTGAGTACCGGCACATCGATGAGTTGAAGCGGGTCTGAGGGTGGGGAACCCCTCAGGCCAGGCTCTCTTGCCGATGCTCTGCGGGGGTGGCGCGCGCAGAGCATGGCACTGAAAACACACCTCTGTGGGCGCGGCAAGGGCGGCGATCCCACGGGGTTTTCCATTACGCCAAGCGGGGAGCCCGCTCAGTCAGCCATCAAGCCGGCATGGTCCACGGCTCAAGGTCGTAGCCTTCGTTGCTGATTTCTGCACGGGCCTGTTCCAGCGCGCTGGCCAGTTGGCGCTTGTCGGAATAGGTGCTGCTCGGGATCTGCTTGCGACCGATACGGTTGCTGGTGCGGTCGATCACCGTCAGGCTCAGTTCGCCGTTACCGTCCTGTGGTGCCCAGGCAACACACTGGAAGGGTTCAAAAGCGTGTCCAGCGATCAGAAGTGCATCGTTGAAGCGCAGTGGGGCGTTCATGGTCGTTTCCTCAAGTGCCCATATCAATTCAGTCTCGGCGGCGGGCTGACCGTCCGGCTGGTTACTTGTGTTGATGAACGACAAGGGGGCATGAGTCACACCGTTCATTGAAAATATTTGCGAATTATTTTTGATGGGGCGCGTGGAAGGCTGCCTGTTGCCGCAAGAACCGGGCAGGTAGCGCACTAATGACAGCAGGTTATGAGCGTTAGACCCAAACGGTACAACGCTGCGTCAAATATTTGCTAGGGTGATGAGTGGGCTCGCCAACAGACTGTTTATAAAAAGCTTTTCAAATCTTCCATACGCCGGGCGCCAAGGAAACCTCATGCATGGATCGGCCCCAACACGACGTCTGTTAATGCTCGACGGCGGTGACGACTGTCATCCATTGATCCCCGTTCTGGTCGAGGCCGGATGGACGGTGCAGGAAAGCCCATCGGGTTCGGCAATCATTGCTGATTGTGATGTAGGCCTGATTCACCTGACCCCCGATCATTTTGAACACTTGCCCAGGCTCGAGGCGCTGTTCATTAACAGCCCGGTGCGCTGGATTGCAGTGCTGGCAGTCAGTGATTTGCGCCGCGAGAAAATCGGTGATTTCGTCTGCCGCTGGTTTTTCGACTTTCATACGCTGCCTTTCGACGCGGATCGGCTGCATGCCTCGCTAGACAGAGCGTTTACGGCCGGGCGGCCGCAATTGCAGGGCTCGCCTTTGCAATTCAGCGTGGAACCCGAGTGGCTCGGCGACAGTCGGCCTGTCCGTGAATTGCGCAGGCTGCTGAGCAAACTGGCGCCCACCGATTCGCCGGTATTGATCAGGGGCGAACGGGGCACGGGCAAGGAACTGATCGCGCGCAGCCTGCATGTTCAGTCCTTGCGACGCGACAAACCCTTTATCGTGGTCGATTGCGCAGCGTCTGACGGGCAGTCGATCCACGCCGTGCTGTTCGGTCATGAGGACGGCGGGTTTGACGATGCTCAGGAACGTAGGGTCGGGTTGCTTGAAGCCGCAGACGGCGGCACGCTGTTGCTCGACGAGGTCGGTGAGCTGCCGCTGGATACCCAGGCGAGCCTGCTGCGCTTTCTCGAAGACCGGCAGATCGAGCGCGTGGACGGTAGCGAACCGATTGCAGTGGATGTGCGGGTGCTGGCCGCGACCCGCGAGGATCTTGAAACGGCGGTGCGCAAAAAGCGCTTTCGCGAGGACCTGTATTACCAGCTCAATGTGCTGCAGGTCGGGGTGGCGCCATTGCGCGAGCGTCATGGCGATCTGGCGTTGCTGGCCAACCATTTCGCCCATTTGTACAGTCAGGAAACCGGCAGGCGGGCGCGCAGTTTCAGTCAGGATGCTTTGGTTGCGCTGGGCAAGCACGATTGGCCGGGCAATGTGCGCGAGCTGGCCGGTCGCGTTCGGCGCGGGCTGGTGCTGGCCGAAGGCAGGCAGATAGAAGCGGCAAATCTCGGCCTGCTGGGTGAGGAGGACAGTGTTGGCAGCATGGGGACGCTGGAGGATTATAAGTCGCGGGCCGAGCGTCAGGCGTTGTGTGACGTGTTGACGCGCCACAGTGACAATTTGAGTGTGGCGGCCAGAGTGCTGGGTATTTCGCGGCCGACGTTTTACCGGCTGTTACACAAGCACCAGATCCGCTGAATCGCCCAGCAACTGCGAGACAGCGGTCAGCGCCTGTACGCGGCGCTGCTCCCAGTTACCGCCCACTACCCGGTAAGCCTGCCGGTGGTGTTCCAGCCATTCCCGGCTGGCGTCGAAAAAGGCCTGGCGTTCACCCAATTGCGGCTGGCAGCGCTGGCCGTCGCTGATCCAGTCAACGCCTTCAGGCGACAGCAGCAGATGCAGGTCATAGGTACGCCTCAGCAGTTGCTGTTCGATCCACGCAGGGCAGTCGCCGAACAGCGTGCGGCTCCAGAGCATGTTGCTCAACAGGTGCGTGTCGAGTATCAGCAAGTCTGGCTCGGCGCCGCGCGCGGCGTCCTCCCAGGCCAGTTGGCCCTGGGCGATGGCCGGAATATCGGCGTAAACGGTATCGCGGCCCTGCTGATCGATGAACTGCCGGACATATTCGCCGACCAGCAGGCCGCCGAACCTGTGTTGTATTTCCGCCGACAGCCAGCTCTTGCCGCTCGACTCGGGGCCGGTGAGAACCAGAACTTTCATCGCGCCAGCGCCAGATCGTTGCGCCACTCGCGCCAGCCCTGTACCGCCAGCAGGGTGAACAAGCCATACAGCGCAGCCGTCAGGTACAACTCTTTGTAGATGAACAAGCCGACGAAAATCACATCGAGCAGGATCCACAGCGGCCAGCACTGAACGCGTTTTTGCGCCATCCAGACCTGCGCCACCAGACTGAACCCGGTCAGCGCGGCGTCCAGCCAGGGCTGTGCCGCATCGGTGAAATGCGCCATGCCTGCCCCCAGTGCGACGCTGACAAGTGCGCCGACCGCCAGCCCCTTGAGCACCGAACGGTTCTGCAAGGTGGTCACGGCTTTGACCGGCAGGCCGTCACCGTGCCGCGTCCATTGCAGCCAGCCATAGACCTGCAGGCCTGCGTAGATGACCTGCAGGAGCATGTCCGAATACAGCTTTACGTCGAAGAATATCCAGATGTAGATCACCACCATGACCAGGCCGATTGGCCAGCACCAGGGATTCTGCTTCACTGTCAGCCAGACCGCGATAACGCCGATGGCGGCAGCGAAGAGTTCAAGCCCGGACATGGCGGCTCCTTGGTGAGGGTAGTGAGGGGCGGGGCCGGCGATTGTATGCGCTTCTGCGCGCTGCGTGCAGCTTGTGTTGCGCCAGACCTTACGTCAGCAGGCTTTGTGCGTGCAGGTCTGCTAGCATTCCGCGCCTTGCATTTGCGCGAGTTTCTTCAAGCTTCGTTCAGGCATGTGGCGGCATAGTGGCAAGCATTTTTTACACGACAACATTAAACAGCGAGCCTGCGGCATCGCTTCATGGGGGAATGATGGATCTTTGGACCGCTGCTCAGGCGTTGATATTGGGTGTTGTAGAAGGGCTGACGGAGTTCCTGCCGATCTCCAGTACCGGGCACCAGATCATCGTCGCCGACCTGATCGATTTTGGCGGCGAACGTGCCATGGCCTTCAACATCATCATTCAGTTGGGGGCGATTCTGGCGGTGGTCTGGGAGTTTCGGCGCAAGATCCTCGACGTGGTCGTGGGGTTGCCGAAACAGCAACAGGCGCAGCGTTTCACCCTCAACCTGCTGATCGCCTTCATGCCGGCCGTGGTGCTGGGCGTGATTTTCGCCGATACCATCCACCACTACCTGTTCAATGCCATTACCGTGGCCACGGCACTGGTCGTTGGCGGGGTGATCATGCTTTGGGCCGAGCGCCGCGAACACACCGTGCGCACCGAAACCGTCGATGACATGAGCTGGAGCGATGCGCTCAAGGTAGGCTTGGTACAGTGCCTGGCGATGATTCCCGGCACCTCGCGTTCGGGTTCGACGATCATTGGTGGCCTGCTGTTCGGCCTGTCCCGCAAGGCGGCGACCGAATTCTCGTTCTTCCTGGCCATGCCGACGATGGTCGGTGCCGCAGTGTATTCGGGCTACAAGTACCGTGACATGTTTCGCCCTGACGACTTCGCGGTGTTTGCCATCGGCTTCATCACCTCGTTCATCTTCGCGATGATTGCAGTGCGCGGTTTGCTCAAGTTCATCGCCACTCACAGTTATGCGGTGTTCGCCTGGTATCGCATCGCCTTCGGCCTGCTGATCCTGGCGACCTGGCAGTTTGGCTGGATCGACTGGGCATCGGCCAAGGCATGACGGCGAGCCGCGGGTCGTCACGGCCAGCCAGCCTTGGCAGGCCGCCGGTCCGGCAATTGCGCTTGAAGATTCTGGTGCTGTTGCTGCTGTGTGCGTTGCCAGTCTACGGCTCGGCATCGCTATGGCTGAGGCAGGTCACGCCGATCCCGGCGCTGGTCCTGATCGTCATGAGCCTGCTGGCGTTCGTGCTTTACCGGCATGACAAGCGACAGGCCGGCAGTGCTGGCCAGCGCACCCCGGAGAACGTCCTGCATGGTGTCGAGCTGCTCGGCGGCTGGCCCGGCGCGCTGCTCGCGCAACAGGTGTTCCGGCACAAGACCCGCAAGGTGTCTTTTCAGGTCGTATTCTGGCTGATCGTGCTGGTGCATCAGGCGTTGTGGATTGACTGGCTGTTTTTGGGCAAGCGGCTTGTGCAGCTGTTGCCGTTATAGCGTCAGGCCGATCTGTTGCCGTTTCGGCAGCCTGCCGACCACCAACTGGTGCGAGCGGGTCAGCAGGTCGCGCAACTCATCGGCGCTCAGCGTCTGCAGATCTGCCACGCTGATCCAGTGCGCACGCGCCAGGTAGGGCGCAGGTCGTATGCCGGGGCGATCCACGTAACCCAGAAACAACTCTGGGTGGACCTTGAACGCGAGGTCCTCGCCGGCCAGGTCAATGACCGCGAACATTTTCTTTTCGGCGACGGAAAAAACCCGTACGCCGCCCCACTTGTAGTCTTCACGCGCGCCCGGCAGGTCGAGGCAGAATCTGGCGATGTCTTCCTTGTGCAGGGTCTTTTGCGGGCTCTTTGGCATGGATGCTCCCTGGGGGCGGACGGCGCACGGTAAGCTGTTCGATAGCCGCACGGATATTCGATCAGCGGATTGTATGCTGCTGCGACACTCATTAGTGTGCAGCTTTGCCTTTATCCGGAGTTTCGAATGTCTGCCGTGCAACTTGCTGATGGTCAACTGAACTACCTGCTCGAAGGCCCGGCGGGCGCGCCGGTGCTGGTCTTGTCCAATTCCCTGGGCACTGATCTGCACATGTGGGATAACCAGGTGTCTGCATTCACCCGTCACTTTCAGGTATTGCGTTACGACACCCGCGGTCATGGCAAATCGCTGGTCAGCGAGGGCAGTTACAGCATCGAGCAAAACGCTCGCGATGTGTTGGCGCTGCTTGACGCGCTGGACATCGACAAGGCTTTTTTCTGCGGCCTGTCCATGGGCGGGCTGATCGGCCAATGGCTGGCAATCAATGCGCCGCAGCGCCTGCACAAGGTCGTGCTGTGCAATACGGCCGCCAAAATCGGCAATCCCGATGTCTGGAACCCTCGCATCGAAACCGTTCTGCGTGACGGCCAGTCAGCCATGATCGCGTTGCGCGATGCCTCGATTGCGCGCTGGTTCACGCCTTCCTTCGCGGTCGCCGAACCTGCTGCGGTCGACACGGTTGTCGGCATGCTGGCACGCACCTCGCCACAGGGTTACGCGGCCAATTGCGCGGCCGTGCGCGATGCGGATTTCCGTGAACAGATCGCTTCCATCGAGCTGCCGGTGCTGGTGGTCTGTGGCACGGAGGATGCTGTAACGACCCCGGCGGACGGGCGTTTCATGGTCGAACGGATTCAGGGCTCGCAGACCATCGAGCTGCACGCGGCCCACCTGTCCAGTGTCGAGGCGGGTGAGGCATTCACTGTGCCGGTACTGGCATTTCTGACTGCCGAATAGCCGGGCGCGGTCCTAAGTCCCGGTCTTGAGACACGGGGCACGGCGTTGCATACTCCCGGCTCTGAAAACGAGGTGGCCGGGTGTTTGATCTCAACGATCTGTTTTATTTCGTCCAGGTGGTCGAGTGCCTGGGCTTTGCGCCGGCAAGCCGCAAGCTGGGGATCCCCAAGTCCAAACTCAGCCGGCGCATTGCCGGGCTTGAGGAGCGCCTGGGTGTTCGGCTGATTCACCGCTCGACCCGCACCTTCGCGGTGACCGAAAGCGGGCGTGACTATTACGCGCATTGCGTGGCCATGCTGGTCGAGGCCGAGGCTGCCGAAGAGGCCATCCTGCGTTCCAAATCCGAACCGCAGGGCAGGGTGGTGATCAGTTGTCCTCCGGCGTTGGCAGCGATGGGCTTCAACGAGACCATCGCCCGCTTCGCGGCCGAGCACCCCAAGGTTCAGATCCAGGTCGAAAGTACCAACCGACGCGTCGACCCGCTGACCGAGAACATCGACATTGCGCTGCGTGTGCGTTTTCCACCACTGGAGGACGACGGCCTGGTGGTCAAGAAGCTCGGGCACAGCGCTCAGCGTCTGGTGGCACGCGCGGACCTGGCGGCCAGGCTGTCGGCAACGCCTTCTCTAGAGGCGCTGTCGACACTGCCCAGCCTCGATATGCCCTCTTCGAATCACGAGCATCGCTGGTTGCTGGAGACGCAGCCCGGCCACTATGCCGAAATACGCCACACGCCGCGGCTCATCAGCTCGGACCTGGACATGATGCTGCAGGCCGCCTTGCAGGGAGTCGGCGTGGCACAGCTTCCCGAGCTGATTGTCAGGGAAGCCTTGCAGGACGGACGCCTGGTAGAGCTGTTCAGCGAGCATCGACCCAAGTGCGGCATCGTGCATGCTGTGTTCGCCTCGCGCCGTGGCCTGCTTCCCGCCGTCAGGGGCCTGCTGGATGCGTTCGAGACCTCGTTCAAAGAACTGAGCCTCAGTCCGGACTCACTCTATTGTTCTCTTAATAGAACGAACAGTCGCATTCAAGACCACTAATCATCTATTGCGATCAAGGATAGGATGCTCGCCACTTCATCGCTCAGTGGCGATTTTCTTAAGGGAGCTACGTTATGAAACTATTGCACCTCGACTCCAGCATCCTCGGCGATCACTCCGCTTCGCGTCAGCTGACCCATGAGGTTGTCCAGGCCTACCTGAATGCGCACGCCGACAGCCAGGTCACCTATCGCGATCTTGCCAGTGACGCGCTTGGGCATTTCTCTGCTGCCAGCCTCGCTGCGGCGGGCACGCCGGTAGAAGTCCGTGACGCCGCCCAGCAGCAGGAAGTGGCAGGCAACGAAGCCACTTTGCAGCAGTTTCTCGATTCGGACGTGCTGGTCATCGGCGCACCCATGTACAACTTCACCATTCCGACCCAGCTGAAAGCCTGGTTTGACCGGATTCTGATCGCGGGTCGCACGTTCCGTTATTCCGAAGCCGGCCCTGAAGGCCTGTGTGGCGGCAAGAAAGTCATTATCGTTTCCACCTCGGGCGGTCTGCACGCCGGACAACCCACTGGCACCGGTCACGAAGAGCTGCTCAAGACGCTGTTCGCCTTCATCGGCATCACCGACCTGCAATTCGTCCGCGCCCACGGCCTGGCGTATGGCGAAGAGCCGCGTGCCAGCGCCATGAGTGCTGCCCAGCACTACATTCAGAACGAGCTGTTCGCGGCCTGATCAAAAGCCGTCTTCACGAAACTCTACAACCTGCGCGGGGTTTTCCTGGCGGGTTGTGGAGTTTTTTTGTTTCTGATGCATGGCGATGGGCTGCGCTGAACGGCGCGTTAACGGGATACAACCTTGACAGCTTTCTTACAGGTAACGGGGTTCTTACGGGACTAGACTGGGTTTGTACGAAAAGTCGGCGAGCGAAGGTCAGGCAAGGCAAAAACAGGCGAGGAACGGCCGGGGTCGCGTTCAACCCTACGTGTTGTAAATGAGCATTCAGATTGGACTCGCATCCGAGCCTGTTTTTAACGCAGCATCACCGAGCGCAGCCACTTTACGTACAGAGCCTAGGGTTTTCGAGCATCGCCTTGTCAGGCTGGCGGGAGTATTCGCCCTCGAGAAAAAACAACGGGCAGTTTATGGCCCGGCTTGTGCACTATTTCTGTTTTCAACACTCATATCTGGGTGGGAACGGCGCGCTGGAGCATGATGCTCGACACAAGCGCTTGATGGATTGTCCGGGCGAAGTTCCGGATTTGCAAAGGTTGGGCCTTGCCATGGTACGTCTTTGTGCAGTGATGCTGGTTTTCCTGCTCGATAGCCTTGTTTCGGTGCACGCTCAGGCGGATGAAGCCTGGAGCGCGGGCTACCACCAGTTGAGTTTCCCTGATCCGCTGGATTCCCAGCCGGTGCAGGCCATCGCGTTTTACCCGTCCACCGCCGCCGAGCAAGTGAGTACCCTTCACGGCTATCGTGTCGAAGCCGGTGAAGAGGCGCCTATCGCAATGGGCCGCTTCCCCCTGTTGTTGCTGTCACACGGCAACACAGGCACTCCGCTTGCGCTGCATGACCTGGCCACTTCGCTGGCGCGCCAGGGGTTTGTGGTGGTTGCCGTGGTTCATCCTGGCGACAATGATCGCGATCACAGCCGTCTTGGCAGCCTGAGCAACCTGTACGGCCGCCCGCTGCAGATTTCCGAAGCGATCAGCACGGCCTTGCTTGACCCCTTGCTGGCCCCCTATCTCAATGCCCGGCAAGTGGGCGTGATCGGTTATTCGGCCGGTGGCGAAACCGCGCTGATTCTTGCTGGCGCGCAACCTGATCTGCAGCGTCTGCGTCAGTACTGCGCCGAGCGCCCGACAGACCGCGATGCGTGCAAGACGCAGGGCGAGCTTGTCGCAGACCGTGATGACCTTCACGCTCAGGCTGATCCACGGGTTGGCGCGCTGATGTTAATGGCCCCGCTGAGCCTGATGTTCGGCCGCCACACGCTGGGTGATGTGCACGTGCCGGTGCTGATGTACGCGGGGGATGACGATCAGTTGCTGGCGATCGACCGAAACGCAGAAGCACTGGCGCGCAAGCTGCCGCAGCCGCCCGACTACAAGTTGCTGGCCGGGGCAGGGCATTTTGTCTTCATGGCACCGTGCAGTGACGAGCAACGCGCGACTGCTCCGTTGCTGTGCAATGACCCTGATGGCGTGGACCGCGAGGATATCCATCGTAACCTGAGTGCCGAAGCGGTGCGTTTCTTCAGCGCCGCGCTCAATTCGGCCGACGATGACCGTTCAGGCATGCAGACAGCGCATCACCAGTAAGCACGCCCTTCAGGCGTTCAGCGAACTCAGAAAATCACCGAACCCGCCCCTGGCTTTCGAGTCGAGGCGGGTGCTGGTGGTGACCCTGGGGCGGCAGCTCCAGGCGATCCGTGCTCCGATCAATTCCAGTTGCCGGACCAGATGCACGTCTTCATGGCAGGTCAGGGCCGGAAATCCACCGGCGCTGATATAGGCAATCGAGCTGACACCCAGATTGGCACCATGAATGTGTCGGTGACCGTCACGGTGCTGGTAATGCTGCAGATAAGCAGCCTGCGCAGCAGCCGAGATGTCCTTGCTCCAGTCGCCGGGCGTCACCGTTCCGCACACTGCGTCGGCATCCAGCGCCAGCTGTTCGGCAAGCCAGTCACTGGCCACGGTACTGTCGCCATCGGTACACGCCAGCCAGCGTGCGCCTCGGTCGAGGAGAAACGCCGCGCCCTGTGCGCGTGCCTGCCCCACGTTGCGCGCCGAGACTTCAAGAATCATCACACCATGGGCTCGTGCGATCTCCGCCGAGCGGTCAGTGCAGCTGTCGAGCACCACCAGCACTTCCACGCATTCGCCCTTGAGGTCGGGGTGGGCAGCCGCCTGCTTTATCGTTTCGAGACACAAGTCGAGTAACTGCTCTTCATTGTGCACCGGGATCAGAATGCCGATCATCGGAGAATTCCTGTTCTGCTACGGAGGTTCCATCACGACTCCACAGGTCCAGCAGGAAATCCTGTTCGTGATGACTGAAAAGTCGGTGCATGGACAATCGTGCAGCAAGGATGTCGTGGACCGCCTGGGCGTTCAGCGGGCAGCCTTCGATATCGGGCCGCCAATGACAGGCGAGCAACTGGCCGTCCGGTGACAGGGCCGCCAGTGCGCGGTCGATCAGGCCGTGCAGGTCGTCGGCGTCCAGGTAATAACCCATCTCGCTGAAGACGATCAGGTCGAATTCGCCTTGCGGCCATTGCTGTGGCAAACGCGCCTGTAACACTCTGGCATGGGGCAAGTCGGCCAGACGCTTGCGTGCCAGGTCCACAGCCAGGTTAGAGGTGTCGCAGCACACCAGCGCGTCGCAGCGCCCGGCAAGATCGGCACTGAGTTCGCCATTGGCGCAGCCGGGTTCGAATATCGAACGGTAGCGCTCGCGGGGCAGGGCGGCCAGGGTCAGTGCGCGCTTGCGCCGTTCGTACCAGCGTTGCTTGAATGCCCACGGGTCATCGTTGTTGAGAAACAGCTCATTGAAATAACTGTCCTCGACGCTCATGTGAACACCACTTCAAAGGGGCGCAGCAGTCTTTCCAACACTGCAGCCGGCAAAACCGGCGAAAGACCGATTGCCGGATCACCCTGCAGCTGGCTGGTGAACGCTTGGGCGGCGTTGCGTTTGTGGGCCAGGGTCACCGGATCGAGCAGCAGCTTGCGCGCTCTGTCCCATGGCAGACGTTCATCTTCGGGGTCGGCCCAGTGCCAGGCCCAGACCGGTACTTCGTAAAACTGTGCTCCGGTCGTCGCGCAGGCTTTTGCACTGGCTCTGCCGACCGCTTCATGGTCGCTGTGGCCATCTTCTGCCCAGGTGGCGAACACCACGTCCGCAGGGCCCAGATGCTGTTCGAGAAAGGCCACCAGCCGTTCCTCCGACTCGGCCACGGCGCCATCCTGAAAGCCGCAACGCAACCATTCGAGGCCCTCGGCAGGTATACCGAGACGATCCAAGGCTTCGGCACTTTCCTCGGGCCGGGCTCTGGACAGACGATCGACAGGCCACAGGGTGGAGCCTGGATGGCTGGCTGTACCATCGGTGACCGAGATCAGTAACAGGCTGCGCTCCAGTTGTGCCAGTTGGCTCATCAGTCCGCCACAGGCCAGTACTTCATCATCCGGATGCGGGGCGATGATCACGGCTCGGCAATTGGTCGGCACCAGCAAGTCGGCAGTGATCGCTGGCAAGCCGTTCAGCCTGACCGAAGCATTCCAGGCAGCAAGGGATGTCCCCTGGCCGGACTCGTCATCACTCACTACGAACCCTTCGCTCATGCTCTATACGCTCTCATAGTGACCACGTCCGTGCAGCGGGCAACGCCTTGCCGACTGATTGGCCCAATGCTGCCAGGTCCTGTTCGGCGTGGCTCTGACGCAGGAAAACCGGCAGGTCGGTGATCAACCGGGCAAAGTGCGGATCTTTGCAATAAGGCCCGGCGCCGACGGCCCGGCCCACATGCTGGATGACCAGATCGGCAGCTTGTTCGACATAGGCGCGGCAACGTCTGGCAAGCATCTCTGCATCGTCGGCCGGCGCTTGATCCAGGTGCGCGGCAGCTGCGCGCAGCACCTCGATTGCGGCATGCAGCGCCACGTCCGCAGCGCCAAGGTGCGCGAGGGCGTGCGGCTCCTCGCGCTTGCCGACATGGGCCAGCAGGCGCTGCGCGATGGCGCGGGATGCGCCGTACCAGCAGGCCGCAATGCCGATGCCGCCCTGCCAGAAGCCAGCTCTGTCGAGATAGCCACCCGGCGCACCGATCGCTTGACCGACGGCATTGTCGAAAACCACATCGATGCTGCCGGTAGCACCCATGCCCACTGCGCGCCAGCCGTCGCCGGTCATGTGTACGCCGGGCTGGTCAAGGCGCACTGCAATCAGTTGCTGCCGATGCTCGGCGTCCCATGCCGTTATCAATGCATGGCTCAACGCCGAAGCGCCCGAGCACCATGCCTTGCGGCCGTGCAGGCGAAGTGCATCGCCAGCGCCGCTGATATTCACCCGTGCCTGTGGCGGCTCTGCCGCCCACATGCCCCAGGTGCTGAATTGTTCGGGGGGCGGGGCACCCAGTTCCGCCATGATCGCCAAGGCGTCCGTGTGCCCCTCGTACAACTTGCACAACCCCAGGTCGTGGCCTGCAACGCAGGCCAGCGCCCGCCAGCGCTCAAGTGTCTGACCGCGGGCAGGCAGGGGAAGCTGATCCAGACCTTCGTTGACCAATGCCTGCAAGCACTCGCCCAGCGCACGCGTATCGGCATAACCGTGCTTGCGCCAGTCGAGAAACTCACTCAAGGCATCGATCATTGCTGGTCTTCACGCTTCAGTTCGAACAGCAACAGCGAACGCGGCGTCACGGTGTATTCCGAACCGAACGCAAAGTGCTCCTTATTGCGTGCATCATCCTGATTGGTGTCGATCAGGCACTCGTAATGGGTACCTTCAGGCACTTCCGGCAGGGTGAAGTTGACACCGTCATGATGCGCGTTGACCACCAGCAACAGCGTCGCGTCGGCACCCGCGCGACGGATACCGGTTTCCTGTGCACGACCATCCATCAGCATGCCCAGGCACCGGCCATTGGCATCGTGCCACTGCTCGACGCTCATCTCGTTGCCATCCGGAGCGAGCCAAGTCACATCCTTGACGCCGATTTCCTCGTTGTAGTCGCCTACCAGAAAGCGGCTGCGACGCAGGATCGGGTAGGTCTGACGCAGCTTGATCACGCGGGTGACGAACTTGAGCAGCGCTTCGCCATCTTCGTCCAGATCCCAGTTGATCCAGCCAATCTCGCTGTCCTGGCAGTAGGCATTGTTGTTGCCGTGCTGGGTACGCGCGAATTCATCGCCCGCAACGATCATCGGCGTGCCTTGTGCCAGCAGCAGGGTGGCGAAGAAGTTGCGCATCTGACGCAGACGCAGGCTGTTGATTTCCGCATCTTCGGTCGGACCTTCGACGCCATGGTTCCAGGACAGGTTGTTGTTGCTGCCGTCCTGGTTGTTTTCGTCGTTGGCTTCGTTGTGCTTGTCGTTGTATGACACCAGGTCATGCAGCGTGAAACCATCGTGCGCGGTGATGAAGTTCACGGACGCCTGCGGACGACGGCCACGCTGATTGAACATGTTGCCGGAGGCGGTCATGCGCGCAGCGAAATCTGCCAGTTGGCCTTCGTCACCTTTCCAGAAGGCACGAACGGTGTCGCGGAACTTGTCGTTCCATTCCATCCAGCCTGGCGGGAAACCGCCCACCTGGTAACCGCCCGGACCGCAATCCCAAGGCTCGGCGACCAGTTTGACCTGACGCAGCACCGGGTCCTGACGACAGGCGACCAGGAAGCTGTGGCGCTCGTCGAAACCGTCGTGGTAGCGGCCCAGAATGGTCGCCAGGTCGAAGCGGAAACCGTCGACGTGCATTTCCGAAGCCCAGTAACGCAGGGAGTCGGTGACCATTTGCAATACGCAAGGGTGGCTCAGGTCGAGGGTGTTGCCGGTGCCCGAGTCGTTGATGTAATAGCGCTTGTCGTCAGGCATCAGCCGGTAGTACGAGGCGTTGTCGATACCGCGCATCGACAGGGTAGGACCCATCTCGTTGCCTTCTGCGGTGTGGTTGTAGACCACATCGAGGATGACCTCGAGGCCCGCGTGATGCAGGTGCGCAACCATCTCCTTGAACTCGGCAATCTTGCCGCTCGCCAGATAACGCGGGTCCGGGGCGAAAAACGCGATGCTGTTGTATCCCCAGTAGTTGGTCATGCCTTTCTGCAGCAAATGCTGATCGTTGACGAAGGCATGGATCGGCAGCAGCTCGACGGAGGTCACACCCAGCTTGCGAATGTGCTCGACGACCGGCGCTGATCCCAGACCGGCAAACGTGCCGCGCAGCTCTTCGGCCACCTCAGGGTGACGCATGGTGATGCCGCGTACGTGGGTTTCGTAGAAAATCGTCTTGTCCCAAGGCGTACCAACGCGCTGATCACGGCCCCAGGTGTAGGCCTCGTCGATCACTTTGCTTTTCGGTACGAAAGGGGCGCTGTCGCGTTCGTCGAAGCTCAGGTCGCCGTCAGGATGGCCGATGGTGTAACCGAACAGCGCTTCCGACCACTTCAGTTCGCCGACCAGTTGTTTGGCGTACGGGTCGATCAGCAGCTTGTTATGGTTGAAACGATGACCATTCTTCGGATCGTACGGACCGTACACGCGGTAACCGTAGATCAGGCCCGGGTGCGCGTCCGGCAGGTAGCCGTGGTAAATCTCGTCGGTGTATTCCGGAAGTTCGATGCGTTCCAGTTCGATTTCGCCGGTGGAGTCGAACAGGCACAGTTCTACCTTGGTGGCGTTGGCCGAGAACAGGGCGAAGTTGACGCCCAGGCCATCCCAGCTTGCACCGAGAGGAAAGGGAAGTCCTTCACGAATGCGAGACGGGGTACTGCCAGGGTTGTCTAGCGGGGCCGAATTATCTTCTGCCGGTGTAGTGGACTTCGTATTCATGATGACTTCCTGACGTCGAATGATTTTCTGAGCGGCCAAGACCGCTATCGAAGCCGCAGGCTCCGATACTGACGATAATCTAAGGGGGTGTAGCAGGCCTCATCTCTGGTCAGAGCGAGACCTGCAATAACTGACCGGTGCGCGGCCAGAAGAGTTTCAAGAATTCGACGGCTTGCGCGGCTTCTTCGGAGCAGGCTTGGCAGGAGCCTCTTTGGCAGGGGCGTCGGTTGCAGCGGCTGCAGCGGGCTTGGCCTTGGGTGCAGGTTTGGCGGCCGCCTTGGGAGCAGGCTTGGGCTTGGCTTCACCGGCAGGCTTTGACGCAGGCGCCGATTTCGCTGCGGGCTTGGCTGCGCCTTTAGCCGGGGCCTTGGCGCTGTCTACCTCAGGCAGCTTGGGCTTGGTCGATTTGCGTACGCTGGACTTGTTCGGCGCCAGCGCTTCGGCTTCGGCCAGCTTGCGCGCCATTTCCCAGTGACGCTCGTCGTGACCGGAGGGTTTGCCCTCCGATTCCCAGATTTGGTAAGCAAAGTCGCGAATTCTTTTTTCGTCGGCACTCATCTTGAGACTCCCAGCTATTACATAGTTTGAATAAGCAGATTGACGGAAAATCTTTCAAGCGCTGCACTGAGCGGTACTTCCCGATCACTCGTCACGACAACGTCAGAAAAGAGTCCCTTCCAGTCAGAACCGGAGTCGGCAAACGGCAATATGATCCGCGTGTCGCCCCAATTGGCAGCATTAATCAATGGAGTTTGCGCAGTACCCAATAGTTCACTGCATGTGCGTGGTACTACGATGATAGCGCGCACTCCTTGCGTCTCCCGGGCAAAGGCCATCACCTGCTCGGCGTGACTGCCCTTTATTTCCAGAGGTTGATAACTGCCCTCGCTGAACAATACCGGATGTTCGGCGCGCAGGTTCAAGACCTTCGCGATCAGAGCCTGCTTGATGCGTCCGTCCTTCCAGTCAGTCAGCAGCTCGGCAACGCTTGCGTCTTCGGCCAGGGCCTGTTTCCGTGCAGCGTAGTCAACCGGGCGACGGTTGTCCGGGTCCACCAGGCTGAAATCCCAGAACTCGGTGCCCTGATACAAATCGGGAACACCGGGTACGCTCAAGCGTAGCAAGGTTTGCGCCAGGCTGTTGAGCGCGCCTGCGGTGGCAATACGGTTGGCCGTCGCACTGAGGGATTGGCGCAACGCCAAGGCTTCCGGTGCCAGCAGCAAACGCTCCAGAAATTCGCGGCAAGCGGTTTCGTAGGGCTGATTCGGTGCACTCCAGCTACTTTGCAGCTTGGCTTCGCGCAGGGCTTTCTCTTGCCACTGGACCATGCGTTTCGCGTATTCCTGGTGAGCTTCTTCACCCTCCAGGCTCAGCGGCCAGCTGCCCAGCAAGGCCTGGTAAAGCATCAGCTCGTCGCCGGCACTGATGGTCGGCTCGTCACCCTTGAGCGGCATTGCCAGCTGTCTCCAGCGCTCAACCTGTTCGGCGTACCACGGGGCGCACTCACTCAGGACCGCAAGACGTGTACGCGTATCTTCACCGCGCTTGTGATCGTGTGTTGCAGTGGTCAGCAGGTTGTCCGGAAACTTCTCCAGACGCTGCAGGCAGACCTGATGGAAGTCATCTACCGGCGCACTGAAGTGCTGCGGATGAAAACCCACATCGTTGCGCGAGAGCAGCACGGCAGAGCGGTAGAACGACGTGTCTTCGACTGACTTGGCGGCAACCGGGGAGGTCAGTTGCTGGAAGCGTACGCAGGCATTCTTGTAAAGCTTGCGCAGCGGGCCGCGTGGCAGTTTTCGCCACGGTTCGCCACCGAGCCAGCGTGCCAGGTAATCCAGCACTGGCCAGTCGCCTTCGTTCAGCGTCGCACGCGCGCCTTCCATTGCCTGCTGGAAATACTTGTCGTCCTGCGCCGAACGGCCGCATACCGAGATGTAGGTACGATAAATCGGGAAATTGACGATCAGCGCGAGCAGGGCACGGCGAATTGCACCCAGGGTCAGGTCGCGACTCATCAGGTCGCTGCGAGCAACCTGCAACAACGATTGGGCAACGTTCTCGAAATCGCCCGCCAGTGTGCCGTGCAGGACCAGATCCCGGGCCACCAGCACTTCCTGATCGAAGTCGGCGGTACGCTCGGTCAGGCGGCTCCACAGCTCACCCAGAGGCTCTTCGCCCTTGGGGTCGTGTTGCAGCAATGACACCTGATTCATGAACTCGTAACCCGTCGTGCCGTCAACGCTCCAGTCTTCACGCAGCGGCTCGTCGGGGCCGAGAATTTTCTCGACGAAGATCGGCAGATGATCGATCTGTGCATGCTCGGGACGCAGCTTGAGCAAGCTCTTAACCCGGCGGTGCAGCTTGCGACCGTAGCCGCGCGGGTCCGCCAGACCATCGATGTGGTCGATACGCAGCCCGTCGACCAGGCCGTCGGCAATCAGCTGGAATATTTTTCCGTGGGTCGCCTCGAACACCTGTGGCCGCTCGACACGCAGGCCGCCCAGCTCGTTGATGTCGAAGAAACGCCGCCAGTTGATGTCATCGCCAGCGGTGCGCCAGCTGGCCAGACGGTAGTGCTGACGCTCCAGCAACCGGTGCAGGCGCTGGAAGCCTTCCGGCTTGCTCGAATCGAAATGCGCGAGAATCTGCTCAATACCCTTGAGTACCTGCGGGTCCTTGGCCAGTTCGGCCAACTCGGTCCTGGCCTGGCGCGCGCGCTCATAAGCTTGCGGGAACTGCGCCAGAGCGGTGAAACGCTGGGCCATTTCCTTGAGTTGCGGGTGATCCACGGCCTGCAACAATGAGTCGTAGGTCAGTGGGCAGATCGGAAAGTGATGCTGATAGTGCTCGATGTAAAACGAGCCATGCTCGGCATCGAAGCGCAGCGGAATTTCACCGGCCTGCAATACCGTGCCGTAATCACTGCTCAGGAATGGCAGCAACAGCTGGCCTTCCAGCAGCGGGTCCGGCGAATTCCATTGGATGTCGAAGAACTCTGCATACGGGCTGCGACGGCCCCATTCGAGCAGGTCCAGCCACCATGGGTTGTCGGCACCGCCGACCGCCATATGGTTGGACACGATGTCGAGAATCAGCCCCATGCCGTGCTCGCGAAGGGTCTCGACCAGGCGCAGCAGGGCAGGCTCGCCGCCCAGTTCCGGGTTGATGACCGTGGGATCAACGACATCGTAGCCGTGCATCGAGCCGGCACGGGCTTTGAGCAGCGGTGACGCGTAGACGTGGCTGATACCCAGGCTGGCGAAGTAGGGCACCAGTGGCACAGCGTCGTTGAGAGTAAAATCCTTGTGGAATTGCAGGCGCTGGGTGGCGCGCAAAGGCTGTAATGGACGGGTCATTGATCACGCTCCGTAGCCTGCAGCCGGGATCGGGAAAGCAATTCCAGTCGTCGAGCAGCATTCGGGTTATCAAGCAGAGAGGCCGCATCGCCGGGAAGACGTCTGCGCCAGTTGGGGTGGCTGTCAATGGTGCCGGGCAGGTTGGCCTGCTCTTCGACACCCAGGGCGTCTTCTATCGGCAGCAAGACCAATGGCGCACGTGTATGGCCAAGGTAGCTGATGCTCGCGTCGATGATCTGGGCCGGGTCTTCAGTACCGGAGGGCATACTGTCGATGTTCTGGCTCAAGGCACGCCGCAGGCTTTCATATTCCCGCGTGCGCTCTTCGCGCCACTGCGATTCATGCTGATCGTCAATGTGACCGAGGCGCGCGTTCCACTCGATATCCAGCTCGCTGAGCCAGCCTGCGAGGGTAGGCAGGTCGTGGGTACTGGTGGTCGCCAGCGCTTGATCCGACCAGTCGAGAATCGGCTTGAACTGACCGTTGTTTTGTTCGAACAGCAGTACGCGCATGCCAAGAATCGCCCTGGCACTGAGTTTTTCGCTCAGGCCTTCAGGCACCGTACCAAGGTCTTCACCCAGCACGATCGCCTTGTGCCGCCAGGATTCCAGGCTCAGCAGGCGAAGCATGTCGTCTAGCGGGAAATTAAGGTACGCGCCTTCGCTGGGAGGCGCCCCCTGCGGGATGACCCACAGGCGCTGCAAGCCCATGACATGGTCGATACGCAAGCCGCCGGCATGGGCGAAGTTGGCCCGCAGCATCTCGATGAACGCACGAAAACCGTTGCGCTTGAGGCCGTCCGGTGAAAACGCGGAAATCCCCCAGCTTTGGCCAGCACGGTTGAGAATGTCGGGTGGTGCGCCGACGGTCAGGGCTGACAGCAGCTCGTCCTGGCGGCTCCAGGCCTGGCTTCCGGCGCCATCGGCACCCACGGCCAGATCGGCAATCAGGCCGACGCGCATGCCGCTGCTGCGTGCTGCCACCTGCGCGCGCTCCAGACCACGGGCTATGAGCCATTGGGCGAACGCATGAAAGCTGATTTGCTCGCTATGGTTTTTGGCAAACTCTGCGACGGCTTCACCGCGAGGGTCTTTGAACTGTTCCGGCCATTCATGCCAGTTGTTACCGATGTTCAGTGTTTCGGATTCGGCACACAGCGCTTCGAAGCGGCAGTGATTTTCCAGCGCTTCACCACCGCTGTGGCGGAAGCTGTTGAAGTCTTCGTGCAGTGGGTGATCACCCGCACTGAAGCCCTCATAAAGCGCGTGAAGCGCTTTCCATTTGGCATTGGCCGCAGCTGGCCAGTCGATCAGCGTCTGTGTTTCAAGACGCTTCATCTCGTCGCCGACACGCGCGTCTTCGATTGCCTGACGCCACGCACTTTCACCGAGAATCGCACCCGGCGACGCATACAGGCTGTTGAGAAACAGCCTGCTGGAAGGTGAATAAGGGCTGTAACGGTGAGGGTCGTTGGCGAACATGGCGTGGATCGGGCTGATGCCCAACGCGTCGGCACCTCGTTCCCCGGCAGAGCGCAAGACCTTCTCCAGTGCCTCGGTGTCACCAAAACCGCCATCACCTTCACGGCGCAAGCTGTAGAGCTGAGCGGTCAGTCCCCAGCCGTGCGGCTTCGAGGTGTCGGTCGCCATTGCCATGCTGAAGCAGGTTTTCGGTGCGACCGCGATGGTCAGGTGCTGGCCGGCAATTTCCAGCTGTTGGTAGCCGGGCGGGGCAAGTGCCGGAAGCTCTGCACTGGAGGTCAGTCTGGCATCCAGTGAAGAGCCGTCTTCGAGGTGAAGCGTAAACGGCGTTTGTGGAGCAAACCATTGCGACAGGTCCAGGTTGCTTTCTACATCGACCGTCAGCAGCGGCGGGGCAGTGGTGCCGTGACTGGCCTTTTGCAGGCGCAGCAGGCTGGCATCGATAGCCTCGCCGTTTTCAGCCGGATAGCCCAGCGCCTCCAATACCTTGCGCAGCACATCAGGGCTGACGGTCTGCGGTCGAGCGTTGGCATCGACCCAGTGAACCGACAATCCTGCCTCGGTTGCAAGCCTCTCCAATTGCTCATTGTTCATCCTGTTCCTCCAGAACATCGCTTGCTTTCAGGCTGACAATGGCCGTGTAAGCATTGAGGATGCCGCGTGGGGAAAGTTCGGACGATTTTTCGGCACTGGAGAATATCTCGCGGGCACCCGTTTGCGGCGGTGCGTCGACCGCGTGCTCACTGAGATTGAGATCAATGCGCAGTTCGCTGCCATCACCCAGCGTCCAGCGCGCACTGACCGCCTTGTCACCAAGAATATCGGTCTTCAGGAAGCGTGCACCCTGCAGGCGCGGCATGATTTCCTTGTGCCGCAAGGCCAGCAACTGCGTGTAGAACTCCAGCCAGCTGCGATGATCAAGGCCTATGTCGGTGTCGAGATCGACCGCGGAAAACGCCGGGCGCGACGCTTCGAACGTCTTGATGTCATTGGGATCAGGGATGTGCTCGCGCTTTTCCGGGTCGGCAAACGCGGCGAAATCAGCGAACTCCTTGCGACGTCCTTCACGTACCGCATCGGCCAGTTCGCCGTGGTGGCTGGTGAAGAACAGAAACGGCTCGCTGGCCGCCCATTCATCGCCCATGAACATCAACGGGATCATCGGTGAAAGCAGCAACAGGGCGGTGGCGGCCTTCAATGCAGCAGGCGCGCAGAGCTGCGGGAGGCGTTCACCGAGTGCGCGGTTGCCGATCTGATCGTGGTTCTGCAGAAACAGCACAAAGGCCGACGGCGGCAGATGCGCGCTGGGCTCGCCTCGCGTGTGCCCATGACGCGTCGGTTCGCCTTGGTAGACAAACCCCTCGCTGAGCAGGCGCGCAAGCTTCTGCGTCGGCTCTTTGGCAAAGTCGGAATAGTAGGCGTCGGTTTCACCGGTCAACAGCACGTGGAGGGTGTTGTGACCGTCGTCGTCCCATTGTGCATCGAAGCCTTTTTCCAGAAGACTGGCCTGGTTGAACTCGTTCTCAAGGTTCAGCCACACGTGCCTGCCCGGTTCAATGCGCCCGCGAACCCGCTCAGCAAACTCCGGCAGGAAGGTCTTGTCGCGAATGGCGTGCACCGCGTCCATGCGCAGGCCGTCGAAGCGATACTCGAGCAGCCACATCAGGGCGTTATCGACGAAAAAGTCGCGCACCTGCGGGCGCCTGAAGTCGATCGCATCGCCCCATGGGGTGTGCAGGTCGCTGCGGAAAAACTCCTTGGCGTAACTGCCCAGGTAGTTGCCGTCCGGGCCGAAGTGGTTGTACACCACGTCCAGAATCACCATCAGGCCAAGACCGTGAGCGGTGTCGATCAGTTGCTTGAGCTGTTCAGGCGTGCCGTAGGAGGATTGCGGAGCATAATGAAGAACGCCGTCGTAGCCCCAGTTGCGATCACCGGGGAACTGCGCAAGCGGCATCAGTTCGATCGCAGTAACACCCAGTTTGGCGAGTCGCGGCAGGTGCTTTTCCACGCCAGCGTAGCCGCCCATGGCGCCCACGTGCAGTTCATAGATCACCGCTTCATGCCATGGACGTCCGTTCCATGCAGTGTTTTGCCATGAATAAGCGTCAGGGTCGACTACAAGGCTTTCAGAGTGAACGTCATCGAGCTGTGCGCGGGAGGCGGGGTCAGGAACGTCCAGTTCGTGGTCGATCCTGAAGCGGTAGCGAGTACCCGCCTTGCAGCGGGCCTCAAGGACGAACCAGCCGTCGGACTGAGGCAGCATGGCCAATGACTGGCCATCCTGCAGTTCGACATTTACGAAGGAGGCATCCGGTGCCCAGAGGGCAAACCGGGTGTGTTCAGGGTCCAACAAAACGGCGCCGTGGCGCCAGTTATCGTCTGTACGCAGGGGCATCCATTAAATCCTTAACCTAGTAGTTGCTGGAAATACTCACGTTTTTCTTCAACAGATCGCGATAGAGATCTGCGTAGGGCTCTACCGCCTGATGCCAGTTGAAGGGAGCCGCCATTGCACGGCAGCGCATGGCGTTGAGCAGTTCGGGATGAGCAAAGACCTGAAAAGTACGATCCAGGGCCTTGGTGTAGCTTTCGACTGTCGATTCGTTGAAGAGGAAACCAGTGACACCGTCTTCAATCGTATCGGCCAGGCCACCGGTATTGCGTGCGACAGGCAGAGAGCCGAAGCGTTGCGCATACATCTGGCTCAGCCCGCAAGGCTCATAGCGGGACGGCATCAGCAGGAAATCGCTGCCAGCGAACATGCGTCGCGCGTCGGTTTCGTTGAAGCCTATGCGCACGCCGATACGCCCGGGGAAGCGTGCCGCCAGTTCACGCATGGCCTCTTCTTCCTCGGGTTCACCGCGGCCGATGATTGCGATCTGCCCGCCATTGTTGACGATGTGTTCGGCGACGCCGATCGTCAGGTCCAGACCTTTCTGATACACAAGGCGTGATACCACTGCGTACAGCGGCCCGGTCGAGGCGTCCAGTTCGAACAACTCACGAACGTAGTCAGCGTTGATTTCCTTGCGCATCCATTCATTGGGCGCAAAATGGCAGATCAGGTGTTCGTCGGTGGCCGCATCCCAACTTTCGTCGATACCGTTGGGGATACCGCTGAGCTGACCCTTGTTGGCCTTGCTTTGCAGGAAGCCTTCCAGGCCGCAACCAAACTCCGGAGTAGTGATTTCCCGAGCGTAGGTGGCGCTGACGGTCGTGATGTGGCTGGCAAAGGCCATTCCAGCCTTGATGAAAGACAGCTGGCCGTAAAACTCCATGCCTTCAGGGGTAATGGCGGAGTCCGGAATGCCCAGCTCACGGCTCGACGTCGTACTCACGGTCCCTTGATAGGCGAGGTTGTGAATAGTGAAGATGCTTGGCGTGGACTGCCCGCGCCAGCGCATGTAAGCAGGCGCCAGGCCGGCTGGCCAGTCGTGGGCATGAACCAGCTCGGGGCACCACTGGCTCTTGACTTCGCCAGCGGCGAACTCGGCAGCTGCCAGGCCCAGACGGGCGAAGCGAATATGGTTATCGGACCAGTCACGGCCGGTGCTGTCGGCATAAGGGGTGCCTTCGCGCTCGTAAAGCTCCGGGCAGATCAGCACGTAGATCACCAGGCCATCTTTCATGTCCATGCGACCCACCTTGCAAGGCGGCAGCGCTGCATGCCCGCCCAGCTGGCTGATGATATGGATCGGATTACCGCTGTTGATGACCTGCGGATAACCTGGAATCAGCACTCGCACGTCGTGCAGGTGGCGCATGGCTCGCGGCAGTGCGGCAGACACATCGCCCAGGCCACCGGTTTTCACCAGATCGGCCAGCTCGGAGGTCACGAACAACACTTTGCGTCTGTTGACTTGAGACATGGTCGGCTGAGGCTGAACAGTCGACGTTGGCATTTGCAGCACAGGAACGCTCTTGGTAGAGAACACCGGCAGATGAGTCAGCTCGCCGACAGGCTGGTTAAAACTCTCTCCCTTCTGGGTTTTCACAGCGGCGCTAATCATCAATTTTCCCCTTAAAACAGTCTTGGTGCATCACTTGATTTTTATTGGCCATTTCCTATGGCCGGGTACACATACGTGCACTACGCAAGATCGATACCCGTTTGGACCATGCATAGTGACAAAGCGGTGTGATGTCGCCATTACCGGATGTCAGCCAATAGCATAGATGCTCTAATCAGCTGACCCGGCCGTTTTGGAGAAGTTTCGACTTTTTTATTTGCGAATGTCTGGAACAGGCTTCGACGCCGCACGTGATGGCACGCTGCAGGTAGCAGCCGGGCGGTCGATGCGCTTTTTTACCGCTGTTTTTGGCGTCCGTAGGGCTCATTACCGGTCGTCGGATCGTTGGACAATCCCGTCCAGGCGTTTGGTCTTCATCACTAAATTCCGATGCTGTCAGGCCGTAATGAGCAGCAACGGTGCGTAGCGCCTTTTCCGGGTGCGTGTAGCGATCAATCTGCGGGCACGACGAGAAAATCCTTACATCTGCGTCGGAACATTTTGAATCAGGGCAGGATAGAATCGGGCCACAAGCCCCGACCTTGACGTTGGCCTGAGGCATTTACCCTATGACTGATTTCACTGAATCACTCTGATTGAATTGACGAGGATGGAAATGGAAGCCCCCGAGGTACTGGTACTGCAAGCGAGTTACACCAATCCTGTGCACGCGGATGCAATCGGGTTCGTATTGAATGAGTATTCAATGGATGCCTTGGGGACGGGGCGGCCTCTGTCGAGCGACACCCGTCAGCAATTGGCAATCGAACTTGCGAAGCGTCCGTATGCGTTCAGTGTGCTGGCGTTTATCTCGGGAGAGCCGGTGGGGCTGGTCAACTGCTTCGAGGGGTTTTCAACCTTTGCCTGTCGTCCGTTGGTCAATATTCATGACGTCGCAGTGATCTCGCAATATCGAGGCCTCGGTATCAGCCAGAAAATGCTGCTCAAGGTCGAGGAGATTGCACGCCAGCGTGGCTGCTGCAAGCTGACGCTGGAGGTACTGGAAGGCAACGAGATTGCGCAGGGGGCCTACAGAAAGCTTGGTTTTGACAACTATCAGTTGAGCCCTGAAATGGGGCGCGCGATGTTCTGGCAAAAAACGCTATAGAGAGCCGATTCGCCAGGGTTCTTTTCCTGATGGCGCTGGTGCAGACGTGCACTGCCCGGAGAGTGGAACTGGTTGCGGGGATCGACAGGAGGGCAGGTCAGGTGGGCAAGCCGAGTTATCGGGCTTGCCCTGAGGCGTTTTGAAGGATGATACAGTTACGGTCAGGCCTGAAGCATCTTGACGGGGGCGGATAACTGCGATTGCTGCAGCATCGAGCTCAAATGAGCCACTTTTTTCTGCAACTGCTCGCGCTCTTCTTTTAATGTGCGCAGTTCGTCACGACGGATAGTGACATACAGGGTTTGTGGTGCAAGTGCTGGTAGTACAGTGCCCATTGCTCACCTCGCAAATGGCGGATTCAACCTCAGAGAGGCCCGTGGCAATGACTTTCAATCCCTGACCGCCGCTGCTTACCCTCTCTATCGGCACCGATTTTGATTTCTTTTGCATGATTTTGGAACTTTTTTATTTTTAATTGTCGCGAATGTCTCTTAATCGCGACAAAATGCACCACAGGAGGGCGCTCGCGTCTTCATCTTCTCGCAAGGGAACCGACGTTCCGCCTCGCTTGACTAATCAGCATGCTCGTAACCTGTCGATGCGCTGGACGGCAAGCGAGGCACCTTTTTACGATTTAAGGAGCACCTTCATGCAACTTGGGATTATTGGACTGGGCCGCATGGGCGGCAACATTGCACGCCGTCTGATGCTGAATGGTCACACGACTGTGGTGTACGACCGTGATGAAGCATCGCGCAACGCCCTGGCCAATGACGGTTCGACTGCGGTCGCAGATCTGAAGGAACTGGTCAGCACGCTCGCCAAGCCCCGTGCTGTCTGGGTAATGCTCCCGGCAGGTGCGCCCACCGAAGACACCATTCAGACCCTCAGCGAGTTGCTTGACGCCGATGACGTGATCATCGACGGCGGTAATACTTTCTACAAGGACGATATCCGGCGCGCTCAGGAGCTCACTGAAAAGGGCCTGCATTACGTCGATGTCGGTACGTCAGGTGGCGTCTGGGGGCTTGAGCGTGGCTACTGCATGATGATCGGAGGCGAGGCCGCCGTTGTCGAGCGCCTCGATCCGCTGTTCGCGACACTGGCTCCGGGCCTTGGCTCGATCGAGCGCACTCGTGACCGCAAATCGACCGACGACCGCGCCGAACGTGGCTATATCCACTCCGGCCCTGCGGGTTCCGGGCATTTCGTGAAGATGATCCACAACGGCATCGAGTACGGAATGATGCAGGCCTTCGCCGAAGGCTTCGATCTTCTCAAACAGAAAAATTCCGAACACCTGCCGCCTGAACAGCGTTTCGACCTCAACACGGCCGACATTGCCGAAGTCTGGCGTCGTGGCAGTGTGGTGTCGTCCTGGCTGCTGGACCTGACTGCCGATGCCCTGGCTACCGACCCGCACTTGGATGCTTTCTCCGGTTCGGTTGCCGACAGCGGCGAAGGTCGCTGGACCATCGAGGCGGCCATCGAGCAGGCGGTTCCGGTTCCTGTTCTGTCCAGCGCCCTGTTTGCGCGTTTCCGTTCTCGCCAGACAAGTTCGTACGCGGACAAGATGCTGTCCGCCATGCGCTTTGGATTCGGTGGCCACAAGGAACCCAAGTAATGGGCCTGTCGCGTGGCAGTGCCGAGCAAAAAACCGAGGTAGCCCCACCCACGACCCTGTTTCTGTTCGGTGCGCATGGAGACCTGGTCAAGCGCCTGTTGATGCCGGCGCTTTACAACCTGTCACGCGACGGTCTGGTGGATGAAGGGCTGCATATCGTCGGCGTCGATCACAATGCGATCAGTGATGCCGACTTTGCGAAAAAGCTTGAGAACTTCATTCGGGATGAAGCCGCCGGCAAGGTGGCTGGCGGTGGCAAGGATCCCCTCGACCCGGCGCTGTGGAGCAAGCTGGCCGAGCGCATCAGTTATGTGCAGGGCGACTTCCTCGACGATTCCACTTATCAGGACATCGCCAGCAAGATCGAGAGCACTGGCACCGCGAATGCGGTGTTCTATCTGGCCACTGCGCCGCGGTTTTTCAGTGAGGTTGCCCAACGGCTGGGTTCGTCAGGTTTGCTGCAGGAAACCGAAAACGGGTTTCGTCGCGTCGTGATCGAAAAGCCCTTCGGCTCCGATCTGGCCAGTGCGGTCGAGCTCAATGGCTGCCTGCTCAAGGTCATGAGCGAGAAGCAGATTTACCGGATCGACCATTACCTGGGCAAGGAGACGGTGCAGAACATTCTGGTCAGCCGTTTCTCCAATGGCCTGTTCGAGTCGTTCTGGAACAATCACTACATCGACCATGTACAGATCACGGCTGCGGAAACCGTAGGCGTCGAAACCCGTGGCAGCTTTTACGAACACACCGGTGCCTTGCGCGACATGGTGCCCAACCACCTGTTCCAGCTGCTGGCGATGGTTGCGATGGAGCCGCCTGCCGCTTTCGGTGCCGATGCCGTTCGCGGCGAGAAGGCCAAGGTGGTCGGTGCAATCCGGCCCTGGAGCCAGGAGGAAGCCCTGGCCAATTCGGTGCGTGGCCAGTATGCGAAGGGCGTGATGGGCGACAAGCAGGTCGTCGGTTATCGCCAGGAAGATCGCGTGGAGCCGGACAGCAACACCGAGACCTACGTTGCGCTCAAGGTCATGGTCGACAACTGGCGCTGGGTGGGCGTGCCTTTCTACCTGCGCACCGGAAAGCGCATGAGCGCTCGCAGCACTGAGATCGCCATCTGCTTCAAGCCTGCTCCGTACGCGCAGTTCCGCGATACCGAAGTCGACCGGCTCAAGCCCAACTACTTGCGGATCCAGATCCAGCCCAACGAAGGCATGTGGTTCGACCTGTTTGCAAAGCGTCCTGGCCCGGAACTGAAGATGGAAGATATCGCGCTGGGCTTCGCCTACAAGGATTTCTTCGAGATGCAGCCCTCCACCGGGTACGAAACCCTCATTTATGACTGCCTGACCGGTGATCAGACGCTCTTCCAGCGGGCCGACAACATCGAGAACGGCTGGCGTGCAGTGCAGCCGTTCCTCGACGCCTGGGCCGCGCAGCCGCAAGTGCAGCTTTACGAAGCTGGCAAGGATGGTCCGCAAGCGGGCGAAGAGTTGCTGAGTCGTGATGGTCGGGAATGGAGAGAATTGAATGTCTGAACTGCCCGTACAGTTCCTGTTGTCCGACATCGACGGCACATTACTGCGCCGTGATCACAGCCTTAGCCAAGCCAATATCGACGCCATCAAGCGCCTGCGTGATGCCGGCGTTCACTTCACGCTGGCCAGCAGTCGCCCGCCCAGGGCCATGCGCCAGGTGATCGAAGCGCTGGATGTGGATTTGCCCACCGTTGCATTCAATGGCGGCACCATCACTCATCCCGATGGCAGCCTGTTGGTGGCTCATCGCATTGACCCGCGCGCCGTTCGCATCTGTCTGGAGTTGTTTGCCGGGCAAAACGTTGCCATCTGGGTATTTGCCGATGATCAGTGGCTGCTGCTCGATCCCGATGCCGATTACGTCGATCATGAGCTCGATGCGCTGGGCTATGACTATGTTCAGGTCGAGAGTTTCGAGCCGTATCTGGATCGCGTCGACAAGATCGTCGCGGCCAGCGGTGATTTCGAGTTGCTCAAGACCCTTGAGGCGCAGCTCAATCCGCAGATCGAAGGACTCGCGCTGGCGGCCCGCTCGCAAAAATACTACCTGGATGTCACCGCGCTGGAGGCCAACAAGGGTTCCGCTCTGGTCGCGCTGGCGGACTATCTGGGCGTCGACCTGTCGCGTACGGCGGCCATAGGCGACGGCGGTAACGACGTGGCGATGTTCCACAAGGCAGGCTTGTCGATTGCCATGGGGCAGGGCGAGCAGACAGTCAAGGGACAGGCTGATCATGTTACTGATAGCAATGAGCAGGACGGAGTGGCCAACGCCATCGAGCGTTACATCCTGAACGCCTGATCAGCTGTTTACCCACGTTAACGAATCATCATCACGACGGGCATTTCTGGATGGCTGCACTGATCGAAGACTACGCATTGCTGGGCAACTGCGAGACGGCGGCGCTGGTCGCCCGTGATGGTTCGCTGGACTGGTTGTGTTTCCCCCGCTTCGACTCGACGGCCTGTTTCGCCGCTCTATTGGGGAGTGATGAGCATGGCCGCTGGAAGATTGCGCCGACCGCCGAGGTTATTGCCGTCGAGCGCCGTTACCGCGACGGCACGCTGATTCTCGAAACCGTTTTCGAAACCCGTGACGGTCGCGCCATGCTGATCGATTTCATGCCCATGAAGACCTCCGGCCACGTGGTGCGCATGGTGATCGGGCTGTCCGGTCGGGTCGAGTTCGCTGTAGACCTCGCCATCCGTTTCGATTACGGCAGCAGTGTGCCCTGGGTCGAGCGAAAGGATGCTCATACGCTGACGGCAGTGGCCGGGCCGGAAATGCTGGTTTTGCGCAGCCCTGTGGCACTGCATCCTCAGGATCATCACACCGCCAGCCGTTTTCACGTCGATGAAGGCGAGCGCGAGGTCTTCACGCTGGCCTATCAGGCATCCTTTGCACCCTTGCTCGAGCAGATCGATGCCGATCAGGCTCTGGAAAGCACCGCTGCCTACTGGCGCGAGTTTTCTGATCGTTGCCCTGACGTCGGGCCGTGGACGGCTCAGGTAAAGCGCTCGCTGATAACGCTGAAAGCCATGACCTACGCGCCCACCGGCGGCATCGTTGCCGCCGTGACCACCTCACTGCCCGAACAGTTGGGTGGCGAGCGCAATTGGGATTACCGCTATTGCTGGCTGCGCGACGCCACCATGACCCTTCTGGCATTCATGAATCTGGGTTATTTCGAGGAAGCTGAGGCCTGGCGGGACTGGCTGTTGCGCTCGGTTGCCGGTAACCCGGAACAGATCCAGATCATGTACGGCGTAGGCGGCGAGCGGCGTTTGCAGGAGTATGAGCTGCCCTGGCTGGGTGGCTATGAGAACTCACTGCCGGTGCGCGTCGGCAATGGTGCGGCGACACAGGTTCAGCTGGACGTCTACGGCGAAGTGGCCGACGCCATGATCCAGGCGCTGCGCGGCGGTATGGCGCAGCACCCGCGCAGCGTGGCGATTTCCAAAGTGGTCATGCCGTATCTGGAGAAGATCTGGCACCTGCCGGATGCGGGCATCTGGGAGATACGTTCCGAGCCGCGGCACTTCACGCACTCGAAAGTCATGGCCTGGGTGGCCTTTGACCGTAACGCCACGCAGATCGCCCAGGCTGCCGAGAGCGATGAGGATCGTGCGCTGGCAGTGCACTACCGGAAAGTGGCGGACGAAATCCATGCCGATGTCTGTCGCCACGGTTTCGATGCCGAGCTTGGCAGCTTCGTACAGACCTATGGCTCGACAGAAGTGGATGCCAGTCTGCTGCAGATTGTGCTGACCGGTTTTCTTGCGCCTGAAGACCCGCGAGTTATCGGTACTGTCGCGCAGATCGAGCGTACGCTGATGCAGGATGGTCTGCTGCTGCGCTATGACAACGAGCGCAGTGTCGATGGCGTTGCCGGTCGGGAAGGGACGTTTCTGGTCTGTTCGTTCTGGCTGGCCGATGCCTACGTCTTGCTGGGCCGGGCTGATGATGCCGCGCGGCTGTTCGAACGGTTGGTGGGTCTGTGCAATGACGTTGGTCTGCTGGCCGAACAGTACGATCCGAAGGGCGGGCGCATGCTGGGCAATTTCCCGCAGGCGTTCAGCCACATCGGCATCATCAATACAGCACTTAACCTGCACCGGGCGGTATGCCCGGCGCTGGCCCGGACGTCCGGCGTGCTCGAAGAGGCCTGATCAGCTGTCGCGGCCGGCCTTGCGAAAGGTCAGGTTGATCCGTTGCTCACCCAATTGCGGATGTTCTGCCTGCTTGATGGGCAGAATGCCGTGAAAGCGCAATCTGTCCTCGCCGCCCCAGACCACCACGTCGCCATGAAACAGGGAAATGCGTTGAGTCTTGTCGCTGCGCAGCAGGCCGCCGAACTGAAAGATGGCCGGTATGCCCAGTGATACCGACACTACTGGCCAGCGATGGTCGTGTTCGTTTCGGTCCTGATGCAGGGACATCCTGGCGCCCGGGATATAGCGGTTGATCAGACAGGCGTCAGGCACGAACCCGGCATAGCCGGCTGCGAGTGCGGCGTCCTGCGCCAGGTGCATGAAGGCGTCCGGCATCGCCGGCCAGGCCTGTCCTGTTTGCGGGTCGGTTGCCGTGTATCGATAACCATGACGGTCGGTTATCCAGCCCAGTTGTCCGCAACTGCTCAGCGCTGCAGACATGCTCAGACCGCTGGGGGTCTGCATGTGCCGGAACGGCGAAAGGCCCAGCGTTTCCTCAAGGGCGGCCAACAGTTGCGGCATGGCGGTCAGCGCAAAGCCTCTGAACAGCCACGACCCAGGCCCGATCCGCTCATCGCTGCGAGGCTGGGCCGTCTGGTCTGCGAACAGGTCCAGCGTGGCGGGAGTGTCACCTTTGCGTTGCATGATCGGATCGAGCTCCGGTGAGTATCAGAGAGCCTTGCTGACCTTGACGTCCGTAATAAGGTCGTCGCTCTCGCCGTGCATTTTCTTCAAGGCGGCTTCGGCTTCCTCGGTGGACGCCGATTGCAATTGGGCAAATTCGAAGCGGCGTTCGCCATTGAGCTTATAGCTGACAGCGAATTTGGTCGTACGCGGGGCTGGATTGTTCACGGTGACTCCTTGCATCATCCCAGGCGAGAGGTCGAGCGCCGGACGATCTTGATCTTGTGAGTGAAAGGCAGTTTGCGTCCGGCGTTGGTGTCTGCCTTGCGGCCTGCAGTATCGATGGTGATGTTCCAGAAACCGGTGCTTGGCGCGGCGATCTTGGCCGGAAATCTGTCGAACGCGCCGCCATGATAGGTGTGCCGACCACCATTTTTAAAGCTGCGAAAATTCGCATCGTTCATCAGGCGAATATTGCAGGTCTGAGAGCACTCGATGACGACAAGGTCGTCCTCGTTGAGATGCTCACGCTGGTGTACGAATTTCATGACGGGCTCCGAAATGGGGGTTTTTCTGAAAAATCAAAACGATAGCATGCGACGCCCGCAATTTGACGTCGGTGAGCATTAATTTGCCGTGTTTCCGGGAAAAAATGCCTCAGCCGGGATTTAATTGCGCTGGGGCTTGTCGTAGGACCTTTATTTGGAGGCTTTGTATGAAACTGGCTGCTGTAGTAGTCCTGGCCCTGGCAATGACTGGCTGTGCCACAGTGAACGACATTGAGCATACACCCCCCACCATGAACGTGATGTCGGGCAAAAATCCTCAGGAATACGCCGATTGCTTCGCTGGCAAGATCAGCAGCAGTCGCAAGCCGCCTCTGATCGAGCCTCGGCATGACGGCCTGCGGGTCATCGTCGCGCAGAAACTCAGCAAGTCACCCGCGGCAGTAGTGGATATCGAAAGCCGCTCGGGCGGTAGTACGATCAAGGTCTACGAACGACTTTCCAACGTGCCCATTCGTTTCAGGGATGTGCAGAACGCTGCCGAAGCGTGCATTTCAGGCTGATCAGTCAGGCCGGGTCAGCTGGCCCTGTTCGCGGTGGACAGGGCGGCAGACCTGATTACTTGCAGACCACCAGCACGCTGCGGCTTTTGTAGTTGCCAACGTCCACGCCCAGCGTCTTGTCGCTTTCGGCAGGTTGCGGGGTGCCATCTGTGCCGACAATTTCATAACCTGTGCCTGCACAGGACGCATCCGCCTTTTCGTAGCAGCTTGCCCAGGACATCGCCTCGCCGGAGCAGTCGATGCTCAAGCCCTGTTTGCCGTTTTTCAGGTAGGTATTGGAGGCGGTTGCGCAGCCGGTGAGGCCCAGCACAGCAATAATGGACAAAATTCTGATCATGTTTTTCGCTTCGAGATAAGGCCAGGGAATTAACAAATGCGAGCGTTGGACTGATAACGGGTGCCATCGTTCCGCCATGTTTTGCATCATAAACTGCCTGCCTCCCACTTGTCGCCGCTTGCCGTTGGCGAAGCCGGGTGTAAAGTCCGCGGTCGCCTAGAAGCGGTGTTGAGGTCCGGCCGCGCAGGCCTTGAGGGTAGTTTGACGGTGCCTTGAGCTGCTTTTATGTAAAGGCAATATCCAGAAAGTGCGGAACTATCTGTACGAGTATTCCTCTATCATGGCATCGGACGGCCAAAGGCGGGGCATTGTAAGGTGCCTGCCTCATCATTAGACTGCGCCGTTAACACCAACAGCCCTTACCAAGGACTTTTATGATCAAGAAATGCTTGTTCCCAGCAGCCGGTTACGGTACTCGCTTCCTGCCAGCGACCAAGGCCATGCCCAAGGAAATGCTGCCGGTGGTCAACAAGCCACTGATCCAATACGGTGTTGAGGAAGCCCTCGCTGCAGGCCTGACCGAAATTTCCATCGTGACCGGTCGTGGCAAGCGCGCTCTTGAAGACCACTTCGACATCAGCTATGAGCTTGAGCACCAGATCAAGGGCACTGACAAGGAAAAGTACCTCGTTGGTATTCGCAAGCTGATCGACGAGTGCAGCTTCTCGTACACCCGTCAGACCGAAATGAAAGGTTTGGGCCATGCCATCCTGAGCGGTCGCCCACTGATCGGCAACGAAGCTTTCGCCGTGGTTCTCGCGGACGACCTGTGCGTCAACCCTGAGGGTGACGGCGTGCTGGCGCAGATGGTCAAACTGCACAAGCATTATGGCTGCTCGATCATCGCCATTCAGGAAGTCGATCCGCAGGAAACCAACAAGTACGGCGTGATCGCGGGTGAAGAGATCAAGCCGGGCCTGTTCCGCGTGACCAACATGGTTGAAAAGCCTAAGCCTGAAGATGCGCCGTCCAACCTGGCGATCATCGGCCGCTACATCCTGACTCCGGACATTTTCGAGAAAATCGAACAGACCGAGCCGGGCAAGGGTGGTGAGATTCAGATCACCGATGCCTTGATGAAGCAGGCTGCCGAAGGCAACGTACTCGCTTACAAGTTCAAGGGTGAGCGTTTTGACTGCGGTGGTGCGGAAGGCTACATCCAGGCGACCAACTTCTGCTTCGAGCATTTCTACAAAACCGGCAAAGCGCATTGATTTCTGATTGATGACGCCCGGGACAAAGCCACCTTCGGGTGGCTTTGTCATTTCTGACTGGCCGCCAAGCGGCTATGCTGTGCCTCTGCCAAGGAGATATCGATGGCCTTTGATTTTGATCTGTTTGTAATTGGCGCCGGCTCGGGCGGCGTCAGGGCGGCGCGTTTCGCTGCCGGTTTCGGCGCAAAGGTCGCTGTGGCCGAGAGCCGCTATCTGGGCGGAACCTGCGTCAACGTAGGATGCGTACCCAAAAAGCTATTGGTGTACGGGGCGCATTTTTCCGAGGATTTCGATCATGCCAAGGGCTTCGGCTGGTCGCTGGGTGAGGCCCAGTTCGATTGGGCCACGCTGATCGCCAACAAGGATCGTGAGATCAATCGCCTTAATGGCATCTATCGCAAGTTGCTGGTCGACAGCGGCGTGACGCTGCTTGAAGGGCATGCGAAATTGACCGGCCCGCAGCAGGTCGAAATCAACGGTCAGACCTACAGTGCCGAGCGCATTCTGATTGCCACCGGCGGCTGGCCCCAGGTGCCTGACGTACCAGGGCGCGAGCACGCGATCACCTCCAACGAGTCGTTCTATCTCAAAACGCTACCCAAGCGGGTCGTCGTTGTGGGTGGCGGCTACATCGCGGTGGAGTTCGCCTCGATTTTCAACGGGCTCGGTGCCGACACCACGCTGGTCTATCGCCGCGAGTTGTTCTTGCGTGGCTTTGATGGCGGTGTCCGCACCCATCTTCACGAAGAGTTGCTCAAGCGCCACATGACGATTCGCTTCAACAGCGATATCGAGCGTATCGACAAGCAGGCCGACGGCAGTCTGCTGTTGTCCATGAAAGGTGGCGGCACGCTCGAGACCGATTGCGTGTTCTACGCAACAGGGCGCCGCCCAATGCTCGACAACCTCGGTCTGGACAGTGTCGACGTCAAGCTGGACGAGCACGGCTATATCAAGGTCGATGACAATTACCAGAGCAGCGAGCCCTCTATCCTGGCCATCGGCGATGTCATCGGGGGTGTGCAGCTGACGCCGGTCGCTCTGGCTGAAGGCATGGCGGTCGCGCGCCGACTGTTCAAGCCCGAGCAGTATCGCCCGGTAGACTACAATCACATCCCGACGGCGGTTTTCAGTCTGCCGAACATCGGTACGGTCGGTCTGACCGAAGAGGATGCAATCAAGGCCGGGCACGATGTGCAGATTTTCGAGAGTCGTTTCAGGCCGATGAAGCTGACCCTGACCGATGATCAGGAGCGCACATTGATGAAGCTGGTCGTCGATGCCAAAACCGATCGTGTGCTGGGCTGCCATATGGTCGGGCCGGATGCTGGCGAAATCGTCCAGAGCCTGGCCATTGCCATCAAGGCTGGCGCGACCAAGCAGGTATTCGACGATACCATCGGGGTACACCCGACCGCGGCAGAAGAGTTCGTTACCATGCGGACGCCTGTCAAACGTTAAGTCACGCAACGCCCGGAGTTCAGGAAGAACTCCGGGGTAAGAGTTTCGAGAGGATGGATCCCGACGTGAATAGAGAGCAGCCACCGGCCAGAATGCCATTGCATTCTGCCGAGCAGGACCGCGAAGTCGCGCAGCACATTGATGCCTTGCGTGAAAGCGAGCGTCAGTTCAGGGCATTGGCTGACAACATGAGTCAACTGGCCTGGACTGCCAGCCCCCGCGGGCAAATCCATTGGTACAACGAGCGTTGGCATGCGTACACCGGCGCTTCGCTCGAGGCCATGACTGCCCTGGGGTGGCGCTCGGTTCTGCACCCCGAACATCGCGAGCGCGTGATGGCGCGTCTGCAATACTGCTTTTCCACTGGCTCGATCTGGGAAGATACATTTCCGATACGTGGCAAGGGCGGCGCTTTCAACTGGTTCCTTTCGCGTGCGCTGCCGCTGCGCGACGCAAGGGGGCACATTACCCACTGGCTGGGTACTCACACCGACATCACCGCTCAGGTCAATGCAGAAGAGGCGTTGCGCGAACTCAACGAAAGTCTGGAGTTGCGCGTCGCCGAGCGCACGCGTGAGCTGGAAGCTGCAAATGAGCTGTTGCAGGCTGAAATTGCCGAGCGGGCGATGGCTGAAGAGGTCTTGCGCCATGCGCAGAAGATGGATGCTATCGGTCAGTTGACTGGTGGTATCGCCCATGACTTCAACAATGTACTTTCCGGCGTGATTGGCGCACTGGACATGATCAGGCTGCGTGTGGCTGCCGGGCGTGTCAGTGAGGTCGATCGCTACCTGGATGCCGCAGCGAGTTCTGCAAACCGTGCTGCTGCACTGACCCGCAGGCTGCTGACATTTGCCCGTCGGCAGTCGCTTAACGTCGCCGTGGTGGATGTCAATTGCATGGTCCGCTCCATGGAAGAGTTGTTGCGGGGGACGGTCGGCGCTCATGCGCACCTGGAGATCGAGCTGGAGGAGGGGCTGAGCGCGGTGCGCACCGATGAGCATCAGTTGGAAAATGCCTTGTTGAATCTGGTCATCAACGCGCGCGATGCCGTACCTGTCGGAGGGAGGTTGTGCGTGCGCAGCCGCGCGTTAACGCTGGAGACGCAAAAAGACGGTCTGCTGCCTGGCGACTACGTACAGCTTAGTGTTGAAGATAACGGCTGTGGCATTGCTCGGGATGTTATCGATCAGGTGTTCGATCCGTTTTTCACCACCAAACCGGTAGGCCAGGGAACCGGCCTGGGTTTGTCGATGGTCTACGGCTTTACCCGGCAAGCCGGCGGACACGTGCATATAGAAAGCGCCGAAGGTCAGGGCACCCGGGTTGATTTGCATCTGCCATGCGGCGAGATAGCGCTGGCCTGAAGCTTGCTGATCAGGCTTTGTCTGATGGTTTCTTTCTGGTGGCTTTGGGTTTGTCCGGCTGATCGAGCCTTGTCTGCAGGTTCTCCAGTGCCGCTTCCTTCTTGGTCAGCAGCAGTTCCAGCATGCGGCTCTGTTGCTGCGCATCGGTCATGCCTTGTTTAAGTGCGGTGTTTTCGTCCTGCGCGCTGCGTAACCTTTCTTCCAGCAACGCGCATTGGGTGCGGGTGTGGTGCTGTTGTTCGGCGAAGGCGGCATTCTGCGTGTTGGCCTGCTTCAGCTGGTCGGTCTGGCTGTGCAGTTCGCGCAGGGTGTTGCGATTTTCAGCCAGCAACCTTTCGTTATCTCGATTGAGCTGTGTAATGTTTTCCTGGTGCATGGCAAGGCCTTGCTGTGCCTGTCGCAGTTCCATTTGCAGCTGCTGAACCTGGGTTTCGTGGCGTCGCTGCTCCTGCTCGCGTTGCTCCCTGATCGAGTTGCGATAGTGCTCCAGTGTCTCGCGGGCGTGCTGGTGTTTTTCTTCAAGCGAATGGATCTGCCCGTCCTTGTCGCGCAGGCGTGCCTCCAGGTCCTGATTGGCCTGAAGCAACCGGGCGTGTTCTGTCTGCACATCCTGCAGTGTGCCTTGCGTGTGGAGCAGGGCGGCGGCCTGCTGTTCCAGAGCCTGTTCACGCTGCTGTGCGTGTTTTTCCAGCTGGCTGATCTGCTCTTGAGTGCCCGCAAGTTGCCGCTGCAGGGTGTCGCGCTCGGCCTGATATTCATCGCGCGCCTGATCAATACGCTCTTGCGCCTGTTCCTGAAGCCTTTGGGCGAGATGCGCGACCAGATCGCTCAATTCCTCATTGATATCCGGCGCTGGGGCTTGCGTGGATTCAAGCTCCTTCAGATAGCGGTGGATAGTGGTTTTCGAGCCGGTATTGCCCATTTCGATACGTACCGCGTCGATGCTGGGGTTTTCGCCTCGGGACAGCAGGGACGCTCTCGCTTTCTGCACTAACGCCTTGTTTACACCGCCACGGGCCATGCTGTCTCCTACGATTTCATACTGTGGTATGTACTCTGTAATTACATACTATATGTTTTGAAATAATTAGCCATTTTTTGAATTAATTAACACGGGATATTGGCGTATTATCCCGTGTCAGGCGTCTTCAGCTCCCTTTACGGCGCCCTTACCGGTACACCCGAGCAGGTTTGAGCCATGAATGACGTTGATCGCTACATCGAGGCGGCGACCCGCGACAACACGCGCCGCAGCTATCGGGCTGCCATCGAGCATTTCGAGGTGACATGGGGCGGGTTTCTGCCGGCGACCAGCGAAAGCGTGGCGCGTTACCTGGCCAGCCATGCCGGGACGCTGTCGGTGAACACCTTGAAGCTGCGTTTGTCAGCGCTGGCCCAGTGGCACGTCAGCCAGGGTTTTGTCGATCCGACCAAGGCACCGATGGTGCGCAAGGTCATCAAGGGCATTCGTGCGCTGCACCCCGCACAGGAAAAGCAGGCCGAGCCCTTGCAGTTGCAGGATCTGGAAAAAGTCATCGCCTGGCTGGAGATCGAAATACGCGAAGCAAGCGCACAACACGATCAGCCACGGCTGTTGCGCGGCCGACGCGATTCGGCGCTGATCCTGCTGGGGTTCTGGCGCGGGTTTCGTAGTGACGAGCTATGCCGCCTGCAAGTACAGGACGTCAAGGCCATCGCCAACTCGGGAATCAGCCTGTATTTGCCGCGGAGCAAAGGCGATCGAGAAAATCTGGGCCGCACCTATCAGACCCCGGCCTTGCAGCGGCTTTGCCCGGTTCAGGCCTATATAGAGTGGATCAACTGTACCGCGCTGGTACGCGGTCCGGTCTTTCGGGCAGTGGACCGCTGGGGTAACCTTAAAGAGGAGGAGTTGCACGCCAACAGCATCATCCCGTTGCTGCGTCAGGCGCTCCAGCGTGCAGGCATCGCCGCCGAGCGCTACACCAGCCACTCGTTGCGTCGCGGTTTTGCAAGCTGGGCGCACAGCAACGGCTGGGACCTCAAGTCACTGATGTCCTATGTAGGCTGGAGGGACATCAAGTCGGCGATGCGCTACATTGATGCCGCTCCGTTCCTGAGCCCATCGGAGGCGGGGAGCGGTCCGAAGGTTTCTTCTATCGATAAGCTGCCTTCATAGTGAAAAGCAATCAGTGACATCAGGTTTGCCAATGAGCGATTGTCATCGATCATGCGTAAGCTTCACTCCATCGAATTCACAACCCATCCAACCCATCAGGAGATATACCGATGCCTATCATCAACAGCCAAGTAAAACCGTTCAAGGCTACCGCATTCAAGAACGGCGCTTTCGTTGACGTCTCGGACGCTGACTTCAAAGGCAAGTGGTCTGTCGTATTCTTCTACCCGGCCGACTTCACTTTCGTATGCCCGACCGAGCTGGAAGACCTGGCTGACAACTACGAAGAGTTCAAGAAGCTGGGCGTTGAAATCTACAGCGTTTCGACCGACACCCACTTCGCCCACGCTGCATGGCACAACACTTCGCCAGCAATCGGCAAGATCCAGTACACCATGATCGGTGACCCGACCCTGACCATCTCCCGCAACTTCGACGTGCTGATCGAAGAAGCCGGTCTGGCGGATCGCGGTACTTTCGTGATCAACCCTGAAGGTCAGATCAAAATCGTCGAACTGAACGACGGTGGCGTTGGTCGTGACGCTTCCGAGCTGCTGCGCAAGATCAAGGCTGCTCAGTACGTTGCCGCTCACCCGGGCGAAGTCTGCCCAGCCAAGTGGAAAGAAGGCGAAGCTACTCTGGCTCCGTCCCTGGACCTGGTTGGCAAGATCTGAGTCGCATGAATCGGCTGGGGGCGTTGAGCTCTTGAGCAAGTAAACCGCATCGCCCCAAAAAACGCCCGGGCGGTAACCGCCTGGGCGTTGTTATTTCTACCCTTTGTAAACAGGAAGCCGCCACATGTTGGACGCCAATCTTAAAGCCCAGTTGAAATCCTATCTGGAGCGGGTTACTCGCCCCATCGAGATCGTCGCGTCCCTTGATGGCGGCGCGAAGTCTCAGGAAATGCTTGCACTGCTCAATGATGTGATCAGTGTTTCCAAGGACGTCACCCTGAATGACAGCGGCACCGACGCACGTACGCCGTCGTTCTCGCTGAGCAGCCCTGGCCACGATATCAGCCTGCGTTTTGCCGGTATCCCCATGGGTCACGAATTCACCTCGCTGGTCCTGGCGCTGCTGCAAGTCGGCGGCTATCCACCCAAGGTCAGTGCGGAAACCATCGAACAGGTTCGCGCACTTCAGGGCGAATTCCATTTCGAAACCTATTTCTCGCAGTCCTGCCAGAACTGCCCGGACGTCGTCCAGGCCCTGAACCTGATGGCAGTGCTGAACCCTGGTATCAAGCACGTCGCTATCGACGGTGCACTGTTCCAGGAAGAAGTTACCGATCGCAAGATCATGTCGGTGCCCAGCATCTATCTGAACGGTGAGTTGTTCGGTCAGGGCCGCATGGGCCTGGAAGAGATTCTGGCCAAGATCGACACCGGCGCCGGTGCGCGTCAGGCGGAAAAACTCAACGCCAAGCAGGCTTTCGATGTGCTGGTCGTCGGCGGTGGCCCGGCTGGCTCGGCCGCGGCAGTCTATGCTGCGCGTAAAGGCATCCGCACCGGTGTTGCTGCCGAGCGTTTCGGCGGTCAGGTGCTCGACACCATGGCCATCGAGAACTTCATCTCGGTACAACATACCGAGGGGCCGAAGCTGGCCGTGGCGCTTGAAGAGCACGTCAAGCAGTACGAAGTCGACATCATGAACCTGCAGCGTGCCGACAAGCTGATTCCTGGCGCAGCCGGCGAGTTGCACGAAGTGAAGTTTGCCAGCGGTGCCAGCCTCAAGGCCAAGACGCTGATCCTTGCCACTGGCGCACGCTGGAGGGAGATGAACGTGCCGGGTGAGCAGCAGTACCGTAACAAGGGTGTGGCTTATTGCCCGCACTGTGACGGTCCTTTGTTCAAAGGCAAGCGCGTCGCTGTCATCGGTGGCGGTAACTCGGGTGTCGAGGCTGCAATCGACCTCGCAGGTATCGTGTCTCACGTGACTCTACTGGAGTTCGACGTGCAATTGCGTGCCGACGCGGTGCTGCAGCGCAAATTGCACAGTCTGCCGAACGTGACCGTGATCACCAGTGCGCAAACCACTGAAGTGACAGGTGATGAGCAGAAGGTCAACGGCCTGCGCTACAAGAACCGCACCACAGGCGAAGAGATCAACGTACCGCTCGAAGGTATCTTCGTGCAGATCGGCCTGCTGCCCAACAGTGAGTGGCTCAAAGGTGCCATTGAGTTGTCGCCGCGCGGTGAGATCGTGGTCGATCCTCGCGGTGAAACCTCGGTGCCAGGCATCTTCGCTGCCGGTGACGTGACGGTTGCACCGTACAAGCAGATCATCATCGCCCTAGGCGAAGGTGCCAAGGCCTCCCTGAGCGCCTTTGACCACCTGATCCGTACCTCCGCCCCGGCCTGATCGGAGAGCGGTAAACGAAAAGCCCCGTGAGCGATCACGGGGCTTTTTGCTTTCTACGCGGATCGCCCCTTGCCGAAGCGATCACCGGCAGTCTCAGAGCGGCGTTGGCTGGATGATCTCTACCCAGTAACCGTCCGGGTCCTTGATAAAGGCCAGGCTGTTCATGCGGCCATCGGACAAGCGCTTCTGAAAGTCGACGCCCAGGCTTTCAAAACGCTCGCAGGCGACTTTCACATCCGGCACCGACACGCAGATATGGCCAAAGCCGCGCGGGTCGCTGTTGCCGTTATGGTAAGACGCTGTGGCATCGCTTTCGGTACCGTGGTTATGGGTCAGCTCCAGAATGCCGGGGATCGACTTCATCCATTCGTTGCGGGCGGCGTCGTCTTCCGGGATCTGTGCCTTGTCGACCAGCGCCAGGAAGTACAGGCTGAATTCGGCTTCCGGGAAGTCACGCTTCTCGACCAGGCTGAAGCCCAGTACGCGGGTGTAGAAATCAAGCGATTTGGTAATGTCCTTGACGCGCAGCATGGTGTGATTGAACACAAACTGCCGGGTGGCCGCTTCAGGATCGGCTGTGACGCCCGGTAGTGTGTTGAGTTCGTGCAAGCTCATCAATGTGTCTCCAACAGAATGTACAAATAATGCCAAATGATACGGGGCAGGGCGCGCAGTGCCAAACCCGGCTCGGATAACGTCGCGTCGGCCTTGCTCGATGCCGACAACAGGCTCAGAATTTCGGGTCAACCGTTCTGGCGACCCGATCATGATCCTTTCGCACTACCGACGCTCCGTGCCAAGCCTTTGCCTGTTCCTGCTGTTGGGCACTGCACAGGTGCATGCCGCCGATGCAATGATCGTCTGGCCCGCAGGCTGGGAGGTCGAGTCGATACCGACCGAGTCGGGCGAGCCCGTTCAACCTTCCGTGCAAGTCAGACAGCGCGCGGTGAAAAACGATCAAAGTGGAAATCCGCTGATGGTCATGGAACTCACCCAGACGCGCCTGACGCCAGGGCATGAAGTCAATGTCCAGGGCGTTCTGCTGGAAATGCGCAAGTCGATTCAGGTCAATTTTGCCCGGAGCGGACTGCAGAGCGCTTGCACGCATGTCCGTGAAAGTCGACTCAGCGTCGTGCCCGCACTCGAAACCACCTGCACCATTACTCAGAATGGTGTGCACGTGCTGACCCAGACACTGGTCGCGGCCGCCAGCAAGGAGCTGGCCTGGTCGTTGTCCTATGCGGGATCGGCAGACGGCTATGCGAACAACAAGGATGAGGCACTGCGTATTCGCGAGAGTCTGCGCCTGGACGATACGCAGTGACCTCTGCCTTTTCGCAGGCAAAAAGAAGCCCGCCGAGGCGGGCATGGGGCGCTATTCCTTTAGCGGTCTTCATCATCCGAGAGTGCATGTGAAAAAAGTGTGAAGCTCCGCTGTGCTGCGAATGTGGTGCTCTTCGACGCGCCGAATCATTGAGAAACAAATAAGGATGTATCTCATTACACCGCCAAACTGAATAATTACTCTACACACTTCAGGGACTGTTCAGGTTTGTAACTGTGTGCTGAATCGCATAATCCAGATTTATTGGCGTCATTATTCTCGCGGTATTTTCCCGGTGCCCTGAAGTATATGTACCGGGCAGTTCACTCAATCATGTATATGAATTCCCGGTGTCCAACGAAAGGAACTGTGTGTGCGTCCGGGCAAAAAGCTGCAGTGCGCAGGTGATCATATGCAGCGGCGCAGACAAAAAAGCCCTGCACGTGCAGGGCTTCAAGTGACAACTTGCAATCAGGCACGAAGCCATGAATCAACAGTGTCTACACCGTATTGCTCTTTCCACGCCTTGAGGCCGCGATGGTTGCCGCCCTTGGTTTCAATCAGCTCACCCGTGTGCGGATTCTGGTAAACCTTGACCACACGTGCGCGGCGACGCTTTGGACCTGCGGGTGCGACCAGTGAGGTAGCGCTTGCAGGGTCAAGGATTGCAATGATGTCACGCAGGCTTTTGCCGTAGGTGCCCATCAGGTCCTGGAGCTTTTGCTCGAATTCGATCTCCTTTTTCAATCCGGCGTCATTCTTCAACGATTCCAGCTGTGCAAGCTGTTCCTGAAGGGCTTTCTCTGCTGCTCGAAACTCGGCAAGTCTGGACAATTAATATACTCCAACAATGTAATGGCTGTTGTCAGCCCTATAAAGCGATGAGACAAAACTGATGACCGATTCGCTCACTCGAGGGTGCCCGATACCTGCGGTTTCTATGCTGAAACTTGGCCTTCGCGGCTTGTCATTGCGCAGATAGAGGGTATTTATAACTCAGTCGCCCGCAAATGATGCACTTTTTTTTTCAGTTAGAAAATAGCCTTTTTCAAATTCGTTAAATGAAGCGGGGAGACGATGTTGGATATAGGGGATGATGTCCGTGTTGTACGCGGAGGGGCAGTGTAAGTTATTTCCGATATTAGCCACGGATGGAAAACGTGTCATGAGAGAGTGGGTAGCTTAAAAAGAGAAATATCCGACAGGCAATAGGACTATCGGATGAGGAAATGGCAGAGCAGTGCGAACGCCGCGGACTGAAAGGCGTGTAGACCATGCAAAGATAGCCTTTGGCCTGTCTCGGCGTTGCGTTTCTGACCCTACAGTCCCTGTTGCAGCACAGGGTCATCCGGGTTCTGCTGTTCGAGCTCGGCCAGCAGAATCTGCACGTTCTGCAGCTGACCGTTCTCTTTCCAGTACTGGATCAGCAGCACTCTGGCCTTGCGATTGGCGGGCTGGTTTTGAACGATCTGAGTCAACTGCCGCTGTGCCGCTTCAAGCTCGTTCAACGAGTGCAGGGCAACCGCCAGGTCATAGCGATAGTCGTTGTTATCGGGCGCCAGTTCCGTGGCCTTGGCCAGGCTGAGCACGGCGAATTCAGCCTGGCCGTGGTTCAGCAGCCACATGCCGAGGGCATGCTGGAGCAGGGACGAGCCAGGGTTATGCTCGAGCAGTTGCGCGAAAAGGCTGCGCGCCTGCTCGGCCTGGCCCTTGCGGTCCAGTAATTCGATATGCGCCAGCGCTGCTTCGATATTGCCCGGGTCCAGCGCGGTGGCGCGCTGTAGCGCCGCGAGCGCGGGTTCCAGGTCGCCGGTCTGCAGATACAGCCTGGCCAGTTGCAGCTGGTTTTGTGCGCTTTGCGGCTGGCTCTTGAGTGACTCCTGAAACGCCTCGGCACTTTGCTGCAGGACGGCAAAGTACAGGCCCAGCTCATCAGGTGAGAGGCCAAGCAGGGCGCTGGTGGCGCGAAACCTGACGGATTGTTCGGCGTCATCCAGCAGGGGGCCGAGCAACAGACTGCGCTGACTGTTGGAGACCAGCCTGACACTGACATCGATGGCCGCTTCGCGCACTTGCGCGGACGGGTTACTCAAGGCCGCATCAAGCAACTTGAGGGCCTGGGGGCTGGGATAGTCGCTCAGTTCGGCGAGCAGGCTGATGCGTTGCGTGTCAGACAGGTCAGTCCGTCCCAGTTGTTGATACAGCACGCGCGCGGCACCCGGTTTACCGTCGTGTGCCTGTTCCAGCGCCTGGGCATAGGTATGACTCAGCCTGGCCGGCGCGGTCTGGACGGGCGTGCGCCACCACCAGAAAACCAGCGAAAGCATCAGCAGCGCTGCAGCCGCTGCGCCGATCAGCCAGCGGCGTCGAGAAGTGGGTTGAGGCGATAACCCCATGGTAGAAAGTCTGGGCATATCGATTTCCAATGCTTGACGGGTTGCAGCTTCGGGGAGTGGCTGGCAGCTGTCAAACGGCAATCATGATGCAGCCGGATTTCAGGCAAAAAAAGCCCCGCGGCCTGATCGGGCGCGGGGTTTTTTTACCGGTTTTTCAGGTTCAGGCCTGAGGTTGCCAGCCGCCACCCAGTGCCTTGTAAATGGCCACGATGCCACGGTACAGCTCGATTTCTGCCTGCGCCTGAGCATCCTCGGCTGCCAGACGTTCGCGCTCGGCATCCAGCAGGACCAGGAAGTCCGCCGTGCCTTCTCGATATTGCACCGAGGCCAGCCTGGCCGCCGAGCGACTCGCATCGCTCTGGCGCATCAGCGAGACCAGCCGCTGCTGGCGTTTGTCGTAATCGCTGAACGCGTTCTCCGACTCCTCCAGAGCAAGCAGTACCTGCTGCTCGTAGTTGGCCAGTGCGCCCTCGGCGTCGGCGTCGGCACTGCGAATCTGCGCCCGGACACTGCCCAGATCGAAGGCCGCCCAGGTGATGCTCGGCCCCAGCGACCAGGCTCTGGCCGCTGACGAACCGATCTGCGAGCCGCGCCCAGCGGTAAAGCCCAGAAAACCGCTCAGACTGACCCTCGGGAACAGGTCGGCAGTCGCGACGCCGATACGTGCGGTCGAGGCAGCGAGTTGTCGCTCGGCTGCACGGATGTCCGGCCGATTGCGCAGCACTTGCGTCGGGTCGCCGATCGGCAAGGCCTTGGCGATGGCAGGCAGCTTGCTCGGGCTCAAGTCGACGCTGAGGTTTTCCGGGCGCTCGCCCAGTAACGTGGCGATACGATTGCGTTGGCGAGCCTGCTCGGCCTGCAACTGTGGAACGGTGGCCTCGACGGCAGCCAGTCGTGCCTCTGCACGCACCACATCCAGCTCGTTGCCCACGCCCGCATCACGCAATTGCGTAGTCACGTCCTGAGAACTCTGCTGGTTTTTCAGGTTGTCGCGGGCAATGGCTTCACGCAGCTGTGCGCCGCGCAGTTGACCGTAGGCGTCGACCACCTCGGCAATCAGCGTGACCTGAAGCTGATAGAGGTTGGCCTCTGCAGCATCCTGATCGGCATCGCTGGCTTCCAGTTGGCGCTGAATACGCCCGAACAGGTCCACTTCCCACGCCATGTCCAGGCCCAGGTCGTAGCGCTCGCTGTTGACCCGGCGCTCGGTGATGCCGGGTTGCTGACCCTTGCCGATGTCACTGCTGGCGCGACTGGTCACCACGGGCATCACATCGTTGGCGACGTCATCGCGTATGGCCCGCGCCGACTTGAGGCGGGCGAAGGCGACGCGCAGATCGCGGTTGCCGTCCAGTGACCTGGCCACCAGTTTATTGAGGGTCGGATCCTCGAACTGCTGCCACCACACCCTGTCCACTTTGCTGCGGTCATAGTTGCCCTGGGCGGCGGACGCCAGTTTGGCTGGCGCCGTGACCGGTGCCTGGTAGTCCGGGCCCACGGCGCAGGCCGCCAGCGCCATGACCAGCAGGCTCGGGATGAAGACTTTGTAGGCGCTCATCAATGCATCTCCGCAGGCAGGTTTTGCTGGCTGTTTGCTCTGGCGGCCTTGCGGGCCTCCTGGCGTTCGACGTAATTACGGATAAGCACGTAGAACACCGGCGTCAGCAGCAGGCCGAAGAAAGTGACCCCCAGCATCCCGGAGAACACCGCGACACCCATGGCATGGCGCATCTCGGCACCCGCGCCGCTGGACAGCACCAGCGGCACGACCCCCATGATGAAGGCGAACGAGGTCATCAGGATCGGACGCAGACGCAGGCGGCATGCTTCCAGTACCGCATCCAGCGGGCTCATCCCTTCGGCCTGTTTGTCCTTGGCGAACTCGACGATCAGAATCGCGTTCTTGCACGCCAGGCCTACCAGTACGATCAGGCCGATCTGCGTGAAGATATTGTTGTCGCTGCCGGCGATCATCACCCCGGCAATCGCCGAGAGCAGGGTCATCGGTACGATCAGGATCACCGCCAGCGGCAGGCTCCAGCTTTCGTATTGAGCCGCCAGTACCAGAAACGCCAGCAACACACAGAGCGGGAACACGAACAGCGCGGTATTGCCCGAAAGGATCTGCTGATAGGTCAGGTCGGTCCATTCGTAGATCATGCCGGTGGGCAGTTCCTCGCGAAGCAGTTTCTCGACCGCCGCCTGAGCCTGGCCAGAGCTGTAGCCTGGTGCTGCTGCACCGTTGATTTCAGCAGTGATGAAGCCGTTGTAGTGCATGACGCGGTCGGGGCCGGCGGTGTCGCTGACCTTGACGAAGGTCGCCAGCGGGATCATCTCGCCCAGGTTATTGCGCACCTTGAGCTGGCCGATCTGGTCGGCATCCTGGCGGAACTGCTGCTCAGCCTGGACATTGACCTGATAAGTGCGGCCGAACCGGTTGAAGTCGTTGGCATACAACGACCCCAGATACACCTGCAGGGTGTCGAAAATATCGCTGACTGCCACGCCGTGGGTCTTGGCCTTCTCGCGGTCAATCGCGGCATCGACTTGCGGTACGTTCACCGTGTAGCTGGTAAACAGCCCGGCCAGTTCCGGCACGCTGCGGCTTTTGGCGATGATGTTCTGGGTTTCCTTGTACAGCTCGTCATAGCCCAGGTTGCCACGGTCCTCGATCTGCAGACGGAAGCCGCCGATGGTGCCCAGGCCTTGTACCGGTGGTGGCGGGAAGATCGCCATGTAGGCTTCCTGAATCGAGGCGAACTGACCGTTCAGCGCGCCGGCAATCGCGTTGGCCGAGAGGCTCGGGTCCTTGCGCTCGTCGAACGGCTTGAGGGTCACGAACACCACGCCGTTATTCGGGCTGTTGGTGAAGCCGTTGATCGACAGACCCGGGAAGGCAATGGCGTCCTGCACGCCAGGCTGCTTGAGGGCCAGCTCCGACATGCGTTTGATGACATCCTCGGTGCGGTCCAGGCTCGCGGCGTCCGGCAACTGGGCAAATGCGACCAGGTATTGCTTGTCCTGGCTCGGGACGAAACCGGTCGGTGTGCTGGCAAAGCCCATCCAGGTCAAAACCATCAGGCCCGCGTAAACCAGCAAGGCAATGCCGCTGCTGCGAATGACCCTGGCAACGGTGCCGACATAGCCGTGGCTGGCTTTCTCGAAAAAGCGGTTGAACGGGCGGAACAGCCAGCTGCCGAGCATTCTGTCGAGGAAGCGCGAGAAGCGATCCTTGGGCGCGTCATGACCTTTGAGCAATACCGCCGCCAGTGCAGGCGACAGAGTCAGCGAGTTGAAGGCGGAAATGACCGTCGAAATGGCGATGGTCAGCGCGAACTGCTTATAGAACTGACCGCTGAGTCCGGAGATGAATGCCGCAGGCACGAACACGGCGCACAGCACCAGCGCCGTCGCGATGATCGGCCCTGTTACTTCAGCCATGGCCTTGTGCGTGGCAGCGACCGGTTCCAGGCCCAGCTCGATGTTCCGTTCGACGTTCTCCACTACCACGATGGCATCGTCGACCACGATACCGATCGCCAGTACCAAACCGAACAAGGACAGCGCGTTCAGCGAGAAACCGAACATGTGCATGACCGCAAAGGTGCCGATCAGCGAGACCGGTACGGCCACCAGCGGAATGATCGATGCGCGCCAGGTCTGCAGGAACAGGATCACCACCAGCACGACCAGTATCAGTGCTTCGAACAGCGTGTGAATCACCGCCTCGATGGAACCGCGGACGAAGATCGTCGGGTCATAGACGATGCTGTAGTCCATGCCTTCCGGGAAGCTTTGCTTGAGCTCGGCCATTCGTGCCCGTACATCGTTGGAGATGTCGATGGCGTTGGAGCCGGGACGCTGGAAGATCGGGATCGCTACCGCAGGCTGATTATTCAGCAACGAGCGCAGCGCATACTGGCTGGAGCCCAGTTCGATGCGTGCAATGTCCTTGAGGCGAGTGATTTCGCCATCGGCACCGGCGCGCACGACCACGTTTTCGAACTCCTCCTCACTGACCAGGCGGCCCTGGGTGTTGATCGACATCTGAAAGCTGGTGGCATTCGGCGAGGGCGGGGAGCCCAGCTGACCAGCGGCTACCTGACGGTTCTGTTCGCGAATCGCATTGACCACATCAGTGGCGGTCAGGTTGCGTGAGGCGGTCTTGTTCGGGTCGAGCCAGACCCGCAGCGAATAATCGCCCATGCCGAACAGCTGCACATCACCGACGCCGCCCAGTCGCGCCAGCTCATCCTTGATGTTGAGCACGGCGTAGTTGGACAGGTACAGCATGTCGTAGCGTTTGTCCGGCGAGGTCAGGTGCACAACCATGGTCAGGTCGGGGGAGGCCTTGTCCACGGTGATGCCGATGCGTGTCACTTCTTCAGGCAGCTTCGGCTCGCTGCGGGTCACGCGGTTCTGCACCTGCACCTGCGCATTGTCCAGGTCAGTACCCAGTGCAAAGGTGATGGTGAGGGTCAGCTTGCCATCGGCAGTGGCCTGCGAAGACATATAGAGCATGCCTTCGACACCGGTAATTGCCTGTTCCAGTGGCGAGGCCACGGTTTCGCCGATCACCTTGGGGTTGGCGCCGGGGAAGTTGGCGCGTACCACCACGGTTGGCGGCACGACTTCCGGGTATTCACTGATCGGCAGCTGGAACAGCGAGATGGCACCGGCGATCAGGATCAGCAGCGACAACACTGCGGCGAAGATCGGCCGTGAAATAAAGAATTTGGAGAAGTTCATCGGACGAGTCCCTTAGCCGCGCGGCGCGGCAGCGCTGGCGATTTTGACGGCCGCTTTGGGCGCCACTTGTGGCAGGTTGCTGGCTTCAAGGGCCTGGCGTTGTTTGAGCAGTGCGGCGAGGGTGTCGGCGCTGGCCATCGGAGTGACTTCAGGGTCTACAGGCTGGCCGGGACGTACGCGCTGCAAGCCTTTGACGACGATGGTGTCATCCTTGCCCAGGCCATTGCGCACAATGCGCAGGCCTTCGATTTTCGGCCCCAGCTCGACAGCCCGGTAGGCAGGCTTGTTGTCCTTGTCCATGACCAGCACAAACTTCTTGCCCAGGTCGGTGCCCACTGCTTCGTCATTGATCAGCACGGCCGAGTAAGTGCCGCTGCCCACCAGTTTCAGGCGCGCATACAGGCCGGGAGTGAACGCACCGTCGGCGTTATCGAACACGGCGCGGCCACGAATGGTGCCGGTCCTCGGGTTGACCTGATTGTCGACAAAGTTCATCTGGCCCAGATGCGGGTTGCCGGGTTCGTTGGACAGCCCCAGATACACCGGCGTGCTCTGACCGCGCTGGCCTTTGCGGGCCAGTTCGGTGTACTTGAGGAACACGCGCTCGTCTGCGTCGAAGTAGGCGTAGACCTTGTCGGTGGAAACCACGCTGGTCAGGGCAGTGACATCGGCGGTGACAATGTTGCCGGCGGTGATTTCGGCACGACTTACGCGGCCTGAAATCGGTGCGGTGACACGGGTGAAACTGAGGTTCAGTCTAGCCAGGTCCAGTTGCGCCTGAATGGCCGCGACACCGGCCTTGGCTTCCTGCGCCGAGGTGGTACGCGATTCGGCCAGCTCGGCGGAAATCGCATTGTTGCTGCGCAGACGCTCGCCACGCTGGGCTTCGCTGTCACTGCGCGAAGCGACTGCGCGGGCCTGTTGCAACTGGGCTTCGAGACGGCGGACTTCCGACTGGAAGGGGCGAGGGTCGATCTGGAACAGCAGGTCGCCTTTCTTGACCAGCGAGCCGTCGGTGAAGGCTACCTGATCGATCTGACCGGAGACTCTTGGGCGAACTTCGACCGTTTCAGGTGCTTCGAGACGACCGGTAAATTCATCCCACTCGTTGACTGGCTGTTCCAGTACCTTGGCCACACTGACTTTGGCTGCGCCAGGCGCACTGGTGGCTTCCGGCGCACGGCCGCAGGCACTGATGACGATCAAGGCGAGGGCGGTGAGAGGGTAGCGCAGATGGCTGATTGTCTGGTGCATGGGAAGTTCCGCCAATAGTGAAGAATGGGGCGGATTCTGTTGCGCACGGGGTGTTATTAACGAATCGAATAAACCGAAGGTTACTATCACTGGCAATGATGAGTACCCATAGGTCTTCGAAAACCTTCAGCCGGGTGACCCGCAGGGTGGATGGCGGCCAGGCATTCGGGGCTGAGAATGCTCCCCTTATGGTGAGCCAAAAAAGCTCATGCCATATTGCTATCTCTTCGATCAATCTTTGCAATCGCCGCGGCTATCAAGTTGTCCAGCGAACAGTCGATCCTTGGTTATTGCGATAAATCCCGAGGAAAAGTTTGATGAAGTCGACATGGCTGGACAATTTGAAGGTCAGCAAAAAGCTGAGTGTAGGCTTCGGTCTGATACTGCTGGGTGTGCTGACGGTCACCGCGATCGGTTACCTCAGCACCAACCTGCTGATCGAGCGGCTGGGCAAGGCAGCCAGGGTTTCTGAGGTGAAGGCCGATGCGCTGAGCCTCAGGATCGCTGCGCAGGCCTATACCGCCAAGCCTGACGCGAGTAATTCGCAGGGCTACACGGCCGCCCTGGACAATCTGGGCAAGACCATCGAGGAAGGCCTGAAGATTCTGACCGTTCCGGCCAACGCCGATATCCTCAGAGGTATTCGCGATCAGGCGGGTGGCTTGAGACAAACGTTCAGTCAATTGGTCGATAACAATCGGCAAATTGATCAGGCCATGCAGCCGCTGATCACCATTTCCGAACAAGTGAGCGGAAGCTTTGAGACACTCCTGCAAAAGACCTTGGACGACGTTTCCCGATCGCTGGATCAAAGCGGTATCGACCAGGTAAAGATTGCTGGCGACCTGCGCAATGGCATGACCAATTTTCGGCTGGTGTTTCGCCGTTATATCAGTATCCCGACCGCTGAAAACAGGCAGATCACCTTCGATGCTGCCGACTCACTGATCGCTCAGGTGAGCAGTGCGCGCAACCAATTGCCGAACAAGGCCGGCCCGGCGGTGGATGAGGCGCTCGCGGCGCTGCAACAGTACAAGTCGTTGATGGTCTCCATCTCGCAACTGATGCAACAGAACGATCAGATTCGCGACAGCCTTCGCCAGCAGTCAATGGACATCGTCACCAGTACCGAAAAGCTGATGGCGGGCCAGGTAGTCAGTGCCAATAAAGAAAAAGACAGCGCCGTAACCCAGTTGCTCACGGTGGCGGTGATCGTATTGCTGCTGGGCATCTTCGCGGCGATTCTGATTACCCGTCAGATTACCCGTCCGCTCGATTCCACGGTGATCGCTGCGCGTCGAATTGCCGGCGGCGATTTGACCAATGACCTCAGCACCACTCGCCAGGATGAGCTGGGCCTGCTGCAAAACACCATGCAACACATGACCGTATCGCTGCGTACCCTGATTGGCGGTATCAGCAATGGTGTGACACAGATCGCCACGGCGGCCGAGGAGCTTTCAGCCGTCAGCGAACAGACCAGCGCGGGCGTTACTCAGCAGAAACTGGAAGTCGACCAGGTGGCGACCGCCATGAACCAAATGGCGTCCACCGTTCAGGAAGTGGCGCAGAACACTGAAGATGCATCGCAGGCCGCCAGACAGGCCAGTGACCGCGCAACCCACGGCAGCAGTGTGGTGCAAAACGCCACGCGTGAAATCAGCCAGCTTGCCGGTGAAGTGGGGCAACTGGGCGAGGCCATGCAGCGCCTGATTCAGGACAGTGACAAGATCGGCGGTGTCATTGATGTGATCAAGGCGGTCGCGGAACAAACCAACCTGTTGGCCCTCAACGCGGCGATCGAAGCCGCACGTGCGGGTGAGCAGGGGCGCGGCTTTGCCGTGGTGGCCGATGAGGTGCGCTCGCTGGCTCAGCGTACACAGTCATCCACGACTGAAATCGAGGCGCTGATAAAGTCCTTGCAGGATGGCACCGGCGCGGCATCGGATCTGATGAATGCCAGCCGTCAACGTACCGAAGGCACCGTGGCGCTGGCGCGGCAGGCCGAAGAATCGTTGCTTGAAATCACTCATTCGATTGTGACCATCGAACAGATGAGCCAACAGATTTCTGCTGCCGCTGAAGAGCAGAGCGCCGTCACCGACGAAATCAATCGCAGTGTCATCAGCGTACGGGACATCGCCGACCAGTCGGCTACGGCCACCGAACAAAGCGCAGCGTCTACCGTGGAGCTGGCGCGCCTGGGCAGCAACCTGCAGGACATGGTTGCGCGTTTCCGGATCTGATTGTCGCCACTTTCAAAAAGTCGCGAGGCCCAAAAGTCTCATCCTGTAAAAAGAGCGGCGCTGGCAATCAGCGCTGCTCCACCCTCTGCAGAAACCTTCGAGTCCGCTCGTTTTGCGGATTCAGCAGAATTTCGCTCGGGGTGCCGTCCGCCACGATGCGCCCGCCCTCCATGAACAGCACCCGGTCAGCGATGTCCTGAGCGAATTTCATCTCGTGGGTCACCAGTAACATGGTCATCTGAAACTCGTGGGCAATCGAGCGAATTACCGCCAGTACCTCGCCGACCAGCTCAGGGTCGAGCGCTGACGTGACTTCATCGAACAACATGACCTGCGGACGCATGGCCAGTGCTCTGGCAATCGCTACACGTTGTTGCTGACCACCGGAAAGCTGGCTCGGATAGGCATCGGCCTTGTGAGCAAGCCCGACCAGCCCGAGGTATTGATGCGCGCGTTCAAGGGCCTCTTCGCGAGGCAGTCTGAGTACCCGTAGTGGTGCTTCGGTGACATTTTCCTGCACGGTGAGGTGTGGGAACAGATTGAACTGCTGGAACACCATGCCTACCCGATGTTCCACCGGAGCCTTGCGTGCGCCAGGCCAGTGCCATCCGGATGTGCGCGCGGGCACTGCTTCGCCTGCGACTTCTATGCTGCCTTGCTGATAGTTTTCCAGCCCCTTGATGAGGCGCAATACCGTTGATTTACCCGAGCCACTGGGGCCGATCAAGGCGACTTTCTGACCTTGAGGAATGCTCAGGTCCAGATGGTCGATGATCCGGTTGCGGCCGAAGTCCTTGACCACGTGTTTCAGCTGTATCTGCGCAGTGGTGACGGGTGGGGTTGCGGTGTGTGCGAGATCAGACATGGCTGCGCCTTTCCAGGTATTTGAACAGCAACGAGGTCGGCACACTGATCGCCAGAAACATCAGCGCCATCACTGTGTACGGTTCGTTGTAACGATAGGTCATGCCGGCGACCTGCTTGGCAGCCTGAAACAGTTCAGGGATGGTGATCACCGCCAGAAGCGGCGTTTCCTTGAACATGCCGATCAGGTAATTGCCGAGCACCGGCAGCATGGGTTTCAACGCCTGCGGCAGGATGATGCGCCGCCAGGTGTCGCCACGATTGAAATCAAGGGCGCGTGCGGCTTCCCACTGTCCGGCCGGGATGTCGTCAATGGCACCGCGATACGCTTCGGCGATATAGGCCGCGTAATAGCAGCCAAGACCTATCACACCGGTGGTGATCGCCGGGAAGGTGATGCCCGCCAGCGGCAGCGCGAAGAACAGCACATACAACTGGACCATCAACGGCGTATTACGGAAAAAGCTCAGGTAGCCTTTGCTCAGGCGATGCACGATGGTTATCTGCGAGCGCAGTGTCAGGGCCAGGATCAGACCGAGCAAAACCGCGAGCAGGAACCCCAGCACCACGACCTGCACGGTCACCAGCAAGCCCTGAAACAGCTCCGGCAGAATCGACCAGACGAATGCGATATCAAACTCCATCGTTCATCCCCTGGCCGTGCGCCACGCGGTGGCGTGCTGCTCATAACGCTTGACCAGCCAGCTCAATGGCCAGGCCATCACGAAATAGCACACCAGCACGATGCTCCAGATCAGCGTTTGCTGGCCCAGCGTGGTGATCAATTGACTGCCGGTAAAGGTCAGGTCGGTGAGGGTGATGAGTGAGACCAGTGACGTGGTTTTCAGCAGCTCGACCAATTGATTACCCATCGGCGGGATCATGAACGGCAGGGCCTGCGGCAGAATGATTCGCCGAAACGCGCTTATCGGCCCGAAGTCCAGCGCACGCACAGCGTCACGTTGACCCTGGCTGACGTTGATCAATGCCGAACGAATGATTTCCGCGCCATACGCCGAAAACGTCAGGCCCAGCCCCAGCACGCCGGTGGTCATGGGGGACAGGCGGATGCCGAACAGCGGCAGAATGAAGAACAGGTAAAACAGCAGCACCAATGCCGAGATGCCACGCAGCACCTCGACATACACCGTGGCGAACCAGCGTAACGCCCGGAATGGCGACAGGCGCATCAGGGCGATTACAAACGAGAGCACCAGTACCAGCAGTTCGGCAAGCACGGTGATCTGCAGGGTGATCCAGGCGCCGTGGGCCAGTTGTCTGGCAATGAAACCTGCGGTTTCCAGTGTTGCAGCATCAACAGGCATGGCCGTACTCGTGTGGGTCAGGGCCGTTTACTGCGCGCCCTTGCGGGGCGGGGCAGATCATGGGTTGCAGCGTTGGGCTGCGGTGATGGCCGGGTCAGCCAGTTCGTTTTCGGTATAGCCGTACTTCTGCAGGATTTTCAGCAGCTCGCCCGACGCCCGGAGTTTGGCCAGTTGTTCGTTGAAGGCCTGTTCGAAGGCCGGATCGTTTTTTGGCAGGCCGTAGGCGTGGTAATTCCAGCCCGGTTTGCCACTGGCGTCCGGAATCTGCTCGAAAGGCAAGGCGCGCTCGATGTCCGGACTGTTGGCTTTCTTGATCAGACTGATGACTTCGGCGTCCGGGAAATACACCACGTCCACGCGACCCGCCTGCAAGGCGGCCAATGCCTCGGTGTCCTTGTCGAACAACACCACGTTGCCGTTGGCGATACCGCTGTCTTTGGCTTCCTGAACCTGATTGCTGCCAGGTTGAGTGGCCAGGCGCACCTTGGCGTTGCTGGCGACGTCCTTGAGGCTGTGCAGGTTCAGCGGGTTGCCGGTTTTGACAATGAACGCACCGCCGGATCGCGTCACCGGGTTGGAGAACGCGATGACCTTGCAGCGATTCGGATTGATGAACAGGCCTGCACCGATCAAGTCGAAACGACCTGCTGCCAGACCCGGCACCAGCGAACCGAAGTCAGTGATAGGCGTCTCGATCTGCTTGATGCCCAGCGGTTCGAGAATCGCCCGCAGTATCTCGACGTTGGCCCCGGTGGCTTTGCCATCGGTGCCGATGTAGGCATAGGGCTGTTCATTGGCGATGCCAGCGGTCAGGCCGTCAGTGCGGCCTTTTTCCAGCAGTCCGGCCAGGGCAGGGAATGAAACGACGGCATTCAGCAGCAGCGCTGAACCCATCAGGGCTGGGAACGACAGGGGGGTGATGCCTTTCATTGCGGGTGCTCGAAGTAGGAGGATGGGGGCTTGTTGCTGATGCGGCCTGAACATGCGAGTCAGGTGCGCAAGGTAGCCTGGTCTTGCCTGCATCCTGCTTCGGCAACGTTTGGTGCATAAGGCGAAACTCTATAGCTATTAAAAAGATAATTTAAATATCGATAAGGAATATGCATATACGCAGTCGCCGAGGCCATGGGTTGCAAACGTCGTGCGACCAATTGGTGCAAGCCCAGGCATTTGTCAGTGCGTCCCTGTTTGTAACTCCAGACGCCGGCCAGGTATCGCGGCAATCAACTCCTGGGTGTAAGCCGCTTCAGGCCTGGCAAAAACATCCTCGGCCAGACCCTGCTCGACGGTCTTGCCATGCTTGAGCACCAGTACCTGATGGGCAACGCTGGCGACCACTGCAAGGTCGTGGGACACCAGCACGTAGGCGATGCCCGATTCGGCTTGCAGCTCGACCAGCAAGTCGAGAATCTGCGCCTGCACCGACACGTCCAGTGCCGAAACCGGCTCATCGAGCAGCAGCAGATCGGGCTGCAGGGCCAGCGCTCTGGCAATGGCAATCCGCTGACGCTGGCCACCGGAAAGCTCGCGGGGCAGGCGGTCCAGATAGGCCACGGGCAACTGCACTCGCTCTATCAACCGGCGTGCGGCCTGCTCCAGTTCGCGGCCTTTGAGCAGGCCGAACGAGACCAGGGGTTCGACGATGCTTTCGAATAACGTGAAGCGTGGGTCAAGGGCCGCGAACGGGTTTTGCTGCACTAACTGGATACGCCGCCGCAGCGGTCTGAATTCGCGCCAGCCCAGGTCGGTGACATCCTGGCCGTCCAGCTGCACTCGTCCGTGGGTGGGTTTTTCCAGACCCAGTGCGATGCGCAACACAGTACTTTTACCAGAGCCGGACTCGCCGACGATGGCCAGGGTCTGGCCGGGATACACCTTGAAGTTGACGTCTTGCAGCGCCTGGAGGTCGGCGTCTTCGCCTTTCACGTAGGGCAGACGATAGGTCTTGCCGATGTTGTTCAGGGTCAGCAGAGGTGTGTCGCTGCTCGCGACCGGTCGCACTGTTGCCGGGCTCTTGCGCTGGCCGAAAGCCGGTGCTGCGGCGATCAGTGCGCGGGTATAGGCATGGCGAGGCGCGATGAGTATCTGTTGCGGAGGGCCTTGTTCGACCAGTTCGCCCTTGTTCATCACCAGCACTTGGTCGGCCCGGTCGGCCGCCACGCCCAGATCGTGGGTGATGATCACCAGGGAAATACCACGCTCGGCCACCAGACGTTGCAGATGATCAAGGATCTTGCGTTGTACCGTCACGTCCAGCGCGCTGGTGGGCTCGTCGGCGATGATCAGGCGAGGATTGCCCGCCAACGCGATGGCGATCAGCACGCGCTGACGCATGCCACCGGACAGTTCGTGCGGATACTGGCGGGCGCGCAATACCGGCCTGTCCAGACCGACCTGCTGCAGCAACTCCAGCACATCGGCATCCACTGCCGGGTAACGCCGGCCGTGGGCCTGAATCAGTGCTTCAGCGATTTGTCGCCCGATGCGCAGGGTAGGGTTGAGGCCGACCATCGGGTCCTGGGGCACCAGGCCGATGGTGCTGCCGCGAATTCGCCGTTTCTCGCGTTCGCCGGCATGGCCAAGATCGTGTCCATCGACGTGCAGCTCGCCGCCGGTAATGGCGGCATTGTCCGGCAACAGGCCGAGTATGGCGTTGGCCATCGTCGACTTGCCGGAGCCGGATTCGCCGACAATCGCCACGGTTTCACCTCGGGCGACCTGAAAGGACACGTTGCGCACGGCTAGGTTGATCTGGCCGTCGAAGCGGTAGGCGACACTCAGATGACGAATGTCGATCAGTTGAGCGGTATCGGTCATCGTTGAGTCTCTTCTAGAGTGCGGGCGATGTGGTTGAAGCTGAACACTACGCCAACCACGAACAGGCCCGGCAACAGCGACACCCAAGGTGCAGTCATCAGAAAATGGCGGCCGTTGGCAATCAGCGTGCCCCACTCGGCGGCCGGTGGTTCGGCGCCGAAACCCAGAAAACTCAGCCCGGCAGTCGCCAGAATCGCCGCGCCGAAGTCCAAAGTTGCCAGCACCGCCACCGGGCCCCAGGCGTTCGGCAGGATGTGGCGCAGCAGGGTTCGCGTCCAGCTTGCACCGCCCAGCCGCGCGGCCTCGACGTAAGGCAGGGTCTTGACGCGCAATACTTCGGCGCGGGTGGTGCGCGCGAATCCGGGGATGATCCCTACACCGACCGCAATGGCCACCGGAAGGGTGCCGAACCCGATGGCGGTGACAATCGCCAGCGCCAGTAGCAAGCCGGGCAGGGCCAGCAATACATCGATCAGACGCATGATCACTGCATCGATGCGCCCGCCTGCGAAACCGGAAATCACCCCCAGGCTCAGGCCACCGGCCATGGCGATGCCCACCGCCAGCAATGCGGCCTGTACCGACAGGCTCGATCCATGCACCACGCGGGTATAAAGATCACGGCCCAGCTCGTCGGTGCCAAACCAGTGCGCGGCATTCGGGGCGGCGAGCTTGTCGGCAGGCGAGGTGGCATAAGGTGCGTAGTTGCTCAGCAGATTGGGTGCCAGCGCGGCCAGCAGCGCAAAGGCGACCATTGCCACAGCGAGCAGAAACCCCGGGCGGCGCAGCAGGGGCCTGGCGGCCTCCACGGCGCGACTCAGGCTGCTGCGTCGCTGCCACTGCGCGGCAGGTGCGTTTTTGCCGGGAAGGTTTTGACTGGGATCAACAAGGCGGGTCAGGCACGCAAGGCGGTTGTCGAAGATAGTCATGGCGTCAGGAGACCTTTGGCGTGTGGGCGATGCGCGGATCCAGCGCGGGGTACAGCAGGTCAACGATCAGATTGACCACGACGAACGCAGCTGCAGAGACCGCAACGATGGCCAGTACCACCGGGATGTCCTGGCGCAAAACGGCTTCCTGGGCAAGTCGACCGACCCCGGAGCGGGCGAAAATGGTTTCCACCAGCACTGCGCCGGACACGGTGTTGCCGACCTGCAGGCCGATCAGTGTGAGCAGCGGCAGGGCAGCATTCTTGAACGCATGGCGGGCCTGAACCTGCGCGCGAGTCAGGCCCTTGGCATAAGCGGTGATGATGTAGGGCTCTTTCCAGACGCCCTGAAAGCCACGTTGCAGGACCTGGGCGTACACCGCGGCGCTGGGGATCGCCAGCGTGACGGCGGGCAATATAAGGCTGGAGAATCCCTGATTGCCGGTCGCCGGGAACCAGCCAAGAGTGAACGCGAACAGTTGAATGAACAGCAGGCCCATCCAGAAGACCGGCACCGAGAAGCCCAGCGACGGCAGGCGTGACAAGGCGACTTTCAAGGGCTGCCAGCGTACGTAGGCGGTGAGATACGCCAGACCTGTCCCGCCGATCAGTGACAGAACAATGGCCAGCCCCGCAAGGCTCAGGGTTTGTGGCAGACGCTCGATCAGTAATTCCGAAACCGGGCGGTTGAGCGTCAGCGAATTGCCGAAGTCGCCATGTAACGCTCCCCACAGCAAATCGACGTATTGCTCGAAGATGCCGCGGTCCAGTCCGTAATAGAGCTTGGCCTTGGCGAGGTCCTGCGCGGACAGGGAGTCGATTTCGACACCCGAGGCGCTGAGCATGATCGACAGGCTGTCGCCGGGCAGCAGGTAAAGAATGAAATAGGTGACGCTGTAGGCACCCCAAAGTACCAGTAGCGCTTGCGCGATCCGACTGAGGATATAGCGATTCATGGCGTTGCCAACTCGATGTCGTTGAACAGCGCAAAGCCTTCCGCCGTCCAGTGGAAATTGCGTACGTTTTTCGCCGTGGCGGCTTGCCAGACGCGCTCGTAAACCGGGATCGCCGAGCCCTCGTCGACCAGCAGGTCCTGCAACTCGCCATAAGCCCTGGCGCGCTGTTCGCTTTGCGTGGCTGTCAGTCCTGCGTCGAACAGCTCAAGGGCCTTGGGCAGCGTTTCCGGCGCGTAAAGGTTGGTCGCCAGCGTCGAGCTGTTGGCACTGCGCGGGTCGATGATGGTCTGCAGAATGATCGGGTCGGCGCGGGTCATGTAGGTGGACGTCAGGTCATAATTGCCTGCCGCATTGGCCGCAGCCCACTCGGCGGTGGTCACCACGTTAAGCTTGAGCTCGATACCCACCTTGCGCAGTTGATCCTGAATCAGCACATCACCAGCGGTTTCGGCGGGGGACAGGTTGTAGGCCAGCTTCAGGCGCTTGCCTTCCTTATAACGATAGCCGTCGGCGTTTTTCTGCCAGCCCGCAGCGTCGAGCAGGCGCTCTGCACCTTGAGGGTCGTAGGTCAGTTTGTCGGCCTGGCTTTTATAAAACGGCGTGGTGACGTCGTAGATGCCGGAGACCACCGGGAATTGCGGGTTGTAAACGGTGGCTGCGTAGGTCTTGCGGTCGATTGCCTTTTGCAGGGCCAGGCGCACGTTGCGGTCGGCAAGAATGCGATTGCCACGCGTGTTGGGGTACAGGTTCAGCGCAGGTCCTGGCAGCGAACGGCTCTGAATGGTCGCGCCCCTGGACTTGAACAGGTTGAGGTCCACCTCGGAGAACGGATTGCGCGGCCAGAGGATGTCCACCTGCCCCTGAACGAACTGGCCGTTACGGACGCTTTCTTCCGGCACGTAGCTGACCTCGACCGCATCCAGATGCGCCTCGCCCTTGTTCTGCGCATTGGCCGATGGCCAGGCATAGCCCTTGCGTTTGATCAGGCGCAAACCGCTTTCAGGCGTGTAGCGCTCCAGCACGAATGGCCCGGTGCCAATGATCGCGCCCAACGAACGCTCCTTGACGCTGAGTGCGTAGGACTCTGGAGCAAGAATGGCGAGATTGGTGGTGGAGGTGGCTTGCAGGAAGCCCGCGTTGGGTTGGGCCAGCACCAGTTTGATGGTGAAGTCGTCCAGTACCTCGGCGTGGTCGTAACCTTTGAGGTAAGTGGCGCCGAAGGTGGCTGGCAGTTGTGCGGCGAACGACTTGTCCGCGTCGTAGGCCGTCTTCACCGCTTGAGCGTCGAAACGTGTGCCGTTGCTGAAGGTCACGTCCTTGCGCAAGTGAAAGGTATATTCCAGCACGTTGTCACTGACTTCCCAGCGTTCTGCCAGCCAGGGAATGATCTTGCCGGTCTGCGGGTCCTGATCGGTCAGGGACTCGGCAATATTGCGCAGCACCACCCGATGCTCCAGCCAGTACACCTGAAAGGGGTCAAGGCTGACCAGCGTGGTGTTGTCTCTGAAGAACGCCACTTTGAGGGTTTTGGCTGCCTGGCCGTCCGGGCCGGAGGGTGAGCAGCCGAGCAGGGTAATGGCTGTGAAGGCGGCGAGCAGCAGGCGCGGGAGGAACGTGCGCCCAGTCATCGCAATGCGCTCCGGGGGGCGAGTCCAGTCGAAAAAGTCGAAGGCGGTGTACGGCGCATGGAAGGTCCTCTTCAAGTCGAGCACAGTGCTTCAGCACTGATTTCTTAAGACCGTATTCTTATGGTCATGCGCTGTAAAAGTCTTTTTTCTTCTAAGCTAATATAGATTTTTGTGATTAATTTATTTTTTATTATGCTTATTTAGTATCTTTTAAGGCTTTATGTTCTTGGCAAACAGCGCTTTGTCAAAAACGAGACTTTTGGTCGTCGTCACTGAGTCCGATCAAAATCGTCCCTTTCATCGGCCAGACCGACGCCCGAAGTTGCAGGTGGCTGCTGGCAAATGCCCTGCGACCACTTGCACGCGATAAACCATGCAGCGATGGCGATGGCAACGTCACTGGCGCTTGGTCGAAGACAATCTACGCTTGAGGTCGCAGAGACACGCTAGGGCAGGCGGACGGTGTCCTCTGGTCACCTCACAGTATTCAGGATTGAAAACGAGTGTCTGATTGATGAAGAAAAGCTCTCTCACGTGGCTCGTTGGCTGGATGGCTGTGGTTCTGCTGGCCGGGCTCAGCGTCAGCTTTATTGCCAGCCATGAACAGCGCAGATCGATCGATACGCGTATAGAACAGGCGCTCAAGGAGGCCGGAGAGGGCATCGGCGATAACTTGCAGGCACGACTCAGGGTGTACGAGTACCGTCTTCGAGGCCTGCGCGGTGCCGTTCATATGCTGGACCTCGAGCATATCAACAGCAGCCAGATGAGCCGCTACAGCAAAGGGCGCGATATCGAGAAGGAATACCCTGGCGCGCGCGGGTTCGGCTTCATCCGTCGTGTCGCGGCCAGCGATGAGGCCGAATTCGTGAGGCGTGTCAGGGCAGATGGCAGGCCGGACTTCAGTCTTGGTCGGCTGGGTGCCCAGCAGGGAGACCGTTTCATCATTCAATTCATCGACCCGCTGGCCCGCAACGTCCAGGCACTGGGGCTGGACATCGCCTCCGAGGAGCATCGTCGCGATGCAGCCCTTCAGGCCATGCGCAGTGGCGCTGCCACCCTGTCGGCGCCCATTACCCTGCTGCAGGACAATGATGACCACTTGCGTGCTTTCCTATTCCTGTTACCGGTTTACAGCACCCCTGAAACCCCGACCGATATCGCCCTGCGCGAAACATCCCTGATCGGCTGGACCTATGCGCCGTTGGCCATGCGTGAGGTGATGAGCAATCTGGACCCTCTCAACCACAGAGTGCACTTGAAGCTTTATGACGTCAGTGAAGGCCAGCATCTGATCTACCAGACTCCGGAAAGCGGTCATGAGCAGGAGGTCTTGCAGACCTATGCTTTCGAACGAGACATCTATGGCCGCGTGTGGCGCATGGAGGTAGGCGCTCACCCGGCATTTGCCGAGGCACTCGATCCGGTTCCGGCGGGCAGGGTGTTCATCATCGGCACATTGGTCAGCCTGATGTTGACGGTGCTGGTTGGCACTCTACTGTTGTCCCGTCAGCGCAAACAGCAGGTGGTTGCCGGTCAGGCCAGGCTGGCCACTATCGTCGAAAACTCCAGCGACGCGATCATCGGTGAAGCCCTGGACGGTCGGATCATCACCTGGAACCGGGCTGCCGAGCAGATGTTCGGCTATGACGAGCACGAAGTGCTGGGCTGTCCATTGGCGCCACTGCTGGTTCCGCCAGATCTGGTTCATGAAGACGAACAGTTGTTGGAAAGGGTGGCCCGCGGTGAGCGAGGCCCGACGCTGGAAACCCGGCGTCTGCACAAGAACGGTCAATTGATCGATGTGACCATTACCTGCAGCTTCATCCGCGAGACGGACGGCACCATACTCGGCGCGGCGAAAATGATGCACGACATCACCGACCGCAAGCGCGTCGAACGCTACCTCATGGAGTTCAACGCACAGCTTGAGCAACAGGTCAGCGAGCGCACTGCAGAGCTGTCCAGAGTGGCGGGTTTGCTGCAGGGAGTGCTGGACGCCTCTTCGGAGGTTTCGATCATCGCTACCGATATGCAGGGGCAGATCTTTGTGTTCAATCGGGGCGCCGAATTGCTGCTGGGCTACAGCAATGCGGAAATGGTCAGCGGCAACGGTCCAGGCGTGTTTCATCTTCCTGAAGAAGTGGCCGCACGCTCCGCTGAGCTGAGCCGTGAATACGGCATCCCGATCGAAGGCATTGACGTCTTTTGCTACAAGGCATCCCTCGAAGGTTCGGAAACCCGACAATGGACCTACGTACGCAAGGATGGCACGACGGTCCCTGTGCTGATGATCATCACCCCGATCCGTACCGCCGACGGAGAACTCATCGGTCATCTGGGTATCGCTCAGGACATCACCGAACGGCTGCACCATAGCGCCGAATTGCACGCGGCCAAGTCCAGCGCCGAAGCTGCCAATGCGGCCAAAAGTCTGTTCCTGGCCAACATGAGCCATGAAATTCGCACGCCCATGAACGCCGTGATCGGCATCTCCCACCTGCTGCACAACACCGCCTTGAACGACCAGCAACGCCAGTTGCTGACCAAGCTGCAGATTGCGGGCCGGACCTTGTTGGGGATCATCAACGATATCCTCGACATCGCCAAGATCGAGGCGGGAGAGATGCGGCTGGAACATAACCCCTTCAGCCCTCGACAACTGCTCGACGAACTGGGCGAGCTGTTCACGCCCCAGGCGCAGGAGAAAGGCCTGCGTTTTTCTGTCAGCGTCGTGGCATCGCTGCCTGGCCAGTTGATAGGAGACGCATTGCGGGTCAACCAGATCCTCATGAATCTGGTCGGCAATGCGCTCAAGTTCACCACAGTCGGCGGAGTCGATGTGACAGTGAGTCGTGAAGACGATCACGCCGATACTTGCTGGTTGCGATTCTCTGTGCAGGACACGGGCTGTGGCATACCGGCCAATGCACTCGGCCAGCTGTTTGCGCCGTTCACACAGGCGGATGCGTCTACCACGCGGCGTTTTGGCGGCACCGGACTGGGTTTGTCGGTGGTGCGCGGGCTGGCCGAGCAGATGGGCGGCCGGATAGGGGTGGAGAGCGAACTCGGCACCGGCAGCGAGTTCTGGGTGGAGTTGCCGTTTCAGAGCAGCCAGAGCGATCTGGAGCCGTCCGGCCCGGGAAGCAGTCTGGAGGTCATGCTGCTCAGCGACGACGTGCAGTCGTCCACGGCGCTGCAACGGTTATGTCGCGGCCTGGGCTGGCGAGTGGCAAACCTGACCGACGAACAGGCGCTGCACGTCGCCTTGCAAGAGCGTAATCACGTCAACGCGCCCTTGCCGGATGTGTTGTTGGTGGACTGGCAGCAGCCGCAGGTTGAGCAGGTGCAACAACTGATCGAGGCGACGCCGCTTCCGGTCATTCTGGTGAGCCCGTCCGGGATCCGGGAAGAACTGCTCCCTCTGGTCGACAAGGTATTGCTCAAGCCGCTGGACAGCTCGGCCTTGTTCAACGCGATCAATGCCTGTATCGCCAAGTACCAGGGCAGCACCGAAAGGGTCATTCAGGCCACGCGAATGGATACCTCCATGACGCTCTGGCTGAGTGGATTGCACCTGCTGCTGGTGGACGACAGCGAGATCAATCTGGAGGTCGCCAGCCTGTTGTTGCAGCAACAGGGCGCTGTGGTTCAGACCTGCAGCAATGGTCTGCTGGCCCTTGAACGACTGCGTCAGACGCCAGATGTCTTCGATGCCGTGCTGATGGATGTGCAGATGCCGGAAATGGATGGTTATGAGGCCACGCGGCGCTTGCGCAATGAACTGGGCCTGACACGATTGCCTGTGCTGGCGTTGACCGCAGGCGCCCTGGCAGAGGAGCGGCGACAGGCCGAGCTCGCGGGTATGGATGACTTCCTCACCAAGCCTCTGGACCCCGCCGCCCTGATCCGGGCGGTACGTCGTGCCGTCGAGCGTGTTCGAGGCGCTCCGCTGGCGGTCGGCACCTTGCTGCAGGAAGCCCCGACAGGCTCTGCATGGCCGGTGATCGAAGGTATCGACACCCAGGAGGTCGCCGCTCGGCTAGGCAATGATGTGCCCTTGTTTCTCTCGTCCCTGCGGCGCTTTTTCAATGAATTTGTCGCGTTCGGCGAGAGCGAGAGCCTTCTGGCACGGGCGCGACAGAGCCCCGATCAAACGATGGCTGACCTGCACAAGCTGCGCGGTGCTGCGCTGCTGCTCGGCGCTAGGCAAGTAGGGCTGCATGCCGGGCAGGCGGAAGCCCTGCTGCGCCACGGTACGGACCCTGAGCCGGCTCTGCGGGGTGTGAGTGCCGCTTTCCGTGCTTTGCAAGACCGCACGCCGGTACTTGAGGAAAGGACACCGGCCCCGCGTATCGATGCGGATCCCGATGCCTCCCGACAGGCGTTATCGACCTTGCGTGAATTGCTTGAAAACCGTGATATCGCCGCGCTGGACCAGTTTCCGCTGGCTGCTGCCGCGCTTCAGGAGCTGGCCGGGCAGGCACTGGTCGAACAGCTCTGGCAAACCATTGAAGGACTCGAGTTCGAACAGGCACTGCACCTGCTCGAACGTGCCGACTTATAAAAAGGAGCTTCATCCATCATGCAACCTGTACCTAGCCTGCTGATTGTCGATGATGATATTTCCGCCATTCGTGTGCTGAGCAAAGTTCTCAATGGCCTGGGACAGATTCGTTTTGCCACGGGTGGCGCCCAGGCCCTGAAGATGGTCCGGGACATGCGTCCGGACCTTATCCTTCTCGACGCCGAGATGCCTGGAATGAGCGGGTTTGAGGTCTGCGAGACGCTAAAGGCCGATCAACTGCTGGAAGACGTCCCGGTCATCTTCATCACCAGCCACACCGAAACCCGCATCGAGGAAGCCGGACTGGCGCTGGGTGCGGTGGATTTCATCGGCAAACCCATTCAGCCGTTGATCGTCACGGCGCGCGTAAAGACCCACCTGCGCCTGAAAATGGCGATGGACCAGCTCAACCTGCTGGCCCAGACCGATGGGCTGACGGGGCTGGCCAACCGGCGTTTTCTCGACGAGAGCATCGAGCGTGAATGGCTGCGCGTGCGGCGCAATCAGGGGGCATTCTCGCTGCTGTTGCTCGATATCGATTTCTTCAAGCGCTACAACGATCACTATGGCCATTTGCAAGGCGATGAGTGCCTGATTGCCATTGCCCATGCCGTGAAACATTGCGTGCACAGGTCTACCGATCTGGTGGCCCGTTATGGGGGCGAGGAGTTCGCCGTGCTATTGCCGGATACCGGCGCAGAGGGTGCCTGCCGGCTGGCGGAGGAAATCGTGGAGCACATTCATGGCCTTGCCAGGCCCCATGAAACCAGCGACCTGGGCCGGGTGACAGTGTCGGTGGGGGTGGCAAGTCTGGAGGCTGGCGCGCTGCCCATCCCGCGCCCGGGCGTGGCGGCCGGTACTGCGCCTGACTCGATTGCAGCAGCATTGCTGGCGGAAGCCGACCGGGCCTTGTACCGGGCCAAGCATGAAGGACGAAACTGCAGCCGGTTTGAGCCGATACAGGTTGCACCATGGCACTGACACCTTGCTTCAAACCGTACTTTTCTTGAGCTCTGCTTCAAGGCGGTCGACGAACAGGCGTACCCGGTGAGGTACGCGCTGGCGGGTCGGCAAGACGGCCGTCACCGACAGTTGCTCGGGGATGACGTCTTCGAAGTGTATCTGCAGAAGGCTGCCTGCACGGATTTCCTGCTGAACGTCCCAATAGGTCAGCATGGCCAGCCCCAGGCCCTGTTTGCACGCCGTGCGCACCGCTTCGACGCTGTTGGCCGAGAACGTACCCTGAGCGCGAATGGCCACCGGCTCGCCTTCTCTGATGAACGTCCAGTAAGGCATCGCATGCAAGGTTATGCATGGGTGTTGGCGGAGCTCGTCGAGTACCGATGGCTGGCCGCGCCGCATCAGGTAGTCGGGGCTTGCACACACGACCCGTGGGTTGGGCGCCAGCGATCTGGCCACCAGCGCAGAGTCACGTATCGTGGCGATCCGAATGGCGACATCGATGCCTAACCCGGCGATGTCCACGATGCTGTCCGACAGTGTCAGGTCGACACTCAGTGCCGGGTTCTCCTGCATCAATACCGGCAGCAGCGGCATGATGACAGTCTGACCAAACACGCTGGGTGCTGTCACCCGCAACACGCCACTGGCCTTACCGGTATCGCCTTTCAGCGTGGCGCGGGCGGTTTCGCTGGTGTGCAGCATGGTTTTGGCGTGGGGCAGAAACACTTCGCCCTCCGGCGTCAGCGATACCGAGCGGGTTGTGCGGTGAACCAGCCTGACGCCCAGGTCGTTTTCCAGCGCAGCCAGACGCCTGGAGATTGCCATCGGCGACAACCCGAGTCGACGCGCCGCTTCCGACAGGCTCCTGCTGGAAGCAATGGCGGCGAACACCTCTATGTCAGATATTTGCACGGATTCTATCCATTTTCGTTAAAGCGCCTTATCTGCACGGCCGGGTTCCAATGGGCTGCGCCACCCCTTACCGTTGCTGCAGGTTCTGTCAATGACATCGGGCAATTCGTAGCCGGTCTGCACAGTGAGGATTTGAAGTATGAGCGAGACAAACAAACACGTTACAGCTCCGTTCGATATCGGTCATCTGAAACTGAAGAACAGGTTTGCGGTGGCGCCCATGACACGCGTGAGCGCGGACGAGCAGGGCAGTGCAACGCAGGACATGACGCGCTATTACGAGCGATTCGCCAAGGGTGGTTTCGGCCTGATCGTCACCGAGGGTAACTACACCGATCGCCGTTTTTCCCAAGGCTACCGCTTCCAGCCCGGGCTCACCGATGACGAGCAGGCTCAGGCCTGGCGTGCTACGACCGATGCTGTGCACCGGCATGGCAGTGTCATGATTGCGCAACTCATGCACGCCGGCGCGCTCAGCCAGGCCAATCGCTTCGTCAGCGAGTCTGCGGGTCCTTCGGCCATTCGTCCCAAGGGCGAACAGATGGCGTTCTATTACGGCGCGGGCAGCTACCGGATCCCGCAAGCGATGAGTGACAAGGACATTGCCGAGGCCATTGACGGGTTCGCCCACGCGGCGCAACTGGCGATTGGCACTGCAGGCTTTGACGGTGTCGAGATACATGGGGCGAACGGCTACCTGCTCGATCAGTTTCTGACCGACTACAGCAATCAGCGCACCGATCAATGGGGCGGTGAGGTCGGACAGCGTCTGCGACTGACGCTCGAGGTCATCGCCGCAGTGAAAAAAGTCGCCGGGCAGGCACCGGTGGGCGTGCGTCTTTCACAAGGCAAGGTCAACGACTTTCAGCACAAATGGGCGGGGGACGAGAGCGATGCCGAAATCATTTTCGATGCGCTGGCCGATGCCGGCGTCGATTACATCCATGTGACCGAACATGAAGCATGGCAGCCGGCCTTTGCCCAGGGTGAAGCCAGCCTGGTCGAACTGGCCCGTCGCTACGCGCCGGGTGTTGCGCTGATCGCCAATGGCGGCCTGCACGATCCGCAAAAAGCCGACCAGGTGCTTCGCCAAGGTGCGGACATCATCGCAGTGGGCAAGGGTGCGCTGGCCAATCCGGACCTGCCAGAGTTGTTGCGTCAGGGCGCGCCACTCCGCGACTTCGATCCAGCCATTCTCGGGCCGATTGCCAATATCAAGGACAGCGAGCTGGCATTCAACGGGATGAATTGAACAGGTTTTCATAGGTGGGCTCGCTTCCGGTTCCAATCCTGCATTACCTTTGACTCTATCCTCCCTGGGGGGATAGAGTGCCGGTCTGAATTGTCCAGGCCAGAGCTCAAGCCATGAGTGAACACGACCACCCCCACGGCCATACGCACCAGTCCCACATAGCTGTTATCAAGCGCCTGAAACGGGCCGACGGCCATTTGCGCAGCATCATCACCATGATCGAAGACGGGCGCGAGTGCGTGGACATCGCCCAGCAGCTGCACGCGGTCGAGAAAGCGGTGTGCCAGGCCAAGCGAACGTTGATTCAGGATCATATCGATCACTGCCTTGAAGACACGCTCGGTTCACTCGCCAAGGGCGAGCGGGCACCGCTGGAAGCCTTCAAGCAAATCACCAAATACCTCTAGGTCTCACATGCCCAACTTCGTCGAGCTGTTACAGCAAGGGGGGTCGCACGCCTGGCTGTATTTCCCCAGTGCCATTTTGCTGGGCGCGTTGCACGGGCTGGAGCCTGGGCATTCAAAAACCATGATGGCGGCGTTCATTGTGGCCATTCGTGGCTCTGTGAAACAGGCCGTGATGCTCGGCGTCGCCGCTACCGTTTCGCACACCGCCGTTGTCTGGCTGGTGGCAATCGGCGGGATGTATCTGGGCCAGGGGCTGGATGCTGAAACCACGGAACCTTACTTCCAGCTCGGGTCATCTGCCGTGATCATCGCCATTGCATTGTGGATGCTATGGCGCACCTGGCGTGGCGAGCAGTTGTATAAGGTCGAAAGTGCCAGGCTCAGTCACGGGCATACAGGCCATGGCCATGAGCACGGCGTGGACTCCCATGAGCACGAGCATGGTCACAATCACAGCCATGACCACAGTGATCTGGACGGCTTGAACCTGAGCGCCGAAGGCTATCAGGACGCCCATGAAAAGGCCCATGCCGACGACATTCGCAAGCGCTTCATCCATCGCGAGGTCAGCAATGGCCAGATCCTGATGTTCGGCTTGACCGGGGGGCTTATCCCTTGCCCAGCAGCCATCACCGTGTTGCTGCTGTGCCTGCAGGTGAAGCAGGTCACCTTGGGCGCGATGATGGTGATCTGTTTCAGCCTGGGTCTCGCCGTCACGCTGGTCACCGTTGGCGCTGCCGCCGCCATCGGTGCGCGAAAAGCCTCGAATCGTTTCCCCTGGCTCAGTGCAGCCGCTCGACGCGCACCTTACCTGTCCAGCGTCCTGATTATCTGTGTCGGGATGTATGTAGGGATCAACGGCTGGATCAGCCTGCATTCGTGAGCTGGCCTGGTGCTTGAGCGTGGCCGCTATCACAAAAATAATTTGTGCATCTTTAAAATATATATTGATTTTTATTGGTGTCGCGTGGCCTTAGCATGAGTGGAACTTGAATAAGTCGCCGGACAGCGAGCACGCTGTCAGGCTTACACGCCACCAAGAGCTGCAATCGGAGTCCTGATGAGTCTTTCTCCTTTCCACCTTGCAATCCCGGTTTATGACCTGGCCGCGACACGTGCCTTCTACGGTGAGGTGTTCGGTCTTTCCGAAGGGCGCTCCAGCGATCAGTGGGTCGACTTCGATTTCTACGGGCACCAGTTGGTGATTCATGAACACCCGAAAACCGCCTCTCAAGAGAGCGTGCACAGCAACCCGGTAGACGGTCACGACGTTCCGGTTCCGCACTTCGGCATCATTCTGGAATGGGCTCAGTGGGAAGCTCTGGCCGAGCGCTTGAAATCCTTCGGCACCGAGTTCGTCATCGAACCCTACATTCGATTCAAGGGGCAGGTGGGTGAGCAGGCCACCATGTTCCTGTTCGATCCCTGCGGCAATGCGCTTGAGTTCAAGGCGTTCAAGGACATGAGTCAGCTGTTCGCAAAATAGTAAAAAGCCTGGCGCACACTATGTTGCGCCAGGCCTGCTAGAGCGGGCGCAGCGCTAACGAGTCAGAGCGTGTTCGTTGATCAGTTGGACCAGCGCGGTTACCGGTTCGGTCAGGCTGCGGCGAGCGCGATGTACCAGCCCGATATCGCGATGGAACGTATGCTCTTTCAAGTCGATAGAGCGCACACCGGCGTGCCATCTCTGCAGGGTTGCCGTTTCCGGAACCAATGCGACGCCGACGCCGTTGGCGACCAGTTTCATAATCGCATCCAGTTCATCGAGCTCGCAGACTTCGCGCAGCGAGACATGGGTCTGGCGCAGGAACCTATCGACCTGTCGGCCACCAAATGACGATCGATCGTAACGAATGAATGGATGAGCCGAAATCAGTTCGGCCCAGTCATCCCCCTGCATGTCAGCTGGCACGATAAGGCGATAGGGTTCACGGACCAGCGTTGTCCAGCGCAAGTCGCTTTGCAGTGAGAAGGGCGGGCGGATGATCGCTGCCATGTCGATCTCGCCAGCGTCCACCTGATTGACCAGGTCCATGGACAGGCCGGGAATGACGCGCGTCCTGCACGCGGAGAATTGCTGATGAAACCGAGCCAGCGCTTCCGGTAGAAAGGAGCGTTGTACAGAGGCAATTGCGCCGATGGTCACCAGCACGCTCGCGGGTAGCCCTACTGTCGTAGTGCCGAGGCTGCTGAACTGGCGCACCAGATCCTGACCTTGTAACAACACCTGCTGCCCCATGCGGTTGAGCTGGGCTGAACGTCCTTTTCGGTCGAACAGCTCGACGCCCAGTTCAGCTTCAAGGCGCTGCATCTGCGCACTGACAGCGGCCTGGGTGAGCCCGATCTTGCTGCCCGCCGCAGCGAACGTGCCTTCTCTTGCCACGGCGATAAACGTTTTCAGTTCTTTGATCATGGGCAAAGAATAATTGTATTTTTGCTAAAAATGCATTTGTTTATTTTGTTGTTGGCGGGTTGTCGCCGCTTCAGCGTCATAGGCGCCCGGGCGCTGCCTCAGACAAAAGGTACTCTTTCCTGGAACCAGGCAACGGCCTGATTTTTGAATGCTTCGGCGGGAGGCGTTAACGGGTAGCGCTGATCGTAGGCCAGTACGATGCGCTGGGTGGGCAGCGTTTCGCGTATCGGGCGACACACCAAGGGCTGACCGTCGTAGCTGCGGTCGCCGAAGGGCCTGGTATAGGTCAGGGAAACACCGAATCCGTTGGCGACGAGGCTGCGCTGAAACTCGAAGCTGTGGGTGCGCTGGAGGCTTTGAGGCGACAGTCCATGCATGTTGAACAGGTCCAGCACGTGCTGCCAGCTGTGGACCTGATCAGTAACTACCAGATTGCCTTCACTGAGTGCTTGCAGACTGACATCGGGCTCGTTTGCCAATGGGTGATCAGCCGCCAGCAGGGCATGGGCAGTCAATTGACGCAACTCGATACACGCCATGTTTGCCGGCAGCCCCAGGTCGTAGGTCAGCGCCAGCTCCAGAGTACCTTCGGCGAGGCGCTTGCCCAGATAGTCGAAGCCGCCTTCGCGCATGTCGACCCTCACTCGCGGATGTTCCTGTTGCAGGCGCCTGAGGATCTGCGGCAGGCAATAGGGTGCCAGGTCCTCGTAACAACCCAGTACCAGCTCTCCGGAAAAGTCGTTGTTGTCGCTGCCGATGTCTGAAAACGTCCGGGCTTCGGCCAGAACCCGCCTGGCCTGGGCCATCACTGTGCGCCCGAAAGGCGTAAGCGATACGCCCAGTCCGCGTTGACGAACAAACAGCGGCTGACCAAAAAGCTGCTCGAGGTCGGTAATCGCCGTTGAAATTGACGGTTGGGAAACATGCAGCTCTTCGGCCGCCAACGTGAGATTGCCGTGTTTGGCGGCAGCGAGCGCATAACGGAGTTGTCGCAGACTGAACTTCATAAGAATTTCTTGGGTGATAAATCAATACATATTATTTTATCTTCGCTGTGTGTCATGAAATATTTGCCCTTGCCCACATTTATTCTTCTCCGAGGGAGTTTCAGGTCATGACACAACATTCGTTTGCCCTCACGACAGAAGACATTGAGGCCTTTCAGCGCGATGGCGCAATTTGCCTGCGCGGCGTTTTCCGCGACTGGATCGGCACCATTGCCGACGGAATCGAGCGCAACCTCGCCGAGCCGGGTGCTTACGCCAGCCGTTACGTCGAGAAGGATGACAAACCGGGCGGCTTTTTCGACGACTATTGCAACTGGCAGCGGATTCCAGAGTTTCGCGCCATGGTCGAGGATTCACCGGCAGCGTCTGTCGCGGCTGCCGTGATGCGCTCCAGATCGGCACAGTTTTTTCATGATCATGTTCTGGTCAAGGAACCCGGCGCGCAGAAGGCCACGCCATGGCACCAGGACATCCCTTACTATTTTGTCGAAGGTAGCCAGAACGTGAGTTTCTGGATCCCCGTGGACCCGGTGCGCGAGTCGACGCTGCGGCTGCTTGCCGGCTCACACCGTTGGGAGAAGGGCATAAAACCGGTGCACTGGGCCGATCAAAGCGATTTCTACAAAGATGCTGGCGGGTACCGCGACGCGCCGGATCCAGATACTGATACCGAGCAAGGCCTGCAGGTACTGGAATGGGAGATGCAGCCGGGCGACGCGGTGCTGTTCGATTTCCGTACCGTGCATGGTGCTAGAGGCAATGCGTCGGCTCAGCGCCGTCGTGTCTTGTCGCTGCGCTGGCTTGGCGACGATATACGTTACTTCGAGCGTCCAGGACGGACCTCTCCACCGTATCCAGGGCATGCGATGCAGACCGGTCAGAGACTGCGCGAAGATTGGTTCCCGACGATACATCAAGGAGCTTGAGTTTCATGTAGATGAAACAGGTTCGCCACTGATGTGACGAGCATTTGCACTGCCATAACCCTGTTCACTGTGTTGGAGCGTGCGATTGTGAAGATCAGAAAAAACCTTACCGCCACACTGATTGCTCTCGGGCTGTTTGCCGGCAGTGCTGCAAGCCAGGCCGCCGGTTGGTGCGAGTCGGGTAAACCGGTCAAATTTGCCGGGCTCAATTGGGAAAGCGGCATGTTGCTCACCGACATGCTGCAGATATTGCTCAAGAACGGCTATGGCTGTGCGATCGATACATTGCCAGGCAACTCCATCACCATGGAAAGCGCCTTGAGCAATAACGATATTCAGGTACTGGCGGAGGAGTGGATCGGGCGAAGCGAGGTCTGGAACAAGGCGGCGGCCAGTGGGAAGGTAGTCGGTGTGGGGGCACCGATTATCGGGGCCACCGAAGGTTGGTATGTGCCACGTTATCTGGTCGAAGGCGATGCCAAACGCAACCTCAAGCCCAAGGCTCCCGATCTGAAGAAGATCGCCGACCTGACCCAGTACGTGGCGCTCTTCAAGGACCCGGAAGAACCGGACAAAGGCCGTTTCTACAATTGCCCGGCGGGTTGGACCTGCGAGTTGGAAAACAGCGAGATGCTTAAGAGCTATGGCCTGGAAGCCAGTTATACCAACTTCCGCCCGGGTACAGGCCCGGCGTTGGATGCTGCCGTTTTGTCGAGCTACAAGCGGGGCGAGCCCATTCTTTTCTACTACTGGTCGCCGACGCCGTTAATGGGACAAGTCGATCTGTTGAAGCTGGAAGAAAAGCCGGGCGTCGATAAGAAAATCAGCATTCAGGTAGGGCTTTCCAATGTCTTTCACGAGCAGGCACCGGAATTGGTAGCCGTTCTGGAAAAGGTCAATCTGCCGATCGACCTGTTAAACCAGAACCTGGCCCGCATGAGCAAGGAGCGTATCGATTCACCCAAGCTGGCGAAGATATTCTTCAAGGAGCACCCGGAAATCTGGCACACCTGGGTCAGTGACGCTGCTGCCAAAAAGATCGAAGCAACGCTTTAAGGCAAGAAAGGGCATGGATGCCCTTTCTCTTATCGCCGCTGGAGTGCTTGCGTACGCCACCAGCGACCTGGCCGGGCTATTGGTCAGTCTGCCTAATCGATGATATCGGCCACACCCTGATCCTCCCCGAGAAACCCGCCGCTCTGGTGCTGCCACAGCCGCGCATAGGTACCGTTTCTGCCCAGCAGTTCGGCGTGAGTGCCTTGTTCGATGATGCGGCCGTCGTCCATGACAATCAGCCGGTCCATGGCGGCAATCGTGGACAGACGGTGGGCGATGGCGATCACCGTCTTGCCCTGCATCATTTCATCGAGGCTTTCCTGGATTGCCACTTCGACTTCCGAGTCCAGCGCACTGGTGGCTTCGTCGAGCAGCAGGATCGGGGCGTTCTTGAGCATCACCCGGGCGATGGCGACGCGTTGGCGCTGGCCGCCCGACAGCTTGATACCGCGCTCACCCACCAGCGTGTCGTAGCCACTGTGGCCTTGCTTGTCGCTCAGCTGGCTGATGAACCCGTCGGCTTGCGCACTCGCCGCAGCGCTACGGATTTGCTCATCGGTCGCATCGGGACGTCCGTAGGCGATATTGTCGCGAATGGAGCGGTGCAGCAGCGAGGTGTCCTGCGTGACCATGCCGATGGCGCTGCGCAAGCTGTCCTGAGTAACGTGCGCAATGTCTTGCCCATCAATACTGATCGAGCCCTTGTCCACGTCATAAAAGCGCAGCAGCAGGTTGATGAGCGTGGACTTCCCGGCGCCGGAGCGACCCACCAGGCCGATTTTTTCACCTGGACGAATGCTCAGGCTCAGGGCATCCAGTACCTGGCGTTCGCCGTTGTAATTGAAGCTCACGTTATCGAAGGTGACCGCGCCGCCTCGGGTGACCAGAGCCTTCGCGTCCGGCGCATCCTGAACCTTGGGACCGCGAGTCAAGGTTTGCATGCCGTCCTGGACGGTGCCGATGTTCTCGAATAACGAGGTCATCTGCCACATGATCCAGTGCGACATGCCGTTGATGCGCAACGCCATGGCGGTGATCGCCGCAACCGCACCGGTGCCGACCTGGCCCTGGTGCCACAGCCAAAGGGCGTAACCGCCAGCACCCATGATCAGTGCGACCACCAGGGCCTGATTGACGATTTCGAACTGACTGACCAGACGCATCTGGCGCAAGCCGGTGAGCTTGAAGTCCTCCATCGCCGCGCGCGCGAAATGCGCTTCACGCTTGGAATGGGAGAACAGCTTTACTGTGGTGATGTTGGTGTAGGCGTCCGAGACACGTCCGGTCATCGATGAGCGCGCGTTGGCCTGCTCCTGCCCGACCTTGCCCAGGCGTGGCACGAAGTAGCGCATGGCCAGACCGAACAGCATCAGCCAGACAAGGAAAGGCAGCATCAGCTTCAAATCGAAGGCGCCGGCCAGGGCAATGATCGCGATGAAATAGACGCCGATACCGGGGACGATTTCGATGATGGTGAACAGCACCTCGCGCACCGACAGCGCTGTCTGCATCACCTTGGTGGTGACGCGGCCGGAGAACTCATCGGAGAAGAAAGACAGGCTTTGCCGCAACATCAATCGGTGGAAGTCCCAACGCAACCGCAGGGGCAGGTTGATCGCCAATACCTGGTGCTGCACCATCGTGCGCAATGCCACCAGCACGATGCTGCTCAGCAATACCAGGCCAATACCCCACAGCACGCTGCTTTCCTGCGCGGCCGTATCGCCGCCAGCCTGCCACGTGGACAACAGATCCACGACCTGCCCGAGGAAGGAAAACAGCCAGGCTTCGTAAATCGACACACCGGCACACAGCAGCGCAAACGCAAGGATGTAACCGCGTGCCCCTCGCGTGCAGGCCCAGAGAAACCGTGCCAGGCCGTCAGGTGGTGGCGGCACTTCGTCAGGCGGGAAGGGGTCAAGCCATTTTTCAAACGCGCGAAGCATGGTGTTCTCCAAAAAAATCAGTGCAAAGAGTCTGGCGTCCTCGACGCCTCCCGAACCTCTTCCATATTGAGCTTCAGGGTCAATGATTGTCGGCAACACTGCCCAGGCTGTCCCACAGTCTCATCACCTGGGTCACTGCGGCGTCCAGTGTGGCATGTGGGACACCGTCGCGCGCCAGTGTAGACAAGCCCAGAAGAAAACTGTCAAAAACGGCCGCGAGCGTTTCCGGTATTACCGTTGCGGGCAACTCGCCTGCCGCAACGGCGCGCTGGATGCAGGCCACGATACCTGTGCGGTTCAGATCCCTGGCCCGAGCAAGGGGTTCGGAAATGGCCTTGCTCTCGTCCGAGCAGGCGCTCATCAGCCCCAACGCCACCAGACACCCTTTAGGATGCCCAGGCTCACACTGCATTTTCGCTGAGTGACGAAGGGTGATTTCAATCGCGTCTCTGGGCGGCAGGGTCGTATCGAACAGGCTGTCGGTGACTCGGCCGTAGGTGTCGAGGTAGCGCTCCATCACTTCATTGAACAGGGCGTTTTTAGAGCCAAACGCTGCGTAAAAGCTCGGCGCCGTGATGCCGCCACCTATGTTTGCCTTGAGCTGGCTTAGGGAAGTTGCGTCGTAGCCGTGCTCCCAAAACAGGTGTAGCGCCTGGGTGATCGCCAAGTCACGGTCAAATGTACGCGGACGCCCCAGCTGTGCCATGTCGAGTCTCCTATGGAATTACTTAAATACTAATCGATACATAAGTCGTTGACCACCTGACTCCATCTGCCTATATTTGTACCGATCAGTATATTAGTGAGGGTTTTGCAATGATTACAGATGAGAAGCAGGGCGAAACACTCCCGCTGGGGGCGTTGCTGGCGCTGGCAATGACGGGTTTCATCTGCATTGTCACCGAGACTTTGCCGGCAGGTTTGTTGCCGCAGATCGCCGACGGGTTGGAGGTGTCTGCATCGTTTGCCGGGCAGATGGTGACTGTTTATGCGTTGGGCTCATTGCTGGCCGCCATTCCGCTGACGATCGCGACGCAAAGCTGGCGGCGCAGGACGGTCTTGCTGGTGACGATTGCCGGCTTTCTGGTTTTCAACAGCGTCACTGCGTTGTCGTCCAGTTACGGACTGACGCTGATCGCAAGGTTTTTCGCAGGCGTCTCGGCGGGCCTGGCGTGGAGCCTCATCGCCGGGTACGCGCGGCGCATGGTGGTCCCGCAACTGCAAGGCCGTGCACTGGCCGTGGCGATGGTCGGTACGCCCGTTGCCTTGTCGCTGGGCGTGCCTCTGGGAACCTGGCTTGGCGGGTTCATGGGCTGGCGCATGGCGTTTGGCTTGATGTCCGGGATGACCGTGCTGCTGATCATCTGGGTGCTGGTCAAAGTGCCGGACTATTCCGGCAAGTCCTCCGCACAGCGCATGGCGTTACGTCAGGTCTTTTTCACGCCCGGCGTACGCTCGGTGCTGGGCGTTGTGTTCACCTGGATGCTGGCTCACAACCTGCTTTATACCTACGTCGCTCCCTTCGTTTCCGCGGCGGGGCTGGCGAATGATGTGGACCTGGTATTGCTGGCATTCGGGGTCGCCGCACTGGCCGGCATCTGGGTCACGGGACGGCTGGTTGATCGACATCTGCGCAAGACAGTACTTGCCAGCCTGGCAACATTCGCAGCGGTGTCAGTGTTCTTCGGCGTGTTTTCCGGCTCTGCACCGGCCATTTACGTCGGTGCTTTTATCTGGGGACTGACCTTCGGTGGCGCCGCCACACTGCTGCAAACCGCGCTCGCCGATTCGGCAGGTGAGGGCGCAGATGTCGCGCTTTCGATGAACGTCGTGGTCTGGAACAGCGCCATCGCAGGCGGAGGGCTACTGGGTGGCGTTTTGCTTGGCCAATGGGGGGCAGGCTCCTTTCCTTGGGTCTTGCTGATGCTGTTGTTGCTAAGTCTGGTGATCGCACTGCGCGCAGGTGCTCATGGTTTTGCACGGGGCAGCCGACTGGACCGGGAGTGTGGTCTGGCTGGTTGAGCACAGCGAGCTCAAGCCAGCCTAAAAATCGGCCCCCACCAGCGCATCTACCTCCTCACGGCCAGGCGCCGTCGCCGGCCCCCGGCGTGTGACCGCAATCGCTGCTGCCGCATTGGCGCGCAGCGCCGCGCGGTCGACACTGCTGCCTCTGGCCAACTCGGCCAGCAGCACACCCGCGTGGGCGTCGCCAGCTCCATTGGTGTCGATTGCCGTGACGGCAAAGCCGGGTATGTGTCGCGTCTGTCCGGCATGGTGGACCCAGCAACCTGCGGGGCCGTCACGAATCACTATGAGCGCATCTTCGCGCAGAATGGACGCCAGGTGGTGGAGCGCGTCGGCGCACGTCCGGGTTTGCGTGAAGCGCAGGGCTTCTTCGCAGTTGCTGGACCATACGCTGATAAGAGGAAGTACGGCGCGCATCTCGACGCCATGAAGCGCATCAACCAATGGGCCTGGGTCGAATACCACGGTAGTGCCGCCGGGCAATCCGTCCAGCCAGGCGAGCAGGGCCGTGACCTTGTTTTTGTGTGCCAGGCTGTAGCCGCTGACAACTACGTAATCTTCGGCGCTGACCTGCACGCCCTGCAGGTCATCGGCAGACAAACCACCTTCAGCGCCCACATAGGAGATGAACGAGCGCTCGGCCGAGGTTTCCACCAGGGCAACGGCCAGGCCGGTATCCTCACCGGGAACAGGCATCGTAGCAATCTCCACACCTTCGTCGCGCATGGCCTGGCGAGCAAGGTCGCCGAAGCGGCCCTGGCCATGGCGACCCAGATAAACCGTAGGCAAGCCATTGCGGCAGGCAGCGGCCATCACATTAAAGCCGCCTCCGGCCTCGAACGTGGCGCTGCTGGCCAGTACATCTCCGCCCGACGGCGGCAGGCGGTCGATGGCCATGACCAGGTCAACCACGACCTGGCCGGTGTAGAGCAATTTAGCGGGCATGGGCAGCCTCTTCGGTAACGACACGGCGATCACGCGCCCCGCCGAGCAGCGCATACAGGCCACCGGCGACAATGAAGGTCACGATCCAGCCCAGGCCGTTATGACCCAGCCAGGAATCGGCGAGAAAACCTTTGAACAGCACATGCTCCGGGGTGGTCGCCACGGTGGTGAAGCTGAAGCCGAGCACGATAGCCAATGCCCACGAGCCCAGCGCGCGCCATTCGACACCGCCGCGATACCAGTAGGCGCTCTTTGGGGTCTGGTCCAGCAGGTCGTGTGGGGAGTAGATGTGGCGATGCAGCAGGTCGACGACAAAGATGCCGACCCACGCGGTAATGGGCACCGCCAACATCGAGATGAACGTAATGAAGGGGCCGTAGAAACTGTCGGCGATCAGCATGAAATAGATCGAGCCGGCAAAGATCGCGATGATATCGACGATGACTGCGTGTACTCGCTTGACCTTCAGGCCGAGGGTCAAGGTGGTCAGGCCAGCCGAGTAGACCGACAGGTTATTGGACAACAGCAGGCCGCCGAACGCAGTGATCAGATACGGCACGGCCATCCAGGTGGGCAACATTTCGCGAATGGCGATAATCGGGTCGGTGGCTGACGCCAGATGATCGTTGCCCACCGACAGCAAGCCGCCGAGGGTGATCAGCAAAACCAGAGGGATCCCTGCGCCAAATGCCGCCGAGGCCACCAGTCGAGTGGCCTTCACGCTGGCGTGCTGATAGCGCGACATGTCGGCGCCCGCGTTGGCCCAGCCGATACCCGTGCCGGCGGCCATGGTGCCGACGCCAATGATCATGGCACTCAGTGGCGCTGCCGGCGCGTCGAAGACCAGGCTCCAGTCGATATGGGTGAGTAGAAAGCCACCGACCACCAGGTTCAGCGCGCCGAACAGGTAAGTCGCCCATTTCTGGATGACCAGCAGAGTGGCATGGCCCAGGCCCGAGACGGTCAGGGTCAGCAGCACGAACAAGGCGATGAACAGCAGGGTCAGGCCAGGCGAGTTTTTCGCCTCCACGGGGGTGCCGAAAAGGATCGCGAACAGTGACAGCAGGACGAACGCGGCGGTGGTGGTGTTGACCGTTTCCCAGCCCAGGCGCGACATCAGTGAAACCAGCGTGGGCCCGATATTGCCTCGCACCCCGAAGATGGCCCGGGACAGCGTCAGGCTCGGTGCCCGCCCGCGGCGCCCGGCAATGGAGATAACGCCGACCACGGCGAACGAGCCGGCGGCACCGAGGATGGCGACGATGATTGCCTGCCAGATGGCCAGCCCCTGAAACGCTACCAGGGTGGCACCCAGCGGCAAGCCCAGGATGCTGATGTTGGCGGCGAACCAGACCCAGAACAGTTGCAGCGGGTGGCCGTTGCACTCGTTTTCAGGAACCGGCTCGATGCCGCGGGTTTCCAGCTGACCCGCACCTTGAGAGGCGGACGATGTCGTCATTTGCGTTGCTCCTATTGCCTTTATTGTGGTTGTGGCAGTACGTCAGCAGGTGCAATCCAGTGCAAATTGGCTATTCCGAAATCGGGTCAGCCAGATCGCCGCTCGGAAGGCTGAGGGCGAGGGTGATCTCGTTCACAGTGGGCGAGCACGACCCGGTCTATCAACCGGTGCGCAGGGCCAGCAGTTGTTCGACCAAGGGCGCGAGATCGAGCGTGTTGACCGCATCAATTTGCTCGATCAACGCCGCCGGCCAGGCTTGCATGCCATTGCAGGCACCCAGCATGGCGCCGAGAATGGCGGCAATCGTGTCGGTGTCACCGCCCAGGCTGGCCGCCATGCACACTGCATCGAACGGACTGAGCTGGCTGCTCGCCACGCGGTGGGCGAGGGTGAAGGCAGCGACCACTGATTCCTGTGAGGCGACCGAGGTACCAATCACATCGTGCACCCGGTCGGCCAGCTGTTCGTCTGTGCAGTCAGCGCACAGTGCCTTGGCCCATTGAATGCGCGCGGCGATACGCCCACCCGCAACCCAATGACCATGGCGTTCGGCACTCAGGGCTACCTCAGTACCTATCTCCAGAGCTTCGGCCAGGGGCGTGCCATTGATCCCGGCGGACACCACGGCCGCGACCGCCGCCGCGCTGGAGATGCCCAGCGTGGTGTTATGGGTCACCTGACAGGCTTGCACCACCAGCGCCATGAAGGCCTCGCGGTTGCTCACGTCGGCTGCGATGCCCACCGGTGTAATACGCATTGCCGCGCCATTGGTGGTGCCGAAGCGGCCGGCTTCTTCGGGGCTGTGGCCGTCAAGGATCATTTCAATCGCGCGCTTGGTCGAAGGCCCCAGCAGGTCGTAGGAGCCCTTGGCTTTCATCGCGGCTTCCCACTCGATCAGGCTGTGGGCCAGGGCTGTCGGGTCGATGCTGCCGCAGCCGGCCACCAGCAACTGTGCCACCAGGATCGCCTGCTCGGTGTCATCGGTGATGGCGCCCGCAGGCATGTTCGGTGCGATCGGCTGGTCGGCATCGGCACCGATCAGCGTATTGATACGGCCATAGCGTTGCAGGATCAACGCGCGCGGCAGCGACTGCGTCGGCATGCCCAAAGCGTCGCCCAAGGCCAGGCCATAAAAGGCACCCAGGCCTCGGTCTTGCAGAAATGTTGCGCTCATGTGGACGATCCGAAGGCGAGGTGAAGGCGAAAATGCACAGGGTCCAACAGGCTCTCTACGTGCTCCATAAAACGTTCACGGCGGTCAAAGGTCGTGCGCACGGCCTTGAGAAACACCGTGCCGGGCTCGCGTGCCAGCAGCACGGCATCATCGCGGTTCAGAGGCCCTGCACCGATCCACTGATCGCCCTTGTCGCCGATGAAGCCGTGGGCGGCCATGGTCACTGTCAGTGACTGTTCCAGCAGACCGTTTTGCGGCAGGTTTTCCAAACCGTCGACCGCCGGGATCAAGGCGCGCTCCAGGGAAACGATACTGCCATCAGCGGCGATACGCCGGCGATCCAGGGCCACCAGGCTGGAAGTGCCGAGGCGCACCTCCATGTCGGGCCGTTGCACCGCCACCAGACGCAGGATTTCCGTACGCACGCCAGCACCCGTGTCGGCCAGGGCCTGAGCCCAGCCGGCACGCTGGTCCAGGCTGAAGCCGTCGTAGGTGACGATCGAACCCACGCCGGTCTGGGTGGCAATGAAGTTACGCCGCTTGAGCTCGGACAACGCCTCGCGCAGCGTGCCGCGGCTGACGTTGAATTCCTGGGCCAGAAGATTTTCCCCGGGAAGCAGGGCGCCGGAGCTCATCTGGCCGCTTTCGATACGGCGGATCAGCTCATTGATCACCTGGGTTTTCTTGTCGAATCGAACCTGTCTAGTCATGTACATTTTATAGTTGCATGTTGGATCGGAATGCAAGCTGTTTTTGTGCGTAAATTGAGATGCGAGGCACCAATGTTCAACGGGTTACGCGAATGATGCTCGCAGTTCGACAAGTCACCTCGCGGTCACACGCTCTCCAGTGCCATTCAAGGCAGTCCGATGCGGGCCAAAACTTTGGCAGTAGGGGGCTTTTCGATTATTTTCCTGTGTGCAACCCGATCACTCGGCCGAGGAGTTTGGGCCTCGGCAGATCGGACTGCCCGGCGCTTATAGCGTCAAGTCTTTCCTTTGTTGCCTCGGTAAACATCGTTGCATGCGGGCCGCTCAGGTCGACGTGCAACAGCATTTGCTCATTGCCGGCCAGCTCCATGTCATCACCTGCCAAATGCAGGCTGTGATAGAGATGCACGCGCTTGGCGTCGTGGGCGATCAGTTGCGTATGCACCTCGACCTCGGCGCCGAGTTTCACTTCGTGCAGGTAGTTGAGGTGCAGTTCCAGGGTGAACAGCGAGTGGCCGCTGGCTTCGCGGTTATCGCTATCCAGTCCCAGGGCGTCCATCAGCCCGTCAGTGGCGTAGCTGAAGATCAGCAGGTAGAACGCGTCACGAAGGTGGCCGTTGTAGTCGACCCAGTCGGGTTGGACTCGGGTGGTGTAGGTGGTCAGTGCAGGCATGTCGGAGGATTCCGGGTCAGTTCTGATCAAATGAGGTAACTGGCGTGCTTTGCAGGGTGATGGAAGACTCACAGCCACCCACCGGAGGCAAGCCAGCTACCGTAGGTTCACTCCGCGAAGCTCATGCCATGCCTGGCCTTGGTAGTCTTTACCGCCTCCAGCACGGCGAGCAAGCAATCGTCACGGTAGCGCTCCAATTCCGAAATACTGTGTTTACCCAACTGGTCAGTGGTGCCGTCGACCACATCGTCGATCAGTTTGTCGGTCAGTTCCGGTGCCGGCAGGTAGGTCCACGGCAACTGCAGTGCCGGGCCGAACTGCGTCATGAAGTGGCGCATGCCTGCATCGCCACCCGCCAATGTGTAGGTGAGAAAGGTGCCCATGAACGACCAGCGCAGTCCGGCGCCGAAGCGAACCGCATCATCGATTTCACCGGTGGTTGCCACGCCGTCATTGACCAGGTGCAGCGCCTCGCGCCATAGCGCTTCGAGCAAGCGGTCAGCGATAAAGCCGGGGACTTCCTTGCGCACATGCAGCGGGCGCATACCGAGTGATTCATAGACCTTGATTGCCGCCTGTATGGCCGCCGGAGCAGTATTTTTGCCGCCCACCACTTCCACTAACGGCAGCAGGTACACCGGATTGAACGGGTGACCGACTACGCAGCGTTCCGGGTGCGCGGAGCCTTCGTAGAAGTCACTTGGCAATAGGCCGGACGTACTCGAACCAATTAACACATTCGGCCTGGCCGCCGCGCTGATTCTGCTGTGCAGATCCAGTTTCAGTTCCAGGCGTTCCGGGGCGCTTTCCTGAATGAAGTCGGCGTCGCTGACACATTCCTCGATGGTGGCCACGAAGCGCAGGCGGTTCTGGGATGCACCGGGTACCAGACCCTGTTGTTCCAGCGCACCCCAGCAATTGGCGACACGGTTACGCAACGCTGCTTCGGCGCCGGGCGCGGGGTCCCAGGCGACCACATCCAGTCCATGGGCGAGGGCGCGGGATACCCAGCCACTGCCGATGACGCCGCTGCCAAGAGCGGCGAAGGTTTTGATTTCAGTGATAAAGCTCATGGCGACGATCCTGAAGAGTGCGGTGATTCAATCACAGGGTTTTATGTCCTGAAGGCATTAGCCGCGCTTGGCAAGGCCCATCTTGATGCGGCCTTCTGCCGGGGTCATGACTCGTGCGCCCAGGCGGCTGAGAATTTCACTGGCGCGTTCCACCAATTGACCGTTGGTGGCGAGCACGCCCTTGTCCAGCCACAGGTTGTCCTCCAGACCGACCCGGACGTTGCCGCCCAGCAACACCGCTTGCGCGGCCATCGGCATCTGCATGCGGCCAATACCAAAGCCCGCCCACACCGCATCGGCGGGCAGATTATCGACCATGGCTTTCATGGTGGTGGTGTCGGCGGGTGCGCCCCATGGAATACCCAGGCACAGCTGGAACAGCGGGTTGTCGAGCAGACCTTCCTTGATCATCTGTTTGGCGAACCACAGGTGGCCGGTGTCGAAGATTTCCAGCTCGGCCTTTACGCCCAGCGCCTGGATACGTCTGGCGCCGGCGCGCAGTTGCGACGGGGTGGACACGTAAATAGTGTCGCCGTCGCCAAAGTTCAGGGTGCCGCAGTCGAGGGTGCAGATTTCCGGCAGCAGTTCCTCAACATGGGCCAGACGTGTCATTGGGCCGACCAGATCGGTATTGGCACCAAACTCCATCGGGCGTTCACCGCCGCCAATCTCCAGATCGCCACCCATGCCAGCGGTGAGGTTGACGATGATGTCGATGTCGGCCTCCCGAATGCGCTCCATCACTTCGCGGTACAGCGCCACGTCGCGGCTGAATTTGCCGGTGTGCGGGTCGCGCACATGACAGTGCACCACGGTGGCACCGGCTTTGGCGGCCTCAACCGCGGCGGCCGCGATTTGCTTGGGCGTGACCGGTACGTGAGGGCTTCGGGCGGTCGTGTCGCCAGCACCGGTGAGTGCGCAGGTGATGATGACGTCGTGGTTCATGGGGTGGCTCCTTACAGGCGTGAGGATGCCGTTCGCGACGATGGATGATCGCGAAGCGGCCGTTCAAAATCAGGTTATTGGCTGCTCAATTGAAGATTTGCCGCAGCCGGTTTGCCGTCGAAGGTGGTGACGCCCTCCAGCCAGCGCGCCTGGTCTTGAGGATGGTCTTTGAGCCACTGTCTGGCGGACTCGAGAGCATCCTTGTGATCCAGTAGCGGCTGCATCATCCGGCTCTCGTCGGCGGCGGTGAACGTCAGGTTAGTCAGCAATCTATGCACGTTGGGGCACTGTTCGGCATAAGTCGGCGAAGTGACCGTCCACACCGTAGCCATGCCCTCGTTCGGGCCCAGGGCGTCGTCGCTGCCATTGAGGTAAGTCATCGCCACGTTGACGTTCATCGGGTGCGGCGTCCAGCCGAAAAACACCACGGCTTCCTTGCGGCGTACGGCACGGTCCACGGCGGCGAGCATGCCGGCTTCGCTGGACTCCACCAACTGGAATTTGCCCAGGCCGAACTGGTTTTTGGCGATCATCGCCTTGATCTGGGTATTGGCGCCTGAACCAGGCTCGATGCCGTAGATTTTGCCGCCCAGTTCCTTCTCGAACCTGGCGATGTCGGCAAAGGTCTTCAGGCCCTTGTCCGCCAGGTAAGTCGGCACGGCGAGGGTGGCGCGAGCGTCTTCCAGGCTCGGTTTGTCGAGCACTTTGACCTTCCGTGCCTCGACAAACGGCGTGATGGTCTGGGTCATCAACGGGTTCCAGTAGCCCAGAAAAAGGTCCAGGCGCTGGTCGCGGATGCCGGCGAAAATGATCTGCTGGGAAGCGCTGGTCTGTTTGGTCTTGTAACCGAGGCCGTCGAGCAACACTTGGGTCATGGCGCTGGTTGCGATCACGTCAGTCCAGTTCACCACACCCATGCGCACGTTCTGGCATGAAGCGGCATCAGCCGCCATTACATTGCTGCTCAAGAGCGCGCTGGCGCTGAGTGCAAGCACGCTGCAACTAATCAGTCGGTTCATGGTGGGGCCCTCGGCAGATCGTTATTGTGGGGTGTCGGCGTCTTTGTGCACCGTGGAAACAAATTACCCTGCCTGGAGGGCGGCCAAGCGCACTGCAGCGACCCGCTTTTGCACTGCGGCGACCTGCCCCTTGAATGTGCCCATGAACGGGAGTATCAACGTGCCACGCTGCAGGTCCGAGGAGAGCGTTACCATGGCCCAGGATTTCTATTTTTTGCTGATGCCGGGGTTCTCGGCCATCGGCTTTATCTCCGCGCTGGAGCCCTTGCGGGTGGCCAACCGCTTTGGTGGCGAGCTGTACCGCTGGCACGTCCTCAGCGCCGACGGCGGCGCGGTACAGGCGAGCAACGGCATGTCGGTCAACGCCGACGCGGCGCTTGAATCGCTGAAAAAAGGCGCGACCCTGCTGGTGGTGGCAGGCTTTGAACCGCTGCAGTTCGCCACGCCGGCCCTGCAGCAATGGCTGCGTCGCCTTGATCATGAAGGCGTGACCCTGGGCGCCATCGACACTGGCGCCTGCGTGCTCGCTGAAACCGGCTTGCTCGATGGCCATCGCCTGACCCTGCATTGGGAAGCCATCGAAGCGTTCAAGGAGTCCTATCCACAGCTCACCGTGACCCAGGAACTGTTCGAGATCGACCGCCGCCGCATCACCTGCGCAGGGGGCACAGCGTCCATCGACCTGATGCTCGACCTGATCGCCCAGGCGCACGGCCCCGAGTTGGCGATTCAGGTATCCGAACAATTCGTACTGGGCCGCATCCGCACGCGCAAGGACCACCAACGCATGCAGATCGCTACGCGCTATGGCATCGCCAACAAGAAGTTGGTGCACGTGATCGGAGAGATGGAACAGCAAACCGAACGCCCCCTCAGCACGCTGGCCCTTGCCGAAGCGATCAACGTCACCCGGCGCCAGCTGGAACGCTTGTTTCGCCTGCACTTGAACGACACGCCGAGCAACTTCTATCTGGGCCTGCGCCTGGAGAAAGCCCGGCAACTGCTGCGGCAAAGCGGTCTGAGTGTGCTGGAAGTGAGCATCGCCTGCGGGTTCGAATCGCCGTCGTATTTCACTCGCAGTTATCGAGCACGTTTTACGAAATGCCCTAGGGAGGATCGGCGGCGGGAGGGGATTTGAGTCTTGTTTTCAGGGGGCGAGGTTGGGCTTTGCGTAGGCGGGTTTTGGTGTTGGCTATAGCTGTACTCTTCGGCTGGTGTTGGTAGCAGTGGAAGTAGGAGCGCCAATTTGAGTGATTATGTTCGTGCGTTTAGCGGGGGCTGTAGATGTCTAGGCGATAGGGTGTTAATTCGTTTAGAGGCTATCCGGATCCCCAAAAAACATCTGAATCCGCGACCTCAACCAACGCTCCCCCGGATCATTATCCTGCGCGCCGCGCCAGGCCATGTGCAGTTCGAACGTTCGGGTTTCAATCGGCAGGTCCTCAGAGCGCACGCCTCCTGCTGCGGTCAGCACTTGCGCCGCATAGTCGGGCACGGTGGCGATGATGTCGGTGCCGGTCAGCAGTGTGGCCAGGCCGTTGAACTGGGGCACGGCGAGGACGACGTGGCGTTTGCGGTCGAGTTTCTCGAGGTGTTCGTCGATGAAGCCGCTCAGGTCGCCGGCGAAGGAGACCAGTGCGTGGGGGCGGGCGCAGAAGTCGTCGAGGCTCAACGGGCCGGGTATCGAGTCGGCGCGCAGCAATTGCGGCTTGCTCCTGCGCAATACCTTGCGCTTGGCATTGGCAGGCAGGTCCTGGGTGTAGCTGACGCCGACCGAGATTTCACCCGAGGCCAGCAATGGCGGCATGAGGATGTAATTGACCCGTCTGACCACCAGCACAATCCCCGGAGCTTCAGAGCGCAGGCGTTTGAGCAGGGTGGGCAGCAAGGCAAACTCGACGTCGTCCGACAAACCGATGCGGAACACCGAAGTGCTGGTGGCCGGGTCGAACTCTGAAGCACGGCTGACCGCTGTCGAGATGGAGTCGAGTGCCGGGGAAAGCAGGCCGAATATTTCTGTGGCGCGGGCGGTGGGCTCCATGCTGCGCCCGGTACGCACGAACAGTGGATCATCGAACAGGCCGCGTAGCCGCGACAGCGCAGCGCTGATTGCCGGCTGGCCGAGAAACAGCTTTTCCGCCGCACGTGTGACGCTGCGCTCATGCATCAGGGTCTCGAAAACGATGAGCAAGTTGAGGTCGACGCGACGCAGGTCGTTGCGATTCATGCGGAATATCTCGGGCCATTTGTCGGTTGAGGACGTGAGCAGGGTGCGATAGTACGAGCAAATGCGGGTCGGGCGCAGCGAAAATTACTGTGAGGGTTACTGAATGTCCACACGGCTTGCAATGTTTCGTCGACATGCGAACAATGGCGGCCATTACGCGCATCGATGCCCAGACGCTGTCTGGCTGCGCCGTGCAGCGCACAGGACACAATCGATGACAGGCATGTCGACTATTAATAGCCACCGATGGTGTTGCCGGCAATGCCCGGATAAAGTTTGTGGCATGAAGGTTCACCAGGCGAGGTTCTAAATGTCCCGCACGATCCGTTTTCACCAGTTTGGCCCGGCCGAGGTGCTCAAAGTCGAAGAGCATCCTGTCGCGTCGCCTGTCACCGGCGAGGTGCAGGTGCGTGTTCAGGCCATCGGTGTCAGCTGGTACGACGTTCTTTGGCGGCAAAATCTCGCATCTACCCATGCCCGGCTGCCTGCCGGTCTGGGTTATGAGATGGCTGGCGTGGTTACCGCGCTGGGCGACGGTGTGGATGATCTGCAAGTAGGCGACAAGGTCGCCAGTTTTCCTGCGGCCGATGCCAACCAGCACCCGGTCTACGGCGAATCCATCGTCATGCCGCGCCGTGCATTGACCCGCTACCCGGATGCGTTGACGCCGGTCCAGGCCAGCGTGCATTACACGCCGTATCTGGTGGCGTACTTTGCATACGTTGATCTGGCGCGTATCAAGTCCGGTCAAACCGTACTGGTCACCGACGCCAGCCACTGCTCCGGCCCTGCATTCGTGCAGTTGGGCAAGGCACTGGGGGCTCGGGTTATCGCCGCGACCAAGACCGAGGATGCTCGTGAGTACCTGCTGTCACTGGGCGCTGAAAAAGTGGTGGTCACCGAAGAACAGGACTTGTTGATGGCGATCAACAAGTACACCGACAACCGTGGTGTCGATGCCGTCTTCGATGGCCTTGGCGGTCCGCAGATGTCGATCATGGGCGATGTGCTTGCGCCGCGTGGCAGTCTGGTGCTGTATGGCCTGCAAGGCGGTAATCAGACGCCGTTTCCGGCCTGTGCCGCTTTCCAGAAGAACATCCAGTTCTACGTGCATTGCCTGGGCAATTTCACCGGCAAGCCCGAGCTGGGCATTACCCAGGATGAGGCCGCACTGCAACGCGCCTTGCAGCAGATCAATCAGATGACCGCCGACAAGGTATTGGCGCCGTTGCAGACGCGCAGCTTTCCGTTCGAGCAGGTGGTGCAGGCGCACCGTTACATGGATGTCTGCCCGATTGGCGGGCGTGCGGTGCTGGAAGTCGAGGGGGTCTGATTCATCACCTCCTGTCAGCGCTCGTTATTGAAAAGCCTTCCGAACGGAAGGCTTTTTGCATTCCGCATCGAAAAAGAACACCACGAATTAAACACTTCTGAATAATGCCCCTGTCAGTTTTTCTGGAAGTGGGGTAGCCGTGAATGAATATTAAAAAGAGCATCGCAGCGGCAGGGCTGTCTCGACTGTTTATTTAAGTGTATTGGCGCTGACAGTCACGGCGACTTATAAATGTCCTTTCCCACGGGCTAGAATGAAACAGTAACTGGATCGATGCCCCAAGGGCATCGGTAAAGCCTGAACAGCCTGCCTGAAGGGTTTGCAGGCTATGGCTTTCAAGCGTTTCGCGTGTCTCATGAGTTCGATAGTACAATTAAACGATTTGTTTAAGTTGTTGAGGATGTTCTGCTGACTGCACTGTTTTTTAAAGCAAACTGTCTATTGTAATTGTTTTAAAGATACTGATAATGCGTCGGTAATTACCACTCAGGGAATGAGTCATGCTCGACTATAAATTGAGTTGTCAGCTTGATGTTCAATATTCTGTCTGCACCGTGTCATGCCTTGAGCGACAGGCAGGTGACGCACGATGAGTTCTATTCACGAACAGGCAATGAATTATGTCTACCAGCAAGTGCTGCAACGCTTGTTGGGGTACTTCTCGCGCGCAGAGCGCACCGCGCTGCAGCTGTTGATCCAGCGCCTGATTGTTGCGGCTGGCGGCATCGAGCAGATTGCCGGCTTCAAGGTGCTGGTGGCTTTCGGTGGTGGCAAGGACAGTGCCTACACGCTGGCCTTTCTGCGCGCTGCGCAGTTGAGTATTGCCTGCCGTTCGCCCGGCACATTCAACCTGCGGGTTGCCAATCGGCGTCACGCGGGCATGACCCCTGCGGTGATGGATAACATCAACCGCACCTATTCAGCGTTGTTTCTGTACGACGACCCGCGTGTCGAGATGCTGATGATCGACAGTCAGTACACACAGGCCTTCGAGCCGGATCTGCCTTTTTCCAGCGCGGGGCGTGAGCAGAATCGTCTGGACATGCTGCTGGGTGGGCACCTGTCCGCTGGCGACGCCCGCACCACGTTTTGCAATACCTGTTACCTCGGGCTTGCGGAGTTTCTAGGACGCGCCCTGAGCTGGGGCAATGGCGTCGATGCGGTCGTCAGCGGCGACTCGCGCAGAGAGCAGCGTCAGTATGCGACCTGGATCATGCGACTGGCCCAGCGTACCGGGCAGTATTCGGGCAGTTGGGGCAAGCAGACGCTGGCCAGCGTGCTCAAGGTCATCGATACGATTGGCGAGGCTTACTATCACGAGCTGTACGGGGAGGGCGATGACAGCCCGCCGGCAAGTCGAGCCATGACGCTGCCTGAAAAAAGCAGCTCGCCGGCGTTCATTACCATTGCCGATCTGGTCAGTTGCAAGGCGGACGAACACTGGAACCTGCTGACCGAGTTTCTCGATTTCCGCTTCGATGATCTGTCGTTCAGCTTCAGTGAGTCCGATTGCGCCAACCCTTTGTTGATGGCCCACATGCGTGGCCTGACCGCGCAATACCTGCAAGCGCGTACTTATGCCGACGGGATCGCCGAATACCTTGAACTGGCGACGTCACTGATGCGCAGAAAGCAGATGCCGCCACGATTGATCGACCAGACGCTCAGCGCTTATGCCGGTCGGGCGCGCATCGAGGCGCGCCGCGAGCTGGCATCGGGCTTCGCTCAGGAGGGCTTCGGCCTGAACGAGACTCAACTGGTGTGCATGCTGTTTTCGCCGTTCGTCGATCATGGCCATGGCCTGGAGTCCTTTCTGCGCAGTTGCCACCCAGGGATGCTGGTAGCGCTGCCGGATCTGCACAAGGCGCTGTCGGGTTCGACAGCGCCGGATCAGGTCATGCAGTGGCTGGTGGATATCAGCGGTCTGAGCCTCAAGTCATTGCACAACCTTTACGGCAAGCAGCGGGTGAACTTCGACGACCCGCAGTCAATCATCGCCAGAATCCGTGCAGCCGATCCTGACAAGCGCCGGATCATGACCGTCGACCCGGCGACGGGGCAGGCAGTGGCCGAGATGCTCTCGGGACGCTGATCCGGTTGCCAGGCATGGCTGCTACCGGCAAACGGCGGCGGTCATATAGCAATGTTCTGAAGCCTGTTCTGGTTGAACGGTGGATACCTGCATGAAAAACAACACGGATTTCGCCTATCAGGCGGTCTACCGCTACCTGGTGCGTCTGGTTGACCAGCAGCAGGGCGAGCTGGCACTGAAAATGCCGTCATTGCGACAGCTGGCCCAGCGACTGAACGTATCAATATCGACGGTGCAAAGCGCCTACTCGCTGCTGGAAAAGGAAGGGCGCGTTTATTCGCTGCCAAAATCAGGCTATTACTCGGTACCGCGCAGCTTGAGTGCGCAGGGCCTGGTGATACCGGACGCAGACGGCGATCTTTTGCAGGCCTTGTATGACAACGCCCGTCGCCCCGGCATGGCGTTGCTGGGCTGCGATGAACCGGCGCTTTTGCACGCTCAGGACAATCCGCTGCCGGCAATGGAGCGCGAGCTGGGCAGGCATTACCCGCGTCAGCGGGACCCGGTTTTTCAGCCATGCGGTGAGCCAGAACTTCGCACGGCAATTGCCGCCCGTTATACCTACGATGCAGTGCATTGCTGGCACGCTGAGAATGTCTATATCGCTGCTGACTTTCATGGCGTATTCAAGGCGGTGCTCGGCACGCTGGGCCTGCGCGGCGGCACGGTACTGGTGGAATCGCCCTGTGCCTGGGCGTTGTTGCGCTTGCTGCAATCCTTCGACATCCGGGTAATCGAACTGCCGCTGGACGAGACCGGCTGCCTTGATGCTGTCCGGCTCGACGGCCTGTTGCGCGGCCATGACATCGGGCTTGCCGTGTTGCCCTCGTTGCTGAACCCGGTGCGAGGCAGCATGCGTGCGCAGAACAACAGCCAGACTGTCGCCGAAGTGCTCAACCGTCATCAAGTCTGGGTGCTGGAAAACGACAGTCACGCCGGGTTGCAATTTGCCGCCGGGCAGTCTCCGCTGCGGCACTGGATCGACCCTCAGCGGTTGGTGGTCATGGGCGGATTCGAGAAAAGTCTCGGGCCTGAGGCGCCCTATGCTTACTTGCTGTGCAAGAGCCTGGATGCGCGTTGGCAGCAGTATTTCTGCCTGCGAGCATTCGAGCTGCCGCCGCTTCGGCAAAGGGCCATCGCCAGGTTATGCAGCAGCGGACGTCTGGACAGGCAACTGATGGCGTTGCGCGAGACGCTGACCGAACGCATGCAGTCGATGACCCAGCAACTGGATGAACGGACTGGCGGGATGCTGCGTTATCAGTTGCCCGAGGGCGGCTGCGGCATATGGGCCGAGAGTGCATACCCCGTGGACCTGCGCCAGGTCTTCGTTGCGCTGCTGGCCCGGTCGATTGTCGTCAGCCCCGGTGAACTGTTCACTTTGCAGAACCGCTACTCGCAACATCTGTGGATCAGTTATGCCACTGACTGGACTCGTGAACCTGCCAAGCTGCTGGGCGCATTGGCAGAGGCATTGACTCACGCTCGTCTGCCATAGACCTCGACATGGCAGGCCGTCGATCCATTTGTGTTTGCCAGACGTGGTTCAAGGTTGTTAACTGGACGCCTGTCCAGTATTCACAACCAACGGCTCCCCAGCGCAGTGACCCCGAACGCCCCCGTAAACCCTGATCCCGAGCCTGTTCTCGCCAGCGACCTGCCTGCGCGTTATGTCGTGGCCGTGCGCGCGTTGTGTGAGTTCACCGCCAAGGTGGGCGACCTCGACCTGCGCTTCACGCCGTCACCCACGGCGCAGGAAGGCATTGCCGGGCATCGCACGGTTGCCACGCGGCGCGGCGCCGATTACCAGGCCGAGTTGTCGTTGAGTGGCGATTATCGCGAGCTGACGGTAAGGGGCAGGGCGGACGGCTATGACGTCAGTCGCAATCAGCTGGAAGAAGTGAAGACCTATCGCGGTGAACTCGACGCGATGCCGGCCAACCACCGTCAGTTGCACTGGGCGCAGGTGAAGGTCTACGGCTGGCTGCTTTGCCAGCGCCTGCAGCTTGAAAACGTGACGCTGGCCCTGGTGTATTTCAACATTGTCAGCGAGCAGGAAACCCTGATTCGCGAGCCGTTCAGCGCGGCTACGCTGCAAGCGTTTTTCGAACGACAGTGCTCGATTTTCCTCGGCTGGGCGCAGCAGGAGCTGGCGCATACGCAGGCGCTGCACACGACACTGGGCAGCCTGAAATTCCCCCACGCGTCTTTCCGCACCGGGCAGCGGGTGCTGGCCGAGTCGGTGTACAAGGCCGTCAGTACTGGTTGTTGCCTGATGGCTCAGGCGCCGACCGGTATTGGCAAGACGGTGGGCACGCTGTTCCCGTTGCTTAAGGCCGCGCCCGGCCAGAAGCTCGACAAGATTTTCTTTCTCACCGCCAAGACGCCAGGGCGTCGACTGGCGCTGGATGCGCTGGAAGTCATTAATCACAGCGCGCCGGAGCTGAAGCTGCGGGTCCTTGAACTGGTGGCGCGCGACAAGGCCTGTGAGCATCCGGACAAAGCCTGCAACGGTGATTCCTGTCCGCTGGCCAGCGGCTTTTATGATCGTCTGCCAGCCGCTCGCTCGGCGGCGCTGACCTCGCCGTGGTTGAATCAGGCGGGCGTACGCGATGTCGCCTTGCAGCATCAGGTCTGCCCGTATTATCTGAGCCAGGAACTGGCGCGTTGGGCTGACGTGGTCATCGCAGACTACAACTATTACTTTGACCTGAGCGCGTTGCTGTTCGGCCTCGGTCAGCTCAATCAGTGGCGCGTCGCAGTGCTGGTCGATGAGGCCCACAACATGGTCGAACGGGCACGCCAGATGTACAGCGCCAGTCTTGACCAGAGCCAGCTGAAAGCCTTGATTCAGACAGCGCCGGAACCGGTGAAAAAAGCCTTGCAGCGTCTGGATCGACAATGGAATGCGCTGCACAAGGCACAGCCCGGCGCCTATCAGGCTTATTCGGCAGCACCGGAAAAATTCATCGGCAGCCTGAACCAGTGCATCTCGACCATCGGTGATCATTTCAACGAGCACCCGCAGGCAGTGGATGTCACGTTGCAGGGGTTCTACCTGGAAGCCATCGGCTTTGCGCGCATCGCCGAGCTGTTCGATGAGCATTTCATTTTCGACATCACCCGGCGCGAGGCGGGCGGCAAGCGCATTCTGTCGCGCCTCAGCCTGCGCAACGTCGTCCCCGCGCGTTTCATCCGCCCGCGCCTGACCGCTGCGCGCAGCACCGTACTGTTTTCCGCAACGCTCAACCCGCGCCACTATTACGCGGATCTGCTGGGTTTACCGGGCAACACGGCATGGATCGACGTGGAGTCGCCGTTTCATCACGATCAGCTCGACGTGCGCATCGTCAGTCGCATTTCCACCCGTTTCACCCATCGTCAGGCTTCGCTGGCGCCGATTGTCGAACTGATGGCCGAGCAGTTCGACGCGCGGCCGGGCAATTACCTGGCGTTCTTCAGCAGTTTCGATTACCTGCAACAGGTCGCCGAGCTGATGGCGCGCACTCACCCGCACATCAGCCTTTGGCAGCAGGCACGGGGGATGGGCGAGAGTGAGCGCCACGCATTTCTCGACCGGTTCACCCTGAGCAGTCAGGGCATCGGTTTTGCCGTGCTGGGCGGCGCGTTCGGTGAAGGCATCGACTTGCCGGGCGCACGCCTGATCGGCGCGTTCATCGCCACCTTGGGCCTGCCTCAGCTCAATCCGGTCAACGAACAGTTCAAGCAGCGCATGGCGGCGCTGTTCGGCGCCGGTTACGACTACACCTACCTTTATCCCGGCGTGCAGAAGGTGGTGCAGGCTGCGGGGCGGGTTATCCGCAGCCAGAGTGACAGCGGTGTGGTCATGCTCATCGATGACCGTTTTGCCGAGCACAAGGTGAAGCAGTTGTTTCCAGCGTGGTGGCGGCCCGAAACGTCAATGGCTTGAGGTCGGTTGCCGTTTTGGCGATTGAGCTGAAACAGAAGCAGATACCGGGGATCGATACTCAAGCAGCGCTGTCGAACTGCCAGTAAACTGCGGCATTGATCACCTTGGCAGCCGCAGCAAGTCTTTATTTTTTCTCCGTATTTCATTTCTTCGTGGAGGTTGTATGAGTCTCAGTCCTTTCGCCGGCAAGCTGGCACCTGCGCAGTTACTGGTCGATATTCCGAGACTGGTCACGGCTTACTACACCGGCCAGCCCGATGCATCGGTGCCCACTCAACGTGTTGCGTTCGGCACTTCCGGGCACCGTGGCACATCGTTTGACCTGGGTTTCAACGAATGGCACGTGCTGGCTATCAGTCAGGCGATCTGTCTGTACCGCAAGGCCAACGGCATCGACGGCCCGTTGTTTCTGGGTGCCGATACCCACGCGCTGTCGACCCCGGCCGCGGCCACCGCGCTTGAAGTGCTGGCCGCCAATGGCGTGCAGGTGATGATTTCGCAAGGTGACGAATACACCCCGACGCCTGCGGTGTCCCACGCGATCATCTGCTACAACCGCGGCCGTACTTCAGGGCTGGCGGACGGCATTGTCATTACGCCTTCGCACAACCCGCCGCAAAGCGGTGGCTTCAAGTACAACCCGCCCAATGGCGGCCCGGCCGACAGTGATGTCACCAAGTGGATCGAGAACAAGGCCAACGAACTGCTGGCCGAGAAAGTCACTGGCGTTTCACGCATCAGCCATGAAAAAGCGCTGCGTGCCGATACCACGCACCGCCATGATTACGTCAACACCTACGTGGCCGACCTTAAGAACGTGATCGACATGGACGCCATCCGCAATTCGGGTCTGCGTCTTGGTGTCGACCCGCTGGGCGGGGCCGGGGTGAGCTACTGGTCGGCGATTGGCGAGCATTACGGCCTGAATCTGGATGTGGTCAATAAATTTGTCGACCCTACGTTCCGCTTCATGACCGTCGACTGGGATGGCCAGATTCGCATGGACCCGTCCTCCAGCCACGCCATGCAAAGCCTGATCGGTCTCAAGGACCGCTATCAGGTTGCATTTGCCTGCGATCCGGATCACGACCGTCATGGCATCGTGACCCCGTCTGGCGGACTGATGACGCCCAACAGTTACCTCGCCGTGTCCATCGACTACCTGTTTCAGAACCGTCCTGAGTGGCGTGCCGATGCAGCGGTCGGCAAGACCGTGGTCAGCAGCGGCATGATCGATCGTGTGGCCAAACGCCTGGGCCGTCGCCTGTATGAAGTGCCGGTCGGCTTCAAGTATTTCGCACAAGGCCTGTTTGAAGGCTCGTTAGGCTTTGGCGGCGAAGAAAGCGCTGGTGCCTCGTTCCTGCGTCGCGACGGTACGGTCTGGACCACCGACAAGGACGGTCTGATTCCGGCCTTGCTGGCTGCGGAAATGACCGCGCGTACCGGTCGCGATCCAAGCCAGATCTACAAGACCATGACCGAAGAGCTGGGCGAGCCGTTTTCGACCCGCGTCGATGCCAAGGCCAACCCGCAACAGAAGGCACTGCTGAGCAAACTGTCGCCGGAGCAAGTGACTTCCACTGAACTGGCGGGCGAGCCTATTCAGCAGGTGCTCAGCAACGCGCCGGGCAACGATCAGGCGTTCGGTGGTGTGAAGGTCATGACCGAAAATGGCTGGTTTGCCGCGCGCCCTTCAGGGACTGAGGACATCTACAAGATCTATGCCGAGAGTTTTGTCAGCGAAGATCACCTCAAGCGTCTGGTGGCAGAAGCTCAAGTGCTGGTAGATGGCGCCATTTCGCCGAACTGATTGCCACACTGGTCAATGCCTGAAAAACCTCGAACCTCACTCGGTTCGGGGTTTTTCAGCTTTTGGCGTGTGCTTCAGTCGCGATAGAACACCTGCACCAGGTGATAGCCGAATTTGCTCTTGATCGGCCCATGCACGACGCGTAGCGGCTTTTTGAAGATCACCTGATCGATCGCACCGACCATTTGCCCAGGCCTGACTTCACCCAGATCGCCGCCACGTTTGCCGGACGGGCAGCTAGAATGCTTTTTAGCCAGCACGTCAAACGCCTCACCCTTGGCAATGCGCAGCTTGAGCTGTTCGGCCTCTTCGGCGGTCTTCACCAGAATATGGCGGGCTTGGGCTTTCATGTCGCAATATCACCTGCTGCAAAAGGCTGCCATTATGCCTGCTCTTGCTGAGCGACGCCCGCGCGTCACGCGTGCCGTCCTGACGGCCGTGGTCTTTTTACTTCATTTTGTACGGTATTGATTATGGATTTCCCGGCGCTGTTGAAGATTCTGGCCAGTCAGGACGGATCGGACCTTTACCTTTCCACCGGAGCGCCACCGTGCGCCAAGTTCAATGGTGTGCTCAAGCCACTGGGCAGCGAAACCTTCAAGCCGGGAGAGGTGGCGGTGATTGCCCAGGGGCTGATGGACGAGGAGCAGAAGCTCGAGTTTCAGCGCGAACTGGAGATGAACCTCGCCGTTTCGATGGCCGGCATCGGCCGGTTCCGGATCAATATCTTCATGCAGCGTAACGAAGTGTCCATCGTCGCGCGGAATATCAAGCTGGACATCCCGCGTTTCGAAGACCTGTTTCTGCCGCCCGTACTGCTTGACGTGATTATGGAAAAGCGCGGTCTGGTGCTGTTTGTCGGGGCCACCGGTTCGGGCAAGTCGACCTCGTTGGCGGCGCTGATCGACTACCGCAACCGCAACGCCAGCGGCCATATCATCACCATCGAAGACCCGGTCGAGTTTATCCATCGCCACAAGAAGTCGATCGTTAACCAGCGCGAAGTCGGGGTCGATACCCGCAGCTTCCATGCGGCACTGAAGAACACCCTGCGCCAGGCGCCGGATGTGATTCTGATCGGCGAGATTCGCGATCGCGAGACCATGGAGCACGCGCTGGCGTTTGCCGACACCGGCCACCTGGCAATCTCGACACTGCACGCCAACAACGCCAATCAGGCGCTGGACCGGATCATCAATTTCTTCCCGGAAGAGCGTCGCGCGCAGTTGCTGCATGACCTGGGCAACAACCTCAAGGCGTTCGTCTCGCAGCGACTGGTCAGAACCCCGGATGGCAAGCGTCGTGCGGCGGTGGAAGTGATGATGGGCACGCCGACCATTCGCGACCTGATCCAGCGCAATGAACTGACCGAGCTCAAGGGCATCATGGAGAAGTCCGGCAGCCTCGGTATGCAGACGTTCGACTCGGCGCTATTCAATCTGGCCGTCGAAGGTGCGATCAGTGAAGAAGAGGCCCTCAAGAACGCCGACTCACAAAACAACGTGCGCCTGCGCCTCAAGCTGCACAGTGAAGGCGGCGTCGGAACACTGACCACAGCGCCGCCGGCTCCGACCGGCAGCAGCACGGCAAGCACCGCCGAGTGGGGGTTGGTCGATGATGACGAGCCGGGTCCGCAAGCGTAAATCGGAGACGCTCCTAAACCTTCCGGGCAGAAGCTTCGTTGTGGGTCAGATCATTCAGGATGCGCGGCCGCCAGCAATTCTTGTGTGTACGGGTGCTGCGGCGCATCGAAAACGTCATGGCTGGCGCCGCGCTCGACGACTTTTCCATCCTTGACCACGATCACGTCGTGGGCAAGGGCTTTGACTACCGCCAGGTCATGGCTGATGAACAGGTACGTCAGGCCGTGCTTTTCCTGAAGTTCGCGCAACAGCGCAACGACCTGTTTCTGCACGGTCCGGTCCAGCGCCGAGGTCGGCTCATCGAGCAGAATCAATGCGGGTTTCAGCACCAGCGCTCGGGCAATGGCGATACGCTGACGCTGGCCACCGGAAAACTCATGGGGGTAGCGATGCCGGCTCTGCGGGTCGATGCCGACTTCTTCCAGTGCCCGAATGACCTCGGCATCGCATTTCGCCGGGTCGTACTGGCTGTGTACCTCCAGTCCTTCACTGATGATCTGCGCCACTGACATGCGTGGGCTGAGGCTGCCGTAAGGGTCCTGAAAGACCACTTGCATCTCTTTACGCCACGGTCGCATCTGTTTCTGACTCAGGCCGTCCAGCGCCTGCCCGCGAAAGCGGATACTGCCGCGCGACGCCAGCAGACGCAGGATCGCCTGACCAAGAGTCGACTTGCCGGAGCCTGACTCACCAACGATACCGAGGGTTTTGCCGCGCTCAATGCTCAGGCTGATGTCATCCACCGCCTTGAGGTATTCCTTGTGCCGCCGCAGGATGCCGCCGGTCAGGGAAAACCAGACCTTCAGGTTGTCGACTTGCAGCACCGTTTCCCGGGTGTCGCGTCGCAGCGGCTCGCCGGCAGGTTCGGCGTCCAGCAGCAGGCGGCTGTAAGGGTGCTGAGGTGATTTGAACAGCGACTTGCAATCGGACTGCTCGACGATTTCACCGGCGCGCATCACGCAGACGCGCTGCGCGACGCTGTGCACCAGGTTCAAGTCATGGCTGATCAACAACAGCGACATGTTCAGGCGCTGTTGCAGCTCCTTGAGCAGCACGAGGATCTTGCGTTGCACCGTGACGTCCAGCGCAGTGGTCGGTTCGTCGGCAATCAGCAGCTCCGGCTCGCAGGCCAGCGCCATGGCTATCATCACCCGCTGGCGCTGGCCTCCAGAGAGTTCGTGCGGGTAGGCTTTCAGGCGTTTTTCCGGCTGTTGAATGCCTACCAGCTCCAGCAGCTCGACAATGCGTTTCTGCGCTTCACGACCGCTGATGCCGCGATGCAGCAGTAACGTTTCGCCGATCTGTCGGGCCACGCTGTGCAGCGGATTCAGCGAGGTCATCGGTTCCTGGAAAATCATCGCAATCCGGTTGCCGCGCAGCTCGCGCAGGGTGCGGTCGTCGGCCCCCACCAGTTGTTGACCCCGGTAGGTGATGCTGCCCGTGGTCAGGGTGCCGCTGCGGGGCAGTAATTGCAGGATCGAGTGAGCGGTGACGGACTTGCCGGAGCCGGACTCTCCCACCAGTGCCAGACACTCGCCGCGGCGCACATCCAGGCTCAGGTTACTGACCACTTTCTGCCCGTTGAAGGCGACGCTCAGGTCGCGGATTTCGATCAGGTTTTCCGACATGTCAGGACCTCGGGTCGAAGGCATCACGCAGCGCCTCGCCTATGAATACCAGCAGCGTCAGGATCAACGCGAGGGAGAAGAACGCTGTCAGCCCCAGCCAGGGCGCTTGCAGGTTCTGCTTGCCCTGGGCGATCAGTTCACCCAGCGACGCGCTGCCGGCAGGCATGCCGAAGCCCAGAAAATCCAGCGCAGTGAGGGTCGAGATGGCACCGGTAAGAATGAACGGCAGGTAGCTCAACGTCGCATTCATGGCGTTAGGCAGGATGTGGCGCATGATCACTTTTCGATCCCCCAGACCGAGCGCCCGAGCGGCCTTGACGTACTCGAGGTTGCGCCCGCGCAGAAACTCGGCGCGCACCACATCGACCAGGGTCAGCCAGGAAAACAGCGCCATGATGCCCAGCAGCCACCAGAAATCGGGCTCGACGAAGCCTGACAGGATGATCAGCAGGTACAGCACCGGCAGGCCTGACCAGACCTCCAGCAGACGCTGGCCGAACAAGTCGACCCAGCCGCCGTAGTAGCCCTGCAACGCCCCGGCGCTGATCCCGATCAGCGCGCTGATGAAGGTCAGCACTAGCGCAAACAGGATCGACACCCGGGCGCCGAAAATCACCCGCGCCATGACGTCGCGCGCCTGGTCATCGGTGCCGAGCCAGTTTTCTGCAGACGGCGGGCTGGGTGCCGGGGTTTTCAGGTCATAGTTGGGCGTGTCGTCACTGAACGGGATGGGCGGGAACAGCATCCAGCCGTCCCCTTTGCTGATCAGTGTGCGTACGTAGTCGCTGCGGTAATCGGGCTGGAAGGGCAGCTCACCGCCGAATTGCTGCTCGGTATAACGCTTGAACACCGGGAAATAGAGCGAGTGCTGATAGCTGACCAGCAGCGGCTTGTCATTGGCGATCAGTTCGCCACCCAGTGTCAGGGCAAACAGCCCGCAGAACAGCCACAGCGACCACCAGCCGCGGCGATTGCTGCGAAAACGTTCCAGGCGACGACGGGCCAGCGGCGAAAGGCTGCGCATCATGCATTCCTCGCGCTGAAGTCGATTCTGGGGTCGACCAGCGTGTAGCAGATATCGCCGATCAGCTTTATCAGCAGGCCGAACACGGTGAAGATGAACAGCGAACCGAACACCACCGGGTAGTCCCGCGACACAGCGGCTTCATAGCTCATGCGGCCCAGGCCATCCAGCGAGAAGATCACCTCGATCAGCAGCGAACCGGCAAAGAACACGCTGATGAACGCCTGCGGAATGCCCGACACCACCAGCAACATGGCATTGCGAAACACATGACCATACAGCACCCGTCGCTCGCTCATGCCCTTGGCGCGGGCCGTGGTCACGTACTGACGGGTGATTTCGTTGAGAAAGGAATGCTTGGTCAGCAGGGTCAGCGTGGCAAAGCCGCCAATGACCAGCGCCGAGACCGGCAGCGCCAGGTGCCAGAAATAGTCAGCGATCTTGCCGATCGTGGTCAGTTGCTCGAAGTTGTCCGAAACCAGTCCGCGCACCGGAAACCAGTTCAGCGACGTGCCGCCACAGAACACCACCACCAGCAGCATGGCGAACAGGAAGGCTGGCATGGCGTAACCGATGATGATGGCGGTGCTGCTCCAGATATCGAACTGGCTGCCGTGTTTCACCGCTTTGCGAATCCCCAGCGGGATTGATACCAGGTACGTCAGCAATGTCGCCCAGAGCCCCAGTGATATCGACACCGGCATTTTCTGCAGAATGAGGTCGGTCACCGTTGCGCCGCGAAAGAAGCTGCTGCCGAAATCCAGTCGTGCATAGTTCTTCAGCATCAGCCAGAGACGTTCGTGCAGCGGTTTGTCGAAACCGTATTGACGTTCGATCTGCTTGATCAGCGCCGGGTCCAGCCCGCGGGACGCTTTGGAATGACCCGCCCCGGCAGACTCGCTGGCACCCGCGCCCACGGTTGCACCGCCGATCCCTTGCAGGCGAGCAATGGCTTGCTCCACAGGCCCGCCCGGTGCGGCCTGCACGATAAAAAAGTTGACCAGCAAAATGCACAGCAGGGTAGGGATGATCAGCAGCAGGCGCCGCAGGATATAACCGAGCATTCACTGCATCTCCGAAACGATGGCCGAGGCGCCGCGTTTTTCAGCGAATTGCTCATTGGTCAGCGGTGTCGGGCTGATTTCCCACCATGTTTCGATGGCCTCATTGTTGCTGGCCTGAATTTTGGGGATGCCGAAACGGTTCCACCAGACGGTTGAAGAGCCGGGCGGATAGTAGTTGGGAATCCAGTAGTAGTTCCACTGCAGTACGCGGTCCAGGCAATGGGCGTAGTCGGTCATGGTCTGCTTGTTGTCGGCCTTGAGCAGGCCGGCAATCAGCGTGTCGACAGCAGGGTCTTGCAGCACCATGTAATTGCTCGAACCCGGGTCCATCGCCACCTTGGAGCCAAAACTGCTGTACAGCTCGGCACCGGGCGATGTCGAGACCGGGTAGCCGGTGACAATCATGTCGTAATCGCGGGCCATGACGCGGTTGAGGTATTGCGCGGCATCGATGCGGCGAATGTCGAAGTGGATACCGATCTGCGCCAGGGTGCGTTTGTAGGGCAGCAGCATTCGCTCGAAACCTGTTTGTGCATTGAGAAAGGTAAAGCTGAACGGTTCGCCCCGGGCATTCACCAGCTCATCGCCCTTGGGCGTCCAGCCAGCTTCTTTCATGAGGGCCAGCGCTTGCAGTTGCTTGTCGCGAATGAAGCCTGTGCCATCGGTTTTGGGCGTCTCGAACACGCTGTCGAACACCTGCTTGGGGACTTCGCCGCGCAGTGGCTCGAGGATTTTCAGTTCGGCAGGCGTGGGCAGTTCGCTGGCGGCCAGCTCCGAGTTGGAGAAGAAGCTGTTCTGGCGAATGTACATGTTGCGCATCATCTGCCGGTTGGTCCATTCGAAGTCCCAGAGCAGCGACAGCGCTTGGCGCACGCGACGGTCCTGGAACATGGGGCGGCTCAGGTTGAAGACGAAACCCTGCGAGCTTTGCACCGCGCCCCTGGCCAGTTGGGCTTTCTGCAGGCGCCCGTCGCTGAGGGCGGGGCCGTCATAGCGAATTGAATAGCCAGTCGCCGAAAACTCGCGGTTGTAATCATAGGCGCCGCCTTTGAGTACCGTACGTGCAACATCAATGTCGCCGAAGTACTCGATGCTGAACCTGTCGAAGTTATACAGGCCTTTGCTGACCGGCAGGTCCTTGCCCCACCAGTCCGGATCGCGCTCGAAGGTGACAGTGCGGCCCGGGTCCACATGGCTGATCCGATAGGGCCCGCTGCCAGGCGGAATTTCAAAGCCGGCACCGCTGGCGAAGTCACGGGATTTCCACCAGTGCTCGGGGAATACCGGCAGCGAAGCCAGATCAAGGGGCAGGGTGCGGTTATCGCTGTTTTTGAAGTCGAAGCGGATTTGCGAAGGCGATTCGACCTCCAGGCCCTGGACCGCTTCAAACTGGGTCCGGTATTGCAGGTTACCCTGCGTCATCAGCAACTCGTAGGTGTACTTCACGTCACTGGCGGTAATCGGCGTGCCGTCCGCGAAACGTGCCTTCGGGTTCAGGTAAAAGCGCAGGAAGAGGCCATCCGCGCCACGCTCCATTTTCTCGGCGACAAGCCCGTAAACGGTGTAGGGCTCGTCCATCGAGCGCGTAGCCAGTGGGGAGTAAAGCATGCCATTGATCTGCGAAACGCCCATCCCCTTGTCGGTGAAGGGCATCAGGTGGTCGAACTGGCCGATTTCGATGGCCGAGCGTCGCATGCTGCCGCCTTTGGGCGCGTCCGGGTTCACGTAATCGAAGTGCTTGAAGTCGGCTGGATAGCGTGGCGCTTCGCCGTAAACGGTCAGGGCGTGTTGCGGGGCTGCGGACAGCGATTGGGTTGCGCCAACGAAGGTCAGCGTCAAGGCGAGCAACGATGAAAAAACAAAACGCATGACTCGAATCCTGACTGACGTTCGCAAGCGAATGTCAGGGTTAAAGGCGACTGGCTGTACAGCGGTGACAACAATCATGACAGAGCTCATGGCCCTGCATCGCGCTATCTTCTACAGACAAATGGCCGCTTCGCCAAGCCACTGCGCTGTTGAAAACGACCACATACAAAAACGGCCCATCCGAAGATGAGCCGTCTGGCATGCGGCGCGACAGGATCAGTCCTGACGGCTGGTCACTTCCAGCAGGTGGTAGCCGAACTGAGTCTTTACCGGACCCTGAACGGTGTTCACCGGAGCACTGAATACGACAGTGTCGAATTCCTTGACCATCTGGCCTGGACCGAACGAACCCAGGTCACCGCCCTGGCGGCTCGATGGGCAGCTGGAGTTGGCCTTGGCGATTTCAGCGAAATCAGCGCCGCCTTCGATCTGAGCCTTGAGTTCGTTGCATTTTTCTTCGCTCGAAACAAGGATGTGGCGGGCAGTGGCTTTAGCCATGGGGAATAATCTCCTGTGAAAAAAAAGAAACAGCCTACCGGATTCAGTGCGGTATTTCCCGACAAAGTTCCTTCGCTCTGTTTATCTGTAACGCAGACGGTCAACCGCGCGACGCAACAGCTGTTCGGTGCCTTCCCAGCCAAGGCAGCCATCGGTGACCGAAACGCCGTACTGCAGCGTCCCGCCCAATGCCTGGCAGCCGTCGAACAGGTGGCTCTCGATCATCATGCCGATCAGCGAGGTATCGCCCGACAAGCGCTGTTCAAGCACGTCTTCGAATACGGCTGGCTGACGCAGCGGGTCCTTGCCACTGTTGGCATGGCTGCAATCGACCATGATCCGCGACGCGACATTATTCCTGCTCAGGCTCGCCTGCACCTTGGCCACACTCTGGCGATCGTAATTGGGGCCGCCGTGACCGCCGCGCAGCACAATGTGCGTGTCCGGATTGCCTTGCGTCTCGATAATGGCCGGGTGGCCATGACGGTCCATGCCAAAGTGACGATGCGGATGCACCGCCGAACGCATCGCGTCGCTGGCCACCGTTACGCCGCCGTCAGTACCGTTCTTGAAACCGACCGCCATGGGCAGGCCGCTGGCCATTTCGCGATGGATCTGCGATTCGGTGGTGCGAGCGCCAATCGCGACCCAACTGAGCAGATCGTCGAAGTAGCCTGCCGCCATGGGCTGCAGTATCTCGGTGGCGATCGGCAGGCCCAGGCCCAGCATATCCCGCATCAAATGCCGCGACAGCGTCAGGCCCTCGGCCATGTCGTCACTGCCATCGAGGCGCGGATCGTAAGCCAGGCCTTTCCAGCCCACCGTCGTGCGCGGTTTTTCGACGTAGGCGCGCATTACCAGCAGCATCTGGTCACTGACTTGCGCGGCAAGGTCGGCCAGTCGCTCAGCGTATTCAAGGGCGGATCGAGGGTCGTGGATCGAGCAGGGGCCGACGATGACCAGCAGTCGCGAGTCTTGACCTTCAAGGATGGCGCGTACGGCGCGGCGGTGGGCTGCAACCTGTTCGGTGAGCGCTGCGTCGAGGGGCAAGCGCATCTTCAATTCCAGGGTCCCTGGCAGGCGTTTCGAGGCGGGGCTTTTGTCTGCCAGCTTGACGGCGTGGCTGGACAGGTCGGACGGGGTGACGGCAACGGACGAATTCATGTTCTGGCTTCCTGGGCTGGCGGGACGCTCCCGCTCAGACCTACTGGGGTGTTCGACAAAGGGCTTCTAGAACCGGGGGTATGTGATTGCCACCTGGCAGAGACCGAACGGAGGCGGCAGGCTGTCCCGAACGGAGGTGGCTAAATCGCCAGGCAAAATCGATGTCGTTGCGGTAATAAGTGGCGTAGTTCATGTCGTGATCCTCGATGCAATGCAGATTGATGGTTTGCGGCTGTTCTTGAACAGACCGTTGAAATACGTGGCCCTGAAAAAACAAAACCCCCGGTCGGGAAGCCGACCGGGGGTTAGAGAATTCTCTGGTTGGCGTCCCCTTAACGTGGGCGCCGGATGGGTATCAGGCGCGCCAGTGGCTAAACCAATACCCATAATAAGAGTCAACGGATGCGCTCACCGAGGCAGTCTGCACAGCCACAGCACGTGCACGGCAAGCAATGCCGGTAACAGCGTCGAGTAGCGGTGAAGTGGATTGCAGCATGGTGGGTCTCCGTTAATTGAGCGCAAGCTTACTTCAGGAAACCAGGCGCCTTCAATTGGAAAATTCAATCAACGGGATTATCGTTTTTCGCGAATGCAGGCAGGTGGAACCCCGGTAGCCACAGCGAACCGCTCAACGGTTGATGGCATGCCGTATTCGGCGCGGGCTATTTTGCCCGCAACCCTGTATACCTGAATGCAGGCAACGGCTTTGGCGTTTTGTCCGGGATGCGTTGTCACCAGCCAATAACGGCTATTCTTCACGTGCTTCTTCATGCCGGGCTTCCGTGTTCGGGATCGTCCCGATCTTCATGCCCAGCAGTACAGCTACCTTATGCGCTTCACCGCGCCTTCCTTTCTTGCGTCCTGCCAGTACCTGGTAAGTGGTCGCCGGATCAATGCTGTTTTCACGAGCGAACTCCTGAACAGATTTGCCCTGTTGATCCAGCCAGGCCTTGGCTTGTGCGGCGGTGCGAATTCCGGGCATAGTTCAAAACCGTTCAAATCTATTCAATTCCGCGAGATTCTAACACTCGTTCGGATGGCTTCAACAGGATAATAGGTTCAAATGAGTGGAATCGGTTACCGACTGAGAAAGGAAAGAGAACGTCTGAGCATGTCTCAGCGTACCTTCGGTGAAATAGGAGGCGTCGAGGCTAATGCCCAGGGAAAGTATGAAAATGGTGATCGTGCACCGAAGGCCGATTACCTGGCGGCGGTTGCAGCCAAAGGTGTTGACGTGCTTTACGTGTTGACGGGGACGCGAACGCCGGTGCCGATCGACAATCTCAGCCTTATCGAGGAAAAAATCCTGGGCAATTACCGAGTGCTGGGCAAGGAAGATCAGGATGCTATCCGGCGCCTGACAACCACTATCGCCGAGCTCTCGGGGCCATTATCGGGGGCTGCGAAGCTTCCGTCGGTCAAGTGATAAAAGCCCGGGGCGGGCGCCGCTCTGCTGTCGTATCGAGATTTTTGCAGCACTGCCTGAGGTGCTTGCCATCATATTGATGTGAGACGGTGTTCGCAGTGCTAGGTCTGACTCGTTGTTTTTGTTATGGTGATTGGCATTCGTTATGACCGTTGCGCGAGGTGTCTGCTTGATTAAGGTGCTAGTTGTCGATGACCATGATCTTGTCCGGACAGGCATCACACGCATGCTCGCCGACATTGATGGTCTGCAAGTTGTCGGGCAGGCCGATTCCGGCGAGGAATCCCTGAAGAAAGCGCGCGAGCTCAAGCCTGACGTCGTATTGATGGACGTCAAGATGCCGGGCATCGGTGGGCTGGAAGCGACGCGCAAGATGCTGCGCAGCCACCCTGATATCAAGGTCGTCGCTGTTACCGTCTGTGAAGAAGATCCTTTCCCGACCCGTTTGCTGCAGGCTGGCGCTGCCGGTTACATGACCAAGGGCGCCGGGCTTGCCGAAATGGTCCAGGCCATTCGCCTGGTGTTTGCCGGTCAGCGTTACATCAGCCCGCAGATTGCCCAGCAACTGGCATTGAAGTCGTTTCAACCGCAGGTCAACAATTCGCCGTTCGATCTGCTGTCCGAGCGCGAGATCCAGATTGCCCTGATGATCGTCGGCTGCCAGAAAGTCCAGACCATCTCGGACAAGCTGTGCCTTTCACCGAAAACCGTTAATACCTACCGATACCGTATCTTTGAAAAGCTCTCGATCAGCAGTGATGTTGAACTGGCTTTGCTCGCTGTACGTCACGGCATGGTTGATGCCAGCGCCTGAACATGACCCAGACTTTCGATCCAAGTGCATTTCTCGCGACCTGTAGCGGTCGTCCCGGCGTCTACCGTATGTTCGACGCCGAAGCCACACTGCTTTACGTCGGCAAGGCCAAGAACCTCAAGAAGCGTCTTGCCAGCTATTTTCGCAAGACCGGACACGCGCCCAAGACCGGAGCGCTGGTGTCGCGCATCGCCCAGATCGAGACCACCATCACGGGCAACGAAACTGAAGCGCTGTTGCTGGAGCAGACCCTCATCAAGGAGTGGCGGCCCCCGTACAACATTCTCTTGCGTGACGACAAGTCCTATCCCTATGTGTTTCTGTCCGATAATGCCTTTCCGCGACTGAGCATTCATCGTGGTACCAAGAAAGCCAAGGGCCGTTATTTCGGGCCTTACCCGAGTGCCGGCGCGATTCGTGAGAGCCTCAGCCTGCTGCAGAAGACCTTTCAGGTGAGGCAGTGCGAGGACAGCTACTTCAAGAACCGCACGCGTCCTTGCCTGCAATATCAGATCAAACGTTGCAAAGGGCCGTGTGTCGGGCTGGTCGAGCCTGAGGTGTATGCCGAGGACGTACGTCACTCGGTGATGTTTCTCGAAGGGCGCAGCAATGCCCTGAGTGACGAACTGAACGCCTCCATGGAAAAAGCCGCGATGGCGCTCGATTTCGAACGCGCAGCCGAGTTGCGCGATCAGGTCGCCTTGCTGCGCCGCGTCCAGGATCAGCAAAGCATGGACGGCGGTACCGGCGATGTCGATGTGGTCGCCGCGTTCGTCAACCCTGGCGGCGCCTGCGTGCACCTGATCAGCGTGCGGGGCGGGCGGGTGCTGGGCAGCAAGAACTTCTTCCCACAGGTCGGCATAGAAGAGGAGGTCGGCGAAGTGATGTCGGCATTCCTGGCTCAGTATTTCCTCGGCGGCATCGACCGTGAACTGCCCGGCGAAGTCATCGTCAATGTCATCAACGACGATTTCCCTGCGTTCGTCGACGCCGTCGAAGAGCTGCGCGGCGTCGAGATGGTTATCAGTCATCGCGTGCGCGGCACCCGGGCGCGCTGGCAGCAAATGGCGGTCACCAATGCCGAGCAGGCACTGACCGCGCGGCTGGCCAACCGTCAGCATGTTGCGTCGCGTTTCGAAGCGCTGGCCAAGGTGCTGGGTCTCGAAGACCCACCGATGCGTCTGGAATGCTACGACATCAGCCACTCCAGTGGTGAGGCGACCGTAGCATCCTGTGTGGTGTTTGGCCCCGAAGGCCCGATCAAGTCCGATTACCGGCGTTTCAATATCGAAGGCGTGACGGCAGGCGACGACTATGCTGCCATGCACCAGGCATTGACCCGACGTTATAGCCGCATCAAGGCCGGGGAGGGCAAGTTGCCGGATGTGCTGCTGGTGGACGGTGGCAAGGGTCAGATGTCCATGGCGCGTGACGTGCTCAATGAATTACAGGTTCCTGACCTCATCCTGCTGGGTGTGGCCAAGGGCACCACGCGCAAGGCAGGTTTCGAGACGCTGTACCTGAACGACTCAGCGCATGAATTCACGTTGCCCGGCGACTCTCCGGCCCTGCACCTTATTCAGCAGATTCGCGACGAGGCGCACCGTTTCGCGATCACCGGCCACCGTGCGCGCCGGGGCAAGACCCGGCGTACATCGACCCTCGAGGGCGTCGCGGGTGTCGGGCCGACCCGGCGTCGTGATCTGCTCAAACATTTCGGTGGATTGCAGGAATTGTCCCGTGCCAGCATCGATGAAATAGCAAAAGCACCCGGAATCAGCAAAAAGCTGGCAGAGTCGATTTATGCAAACCTGCACAGCGAGTAGAATGCTCGTTCACCTCGTAGCCAGTTGTGCCGATGAATATCCCTAATCTGATCACCGTACTACGCGTTTTACTGATTCCGATCTTCATTTTGTTGTTCTACATGCCTTACCACTGGAGCTACATGGCGGCCAGTGCAGTCTTTGCGTTCGCTGCGGCGACCGACTGGCTCGACGGGTATCTGGCCCGCCGTCTTGAACAGAGCACGCCCTTTGGCGCCTTTCTCGATCCAGTAGCAGACAAACTGATGGTGGCCGTGGCATTGGTGCTGCTGGTTCAGGCGCATGCCAATCTTTGGCTGACGCTGCCCGCAGCGGTGATCATCGGCCGTGAAATCGTAATCTCTGCGCTCCGCGAATGGATGGCGGAAATCGGCGCGCGTGCGCAGGTTGCCGTTTCCAACATGGGCAAGTGGAAGACAGCGGCGCAGATGCTCGCGCTGGTCATTCTGCTCGGCAACCCGCCGGCCATCACCCTGTGGGTGATTCTCGGCTATGCGCTGCTGCTCATTGCTGCGGGGCTGACACTCTGGTCCATGGTGCAATACCTGAGAGCCGCGTGGCCGCACCTCAGGACGACTGCAGAAAAAAAATAAGTTTTTGAATCAAAGGCTTGACGCCGCTATCTGAATCGCTAGAATAGCGCCCGTCATCAAGACAATGCGGGAATAGCTCAGTTGGTAGAGCACGACCTTGCCAAGGTCGGGGTCGCGAGTTCGAGTCTCGTTTCCCGCTCCAAATCTAAATCCATGTATGCCCAAGAGGCATATGGGATTAACAAAAAAGACGCTTAGGCGTCTTTTTTCGTTTTTGCGGTAAATATCCCGGGTTTACTTTCTTGTGATGTACTTCTGCTTGTCTGAAGCAGTTTTGGCGTCCGAAGCCATATTGCCGTCGCCACTTCAAGCAGTCGAAGGAACAGTAGACCGGCTGGAGGCCATTATTGGGCACCCGCTGCGCACCTACGAAGACTTCGGCAAGGAAGCCACTGTCGGTTGAATCGCCGGCAGGGCAGCCATCCTGCCGGGTAAGAAACCCGGCAGTCAGCGCTTTAATAGTTCACCCAGGCGGTATCATTATTGGCAGCGCTGTACCCAGCGCACACCTTCTACGCCAGTGTCGATACCCGGCTTGGTAGCCCATGCCATGCGTTGCCTCTGAACTTCGAAACTCATCTGGTCAGGGCGTCCATCCCACCATTCGATACTCGCCTTCCCGACTACTATTTATAATGTTGCTCGAACACCGCTACCTGCTCCGGTGTAATGAGTTGGAAGGGCACCCAGACCTCGGCGTCGACCGGCTCGCCTTTGATCATTTTTATGGCCGATTGCAGAGCTGTGGTCGCTTGGGCCTTCGGGTCTTGAAACACCGAGGCTGCCAGCATTCCACGTTTGATTGCCGCCAAGCCATCAGGCAAGCCGTCAATGCCTACAATTGCAACTTCCCCCTTCGCTTTGCCAGCCTGTTGTAACGCCATGGCGGCGCCGATGGCCATCTCGTCGTTATTGGCCACGATGGCATCAAAGGTTCTGCCCGCCAGTAGCCAGTTACTGGTCAGGTCCATACCTTTGTTACGTTGCCATTCCGCTGTTTGCTGCTCGACGATCGTTATGCCCGGATAGTCCTTGAGCACCTGTTTGACGCCTTCGCTGCGGTCGTGTGTCGAGTTCTGCGCAAGGTCACCCATGATGAGCGCGATAGTACCTTTGCCTCCCATCTTTTCTGCCAGATAGCGCATCTGCAATTGTCCTGCCTCAATGTCGTTGGACGCCACGGTGGTAACGCCCTTGGGCAAGACGCGCTCATCCGGGTGACGGTTAACGTAGACAAGTGGCATCTTTGCCTCGACTGCTGCGCGGGTCATATTTGCCGTGGCGGCGGTGTCCACCGGCAAGACGATGACCGCATCCACTTTCTGGCTGAGAAAGCCCTGAACCTGATTGATCTGGCGAACGACATCGCCTTGAGCGTCCTCGAACTGGAGCTGCACATTCTCTTTTCTGGCAGCTTCTTCCAGACCGCTGCGCACATAGGTCATGAAGTTATCGTCTACTCTGGCGATCGTGACGCCAATTCGGTAGCTCGCAGCAGCCCATTGGCTGGAAACCAGTAACAGCACGGCGATAAACAGTTTGCAGAAGGGCATGAGACGTTTCCTTTTGTTGTTATGTGTGACGTTCACCAAGACCTGTCATGAACGTTTCCAGCGCTTTTCACGAGAGCTTGCCAAGGTGTTCCTCAAGCCAGGGTAAAGGCTTTTTTGAAGCGTTCCAGTGCTGCTTCGCTGTTGCCACTGGCCCAGCCTTCAAGCCCGACGACACCCGTGTAGCCCATATCGAACAACGCTCTGGCAATGGCGGGATAATGAATTTCACCTGTACCGGGCTCTTGGCGACCGGGAACGTCGGCGACCTGGATTTCTCCTATGGCGCTGCCTGAGCGCTGGATGAGTTCGATCAGGTTTCCTTCGCCGATTTGCGCGTGATAAAGGTCCAGGTTCATTTTCAGGTGCGGGCTGCCCACGGCCTCGATCAGGGCCAATGTGTCTTCAGCGCGAGCGAACGGGGTGCCGGGGTGGTCGACCTCGGTATTCAGGTTTTCCAGCAAGAATACCCGGTCGGCCTCTTCGCCAAGGCGAGCGATTTTTTCCAGCGTTTTGCAGGCACTCAGCCACATGCGTCCATTGACATGAGCCACCGGATTGACGGGCAGACCTTTGTCGTCAAGGCCCGTGCCATGCAGGTTCAGGCTCGGGCAATTGAGCCGGGCGGCAACCGCGAGGGATTCGCGTGCGCTGTCCAGCAGGTGCTGGATTGCGTCGGCATCGGTCAGATTGCCGTGGGTGTAGCCGGTCATGGAGGTGAAATTCGCCCCTGTGGCAGCCAGCGCTGCGATGTCCTTATTGGCCCAGCTCCATATTTCGGCGCTGAAGCCCAGCTCGTGAATACGCCTGACACGCTCGGTGAAGGGTAAATCCAGGAACACCATCTCGGCGCTGACCGCTAATGTGAACGGTATGGAGCTCATGCGTCGACTCCTCGTGATACTGCTACCGGCCGGCCTTGCTGGAACGACTCGATGCAGGCGCGGGCAATGGCCAGCGCCGCTCGGGCATCTTCGCCACTGGCCAGGGGGGTGGCCCCGGTACGCAGGCAGTCGGCAAAATGATTGAGTTCGGCGATGTAGGCGTCACGCAGCAGGTCGGTGTCCAGTCGTTGGGAGTCGGCCTGTATGCCATTGGCCAGATAACGGGTCAGATCAGATTCACTGACGTTGCCCATAGTCAACATGCCGGCACTGCCGAAGACCTCGCCCCGGACGTCGTAACCGTAGACCGCCTGAAAGCTGGCTTCAGCGGTGGCAATGGCACCGTTGTCGAAACGGATCATCACCACCGCTGTGTCCAGAAGCCCATTGTTCTTGTAATCCGGTGCAATCAGCGCATCAGCCATGACGAACACGCTGACTGCCTCGGCGCCGGGATTCAGGTAGCGCAGGGTATCGAAGTCATGAATCAGCGTTTCAAGAAAGATCACCCATTGCGGCGAGGCTGCCGGATTGTTCAGCGCAGGATCTCGGGTTAACGAGCGCAACAGTTGCGGTTTACCTATACGCCCCTCAACCACGTTCAGATGAGCCGTACGAAAGCTTTTGGCGAAGCGACGGTTGAAACCGACTTGCAAGGGCACGCCGGCATCGGCGGCCGCAGCGATAGCGCGGTCGGCTTCCTCGAGAGTGATCGCCATGGGTTTCTCGCAAAAAACGCCCTTGCCGGCCCGCGCCGCGCTGATGACTAATTCTGCGTGGCTGCGCGCGGGGGCAGCGATCAGCACGCCATCCAGGTCTGGGTCGTCCAGCAATTGCTGAGGGTCGGTGTAAACCCGATCTACCCCTAACTCTGCGGCCAGACGCGACGCCTGGCCCGGAGTGGGGTCGGCGATGGCCGCAAGGCAGGCACCGGGAATATGGTGGGCGGCGGTCTGGCCGTGGAAGCTGCCCATGCGACCGGCGCCAATCAGACCAAGGCGGAGAATTTTTTTGCTCATGAAATAACCCTTTTTAATTGTTGTTCGATTATTTCCCGGCCGTAAGCGCGCCGGGCAAAAGGGGGAGAGCAAAGGCTATGCCATAACTTAAGCTATTGATTTTAAAAGTTTATTAAAAATTTCCAGTCAAAAAGTGTTCATTTTAATGACATGTCTATACTGACATGTTGAATATATGAACATGGATACATCAATGTCCTCACAGTCTGCGACCTTCAGCGTGCAAGACCTCGGATACCTCACCGCATTGGGGACTGTGGCACTCAACAGCGGTCCCATACCCGAACTGGAGCAGGCCTGGCGGGCGCGCCTGAGTGGCGTTGACGAGCGCCCGGCGACGGTCAGGAAGGTTATTTGGGATTCCTGGGGACGCAGCATCGCAGGCGGCGTGAACCCTGAAGACAGCGACTACCGGTTTGTCGACCCTCAACACCTTGCGGCTACTCTGGCGGCCAATCGGGTTTTGATTGCCGCAGCAGCTCAAGTGATGCGCGGCTTGCTTGCCTATAACCCGAGAGGCCACATCAACCTCACCGATGCTGAAGGCACCACACTGTATTTTTGCGGGCTGGATCTGACTCCGGTGGGTACGCGCTTGCTGGAGTCGGTGCAGGGCACCAACTGCACCGGGCTGGCCCTGGCTGAAGATTCCCTGGTGTATGTACTGGCAGAGGAAAACTTCGGTACAGGCCTTCGTCAGCGGCGAATGCATTGCGCTGCGGCGCCCATCCGCAATGCCCAAGGCAAGACCCTGGCGATGCTGACCCTGACCGCAGAACCTGGCTGGTTCCATTTTCATACGCTCGGCACTGTCCAGGCGGCGGCCGAGGCCGTCTCGCGGCAAATGGCCTTGCAGGCGCTGCTGGAAGAACAGCAAACCGTGCTCGAAGTGCTCAACGAAGGTTTGGTGGTACTGGACGAACGAGGCTGTATAAAAGCGCTCAATCGCTATGCCCGTCAGCTTTTTCGGGTCGGCCTGGATTTGCTGGGCAGCCCGTTCCAGCGTCTGGGGCGCAGTGATTTGAACGAACAGATTCTGGCGCGTATCGGTGAAGGGCTGCGGGACCTGGACTGCACCTTTGAACTGCATGATTTCAGCCAGTTGTCCTGTCTGGTTTCGGTATGCCCACTGGAGCAGGGCGGGCGCGTGGTGTCGCTGCGAGAAAATCGGCGCATTCGGGAGATCACCCGGCGAATTATCGGCACTCAGGCCCGTTACACGTTCGAGACCATTCAGGGCCGTTCACGGGCGATTGCAGATGCCGTGCATTTTGGGCGGATCGCCAGTCGCAGCGATTCCACCACCTTGATTCTTGGCGAAAGCGGCACCGGCAAGGAGTTGTTCGCCCAGGCGATCCATAATGCGAGTGACCGCAATAGCGGGCCTTTTGTAGCGGTCAACTGTGGCGCGATTCCCCGGGACCTGGTGCAAAGCGAGCTGTTCGGCCATGTCGAGGGCGCATTCACGGGTTCGGCTAAAGGCGGGTCGGCGGGCAAGTTCGAACTGGCCGATGGCGGCACGATCTTTCTTGATGAGATCGGCGACATGTCCTTCGACGCGCAGGTCAGCCTGTTACGGGTGTTGCAAGAGGGCGAAGTGACCCGGGTCGGGGCGAAAAGCTCGCGACCAGTGGATGTACGCATCATTGCCGCCACTCACCGTAACTTGAGTCAGGCAGTGGCCGAAGGCGCCTTTCGTGAAGATCTGTATTACCGACTCAACGTGCTCAACCTGAGCGTACCGCCGCTGCGTATGCGTCGGGAAGACATTGCCTTGCTGGCGCAACATTTTCTTGATCGTTGTGCCCGTTCATTGCGCAAGTCAGTGCTGGGGCTTTCTGCGCAAGCCCTGGAATTGCTGGTGGCTTATAGCTGGCCGGGCAACGTGCGAGAGCTGGAAAACAGCATTGAGCGCGCGACCAATCTGGCCACGGGTGAGCTCGTCCAGCCCGCCGATCTGCCCCTTGAAATCAGGCAGCGGAGCGGCCCCGCGGTGCCGGGCCGGCTGCCAGTGCCTTTGGCGGCCCATGACCTTGGCACCCACGAAATGCACGCGATTATTGCGGCGCTCGAAAGCACCCGAGGCAACATTCGCCTCGCGGCTCGACAGCTGAACGTTTCCCGCGGCGGGCTGTACAACAAAATGAGTCGATTCGGCTTGAACGCCGCCGATTTTCGAGGGCTCTGACGCCGGTCAGGCGTCGGTATTCTCCGAGGTCACGATCTGTAGCGGTACATACACCCGGTGCCTGAGCGGATCGAAGCTGTTGACGGTCTGCAACTCGATCAGCAGATTTACCAGTGCCTCGGCAATTTGAAGAGGCTGGGAGTCGATCACCACGTCAACCAGCCCGTTCGCGAGTGCGAGGCGCGACAGTTCGGTGGACTCCTGCAAAATGCAGCACAGCGCTGGACGTCTGGGCAGTTGCGAGAGGGCACTGATGATGCCGTCGCCACCACCGCCCACCACGCACAGCCCGCGCAGATCGTCATGATTGCCCAGCAATTCCAGGCTCGCCTCTTCGGTGATATCACAGTTGTCGAGGTTGATCAGCGGCACCAGAGGACGTAACCCCGGCGCATGTTCTGCCAGGTAACTGTGTAGCCCTTCAACCCGCGCCTGATGACCGAGAAAGCGATGGCCGCCTAGCAGAATGCCGATGCTGCCTTTGCGAGCACCGCAGGTACGTGCCAGCAGCCAGCCCATGGTGCGTCCGACCTGATAATTGTCCTGACCGACGTAAGGCTCATCGGCCTTCTCATGAATGTCTGAAAGCAGCGCTATCGCCGGGACGCCAGCCTGGCGAATCTGTTCGAGAGCAGCGTTGATCAGCGGGTGGGCGAAGCTGACCACCGCAAGGCCGTCACATTGCACTGCCAGTTGTTCGAGTTGGGCAACGATGGCGGCCGGGCTGCGATCAGTCACGTATTCGAACTGGCAGGTCAGATTGGCCCCGATACGACGTTGCGCGGCCTGGCCAATGGCCTGAGCGAGGTTGGCATAGAACGCCTGGGCGGTGTTCAGCAACAGAATGCCGAAACGGTAAGTGGGACGTTGCTCGACAATGCGCTGCGCAATCAGCCGTGCGGCGAAATAACCCACTGCTTCCGCGGCCTTCAGCACCTGCTCGGCGGTAGCGGGGTTTACCGGAGCGCGGGCGTTGAGCACGCGATCGACAGTCGCGACACTCAAGCCTGCCTGCGCGGCAACAGTCGCGATGGTGGGGCGCTTATTGTTATTCATGACATGCCCTTGAAGCGGCTTGATAGAAAACTATCAAGCACCGCAGATGCTCGATGATAGCTTGATAGTGAATGTATTCAAGGCCTTGAGAGGGGGGTGGGTGCTCTCTATATTTTCTTACGCAAAGTTCCTGAAACCTCACACTTGCGGAGAATAATAACAATGCCTCAAGACACTGCAGCCTGTCAGCGCGACTATAGCCTGACCGGCCCCGAAGCTGCCCGTGCAGCGGAAAAAGGCCTGGTATCTGCCGAGTGGTACCAGTCGCCCATCTCTCGTAAACGCATGAAACAATTGATGCAGCGCCGCGACGGCCCGGCCTTGCTCGACACTGCCATTTGGTTGCTGGCGCTGCTGGTCAGCGGTTTTGGCGGCTACTGGTTCTGGGGTTCCTGGGCATGTGTGCCGTTCTTCCTGGCTTACGGCGTTCTTTACGCCACAGCCTCCAACCCGCGCTGGCACGAGACTGGCCACGGCACCGCGTTCAAGACCCGGTGGATGAATGACGGGTTGTACCAGGTGGCCAGTTTCATGTGCATGTTCGAGCCACATGTATGGCGCTGGAGCCATGCGCGGCATCATACCGACACTATCGTGGTAGGTCGCGACCCGGAAATTGTCGAGCCACGGCCGCCGAGCCTTGTGATGATGTTCCTGAGCCTGTTTCAGATTCCCTTGCTGATCAAAACAATGGGCGGCGTGTGCCGACATGCTTTTGCGCACATGAGCGAGCAAGAGAAGGATTTCATCCCGGTGTCCGAATGGCCCAGAGTGTTTCTGGCCGCGCGTATCTGGCTCGCCATTTATGCCGGAGTGGTTGCTGCGGCACTGTGTCTGCAAAGCTGGTTACCCCTCATGTACGTCGGTTTGCCCATGCTTTATGGCGGCTGGCTGTCTTACCTGTTCGGCCTTACTCAACATGTGGGGCTGGCTGAAGACGTGCTCGATCATCGCAGCAACTGCCGCACTATCTACATGAACCGCGTGCTGCGCTTTCTGTACATGAACATGAACTACCACCTTGAGCATCATATGTACCCGATGGTGCCGTATCACGCGTTGGCGCAACTTCATGAAGAGATCCGCCACGACTGTCCGCCGCCTTATGCCAGCCTCGGCGAAGCCTTCAAGGAAATTATTCCAACCCTTCTGAGGCAGCGCCGCGACCCGACCTACTTCATCAAGCGCCAGGTGTCACATGCTTCAGTGCCTGCCACCGCCGCACGTCCCCAGCCTGAAGCGACCTCCGGCTGACACTTTCCGGTTGTTCCCGAACGAGAGAGAAAAACCATGAACAATCAATGGATTGATGTATGCGCCGTGGGCGAAATTGATGAAGAAGACGTCATTCGCTTCGATCACGGCCCGCATACCTATGCCGTATACCGTTCCGCCGTCAACGAATTTTTCGCCACGGCGGGCCTGTGCACCCACGAAAAGATTCACCTCGCCGACGGGCTGGTAATAGATCACGTCATCGAATGCCCTAAACATAACGGCCGCTTCGACTATCGCAATGGCAAAGCCCTGGGAGCACCCGTGTGCGTCAATCTCAAGACCTTTGCCGTACGGGTCGAAGCCGGGCGGGTTTTGCTTGCGGTCAGTGACTGAAAATCAGGAGTGCATGCCATGAATGCTCCATTGATTATCGTTGGCGCGGGTCATGCAGGTGGCCGTGCAGCGCTGACCTTGCGCGATCAGGGTTACGCCGGCCGACTGATACTGATCGGCGCCGAGCCGCACGTGCCGTATGAGCGTCCACCTTTGTCCAAGGGCGTGCTGCGAGGCTCCGTGGACCTGGCCGGTTGCAGTCTGTGTGCGGACACGCGCCTCACTGAGCTGGGTATCGAGCATCTGACCGACAATCCGGTAAAGAGCCTCGACCCGCAGGGTCATCGCCTGCAGTTGGCTGACGGCGATGAGTTGCCTTACAGCCGATTGCTGTTGGCGACCGGGGGCAGGGCGCGTTGCCTGGCACAGATCCCCAGGCACCTGAGCAATGTTTTCTACCTGCGCACCCACGATGAAGCATTGGCGTTGCGGGGTGCCTTGATCCACGGTTCACGCCTGGTGATCATCGGTGCCGGGTTCATTGGCCTTGAAGTTGCGGCGACGGCGCGGGCTCTAGGCTGCCAGGTGACGTTGCTCGAAGCAGGCCCTCGTCTGGCCGGGCGCGTCTTGCCTGAAGAAGTGTCCCGGGCATTGCTGGATTTGCATCGGCAGCACGGCGTCGATGTACAACTCAATGTCGTGCTTGAAGGCGTGCAAGGCAATGAGCGCGCCGAGTCAGTGCTGCTGGTCGACGGCCGGAGTGTGCCTTGTGACGCAGTGGTTGTCGGCGTTGGCATGCAGCCGAACATTGAGCTTGCAGTAGCGGCTGGCCTTGCCGTAGGGCAAGGGATTCGTGTCGACGATCGACTGCGCACCAGCTGCCCGGACATCTTCGCCGCCGGTGATGTGTGTGAGTATCGCCTGCACCCCGAGGGGGTGTACCAGCGGCAGGAGACCTGGCGCAACGCCGAAGCGCAGGGGCGCCACAGCGCATTGAATATGCTGGGGTACGATCTTCCGTTCCAGGAGGTGCCCGGCTTCTGGTCCGATCAGTACGACTGGAGCGTGCAGACAGTCGGTGTAATCACGCAGCCCCTGCCTTCAGCCAGCCGCGCATTGGCCTGCGGTGGGCGGTTGCTGTTCTACCTGGATGCGCAACAACGACTGCAGGGTGCCTGTGGCCTGGCGCTGGGCAACAGCGTTGCCAAAGATATCAAGCTGTGTGAGCGCCTGATCGTTGCCCGAATTCCGCTGAGCGTCACCATGCTCAACGACTCCGAGTGTTCGCTCAAACAACTGCTGAGGCTCTGACATGGACACATTTCTGGTATTTCAGTCGCTATGGGCCATGCAGGACCATCGTGGCCAGTGTGACCTTCCCATCGAGGCGCAACTGGACAGAATTGCCGCCGCTGGCTTTGACGGGATCACCGACCATTACTGGCATGCCCCCGATGTCATGCGGCTGCATGCCGCCGCAGAGGCCCGTGGCTTACAGATTGAAGGTCAGCTATTCCCACAGACAGTGGCCGATCTGGACAGGGCGCTTGAAGTTGCTTGCCGCTACGGTTGTCATCACCTGACTCTGCAGGCCGATGCACGTCCGCGGACGCTGGCCCAGGCGATTACGTTGATCGAGGGTTGGCAGCGTCTGGCCGAGCAGGTGGACTTTCCGGTTCTGCTGGAAACTCACCGTTACCGCCTTACCAGTGATCTGTTGTTTACCCTCGACGTGCTGGCGCAGATGCCGGACCTTAAACTATTGGCTGATTTGTCCCACTACGTGGTAGGTCGGGAGTTGCCCGAGTCGGCGACGGCCGAGGACGACGAGCACATTCACAGCATCTTGCGCCATAGTTGGGGCTTTCACGGCCGTATAGCCAATAGTGAACAAGTGCAGGTGCCGTTGAGCTTTGCACAACACCGCCCCTGGCTTGAGCGGTTTTGAGCCTGGTGGCGTTACGGTATTGAAGATTGGCTGGCTCGACCGAATAAACCAGCCAGCCTGTCTTTCACGTGCGAGCTGGGCCCACCCCCGTATGCAATCACAGGGAGTGACGGGCGCGAAATTTCAGATCGCTGGAGCGAGGCACTGTTACTCAAGGATCTGATTCGCGGAATCTGGAATGATTGCCGTTCAAGGGTCTGACGGGTTCAGCCCGCTTGATGCGAATAGTGAACTCTTCAAAAGCATACCGATGTGTACATTTTAGGTTGACGACCCATCGCCAACGGTTTAAAACTATACACGTCGGTACAGCTTTGGTGGTCTCGCAGTTCATTGCAGACTGACACATATCCAGAACAGTCCGGCAGCGCCTCGCAGAGCAGTCTGATGATGATCGATTAAATGCCGTGCAACGCGGTACGTCGCGATCATGGATGGCCCTGCATCAGGCAAGAGAGTGCTCCGAGATACAGTGTCTCTGGAAAACGTGCTTCTGGATAAACAGTCCCGGGATATTACCAGTGCCCTTCATAGGTACTGCCCGTGACGGTGCGTGCCTGATAGTAGTCGGGCTCGGGGATTGACGGTGAGTGCTTGAATTTCAATAACCTGATCACGCTGGAGAGTTCTGCATGCACTACGTTAAAAACATGAAGTTGGCCGGGCTGTTGTTATTGGTTTTTCTGGTCACGGGGTGTGCCAGTCACGAGCCGTCGCCGTATTCAGGAATCGAGTCATCACTTGAAATGCGGCCCAACAAACAGGACAGCTCGGGTCGTATTCCCTTCAAGTACTCGACGTCAGTCAACTGGAACCAATACGATAAAGTAATGCTTGAACCCGTGGTGATCTACTCGGGAGCTGATGCGCAATTTTCGGACCTGGAGCGCAACGAAAAGACCGTCCTGGCCAACGACATGACAGTCAGGTTCTCTGAAGCCCTGGGCAAGCATTTCCGGTTCACCGACACACCTTCACGCGGGACAATGCGCATTCGCCTCACCCTGACCGGGGCCGAGACCACTGTTACCGGGCTGTCTACATTCTCCCGATTCGATATCGGCATGGGGTCATATAACCTCGTTCAGGCCTCCAGAGACCGTGAAGGTACGTTTACCGGGTCCGTCAGCTATGCCGTCGAGATCTACGATGCGTCCACTTCGCAGCTTCTGGAGTCCTATGTCACTCGGCAATATCCAAAGGTTTATGACATAAGCTCGACCTTCGGGCGTTTGTCGGCGGCGCAGGCGGGTATTTCCAGAGGCGCGGATGAGCTGATTGAGTTGTTGCTCTCAAAGTAAAGCAGCCTTGGGAAGCCCGGCCTGATAATCGGGTCTCCCTGTCAGTCAGACACCTGAGAACTGAAAATGCTATTTGTGAATAATAAAATAAATATAAATCAAAAATAATAATATTAGCTTATGACCAAATAGAATTATATTTTCGAAATTGATTCCGTTATGTTTGGTTTCAACAGCCTACCCCTTACCTCGGATGGTACCAATCGTTATCAGGATTCTGCGCATCAGGCCGCCGTCGAGTGCGCCATGACCGAGGGATAAACCATTCCCCTCAAGCAGAATCGTTGGAAGGGAGTTCAACGTATGTTGCCTGTTCAATCCTGCCACTGGCTTTATTCCTCTCGCCCTGTTGTTGACAGGCGCTGCGCGTCACTTCTGCCGCCAACCGGCTTCTCACCCCACCGCTAGCTCATCGCGCAGGTTTTACCTGCACAGCCTGAAACGTGCGTACCGCGCTGTCCCTACGACAGCAGGAACGCCCGACTTTGCGATTTGCATGCATGGCTTCAATGACGGCCATGTCTGGAGTGAATATGAAGCAAGCTTTACACGGTGCCCGAGCCTCGACTGCCGTGCTGGGCTACTGCCCGCTGGCGTTGGCGATAGGGAGCGTTTTGCTGTCAGGGACGATTCAGGCCGAGGAAAAAACCTCTGAGGATGAGCGTCGTACCTTGTCCACCGTGGTGGTCACCGGTAATCGCGGTGCCGAGCAGCGCACCGTGACCAGCAGCCCGGTGCCGATCGATGTGGTCAGTGCCAAACAATTACAGAGTACTGGCAAGCCCGGCCTGATGGAGGCATTGAGCGCGGTCATCCCATCTCTGACACTGCCGGAAAAAACCGGTTGGGACGCCAGCGGCATTGCCCGTGCGCCCAACTTGCGTGGTTTGAGTGCCGCCGAGGTGCTGGTGTTGGTCAATGGCAAACGCCGCCATACCAGCGCGACTCTTAATATCAACGGCATCAACACCGGCGCTGCGCCGGCAGACCTCGATCTGATCCCGATCAGCGCCATTGATCATGTAGAAGTGCTGCGTGACGGTGCCGCGGCTCAATATGGCTCCGATGCCATTGCCGGGGTGATTAACGTCATCCTCAAGGCCGACACCAGCGGCACCTCGGTGACCAACGCCGGGCTCGGTTATGACGGCAAGAAGCAGACCGTGCAGCAAAGCCTCAATAAAGGCTTCGAGATTGGCGACGGCGGTATCGTGCAACTGGCGCTGGATGCCCGCAGCCAGAATGACGACAACAAGGCCAGCGCCAATGGCTACAGCTACGAACAAGCCTACGACCTGGCGGGCAAGTCCACGTATGGCGGTTACGGCACGCCGAAAACCAATCTGCTGACCCTGGGTTACAACGCCGAGCTGCCGATCGATGACAGTTTCAGTCTGTATTCCTTCACCACCTATTCGCGTCGCAAGGCCGAGCAGGGGCAGAATTTTCGCCTGCCGACCATCACCAACACGATCACCACCGGGCCCAATGGTTATCCTGCCGGATACACACCGACCTGGTACATCGACGAAGACGATTTTCAGGCTGCGTTTGGTGGCAAAGGCACGCTTGGTGAATGGGACTGGGATCTGTCCAGCACTTACGGGCGCAACGAGGCGGAGCAGGGCACCACGCATAACCAGAACCCGTCGCTGGGTGAGGCCACGCCCAACAGCTTCACATCAGGAGCGTGGATTTCCACCGAGCTGACCACCAATCTGGACTTCAAGCGCGGCTTTGACATCGGCCTGCAAAAGCCCCTCGACGTGTCCTACGGCCTTGAACATCGACGCGACACGTATGAGGTGCAGGCGGGCGACTATGAATCCTATGCCAACGGCGGTTACTGCATTGCACCGGGCAACTGTGCATCGTCAGGTGCGCAGGTCACCAACGGTATTTCGCCGGATGAAGAAAGCAGCGCCTCGCGCAACAGTGTCGCCAGTTATGTCGACGTAGGCTTCAACCCTGTGCCTGACTGGTATGTCGGCAGCGCACTGCGCTATGAACATTACAACCAAGGTGTGGGCGCGACCCGCAGCGGCAAGCTGACCACACGCTACGACTTCACCCCGCAGTTCGCCGTTCGCGCCACCGTCAGCAATGGCCTTCGTGCGCCATCCCTGGCCAACAGTCGGTTCAGTGCACGTTCGACCACTTACGGCGTGGTGGACGGCGTGTATCAGTCGATCAATTACGGCGTATTGCCGACCGGCTCGGGTGCCGCCAGAGCGTTGGGTGCCGAGGACCTCAAGCCGGAGCGCTCCACCAATTTCAGCCTCGGTTTCACCCTGACGCCTACCGATCAGTTGACCCTGACCGCCGATGCCTACGTGATCAATCTGCGTGACCGCATCACCCTGACCGGCACCCTGCTGGGTGATGAAGTCACTCAGGTGCTGCTCAACAACGGCATCGATTCGACGTCGGGCGGCCAGTATTTCATCAACGGTGCCGACACCCGCACCAAGGGGCTGGATCTGGTCAGCAACTACCGCCAGGACCTTGGGCAGTACGGGTCAGTGAAGTGGACAGCGGCGTTCAACTGGAATCAGACAAAGATCCTCAGCTACAAGGAATCCACCTCGATCCTCGGTACTTCCTATGAGCTGATGGACCGCGAGGCCCGCAATCTGATTACTGGCGTGCAGCCGCATACCAAACTGATTCTAGGCGGCGACTGGAGCATCGAGCGCTTCAACCTGAACCTGGCGCTGACCCGTTACGGTTCCTACAAAGAGGTCAATTCCTCAGCCAATCGCGATCTGGATCGGGTGTACAGCGCCAAGTGGATCACCGATCTGGACCTCGGCTACAACCTCAGCAAAAACCTCAACGTTGCCATCGGCGCAAAGAACCTGTTCGACATCTATCCAAAGAAACAGGGGGTTCCCAGCAGCACCATGGTCAGCAGTTACGGCACCTATTCGCCCTACGGTTTTACCGGCGGTTACTACTACACCCGGCTGACTTACGCCTTCTAAGGCCAGCACCTGAAAACCCCCATTGAGTGCGAGGAACAAGCATGCCCACTGTCGCCAAACCCTATGACTTCATCGACGAGACCAGCCGTTACCCGCTGCGCCAGAGCCGGGTAGCACAACCACCGATCAAGGCGTTGCAAGTAGTACCCGCCCGGCATCCCGGTCGCTGGGTGGGGTCAATATTCGCTGCACTGGTGCTGGTCGCCATCGTGCATTCGCTGGCGACCAATCCGCGCTGGGAGTGGGGCGTGTTCGGGCAATGGTTCTTCTCGCCGTCAGTGCTGCGCGGCCTGGCCCAGACGTTGCTGCTGACACTGCTCAGCACCGTGTTCAGCATCATTCTCGGCACGGCGCTGGCGCTGGCACGCCTGTCGGGCTCACCGCTGCTGGCGGCGCTGGCCTGGGGCTACATCTGGTTTTTCCGCTCGATGCCGGCGCTGCTGGTGTTGATCATTCTCTACAACTTCGCCTACCTGTACGACCACATCGTACTGGGTGTGCCGTTTACCGATCTGGTCTTCGCCGAATGGTCGACGGTCGACGTGCTCAGTCAATTCACCGTGGCGGTCCTGGGCTTGAGCCTGATGCAGGCGGCGTATACCGCAGAAATCATTCGTGGCGGGCTGATCGGTGTCGATGCTGGCCAGCATGAAGCCGCTGCAGCCCTTGGCTTGCCGGCTTCGCGTCGGGTTTTCCGCATCATTCTGCCCCAGGCACTGCGCTCGATCCTGCCTTCGGGCTTCAACGAAATCATCGGCCTGGTCAAAGGCACTTCCATTGTTTATGTGCTGGCCTTGCCAGAGCTGTTTTACACCGTGCAGGTCATCTACAACCGTACCCAGGCGGTGATTCCGCTGCTGATTGTTGCCACTGTCTGGTACCTGATCATCACCACGCTGTTGACCAGCGCGCAGTACTACGTCGAGCGACACTTTGCTCGTGGCACGGCGCGTGTTTTGCCGCCCACGCCCTTGCAGCGAGTGCGCGGCTGGTTGAAGGAGAAGCATTATGAGTGAAGCCTCTGCACCCGTGCGCGCAGGGCGCATTCAGATCCAGGGCGTGGGCAAACGCTTTGGCAGCCAGCAGGTGCTCAAGGACATTGACCTGAGCATTGAACCGGGCAAGGTCACGGTGATTCTCGGGCCGTCCGGCTCGGGCAAGTCCACGCTGTTGCGCACCATCAACCACCTGGAAAAGATCGACAGCGGTTACATCACCATCGACGGCGACTACGTTGGTTATCGGCGCAAGGGTGATCTGCTCTATGAGCTCAAAGAGCGTGAAATCCTCAAGCGGCGCATCGAAGTCGGCTTCGTGTTTCAGAATTTCAACCTGTTCCCGCACCTCACCGCCTGGGAAAACATTGCTGAAGCACCATTGGCCCATAAACGCTGGAGCAAGGCCGAGGCGCAGGCAAGAGCAGGTGAATTGCTGGCCAGGGTTGGCCTGGCAGACAAGGTGGACGCTTACCCACGCCAGCTTTCCGGGGGCCAGCAACAGCGCGTCGCCATTGCCCGTGCGTTGGCGCTGGACCCCAAGGTGCTGCTGTTTGATGAACCTACCTCAGCCCTCGACCCCGAGCTGGTCGGCGAGGTGCTGGATGTCATCAAAGGGCTCACGCAACTGGGTGTCACGCTGGTGGTAGTGACCCACGAGATCGGTTTTGCCCGGGAAGTGGCGGATCACGTGGTGTTTCTGTGCGATGGCCAGTTGATTGAGCAAGGGCCGCCGGAACAGGTTTTCCACCATCCCCGACACCCTCGCACCGCTGCCTTTCTCGGCAAGGTGCTGTGAATTTCCCGCTTTCAAGGAGTGATTGCTGATGCTAGTGAATACCGCCCGCGTAGCCCTGCTGACGATAGCCGTCAGCGTGGCGCAAAGTGCTTTTGCTTCCACCGCGCAACCGGTCGACCTCAGTCCTGACCGGCAACGCATTCATGTACCGCGTAACGAAGCGGCCATTGCGCAGATCCCGACGGGCTTCAAGTTTGCCCAGCCAGGCAAGTTCACCGTGGCCGTCTCCGGTGTGGCGGGGCCGCCCCTGGCACTGCTGGCCAATGATGACAAGACCACCATCGGCAGCGAGGCCGACACCGCGCAACTGGTGGCGGACAGCCTGGGCCTGCAATTGAACGTGGTGCAGACCAGTTGGGAGGACTGGCCGCTGGGCGTCAGTTCGGGCAAATACGACGCAGTCATCAGTAACGTCACTGTGACCGAAGCGCGAAAGAAACGCTTCGATTTCGCCACCTACCGCCAGGATGTCCTGGGCTTCTATGTCAAGACCAACAGCAAAATCAGCGAGATAAAACAGGCGTCGGACATCGCGGGGCTGAAGATCATCGTCGGCTCCGGCACCAATCAGGAAAAGGTCCTGTTGGCGTGGAACGAGGCTAACGAAAAGGCAGGTATCAAGCCTGCGCTGTTGCAGTATTTCGATGATCAGGCGGCTGCGCAGCTTGCCATTCAGTCGGGGCGCAGTGATGCGCTGTTCGGGCCCAATTCGGTGTATGCCTACTCGGCCGCCATCACCGGAGGCATCAAGCGGGTCGGCACGGTTAACGGCGGCTGGCCATTGCAGGCTGATATCGCAGTCACCACGCGCAAGGACAACGGTCTGGTCAAACCGATTCATACCGCCCTTGAAGGCGCGATTGCCGGCGGGCAGTACGAGCAGGTGTTGCAGCGCTGGGGCCTGGATGTGGAGCGCGTCGACAAGTCGCTGATCAACCCGCCCGGCTTACCGGATTGAGGACTTCAAGGGAGCAAATGACATGGGACTGACACGACGTGAAGCACTTTCCAGCATTGCTGCGGTAGGTGGCGAAAAAGCCGTCAAGGACGCGCTTGCGGTACTGGGGCTGGGGCCTTCATCACACCGGCGGCCAAAACCTCTGAAACTCGGAAGCGGGCTGGGGCAGGGCACTCGCGTACTGGTGCTGGGTGCCGGAATCGCCGGGCTGGTGACTGCGCTGGAATTGACGCGGGCAGGGTTTACCGTGCAAGTGCTGGAGGCCCGTGATCGAGTGGGCGGCCGCAACTGGACGTTGCGCAGCGGCGATCAGGTGGACTACAAGGACGGTCGCACGCAGACCGTGGGCTTTGATCCCGGGCTGTATTTCAATGCCGGGCCAGCGCGGATTCCCAGCCAGCACCGCACGCTGCTCGACTATTGCAGCGAGCTGGGGGTGCCGCTTGAAGTGCTGGTCAACAGCAGCCATGGCGCTCAGGTCCGCCCGGACCTGCAACAGCCCGCGTTCACTGTCGGCCAGGCTATCAACGACGCCCGCGGCCACCTCTCGGGTCTACTGGCCACGGCGGTGCAGCGCGATGCTCTGGACGATGTGTTGAGCGGCGAAGAGCGTCAGCGCCTGTTAGCGTTTTTGCAGGTGTATGGCGACCTCTCGCAGGAACTGGCTTATGAGGGCAGCCTGCGTTCCGGACATCAGGAGTCGCTCTCGCATCCGGGGGCATTGCCGACCAGTGCGCAGCCGGTAGGGCTGGAGCGCCTGCTGCATCCCGAGCTGTGGGGCGCGCTGCTGCACACTGAGTTTCCCGAGTTCTCGGCGACCATGTTTCAGCCGGTCGGCGGTATGGACCGCATCACCGACGCCTTTTACCAGCGCCTCACCGAACAGGTGCAACTGGGCGCGCAGGTGCGCCAGATTCGTCAACTGGAAGACGGTGTGGCGGTCACCTATCACGACAGACACAGTGGCCGTGAACAGGTAGTACGCGCCGATTATCTGGTGTCGACCCTGCCGTTGCCGTTGCTGGCCAGGCTGGATACCGACTTCAGTAATCCGGTAAAGGCTGCTTTGCTGAGCACCCGCAACGATCAGGCGACCAAGGTGGCGTGGCAATCCCCGCGCTTCTGGGAAACCGATTACCGCACCTATGGCGGGTTGTCCTGGATCGACCATCCGGCGCGCCTGCTGTGGTACCCGAGCAATGACTTGAACACCCGCGATGGCCTGCTCGTCGCCGGTTACGTGACCGGGGAGGGTGCCGACGTGTTCGGCGCGAAACCGTTCGAGGCGCAATACGCAGCCTCCAGAGAGGCGGTCGAACTGCTGCATCCCGGTTACTCGTATCACTTGCGTAACCCCTTGGCCGTGTCCTGGGAGCAGATTCCTTACAGCGAAGGCCCGTGGCTGCAACGCGAACATTTCCCGGCCGACGCCAGCGCCTTGCTGGATGAACCTCATGGCCGGGTTTACTTCGCTGGCGACGGGCTGGTGCAGAGCGGCGTGGGTATCTGGCAGGAATCAGCCGCCAATTCGGCGCGCCATGTGGTCGGGCAACTGGCCGAGCGGGTTATCCAGCAACGACAGACGGCGGCCCTCACGGCGTCCTGAGCCTTTATTGCAGCATCAACATCCATTGAGGAGTGACACCATGAGCGACAGCATTCAACGTACCAGCGTCGGCGATTTTCCAATCTCGCAAACCGTGACCGTGCCTGCCTCGGCCAGCCTGGTGTTCATCAGCGGCACCCTGCCTGACCTCGCTGACCCACACGCCGCGGCGGGTACGCCTGCCGCATACGGGAATACTGAGGTCCAGACTGTTTCGGTGTTCAACAAACTGCGCAATATCCTCCGGCAACAGGACCTTGATCTGGGCGATATCGTGCAGTTGCGGGTGTTTCTGGTGGGGGCCGAGGAAACCGGCGGAAAGCTTGACTTTGCAGGCCTGCAGGCCGGTTACACGCAGTTTTTCGGCACCCCCGAGCAACCCTTGAAACCTGCGCGCACCGCTTTGCAGGTAGTGGCGCTGCCGTTGCCCGGTGCGCTGATCGAAGTGGAAGCGGTAGCGGCCAGGCAGGCTTGAGCACCTTTCCTTCCCGGTAGCCTTTAAAGCGAGGGCTTCGATGGGTCAGCCTTTATCGGGCACAACGTTTTCCCAGTGCATCAGTAGATCTTCGCGCAGCATGCCCAATGCCTGTCGTTGGGTCTTCAGGTCTGGTGAGAAAAATGCCGCATCAAATATGATGCCCATTCGCTCCTGGCTCTGCTCTGCTTGTAATTGCGCCTTTTTCGCCTGCTCGGGTTGCATGTCCGAGAAACTGAACACCGGGAGCATATTGCGTGACCAGCTCTCGGGCAAAGGCTGGCCGCTGGCGAGCAAGGCACCTGCATAACACTCAGCCAATTGCTGCGAGCCGCGCATCATTCCGGCTCTGTACAACTCCTGCTCGGTGCGGCTTGACGCAAGCCGGGGATAGATCTGGGCAGCGGCTTTGGCGACTTCACTGATGGCGTCATCGTCGCCGCCGAAGAACGCTTTCAGCAGCGTATCTTCGCCGACAGCACCTTCAATACGTTTCGCCGCAGCGGGCCATGAGTCTCCTGTGGCCAGTTTGAAACCGTGATAGGGGTCTTTGGCCAGAGGGATAGGCAAGAGGCGTTTCGGCGTGGGTAGTTTTTCCGTCAGATGAGTGGTCAGGCCTTCGTTCAAGGCTTTCCAGTGCCGATGATCAATGTGACGACCCCTGAACTCCGGGTGGGTGTAACAGTGTATGAACTCGTGCCCTGCGATCTCGGCCGGGTGACTTTCAAGTGCAATGTTGGGGTTCAGCTTCACCTGACGGGTTTTAACGTTCCACTGACCTGCGACGCCAGGGGGAATGTCGTGAGTGACGTCTGCCTTTGCTTTGAAACAGTTACTGTCTTTGGGAATGTAGGCGCCGTAACGCTCCAGAACCGTTCTGTTTCCCTGATCCAGATCGTTCTGAGAAGAGCGATGCTTTAAACTCATGGCCGCCCATATACTGCCTCCAGGATCTTTTGCAAAATCATCCGGATGCCTTGTCAATCGACATCCTGTCGAGAGCGCAAGGGTTCCTACCATCAGTTTCACAAAAAGCCTGACTGGATCAATCCCCGGCTCTCGCCGAGCGCGTGCAGCTCCGTTGTTGTCTGCAGCCGCGCTGCCTGAGTTTTCCTGAGCCGCCTGCGGTTCTCCACCTGACGATGTGCCGGACGCTCGTAGGCGTAACGACGATGGCGCGTCCATCGGTGGCAGTGGTCGCTGACCTTGCGCTGCATCCAGTCGCATTGGCGTGGGGCTTGTGGGGCCCTCGACGGCATGGGAAGCAGCGGCTTGTGCGGTAGGGGCAATCCCGTTCAACGTCGGCTTGTTCAACATGGGCTCTGTCCTCAGCGGTAACGCAGGCGCTGCGCGGTGTTACGCAACTCCTGCGTTGTTTCGGCAAAGTTAGCCAGCAGATTTTCGAATCGGGTCTTGTCCAGTGCGAGAAAGTCATGCTCGTAGGAATACACCAACGTGTTCTCGTCCGGGTTGATGGTCAACGCGCCGCGTCGTAGCCGCAGGCCCGGAAAAGCATGGGCAAGCAGCTTGCGCAAGAGGATGTCGTCCTGAGGGTCGGCACGCAGATCGATGATCTCGGCCAACATCGTGAGGCTATCGCCGTTCACATGCAGCGTGAGGTTCATTCCTTCCTGCCACTGTACGGCCTGTGTCGCAGAATTTCCGTTGGCCGCCTGACCACGCCTATCAAGCAGCTTTTGCAGAGTGGAGGATGAGTTCATTGCCAGTATCCGTAGAAAACCATATCGACGGTGAGTGGCCGGAACGCACGCTGTGGTTCCCGGTATCTCGATTAACCTGTGGGACCTGTCGAGACCGGCAACTCCAGAATAAAGTGGTCAGCACAACCTCTGACTTCTGCGAATCACCGCCGTCCGGCCCGTGTGCTCACGTCCACCCACACCGCCAGCACGAGGATGCCGCCCTTGACGATCATCTGCCAGTAACTGTCGACGTCGAGCATGGACATGCCGTTATCGAGACTGGTGATCACCAATGCGCCGAGCAGCGCACCGTAAACAGTGCCTGAACCGCCACGCATGGACGTGCCGCCGATGAAGCATGCGGCGATGGCGTCGAGTTCGCCCATGTTGCCGGCCGAGGGGGAGCCGGCGGCCAGGCGTGCGGTGTTGACCAGCCCGGCGAACGCGCACATCACGCCCATGATGCCGAAGATCCACAGCTTCACGGCCTGTACGTTGATGCCGGACAGGCGCGTGGCTTCCATGTTGCTGCCGACGGCGTAGACCCGGCGTCCGAAGACCGTCTGGCTGGTGACGTAGCTGAACACGCCGAGCAGGACCAGCAACAGCAATACCGGAACGGGGATTCCGTCGTAGCTGTTGAGCACATAGACAAAGCCGCCCAGCACGGCGCCGATCAGCAATACACGTAACACATCACGAATCAGCGAATGTGCCGCCAGCCCGTGCAGCGCTCTGTTGCGCCGCTGTTTCCAGGTCAGGAACAGCGTCAATGCGAGCAACAGAATGCCGAGCCCGGTGCCGACCGCGTGCGGCAGATAGCCCTGGCCGATATAGACCAGCGACGGCGACACCGGGGCGATGGTCGTGCCGCCGGTGATTCCCAGCAGGACGCCACGAAACGCCAGCATGCCACCCAGCCCGACAATGAACGAGGGGATCCGCAGGTAGGCAGTCATGTAGCCATTGGCGAGGCCGATCATCAGGCCGCACAAGGCCACCACGCTCAGGTTCGCCAGCAGCGGAACGTGGTAAACCACATCCAGAATCGCCGCCAGGCCACCGAGCAGGCCAAGCAATGAGCCCACCGACAGGTCAATCTCACCGCTGATGATCACCAGCACCATGCCGCAGGCCAGAATCCCGGTAATGGACATCTGTCGCAGCAGGTTGGACAAGTTGCGCGGGGTGAGGAAGCCGCCCTCGGTCTGCCAACTGAAGAACAGCCAGATAACGGCAATGGCAATCACCAGCGCGAGCATTTTGTAGCGGGTAAAGAACTGTTTGACCTGGTTCATCTACGCAGTCTTCCGGGCATTATTGTGAGGGGCATCGGAGTGGCTGAGTGCAGCGGCGAGCACCTGCTCCTGAGTCAGTTCATGGTTGATGAAGTCGCCGCGTAACTGGCCTTCGCCAATCACCAGTACACGGTCGGACACGCCCAGCACTTCGGCCAGCTCCGAAGACACCATGATGATCGATACACCCTCGGCTGCCAGCGCACCCATCAGCTTGTAAATCTCGTACTTGGCACCGACATCGACGCCGCGGGTGGGCTCGTCGAGAATCAGAACGCGCGGGCGGGTCAGCAGCATCTTCGCCAGCACGGCTTTCTGCTGATTGCCGCCTGACAGGCTGGTGATCGGCAAAAACGGGCTGGCCGTCTTGAGGTGCATGCGCGAGATTTCCCGGTCGATACTGCCCAGCTCGGCTTCAGCGTCGATGCGGGTCATGTTCGAGTAGCTGTCGAGGACCGCGAGGGTGATGTTCTGACCGACACCCAGGTCCGGAATGATGCCCTGGCGCTTGCGGTCTTCGGGGACCATGCACAGGCCGGCGCGGATCGATTTGAGCGGCGTGCGCGTGTCGATCATCTGGCCATCGAGCCACACTTCACCGCTGTATCGACCCGGGTAGGCGCCAAATAGGGCGGATACCAGTTCAGTGCGGCCCGCGCCCACCAGCCCGGCGATGCCGAGGATCTCCCCGCGCCTGAGGCTAAACGACACGTCGTCGACCCGCTTGCGCTTGGGGTTATCGACGTCATGGCAGGTGATATGCCGCGCTTCGAAAATCACCTCGCCGACATCATGGGGCTCGGTGGGATAGAGGTTGCTCATTTCGCGTCCGACCATCTGGGTGATGATCTTCGGAATGTCCATGTCCGCCATTGCGGTGGTTGCGATGTGTTTGCCGTCGCGGATGACTGAAATGGTGTCGCACACGGCGGCCACTTCATCGAGTTTGTGCGAGATGTACACGCACGCGACCCCTTTGGCCTTCAGGTCACGAATGATGTCCAGCAGCACCTCGATTTCGGAACGGGTCAGGGCCGAGGAAGGCTCGTCGAGAATCAGCAGGCGCGCCTTCTTGTTCAGCGCCTTGGCGATTTCCACCAGTTGCTGGTAGCCGCCGCCATACTGGGAAACCGGCAGCGCCACGTTCATGTCAGGCACTTTGAGTTCACGCATCAGCGACTCGGCGCGGTGGATCATGGCCGGATAATTCATGCGCCCGCCGGGAAGCGTCAGCTCGTGACCCATGAAGATGTTTTCGGCCACCGACAGGTCCGGGACCAGCGTCAGCTCCTGATGGATGATGACGATCCCGGCCGCTTCCGTTTCGCTGATCGATTGTGCCTTGAGCGGTTGGCCGTCCCACAGGATCTCGCCCTCCCAGGTGCCGTGGGGATAGACCGCCGACAGGACTTTCATCAATGTCGACTTGCCCGCGCCGTTCTCGCCGCACAGGCCGACGCATTCGCCGGGCTTCACTGTTATATCAATGCCGTTGAGCGCTTTTACACCGCCGAAGGATTTGACGATGCCGTTCATTTGCAACAGGTAGTCAGACATGGCGCAGGGCTCTACGAAGGTGTGATGGCTTGGCCTGAGCGGCGACCCTGCCTAACTGCAGGGTCGTGCTCTGGCTTTCAGCGACGTATCAACGATCGAGGCTCATTGCCCGTCAATCTGCGCCTTGGTGTAGAACCCGTCTTTCTCCAGCAGGTCGATGTTGTCCTTGGTCAGCAAGGTCGGGGTCAGCAGCATGGTGTCGACCTTCTTCATGCCATTGTCCGACTGCGAGTCAAACTTCGGTTTCTCATCGTTGCGCACCAGTTGCACGGAGAGCTTGGCGGCTTCCGTGGCAATCAGTTTCAGCGGCTTGTAGACGGTCATGGTCTGCGTGCCATCGATGACCCGTTTGACCGCCGCGAGGTCCGCATCCTGGCCCGAGATAGGGACTTTGCCGGCCAGTTTCTGTGCGGCGAGGGCCTGAATCGCGCCGCCGGCAGTCGCGTCGTTGGAGGCGACGATGCCGTCAATCTTGTTGTTATTGCGGGTCAGGGCATTTTCAACAATGCTCAGGGCTTCGGTAGGGTTCCACTCCTTTACCCACTGCTGGCCGACGATCTTGATGTCACCTCTGTCGATAGCCGGTTGCAGCGCTTTCATCTGGCCTTCGCGCAGAATCTTGGCGTTGTTATCGGTGGGCGCGCCGCCGAGCAGGAAGTAATTGCCCTTGGGCGCTGCTTTCAGCACGCCGTTGGCCTGCATCTCGCCGACCTTTTCGTTATCGAAGGAGATGTACGCATCGATATCGGCATTGAGGATCAGCCGGTCATACGACACCACCTTGATCCCGGCCTTTTTGGCTTCGGCAACGGCGTTGGTGAGCACGGTGGCGTTGAACGGCACGATGACGATCACATCGACGCCGCGAGAGATGAGGTTTTCTATCTGCGAGATCTGTTTCTGTTCATTGGCATCCGCCGATTGCACGAAGACCTTGGCGTCCAGCTTTTCCGCCGCAGCAACGAAGTAATCACGGTCGCGTGACCAGCGTTCCAGGCGCAGGTCATCAATGGAAAAACCTATTTTCGGGTGCGCAGAGTCGGCCATGACCGGCAGGGACAGCAAGGCCAGCGCGCTGGCGAGCAGCGTACGTTTGAGGGTGTTCATAGGGTGCGTCCTTTTATTGTTGTTTGAGACACTTCTTGACTGAGGGTGATACCGATAGAACTGTAGAGCGTTGCCGGACGTCGCGTATGAAGATTTGTCGCCTGAATGTCACGGCGACGTCCAGCTACGCCGGTCAGGTGTAGATAAAGCGATTGACCACACCTTCGAGCAGTTCCTGGCGGCCACTGACGGCCTGCGGGTTCAACTCGTTGGCGAAGGCGTGTTCGGCGAGCGATGCAAGGCTGAACTCGCCCGCCAGTACCGATTGTCCGAAAGGCTGCTGCCAGCCGGCGTAGCGCTGATCCTTGAAGTGCTGGAGTTTATCGTTCTGCACCATGGCGGCGGCACGCTCCAGCGCCAGGGCAAGGACATCCATCGCGGCGACGTGGCCGTGGAACAGATCGATATCGTCGAGGCTCTGGCGACGCACCTTGGAGTCGAAATTGAAACCGCCATTGGTGAAGCCGCCAGCCTTGAGGATCTCGTAGGTGGCGAGGGTCATCTCTTCGACGCTGTTGGGGAACTGGTCCGTGTCCCACCCGTTCTGTGGGTCACCACGGTTGGCGTCGATGCTGCCGAAGATCCCCAGCGAGACCGCCGTGGCGATTTCGTGGTGGAAGCTGTGCCCGGCCAGCGTGGCGTGGTTGGCCTCGATATTGACCTTGATCTCGTTTTCCAGGCCGTACTGCTGCAGAAATCCGAACACCGTGGCGCTGTCGTAATCGTACTGATGCTTGGTCGGCTCCTGTGGCTTGGGCTCGATCAGCAAGTCACCCTTGAAACCGATCTTGTGCTTGTGTTCAACGACCATGCGCATGAAACGACCGAGTTGTTCGCGTTCACGCTTGAGGTCGGTATTGAGCAGGGTTTCGTAGCCTTCACGACCGCCCCACAATACGTAGTTGGACCCTTTGAGACGCTGGGTGGCATTCATCGCGCTGAACACCTGGGTCGCGGCGTAGGCAAACACTTCAGGGTCCGGGTTGCTGGCAGCGCCTGCGGCGAAACGCGGGTTGCTGAAGCAGTTGGCCGTGCCCCACAGCAGTTTTATGCCGCTCTGTTCCTGATGGCGCTCCAGGTGATCGACCATGTGCGCGAAGTTGTGGCGATATTCCTTCAGTGAGGCGCCTTCCGGTGCCACATCGGTGTCGTGGAAGCTGTAGTAATCGATGCCGAGCTTGGAGAAAAACTCGAACGCCGCTTCGGCCTTGCCGATGGCCAGTTCCATCGGATCACCGGAACCTTGCCATGGGCGCTTGAAGGTGCCGACACCGAACATGTCGGCACCCGGCCATACGAAGGTGTGCCAGTAACAGGCCGCCATGCGCAAATGCTCGCGCATGGGTTTGCCGAGGACCAGCCTGTCGGCGTCATAGTGGCGAAAGGCGAGGGGCGAGTCGCTGTCAGGGCCTTCATAGCGAACCCTGTCGACGTCGGGGAAGTACGGCATGAGCGTTTTCCTTATTGTTCTTGGCGGTGTCTGGATACTAGCAACGGCCCAGCGTGCGCTGATTATGAAAATCGCCAACGCACAGTGCGATTTTGAGTGTTGAGATTCGCCGGTCAGCGGCCTAGTCTTTGGCCAACGGCGTCGTGCTTATCGAATCGGCATAAAAACAATGAAAACCGTACCTCCCGTTCACCGTATTGCGCTGTTATTCAACGGCAGCAAGATTTATGACCGCGGTATCATCAGCGGCATCGGCAACTACCTCAGCAGCACCCGGGTGTCCTGGGACCTGTTTCTGGAGGAGGATTTCCTCTGTCGCCTGAAAGGCATCGAGCGCTGGCAGGGCGACGGGATCATTGCCGATTTTGATGACCCGCTGATCGGCGAGGCACTGGCCGGAATCAAATTGCCGGTGGTGGCAGTCGGTGGGTCCTATCAGGACGAACGCGCCTACCCGAAGGGCATTCCTTATGTGGCGACTGACAATCACGCCTTGATCAAGGCGGCCTATGAGCACCTGATCGAGGCCGGGCTGACACGCTTTGCCTGCTTCAGCCTGCCTGAAGCGCAAGCCAATCGTTGGGCCCAGGAGCGCGAGCAGGCCTTTCGCCGCTTGCTGCAACGCGACGGCCTGCACGCCGAGGTCTATCGTGGTCTGGGCACCAGCGCGCCGCTCTGGGACAGCGCCGTAGAACAACAGATCGCCTGGCTGCAAAGCCTGCCCAAGCCGATCGGCATCATCGCCGTGACCGATGCGCGCGCTCGTCAGCTATTGCAGGCCTGCCTGACCGCCGGAATCGCCGTTCCCGAACAGGTGGCACTGATCGGCATCGACAATGATCCTTTGACCAGAACCCTCACTCGCGTGCCTCTGAGCTCGGTCGTTCAAGGCACCGACACCATGGGTCGCACCGCTGCACGTCTGCTGCACCAGATGTTGCACGGCATGCCGTCCTCGGGCACACACATTCTGATACCGCCGGATACTGTCAACGTGCAGGCGTCGAGTCTGCATCAGCCTTTGGGTGACCCCTATGTCATGCAAGCGCTGCTGTTTATCCGGCAGTACGCGTGTCAAGGCATCAAGACTGCACAGGTAGCCGCCTACGTGGGCGTTTCGCGTTCGTCACTGGAGTCACACTTTCGCCGGGTAAGGGGCTGCAGCGTGCATGACGAGATTCTGCGTTTCAAACTGGCTGCCGCTGCAAACGGACTGGAAAACACCGGGCTGGCCATTGCCGAGATCGCCCGCGATTGCGGTTTTCGGTCTGCGCAATACCTGCACACTGTGTTTCGTCGCGAGTTCGGCTGCACGCCGCGAGAGTACCAGCAGGGTGGAGGTGCTGCGGCGTCATGAACGCTGAAGGCCTGGGCGGTGAGCGACAAGCTTTGAATGCATTCCTTCCTATACCCCTCATAACAGTACCAATCGGTTCGCTTAAGTTGACAGTTTCCAGGCGTCCGGGCTAAAACATACACCTTGGTGCAGTTATGAACGAATCATCAGTCTTCACATGCACGATGGGACGTAGGGGATAGAGACGATGCAGTTGCATGAAATATTGACCATTCACCTGCGTATCGATAAGCCGCAATTGCTTTGCGACCCTTCGAAGATGCAGCGCAGCAGCTGTGAAATACAGGGTGGAGAGTTTCGTGGCGAGCGATTGCAGGGGCAGGTACTTCCTGGAGGCAGCCTTTATCTGGTGCCCCAGGACGACGACCTTGCGCGTGTCAGCCTGTACTACACCTTGTTCACTGATCAAGGAGTGAATATAGAGGTAGTAGGCGAGGGGCTCCTGGCAGGGCATGAAACGGACCGGGCGCCTTTGACCGAATCGAGTTTTACGTGCAGCAAGCAGTTCAGCGTGCCTGCCGGTGCGCATGATCACTTGCAGCGGAATCTGTACGTCGGCAGGGTGAGCATCAAGCCGGGGGATGACAGCCTGCGTGTCAGCATTTTTCAGGTCAACGACCGGCAAGCAGACATTGAAAAAAACAGCTGACGTGAAGACGCGCAGCGAGCTTTAATTCTGACGGCGTGGGGCTGGTCTCTCCCTCACGCCGACCTCTTCCTGTTTATGCAGTCATGCGTTGAGCCAGCTCATCCGGCAAAAAAGCTTAGTCCCTTGCCGACCGCACACTCATAACTCACCGGAGTGCCCACCTGCTGATAACCAGGAACATTCAGTGTCGTCATGCTGAATGTGGCTGTGCCGTTCGAGCGTATCTGATAGCGAATGAATTGCTCGATGGGCTTGTTATCGCGATCGAGGCTGAAGTGAGTGTCCGAAAACGCCAGGGTGCCGTCGGGTGTGATGCGATAGGCATCGATGCGTTTGCCGCCTTTGGTTTTGGACGGCTCGGCGCCTGCGATCGAGGATTTGCATTGTCCCAGGTCGATCACCACGGCGACCGATTCTCCAGTGTTCAACGCCTGGGTGATGGCGGAGTAGGTGGGTAGCGCATCGCCTGCGTGAGCGAGGCCTGGCAGTGAAAGAGCAAACAGTGCGGCGGCGTAGCAAGGTTTCATGGCAGCTCCAGGAAGTCAGTCTGAAGGGTGAAAAGACCCGTCCATCTCGCGATTATCGAGCGTCGCGAAACCTACCATAAGCTTCGATTCGGGTGGGCCTTGATAATAGTGGCACCTCTCTGTTCGGAGCATCTTCATCCTTTTTCCTGTTCTGCCGATAGGAATGACGATACTCATTTATTTACCGGTCACGGGAAGGGGATTGAAGATGCTGAGACAGCTGAAAATAGCCGCGCGGACCTCCGCCTGCTTTGCTGTGATGGTGGTGCTGGTGTTCGGGCTTGGTATTTTCAGCATTCGGCAATTGCACGGTATTCGTGAGCAATCGCTTGAAATCGAAAACGACGCGCTTCCAGGGATTGCGCTGGGTGACGATATTGCCCTGGCGGTCGAGAAAACCCGCACCACCGTGGCCAAAATGCTTGCCACGCATGATCTTGCGCAGGTGGCTCAGGCTCACAACGAGTTTCTTGAAAGGAAGGCCGGTTTCCAAAAGGCCGTAGAGGCCTACGACCCGCTGATCACCGATGATAACGAGCGCGCGCTCTTCGAGGGGCTGAAGAGCACTTATCAGGGCTACATCGAGCGTGCCGAGAAGGTCTATACGCTGATCAACGAGAATCAGGCAGAGGCCGGAAGGGGGCTCGTCTGGGGCGAGATGAAGGCCATGGCGGAAAGTATCGAAGCCGCCCTTGGCAAGCTGGAAAAGATCAATGATGACTCCGAAGCCGAATCCAGCGCTGCAGCGACGTCGGTGTATGAAAACGCCCTGATCGTCACTCAGGGGGTTATGTTTCTGACGGTGTTGCTGACCGTATTGCTCGCCTGGCGCCTGACCAAAAGTCTGGCAGTGCCGATCAGTCAGGCGCTGCACAGCTCGGAAACCATTGCTGCGGGCGACCTGCGTCCCAGCGCAATCAACCGTGAGGGCACTGATGAAGCGGCCCTGTTGCTGCAATCGATGGAGCGCATGCGCGGCAATCTGAGCCAGACCCTGAGTCAGGTGGGCGATGCCGCTCACCAACTGGCGTCGGCCACGGAAGAAATGAGCGCCCTGATGGTCAACAGCAACGCCGACCTGGTGGTGCAGAACAGCGAAATCGAAATGGCGGCCACCGCGGTCACCGAGATGAGCCAGGCGGTCGATGAAGTCGCGCGTAATGCGGTGGCCACCTCGGAAGAATCCAAAGCCTCTTCGGTGTCGGCCCGCGAAGGTAAGGAAGAGCTCAATCAAACCGTCCAGTCGATCCTTGAGCTGACCCGCAATGTCGGCACCGCGTCGGTCGAGGCGCAGGCGCTGGCAACCCGCACGCTGGATATCACCAAGGTGCTGGATGTCATTCGCGCGGTGTCCGAGCAAACCAACCTGTTGGCCCTTAACGCTGCCATTGAAGCGGCACGCGCGGGTGATGCCGGACGGGGTTTTGCCGTGGTCGCCGACGAGGTACGCGCTCTGGCACACCGCACCAGCGAATCGACTCGCGAGATCGAAACCATGGTCGGGCACATCCAGCAGGGCACCAAAAGTACCCTGGTTGCGCTTGAAGTCAGTACCGATCAGGCGCAGCGCACCAAACAACAGGCCGAGTCGGCCAATGCTGTGCTGGCCAGCATCGCCAGTTCGGTCATGGTCATCGATGAGCGCAACACGGTAATCGCCAGCGCCTCTGAAGAACAAGCGCTGGTCGCGCGGGAAGTGGACCGCAACCTGGTGCGCATCCGTGACTTGTCGGCACAATCGGCGGTGCGCACCGGCCAGACCGGCAGCGCCAGCCAGTCGCTGGCCGAGCTGGCGAGTGATCTGACGATCACGCTGGGGCAGTTCAAGCTCAGATAACACGCTCCTGTAGCAGGCACGCTCCCGCATCGATTCGCTGTTGTACGGGCAACAGCGAACCGACAATGTGTTCGGCGTTTGCGCCGGTAAAACCGGCTACTGCGCACCCACACCATCCAGCGCAATGGCGCGAAAGCGCCTGCCGCCGGGCCTCGCGCCATAGCCAGTCGCAGCGCACGGCTTTGGGCATGACCTGTGCACTGCCGATCAGGATTGTTTTCCTGAGCCAGCGGAGCCACCCGAATGCCTGATGCCGTCCCGACCTTCAAGACAAACCGCCTGCATGCAATAGGGCGCACACTGTTGATGACCCTGTTGGCACCAGTCTCGTCGCAACTGCGTATGCCGAGGACAGCGACGTGCCTTCGCTGGCGGGCAAACGCATTGCGATCAGCATGACCGGCACCAGTCACTACTTCGATATCAAGGCCTTCCAGGCGCAGGTGGATGAGGTCAAGCGCCTGGGCGGCACGCCCATCACGCTCGATGCCGGTCGCAACGACAAGAACCTGGTCAATCAATTGCAGACCGTGGTCACGCAAAAGCCGGATGCAGTGATCCAGACCCTCGGCACCCTCAGTGTTATCGACCCTTGGCTCAAGCGCATCAGCAAGGCGGGGATTCCGCTGTTGACCATTGATGCGCCATCGCAATACAGCCTCAACAACACCACGTCCGACAACGTGGCCACGGGCAAGGCACTGGCCGGGCAACTGATCAAGGACGCAGGTGGCCAGGGTAATGTGCTGGTGTTCAATGGCTTTTATGGCGTGCCGGTCTGCGCCATTCGTTATGACCAGCTCAAGTTGGCACTCAAGGATCATCCGCAGCTGAAAATCATCGAGCCCGAGTTGCGCGATGTCATTCCCAACACGGTTCAGGACGCCTACTCGCAAGTCTCGGCGTTGCTCAACAAGTACCCCAAAGGCACTGTTTCGGCGATCTGGGCAGCTTGGGACATCCCGCAACTGGGCGCCAGCAAGGCACTGATCGATGCCGGCAGAACCGAAATCAAGACCTACGGCGTCGACGGCACACCGGAAGTGCTCGAGCTGATGCGCCGCGACGATTCGCCGATGGGCGCCGTGGTTGCCCAGCAGCCTGCACTGATCGGCAAGACTGCGGTGCAGAACGTCGCCCGCTACCTGGCCGGACAGCACGATCTGCCGAAGGAGACCCAGGTGCCAACCCTGCTGACGACGGTCGCCAACCTGCCTGACGTGCAAAAGCTCAGAGGCGATAACTGACGCGGGAGATCGATCATGGGATCAGCGATTGCAGACGTTGAAGTGGCGCCACCGGCCTTGCACTTGGCGGGTATCAGCAAGTGCTTTGGCGCCACCCAGGCGCTGGACGGCGTAAACCTTAAGGTCGAGGCCGGAACGATTCACGGGCTGGTGGGAGAAAACGGGGCGGGCAAGTCGACCCTGATCAAGATCCTCGCTGGTATTCATCGTGCCGATGCCGGCAGTTTGAGTATTCACGGCCAGCCGTTCGACAGTTTCACGCCGCGTCAGGTCGAAGCCGCAGGCGTGCATTTCATTCATCAGGAGCGACTGCTGCCGGGCAGCTTCAGCGTCGGCGAGGCACTGTTTTTCGGGCAGGAAATCAAGCGTGGCCCCTTCGTCGATCGCCGCGCCCAGGAGCGTGAAGCGGCAAGGCTTCTGGACGATTACTTTGCCATGCGCCTGCCTGAGGGGGCTTTGGTACGTGACCTGGACAGCGCTCAGCGGCAGATACTGCAGATCACTCGTGCGTTGCTGGCCAGGCCGAAGGTGCTGGTGTTCGATGAGCCGAGTGTGTCACTGGTCAAGCAGGAGGTGGACCGCTTGCTGGGCATTGTCCGCCGCCTGCGCGATGAAGGGCTGACCATTGTCTACATTTCCCACTATTTGCAGGAGATCGAATCGCTGTGTGATCAGGTCACCGTGCTGCGTAACGGACGCGATGTGGCGGTGGTCGATCCGGCACTCACCAGCACCGCGCAGATCGCCCGGCTGATGGTCAATCGGGAGGTCGGCGAGCAATATTTTCGTGCCCGGACATTACCCGGCACGCCCGTGCTTCAACTGCGCGGGCTGGGGGCAGGGCGCTTCTACGACGGCGTTGACCTGAGCGTGCGGCGTGGCGAAGTGCTGGGCCTGACCGGGCTGGTCGGCTCGGGTGCCAAGGAGCTGCTCAAAAGCCTGTTCGGGCTGCTCAAGCCGGATCGCGGCGAACTGTTGTTGAACGGTCAGCCGTTGCAGCTGAAATCACCACGTGACGCGGTACACCATGGCATCGCGCTGGTCCCCGAGGAGCGCCGCACGCATGGCGTGGCACCGGCGCTTTCGGTGCTGGAGAACATCACGCTGGCCAGCCTGGGGCGCTTCAGCCGCTGGGGATTGCTCGACGCTGCGGCGCAAGCCGGGGAAAGCCAACACCTGATCGATGAACTGGCAATCAAGACCTCAGGCCATGATGCGCCGGTGCACGCGCTCAGCGGTGGCAACCAGCAAAAGGTTGCGCTGGGCAAATGGCTGAGCCGCCATTCGACGTTATACCTGCTGGACGAGCCCAGCGTGGGTGTCGACATCGGCGCCAAGGTGGAGATCTACCGGTTGATTGCCCGGCTTGCGGAGGGCGGTGCAGCGGTGCTGGTGCTGTCGTCGGACTTGCCGGAGCTGATTGGCATCACTCAGCGCATTGTGGTCCTGCACAGAGGACGCATTGCAGGCGAATTCGACTCATTGAGCACCGACAGCGATCAGCTGCTGGCCTGCGCCACGGGCGCCAGTGAAAGCGACCATGACAGCCAATCATGCCCTCCGGAGGCCCATTATGTCCGCGCTTGATCTATCAATCGCACAGGTTGGCGATCCAGCGCAACGCTGGCTCGTGCAACTGGCGCAGCGCGGGTCGTTGCTGGTGTTTCTGGCGATTCTGCTCGGCTTTGCCGTCAGTGCGCCTGACTTCCTCAGCCTCGGCAACATCAGCAACGTGTTCGCCCAGTCAGCAACGCTCGGCATACTCGCGCTGGGCCTGACCTGCGTGGTTATCGGTGGTGGTTCCAATGTGGTCAGCGGCGGCCTGGACCTGTCGCTGGCGGCCAATCTCGGTCTGTGTGCGGCCGTCTACAGCAGCCTGAACAATGCCGGGCTCGATGCCTGGCAAGCGATTGGCCTGACGCTCGGCTGCGGCCTGCTGGTCGGCGCGTTCAACGGTCTGGCGGTGGTGTTTTTACGCTTGCCGCCGTTACTGGCAACGCTGGCGAGCATGAACCTGATTGCCGGCCTGGAACTGGTGCTGACCCAGAACACTGTGCTCGCGACCGACTCGGCATTGCTGGACAGCCTGGCGTCCGGCGTCTGGCTGGGTGTTCCTGCGCTGGCCTGGGTGCTGCTGGGCGTCGCGGCGGTGTTGTGGCTGGTGATTCAGCACAGCGCGTTCGGCTTGCGTCTGTACGCCATCGGTGAATACCCGCAAGCAGCCGAGGCTGCCGGGTTGAATCTGCGGCGCTATGTGCTTGCCAGTTACCTGATTGCCGGAGGCTGCGCCGCGCTGGCTGCATTCTGCTCCGCAGCTTTTTTCAGTGGCAGCACGACCGGTTCCGGTGACATGTTGCTGTCAGTGGTGGCCATTGCCTTTCTCGGTGTGGTGTTCTCGCGGCGTCTGACCGCCAACATTCCCGGCACGCTGTTGGCGACGCTGCTGCTGGGCTTTTTGATCAACGGCTTTCAATTGCTGAACATTTCCAGCTTCTGGGTCAACGGCGTGCAAGGCGTGTTGATTCTGTTGGTGGTGGCATTTTCCGGAGCATTCGGCCGCCGGGAGGGTGAACAATGAATACGCTGACCCTGACGAACTCTTCGACGCTGATCAAGGTTCTGCCGCGCCTGTTGCCAGCGGTCCTGCCGCTGTTGGTGCTGATCATCCTGCTGTTTTTCGCGATCAATGCGCCGGGCTTTCTGAGTTGGGGCAACCTGTCGAGTCTGGTACTGAACAACTTCGTGTTGCTGGCCATCGTGGCAATCGGCATGACCTGGGCTGTTGCGGCTGGCGGTATCGATCTGTCGGTGGGAACGGCGCTGGACTTTGCCAGCCTCGGTTTTGTGGTCACGCTGAATGGCGGTCATGGTCTGGGGGCGGCCATTGCGGTCGCTATGCTGGCAGGTGGCATGGCCGGGGCGTTCAACGCGATGCTGATCGCCGGGCTGCGTATTTCGCCGTTTCTGGCGACGCTGGGTACGCTGTTTATCGGCACCAGCGTGCAGCAGTTGTTATCCGACGGTGGCCAGCCGATCTATATCGCTCAGGGCGTGTTACCGGGGATCAGCGCTGTGCTGATCCTCGGCGTGCCATTGCCGCTGCTGGTGGTCGGGTTGCTGGCAGGACTTTACGGGCTGGTCCTGGCGCGCGGGCGTCTGGGACGGGAAATCCTTGCGCTGGGCACGCAGCCGCAACTGGCGTATTACTCGGGCCTGCCCACGCGACGCATTGCCGTGCAGGTGTTTTTCGCCAGCGCGCTGGCCTGCGCAGTGGCGGGTATCCTGCTCAGCTCGACGGTCAACGCCTACGTGCCGATGTCAGGCAACGCCTACCTGATCAATGCCATCGGCGCCGTGTTCATCGGTACGACGCTCAGCCGTCAAGGGCGTCCGAATATTCCGGGCACACTTTTGGGCGTGCTGTTCATCAACGTGATCGCCAATGGCCTGTTGCTGATCGGCTGGAACTTCTATTGGCAGCAGGTTGCGACCGGGGCGCTGATCTTTCTGGTGCTGGCGTTCAGTTTTACCAGTCGCCACCTGCTGCGTAACGCGGCGTAAGTGCCCCTCAAGCGTTACCTTTACCGCTGCCGATCTGCCAGACAAACGGCGGCTCGGTGCCGTTGATGCGCCAGTCACCGACAATGCGCGCCTTGTAGATCAGCGGATTGTGCGATGCCGCTGTGCGCGCATTACGCCAGTGGCGATCCAGCGCCTTGTTGACGCTGACACCTGAAGCGCCCAGTGCGTTGAACAGATCGCTGGCAGCGCGCAGTACCAGTTCCGAGACGATCACCTGTGCCTTGGCGGTCTCGATTTCGGCGGCGATATTGGCGTCTTTTTCCCGCTGTGGGTCATCTCCGAAGCGTGCCAGGTACGCACGCTGCAACGGCTCGGCGGAGCGCAGCGTTGCGGCCTCGGCGGCGTAAACCTGAGCGGCGACCTGACCGACCACTTGCTGCACTTGTGAGTCCTGGCTGACGCTCCCGGCGTTGCCATGGCTGAAGACGCGTTTGCGATCGCGCACTTCCTGAGCGATGTCGCGTTCGACAGCTCGACCAATCCCGGCCAGCACCGCCAGCAGCACCAATTGATAAAACGCCGTCTGGTATTTGAAGCGTTGCTCGAACGGTATGACGTGTGTGGCCGGCAGCGGTACGTTGTTGTAGACCGAGGTGCCGCTGCCGGTGGTGCGCTGGCCGAACCCGTCCCAGTCGTCACTGTGACGCACGCCGGCATGCCTGGCGTCGACGACCGCGATCACATCGGCGCCGGTATCGGAGCGCTGGGCGTAGACGTCTATCCAGTCGGCAAAGATGCTGCCGGTGCTGTAAAACTTGGTGCCGTTGAGCACGAAACCGTCGCCTTGCGGGCTGACTTTGGTAATCACGTCGCCGATTTTCACCGCACCGACTTCGGTCCAGCCGTTACCCACCAGATCCCCGGCCACAAAGCGCGCAAACCACTGGTCACGGTCCGCGCCGGGTGGTGCATTCAGGCGGTCTTCGACGAAAGCGAAGTGCGCGCGCAGGGCTTGCGGAATGTTCGAGTCGGCTTCGGCCAGCTCGATCAGCAGTTGAAACAGCTGGCTGATCGATGCACCCGCACCGCCATATTCGATAGGCACACGCACAGCGCCGAAACCGGCTTTCTGCAGCCAGGCAATAGGCTCATGGGGCAGGGCGCGAGCTTTTTCGCGTTCGACACTGCCAGCGCCAATCTCACGGAAGATCGGGCGAAATCGGTTGGCCAGGGTTTCGTAATCGGTCCCCAGCGAGAGCGGGTTTGAGCCGGTTGTTTGAGTCATGCAGTACTCCTGAGCGCGAAGAGATCGGCACATGGGCCGGTGGAAGGTTCGCCAGGCTCTCTGCATGCTTTGTGCCTGAATGTAACTGATTGATTTTAATGATTTATTTATGATTCGCTGTTTTTCTTGTTGATCAGCCAACAGTGGCATGACCGCTGGCTGGCCAATCGCACAGCGTTGTCAGCCATGCCGGCAGCTCGTCGGCCTTGGAATACCTGTGCCTGCGCTGGATGTGCTGTGAGTGCGCCGCTGTTCGGCCAGCAACAGCGATCGAACATTTTGCTCTGCGGGGTGCCGTCATGCATGAGCTGATATATGCAAATTATTGATTTTAAATGAATTATTTTTCGGCATGGGCTGTGCAATGTTCAGGGTCAAGCGTGTTGAGTGTTTTCAACCTGTCGCCAACGAGCAGGAGCCTGTCCATGAGTTTTCCTTCCTCTCTTCCCACTGCCGCACCTCCCGCCGCGCACGTCATTGGTTCGGATGCCGAAGCCATCGAAGTGGCCAGGGCACTGGCCGGTCGCTTCGCTGAGGAAGCTTCAGCGCGTGATCGCGAACGGCGTCTGCCAGTCGCCGAGCTGGATGAGTTTTCCGCCAGTGGACTGTGGGCCATTACCGTACCCAAGGCCTACGGCGGTGCGGGCGTTTCCTATGTCACCGTCGCGGAAGTGATCAAGCTTATTTCTGCCGCCGACCCTTCACTCGGGCAAATCCCGCAGAACCACCTGGGCGTGCTCGATATCCTCTTGCAGACCGGCACCGAGGAGCAGAAACGCCACTACTTCGGCAAGGCGCTGGCCGGCTACCGCTTCGGCAATGCGTTCTCCGAGTCGAAAAGCAAGAACGCCGGCGCCTTTCAGACCCGGATTCGCTTCGAGGGCGAGCACGCGGTGCTGGACGGCGAAAAGTTCTACTGCACCGGCGCACTGTTCGCGCACCTCGTGCCGGTTTCAGGCGTCAACGAGCAGAATCAGGCGTTCATCGCCTTCGTCGAACGCGACAATCCGGGCCTGACCATCATCGATAACTGGGACGGTTTCGGGCAGCGCACCACGGCCAGCGGCGGGGCTGTTTTGAAAGCCGTTCGCGTACCGTCGAGTGCGGTGATCCCGGCGTATCGCGCTTTCGACGAACCGACGGCCAATGGGCCGATTTCGCAGATCATTCAGGCCGCGGTGGACACCGGCATTGCTCACGGCGCGTTCGAGGAAACCCTGAAGCACGCCCGGTTGGCGCGGCCATGGATAGACAGCAAGCAGGATTTCGGCTGGCAGGACCCGTTCAGCATTGCCGCCATCGGCGACTTGCAGTGGCGCCTGCACGGCACCGACGCGATCCTCGCCAAAGCCGGGCAGGCCATCGACCACGCCCTGGCCGAACCCAGTGAAGCCAGCGTTGCACAGGCCTCGGTGATTGTCGCCCAGGCCAAGGTGCTGTCGGCGCAGATTGCCTTGCTCGCCGGCAGCCAGTTGTTCGAACTGGCCGGCACCCGCTCGGTGCTCGGCAAACTCAATCTCGACCGCTACTGGCGCAACGCGCGGACCCACACGCTGCATGACCCGGCGCGCTGGAAATATCACCTGATCGGCAATCAGGTGCTCAACGGCATTGCACCGCCACGCCACGCCTGGAACTGATCAAGGAGTATGCCCATGACGCATCCCGCTATTACCGCACAACTGGCGGTCGCCGCCGAAGACCTTGATCGGGCGCGCCAGGGCCTGCAAGACACCCTCGATTACCTGCGTGAGCACGGTCGGCCGTGGTCGCTCAGTGGTCTGCAGCGCGTGGTCGATGACCCTTATGTGATCAGCAAGGTCGGGGACCTGCAGATTCGTCTGGACGTCGCCGCCGCGCTGCTGGAGCGCGCCGGGCGTCTGGACGCTTCGGCCGAGCAACACCTGATCGCCAGCAGCGAGGCGGTCATTGCCAGCGCCGAGGCTCTGCAGGCGGTGGGCGATATTCAGTACGAATTGACCGGGCAGCGCCCGTTATTGCCACCCCCGGCCGGCCGTGAGCCGCTGCGCTGGCACTATAAGGTTATCGGCAATCAACGCCTCAACGGCGTGGTTCCGCCACAGCTTCAGGAGTAAGTGCATGCCTCGCCAAATCCGCCTTAATGCGTTTGACATGAACTGCGTCGGCCATCAATCGCCGGGCCTCTGGGCACATCCGCGTGACCGTTCCTGGCAGTACAAGGACCTCGAATACTGGACTGATCTGGCGAAAATTCTCGAACGCGGCAAGTTCGATGGTTTGTTCATTGCCGATGTGCTGGGCATTTACGACGTCTATCGCGGCAACGGTGAGGCGGCAATTCGCCAGGCTACTCAGGTGCCGGTCAACGACCCGTTGCAGCTCATCCCGCCCATGGCGCTGGTGACCGAACATTTGGGCTTCGGCCTGACCGCGTCGCTGTCGTTCGAACATCCCTATCCGTTTGCCCGTCGCCTGTCGACGCTGGATCACCTGACCAAGGGGCGTGCGGGCTGGAATATCGTCACCTCGTATCTGGAAAGCGGTGCGAAGAACCTGGGCCAGAAAACCCTGACCGAACATGACGCGCGCTACGACTACGCGGAGGAGTATCTGGAGGTTTGTTACAAACTCTGGGAAGGCAGCTGGGAAGACGGCGCGATTCTGCGTGACCGGGAGCGCCGCGTATTCAGTGATCCGACCAAAATCCACGAGATTCGCCATGTCGGCAAACACTTCCAGGTGCCTGGCATCCATTTGTGCGAGCCGTCGCCGCAACGCACGCCTGTGCTCTATCAGGCCGGCGCTTCAAGTCGCGGCAAGCAGTTCGCCGCCGAGCACGCCGAATGCGTTTTCGTTGCAGCGCCCTCGAAAGTCCTGCTGAAAAAGACCGTGGCCGATATCCGCCGGCGCACCGCAGAGGCCGGTCGCGACCCGTCCAAGGTGCTGATTTTCAATTTGCAGACGGTGATCCTCGGCGAGACGGATGCCAAGGCCAGGGCCAAATTCGAGGAATACAAAAGCTGGGTCAGTTATGAGGGCGCGATGGCCTTGATTTCCGGCTGGACCGGTATCGACTTCAGCCAGTTCAAGCCCGACGAACCCCTTCGTCACGTTCACACCAATGCCATTCAGTCGGCGGTCGAGACCTTTTCCAGCGCAGACCCGAACACGATATGGACGCCGCAGGCACTGGCCGATTGGGTCGGAATCGGTGGCTTCGGCCCGCTGTTTGTCGGCAGCCCGGAAACGGTGGCGGATCTGCTGCAGGAGTGGGTGGAAGAAACCGACGTTGACGGGTTCAACCTGGCGTACGCGCTGACCCATGAAACCTTCATCGATGCGGTCGAGCTGTTGGTGCCTGAGCTTCAGAAGCGCGGCGTCTACAAGACCGAATACGCCAAAGGCACGTTGCGCGAAAAGCTGTTTGGCGATGGGCCACGTCTGGAAGCAAGTCATCCGGGCGCTGCCTTCCGTGACCTGGCTGCGCTGCAGAGCAACCGGCAGACGGAGAGTGCCTGAGGTGTGATGACTGTCGTTGCGCAGGCGACGCGGCTCAGATTTGTGACGCGGAGCGTCACGACAGGCATTCCCACGCTGAAGCGTGAGGAACGATCGTCCTGTCACTATCGTACCCATGCTCCGCACAGGACCGGTCACAACTCCAGCTTGTAGCCCACCCCGTACAGCGACTGGATCGGGTCCTGACCCGGGCAGGCCTGCTCCAGTTTGCGGCGCAGGTTGCGGATGTGGCTGTCCACGGTGCGGTCGGTCACTACGCGGTGATCTGAGTAGAGCCTGTCCAGCAAGTGGTCACGGGAGAAGACCCGGCCCGGTGAGCGGGCGAAGGTCGCCAGCAGACGCAGTTCCACCGGGGTCAGGTCCAGGGTGACACCGTTGAACGAGGCCTGGTAGTGCGCTTCGTCCACCTGCAAACCCTTGGGCGTGTGCGGCTCGCTGGAGGAGCTCCGACGCAGGATGGCTTTGACGCGAGCGACCATCTCACGGGGGCTGAACGGTTTGCAGATGTAGTCGTCGGCACCGAGGTCCAGGCCGAGCAATCGGTCGATTTCCTCGACGCGTGCGGTGATCATCACAATGGGCACGTCGCTGAAGCCGCGCAGCTCCTTGCAGATGTCCATGCCATCGCGGCCAGGCAGCATGATGTCGAGCAGGATCAGTTGTGGCGCGTTCGCTCTGACAGCGGGCACAACGTCTAGCCCGTTACTCAGGCAGTGGGTCGAATACCCGGCCGCGATCAGGTAGTCGCGCATCAGCGACGCCAGCTTGGGCTCGTCTTCGACAATGAGAATCGGTGTTTCAACGCTTGTGGCGGTCATGGGCGCAAGTGTCCGGGCAGGCACAGGGTCAGCCAGAGGCCGCCTGTGGGCGAATGGTCGGCGCTCAGGCTGCCGCCGTGGGCGAGGGCGATGCTGTGACAGATCGCCAACCCCAGACCCGCACCGCCGCTGGCGCGGTTACGTGAAGTTTCACCGCGATAGAAACGTTCGAACAGTCTGGGCAGTTGCTGCGGGTCGACGCCGGGGCCGGAATCCATCACATCGACGTGCACCTCATCACCCAGCAGGGCAGCACGCACGTGCACTGTGCCACCGGCATCGGTGTAGCGCACCGAGTTTTCCAGAAGGTTGCTGATCAATTGCTGCAGGCGTCCCGGATCTGCGTGCACCGGTAGAGCTCCGCCAGCAAGCTCCAGCTGCAAATGTAACTGACGGGCTGCGCAACGCTCTTCGAACATGTCGGTGATATTCGTCAGCAGCGCCGCCAGATCACAGTCGACCTTGCGGTAGGTCAGGGCGCCCACATCCGCCAGGGACAGCTCATACAGATCATCCACCAGCTTGCTGAGCATGCCGACTTCGCCCTGCAAAGACTTCATCGACGCCTGATCCAGTGTGCGCACGCCATCCTCGATGGCTTCCAGTTCGCCACGCAGGACCGACAGCGGGGTGCGCAGCTCATGGGACACGTCGGCCATGAATTCGCGGCGCATCTTCTCATTGCGCTCCAGCGTGTACGCCAGCTGGTTGAAGTCGCGCGCCAGTTGACCGACCTCGTCGTTCGAGGAAACCGCCACGCGGCTGGCGTATTCACCGGCGGCAAGGCGATGGGTTGCCGCGGCCACACGTTTGACCGGATCAAGCAGGGTGCGCGCGATCCACCAGGCAATCAGCACCGCCAGCAGCAGCGACAGCACGCCCATCGCCAGGCTGGCACGCAACTGGTACTGCTGAAAGCGCTCGCCACCGGCTTCGCTGACACTTTGAAAGGGCGTGACCGCCATCCAGCCGACGATTTTGCCGTCGACTTCCACCGGGCGCATGAACTCATCGTCATGGACCCCTGGAAAGCCCATCACCAGGTTCTTCTGCGCATCCAGCAGCGCGATCCGGAACACTGCGCCGGTCAGGTCGGAGGTAGGCGGCGTCGCCAGCCCGGGGATGGCGAAATCCTGCGCCGGCTCCGGGCGCATCACTTCGAACCAGCGATCCTTGTTGTCACGCATGAATTCCCAACTGCCTTCGCGCGCATAGGCAGCGGCCAGCCGTGGCAGGACCGGCGACATGCGCTGCATGGCCTGTTCGTTGAGGTAACCCTGAAAGCCGCGGGCAAAGCTCCAGTTCGCGGTCAGGCCCATGATCAGGATGACTGACAGCACGCTGGCCAATACCGCGACAAAGAGTTTGGTGGAGATGCTCGATTTCATGAAGGCTCGGGGTTTCCCTGAAGACGGCGTCCATTTAGGCCCTCGCGACGGCAAGTTTCAAGTCAACGCGGCAATCTTCAATTTTCCTGCACATTTGCCTCGCACTCTGGCGTCAGGCTTTCGCCACAACGTCCTGAGGCAATCATGTCGAGCAAGATTTTCGCCAAATACCTGATGACTTTGACCTTTGTCATCTACGCAGCCCTTATCGGTCTTCTGAGCGGTTGTTCAGACGGCAATTCGCCGCCTGCTGCGGAGAAACCGAGCGTGTCGGTGGTCACCGTCAAACCGCGCAGCCAATCGCTGACCACCGAGCTGGCGGGGCGCACCAAAGCGTACATGGTTGCCGAGATACGGCCTCAGGTCAGTGGCATCGTGCAGCAGCGACTGTTCGTCGAAGGCGCCGAAATCAAGGCTGGTCAGCCGTTGTACCAACTCGACAGCGCGACCTACCAGGCGGCTCTGGCAGAGTCGCAGGCCACGCTCGCCAAGTCCCGTGCCACGCTCAAGTCCGCACAGGCCACCGCCAAACGCGATGTGCAACTGGCCAAGATCGATGCCATCAGCCAGCAGGATAAAGAAGACGCCGAGGCCAGCCTGCTGACTGCCGCCGCCGAGGTGAAAGTGGCGGAGGCCGATGTGCAGACCGCACGCATCAATCTGGCCTACACACGGATTACCGCACCTATCAGCGGCCGCATCGAGACCTCGACCGTGACCCCCGGTGCATTGGTGGTGGCCCAGCAGGACACTGCGCTGACCACGGTTCAGCAACTGGACCCGATTTACGTCGACGTCACCCAGTCCACCACCGAGTTGCTGCGTCTCAAGCGCGACCTGGCCAGCGGCAAGCTGCAAACCAACAGCGACGGGGAAGCCCGAATCACCCTCAAGCTGGATGACGGCAGCACCTACAGCCAGGAAGGCCGCCTGCAATTCAGCGGGGTCAGCGTCAATGAGGGCACCGGCACGGTGACGCTGCGTGCCAGCTTTGCCAATCCGGAGCGGCTGTTGCTGCCCGGCATGTACGTGGTGGCGGTGCTGGAGCAGGCGCAGGATCAGAATGCGATCCTGATTCCGCAGAAGGCCGTCACCCGCAGTGCCAGTGGCCAGACCACGGTGTTGCTGGTGGTTGACGGCAAGATCGAGCAGCGGGTGATCAGCGTCGACCGCACGGTGGGCAACCAGTGGTGGGTGAGCAGCGGGCTCAAGGCCAATGATCAAGTCGTGGTCGAAGGCGGACAGAAAACCCCGGTAGGCACCGAGGTTACTGTGCAGAGCGCTGACAACGCCGATTCGCCAGCGTCTGGTACTGCGGCCACTGCCGCTGCCGTGAAGGAGGGCTGAATATGGCTCGTTTCTTCATCGATCGGCCCATCTTCGCCTGGGTCATTGCCATCTGCATCATGTTTGCCGGTGGGCTGTCCATCAGCCAGCTGCCACTTGAGCAATATCCCAACATTGCGCCGCCGACGGTAAAGATCTCCGCCACTTACACTGGTGCATCGGCCAAGACCGTCGAAGACTCTGTCACGCAGGTCATCGAGCAGCAGATGAAGGGGCTGGACCGGCTGACTTATATGTCCGCCTCCAGCAGCTCTGCGGGCAGTGCGAGCATCAGCCTGACCTTCGCCGCCGGCACCGACCCTGATGTGGCGCAGATGCAGGTGCAGAACAAGCTGCAGCAGGCCGAGTCGCGCCTGCCGCAAAGCGTGCAGAGCGAAGGCTTGACGGTGACCAAGGGCAGTTCCGACTTCCTTATGCTGGTCGCCCTGGCCTCCGATAACGAAAGCGTCACCGGCACGCAGATCGGTGATTACATTTCCAGCACGCTGCTCGATCAACTGAGCCGTGTGGATGGCGTCGGCGACGTTCAGACCCTGGGGTCGGGGTACGCGATGCGGATCTGGCTGGACCCGGCGAAGATGGAAAAGTACTCACTGATGCCCTCCGACATCAGCTCGGCCCTGGAGGCGCAGAACACCGAGGTCTCGGCAGGCCAGTTGGGGGCCTTGCCCGCGGTGGAAGGTCAGCAGTTGAATGCGACCATCAGTGCCCGCAGCAAGCTGCAGACGCCCGAGCAGTTCGAGAACGTGGTCGTCAAATCTTCCAGTGACGGCGCTGTTGTGCTCTTGCGCGATGTGGCGCGAGTGGAGTTGGGCAGCGAGAGCTATGACATCAACTCGGCGCTCAATGGCAGGCCTGCGGCGGCGATGGGTATTCAGCTGGCGTCAGGCGCAAACGCGCTGAGCGTTGGTGAAGCGATCAAGGCCAAACTCAAGGAGCTCGAACCGTTCTACCCCGCGCAAATGCAACTGAAAACAGTCATTGCCTATGACACCACGCCATTCGTGAGCCTGTCGATCAAGGAGGTGGTGAAGTCGCTGGGTGAGGCGATCGCGCTGGTGGTGCTGATCATGTTTCTGTTCATGCAGAACCTGCGCGCCACGCTGATTCCGGCGATTACCGTGCCGGTGGTGCTGTTGGGTACGTTCGGCGTGCTGGCGCTGTTCGGCTATTCGATCAATACCCTGACCATGTTTGCGATGGTCCTGGCCATCGGCCTGCTGGTCGACGATGCCATTGTGGTGGTGGAAAACGTCGAGCGGGTGATGGGCGAAGAGCACCTGAGCCCGCTGGAGGCGACCCGCAAATCAATGGATGAAATTACCAGCGCGCTGATCGGTATTGCGCTGGTGCTGAGCGCCGTGTTCATTCCGATGGCCTTTTTCAGCGGTTCCACCGGGATTATCTACCGGCAGTTTTCGGTGACCATCGTTTCGGCCATGCTGCTCTCGGTACTGGTTGCAATGACCCTGACGCCAGCGTTGTGCGCAACGATGCTCAAAGCCTCGGATGCGCAACTGCACGCACAGCGCGGTGGCTTTTTCGGCTGGTTCAACCGCACGTTCGACCGCAGCGCCGATCGCTATCAGCGAGGCGTGGGCGGAGTCATCGAACATCGCGGACGGGGCCTGCTGGTGTATGTGCTGGTGCTGGTGGTCATGGCGGTGGGTTACGTCAGTCTGCCCACCTCGTTCCTGCCGGATGAAGACCAGGGCGCGCTGATGGCGCAGATCCAGCTGCCGGTGGGCGCTACCGACAGCCGTACGCAGGCGGTGATGCGGCAGTTCGAGGCTTACATGCTCAAACAGCCGGAAGTCGAGGCGTTGATCAGCATTTCCGGGCTGGGGATGGGCGGTAACAGTCAGAACACCGCCAGGGCGTTCATCAAGCTCAAGGACTGGAGCGAGCGTTCCGGCAAGGAGCAGGGCGCAGCGCAGGTGGCACAGCGCGCGACGCTGGCCCTGGCGAGCATCGGTGACGCCAGCGTGTTTGTCATGCAGCCGCCTGCGGTACGTGGCCTGGGGCAGAGTTCGGGGTTCGATGTGCAACTCAAGGACCTCGGCGGAGTGGGGCATGAGGCACTGGTGGCGGCACGCGAGCAGTTTATCGAGCTGGCGAGAAAGGACTCGAGCATGCTGGGCGTGCGCAGCAACGGCCTGGACGACACTCCGCAGCTGAAAGTGACCATCGACGATCGCAAGGCCGGAGCGCTGAGCCTGTCCACCAGCGACATCAACTCGACCCTGTCCACTGCGCTGGGCGGCAGCTACATCAATGACTTCCTCAATCAGGGGCGAGTGAAGAAAGTCTACGTGCAGGGCGAGGCTGCTTCGCGTATGCAATCAGCCGATCTGGACCATTGGTTCGTGCGCAACAGCAATGACGAAATGGTCCCGTTCTCGTCGTTCGCCAGCAGCAGCTGGAGCTATGGTTCGCCGTTGCTGGAGCGTTACAACGGCAGCTCGTCACTTGAAGTGGTGGGCGACCCTGCGCCAGGTGTCAGCTCGGGTACCGCGATGGATGCGGTTGAGGCCATCATCAAGCAACTGCCCGAAGGCATCGGGTACGAGTGGACCGGGCAGTCCTATCAACTGCGCCTGTCCGGCTCCCAGGCGCCGATGCTCTATGCCATTTCAGTGCTGTTCGTGTTTCTCTGCCTGGCAGCCCTGTACGAGAGCTGGTCGGTGCCGTTCTCGGTCATGCTCGTGGTGCCGCTGGGTGTGGTCGGCGCGGTACTGGCGACGCGGATCAGTGGCTTGAGCAATGACGTGTACTTTCAGGTGGGCTTGCTGACCACCGTGGGCCTGGCGGCGAAAAACGCGATTCTGATCGTCGAGTTCGCCAAACATCTTCAGGAACAGGGCAAAAGCCTGCATGAAGCGACCCTTCTTGCCGCCCGGCAACGCCTGCGTCCGATTCTGATGACTTCGCTGGCGTTCATGTTCGGTGTGCTGCCGCTGGCCCTCAGCAGCGGTGCCGGCTCGGCTGGGCGTAATGCGATCGGCACGGGCGTACTGGGTGGCATGTTCAGCGCCACCGTGCTGGGGATTTTTCTGGTGCCGCTGTTCTTCGTGGAAGTGCGTCGCCGCTTCAGTCGTTCGTCAGGCACTGCTCCTGCGGCTCAACCCACATCTACAGGTGAAGCATGATGCGTCTTTTCTGGCCTTCGCTGGCTGTCACGGCGCTGCTTGCGGGCTGCGTCAACCTGGCCCCGGATTACCAGCGCCCTGAAGCGCCGGTTTCAAGCCGATGGCTGCCAGCGACGGCTGCCCAACCGGCTGCGTCGGGCAGCGTGCCCACGGATATCGAATGGCAGAATTTTTTCATCGATAACCGCCTGGTGCGCCTGCAGAACCTGGCGCTGGTGAATAACCGCGACCTGCGCCTGGCCAGCCTCAATGTCGAGAAAGCGCAGGCGCAATATCGCATCGAGCGGGCGGCGAGCCTGCCGACCATTGATGCCAGTGGCAGCGGCACGCATACACGCACGCCGTCATCCACCTCGATGACCGGAAAGTCATCGATCAGCCACGAGTACAGCGCGCAGTTGGGCTTGAGCAGCTATGAGCTGGATGTGTTCGGGCGTATCCAGAACCTTCAGGACGAAGCGCTTGAGGATTACCTGGCGTTGACCGAAACACGGCGCAGTACGCAAATCAGCCCGATCGCAGAAGTGGCGACCGGCTGGCTGACCCTGGCCGCCGACAACCAGCTTCTGAAACTTGCCGAAGACACGCTGGCCAGTCAGCAGAAAAGCTACGACCTGACCAGAAACAGTCATGCGCTGGGCGGTTCTTCCGGGCTGGAAGTGGCCCAGGCGCAGACAACGGTCGAATCGGCGAGGGGCGATGTGGCGCAATATAAAAGCCAGATTCTTCAGGACCGCAACGCCTTGCGCCTGCTGGTCGGCAGCGATCTGCCGGAGGAGTTGCTGCCCGATGCCGACATGCAGTCGGTGGCGCAATTGGTGCAGGTGCCGGATGGCCTGCCTTCCAGCCTCCTGCAGCGTCGCCCGGACGTGCTGAGTGCCGAACACACACTCAAAGCCGCGAACATTGATATCGGTGCCGCGCGTGCGGCGTTCTTTCCCAGTATCACCCTGACTGCCAGTGCAGGCTCTTCCAGCACCAGCCTGTCAGGTCTGTTCAAGTCCGGAACCGGCGCGTGGAGCTTTGCGCCAAGTATCAGCGTGCCGATTTTCGACGGCGGCGCCAATCGGGCCACGCTTGACTCGGCCAAGGTCGAGAACCAGATCCAGATTCAGACCTATCAGCAGACGATCCAGACCGCATTCAAGGAAGTGGCCGATGCCTTGGCGGTGCGCAGCACGCTGGATGAGCGGCTTGCCGCGCAGCAGGCCTACACCGATGCCAGCCGCAGAAGCTACGAACTGGCCGACGCCCTATACCGCGGCGGATCGCAGAGTTATCTGGAGGCGCTCGAGTCGCAACGCTCGCTGTACAGTGCCGAGCAGGACCTGATTTCCCTGCGCCTGACAGAGCAGAGCAACCGCGTCACGCTCTACAAGGTCATGGGCGGCGGATGGAATCGGTGATGGTTTTTTCCACTAGCCTTTGAATAATCGCCAGGCTTGAACGTTTTACCCTTGCCCACAGTGCGGCCATTTGCAGGTTCGCACTGTGGTTTTGATCCTTCATGAACAGGAGTTCTCATGAAACCCTCCCAGCCGAAGTACGCCCACGCCTTGTTGCTGCTGGTCACTTCACTCAGCATTCAGACGCCGGCTCTGGCCCGTACGGCATCCTCGGCGACCGCCGACAACGTGGCCCGGCTTGCAGTGGTCAAACCGATCAGCAGTTGTGCTGCACTGAGCAGCGTGGAACTCAGTGACATCGGCGGGCAGGGCAGTCGTGTGCTGGCGGCCAGTGAATCGACGCGTGACGGTGTTGCGGTGTGTGCGGTGGAAGGCCAACTGGCGCCGGAGATCAATTTCAGGCTTGAGCTGCCAACCGGGACCTGGGAGCAGCGCTACCTGCAAGTCGGCTGCGGCGGATTGTGTGGCAACGTCAACTCGACCGTGCGTGCCGCTGATGGCTGCACATCCCTGAATGCCGGCGCCTTTGCGGTGGCCTCCACTGACATGGGCCATCGGGCGGCAGACGAGCATTTTGGCGATGATCCGCAAAAACGCGCCGATTTCGCCCATCGTGGTGTGCACCTCACTGCGCTGGCCTCGAAGAAACTGATCGCCGCGTTCTATGGTCGCAAAGCAGAATACGCCTACTTCAGTGGCTGCTCGGACGGCGGTCGCGAGGCGTTGATCGAAGCACAGCGTTACCCGGACGATTTCGACGGCATCATTGCCGGAGCCCCGGCGCTCAACTTTCAAGTGCAGAAAACCCTGTATCACGGCTGGATGGCGCGCTCCAACCGAGGGGCAGATGTCAAGCCTATCTTGCTCGCCTCACGACTGCCATTGCTGCACAAGGCCGTACTTGACCAATGCGATGTGCTGGACGGACAGATTGACGGCCTGATAGCGGATCCGCGTATCTGCCACTTCGATCCCGCCGCGCTGCAATGCAAGGCGTCGGCCGACCCCGCCACGTGCCTGAGCGCAGAGGAGGTGGCCACGGTCAGACGCTTTTACGAAGGTCCGAAAGACGCTGCCAGTGGTGAGCGACTGACCCTGGGCGGCCCGCAGCCGGGTTCGGAATTGGCTTGGGCCGGCGTGTTCGTACCGGTTAGCGCCGATCAGACGGTATACAGTGAAAAGGCCGCGCTGGAGGCCATTCGCAACGTCGTGTTCGAGAAGAACCCACCGGCAAGTTTCGATTTGAATGCGCTGAACTTCGACGAGAAAACCTTTGATCAACTGCGCCCGTTGCATGCGCTGTACGACGCCACCAACCCCGATCTCTCGCCATTCGCCAGCCACGGCGGCAAGCTGATCCTGTGGCACGGCTGGGCCGACCCGAACGTCTCACCGCTCAACACCCTGGCGTACCACGAGGCGCTTGAAGCACAGATGGGCAAGAGCCGCACCGAGGCATTCTCGAGGCTGTACCTGCTGCCCGGCGTTTATCACTGCGGCGGCGGGGAAGGGCCAAGCCTGGTCGATCTGCTGACGCCGATCATGGCCTGGGTCGAAAAAAGCCGGGCCCCGGACGCCATCGTTGTCCGACAGGCAGGCCCCGACAAGGCCGGCAACAGGCAGAGGCCGCTGGCACAGTCGCTGCCGGCGTCCATGGTCAAGGAAAACGTGGGCAATCGCGGACGTACCCGCAAGGTCTTCCCGTACCCGTTCATGGCCGAGTACGACCACAAGGGCTACGCGAAAAACGCAAACAGCTACCAGCGCGCCCAGCCGCTGACCACGGAAAAAACACCGCAATGGATGGGCAGCGGGTTCTTCAAACCGTATACGCCTCTGGAACGCCAGGCGCAGTAGCGGTTGCACTGGTACAGCGTGGGCGAATTATTTTCTCCTCGTTCTTGACATGGCATGCGAACCAGTACAGAATTGCGTCCATTCCTGAGCGAGGAATTGAAAAAAACCCTTTAGATTCAATGGGTTGGAAGCCAAAGAAATACAGGTTTCCCGCGAAATCAAAACACGTTTGATGTTCAAGTGAAGCATCTTTCGTTTGAGGCCGAGTAGCAAAATGGTTATGCAGCGGATTGCAAATCCGCCTACGCCGGTTCGATTCCGACCTCGGCCTCCACTATTCAAAGCCCCGCAGATTAACGTCTGCGGGGTTTTTTATTGGGCGCAGATTTGTATTTTTCCATCTGATCAGGACAACTCCGGGACACTGAAATCATTCATAGGCACCGCGCTCAGCCAGCAAACAAAAGGGCTGGCTCATACACGATTGGAAAGTGGCGTGAGTTGCTTGAGTGGTCTATTAATTTCATGTGTGTCTTAACGAGGGCTCAGCCTTGGTCGGTAGAATTTCTGATTCCGAACTTCATGAAATGCGGATTCGCAAGTTGCAGAACGACATCGCCGACTCAGAGCGCCTCGGGATGCCGGTGAAATTCATGCACCTGTCCGCGTTGACATCCACCAGTCGGGAGCATCATATCGAACGACATGGCGCGTTGTTCACGGGGCAGCAGATGCTCGATTGGTGGGCAGAAGGGGATAATCGGGTGCGCTGCCGATGCGCATGCACCCCGATACTTCTGGACAGGCAGGGAAGGCCAATGACGCCTGACCTGATAGCCAATGCCAAAATGGAGTTGAAGAACTTCAAGGATTCCTGAGCTTTCGTTTGATGCTTTTTGCGCAATTGAGGCGTTTCTGCAGATCCGATTCCCACCTGTGCTCCCACCATTCAAAACGCCGCAGATTAACGTCTGCGGGTTTTTTATCGGGCGCGATGAAAGTGATGGGTTCCGAAAGCCGAGCTCAGCCGCTATTTAAAGCGGCTTGCGTTGATATAACCGTATTGGTTTTGCTGATAAATCGTGTAAGGCAGGAGCAATGTATCGACGATGCCTGATAAGCCCATGTCCAGTAAAACCCACTCGGGCGCATTGGTCTTCTGATAAGCGCTACTCTGTTTGGGCTCGGCGTTCAGTTCACAGAAATCGAGCATGACCCCGCTGTAAACGCGCGGAATGGAGGAGCAATTTGATTTCCAGTCAGTGAGCTTTTCACCTGCGACGGAATCGGGTCTGAACGTAGTGTTGATCGTTCCGCACCCCGTCAAGGCAAGTGCCAGCAGTAGCATGCCATGGGTTTTCAGATGAAACCTGCCTGACGGTTTTTGCTTTACGAACCCCGGCTTCATAATAACGCTCCTTGTATTTTCGATGCGTTTAGGACGGAAACTCAGTCGCGCGAGGCACATACTCTGCACTGCCGCGTGACCGGTGCGCAGTTCTTCCATACAGATGCCCTGAAGACATACAGCACGATTATTGCTTGGCAAGGCTATCCAGCCTGTCAGGCTCAATCGAGGTAAGTCCCATGAGCAAACCCCTTGTCCGCTGGCCGATCATTCCGCGCAGAACGGCGGTCATCGTTGTAGACATGCAAAAGGTCTTTTGTGAGCCCACCGGGGCGTTGTACGTAAAAAGTACTGCGGGCATCGTCCAGCCCATTCAGATGCTGCTGCAAACCGCACGGGCTGCGCAGGTGACGGTGGTTTATCTTCGCCATATCGTGCGCGGCGATGGTTCTGATACCGGACGCATGCGTGATCTTTATCCGAATGTGGACCAGATACTGGCACGGCATGATCCGGACGTTGAGGTCATCGAAGCGCTAGCGCCTCGGTCGGGTGATGTGATTGTCGACAAGCTGTTTTACAGCGGCTTTCATAACACGGACCTGGACACCGTGCTGCGTGCGCGGGATGTCGACACCATCATCGTCTGCGGTACGGTCACCAATGTGTGTTGTGAAACCACGATCAGGGACGGGGTGCATCGAGAATACAAAGTCATCGCCCTGAGCGACGCCAACGCTGCAATGGACTACCCGGATGTCGGGTTCGGCGCTGTTTCAGCCGAAGAGGTACAGCGAATATCGCTGACGACGATTGCCTATGAGTTTGGCGAAGTGACAACGACTGCCGACGTCATCCAGCGCATTGAAAACGCCTGAAAACAGCGGGTCGAATGTGCGCAATTCTGGCCCGTTTTTCAGGCCTGTGCATTCAAACCATGCGTTCTGTTTCAGACCGTTTGATCCGGTTTTAACGGTCGAACCAGCTAACTGCTTGTATGAGCGATGAATTCTTCCAGTGGCATGCTTTCTGCTCTTGCCTCGCTGACCTTCACCCTTGTTGGTGAGCCTTTCCAGCAGCGTGTCAGCGAGAGGAAACAGCCGTATGACTCTGCAATATGTGCCCATTATCAACCTGGCCCCCTATTTCTCAGAAGACCCGGACGGTAAGGCTGCCGTAGCCAAGGCAGTCAATCAGGCGTGCAGGGATATCGGGTTTCTGGTCATTACCGAGCATCAGATTCCCGGAGAGCTTATCGACAGGGTCTCGCGTTTGACCCGCCAATTCTTTGATTTGCCGCTGTCGGAAAAGCGCAAGGTAGATCGGCCCAGCCCGGAGATGGTGCGGGGTTACAGTGCGGTGGCCGAGGAGAGCCTTTCCTATTCTCTGGAGGAAAGTGCGCCGGGGGATCTCAAGGAGTCTTTCTCCATCGGGCCGAGCGATGTGCCGGATGAAGATTATTATCACAATGCCCAGGCCGGCTCGCACTTCGCACCGAATGTCTGGCCTGCGCAAAACCTGCTGCCCGGATTCAAGGAGGCTTATCAGGCCTATTTCGATGCCATGAGCGAATTGGCCCAATCGCTGATGCGCCTGTTTGCCTTGGCATTGGAACTGGATGAGTATTTTTTCGATGACAAGATCGACCGGCATATCAGCATGTTCCGCAGCCTGAGTTATCCGGACATCAAGACCGAAGTCGAGGCTGGTCAATTACGCGCGAGTGCGCATACCGACTACGGCAGCCTGACCATCGTGCGCCCCGATAACGCGCTGGGCGGCTTGCAAGTACGTAATCGTCAAGGCGAGTGGGTCGATGTGCCGTATGTCGAGAATGGTTTTGTGGTCAATATTGGCGATCTAATGATGCAGTGGACCAACGACCAGTGGATTTCCACACTGCATCGAGTGGTCAACCCGCCGATGACCAGCGAGCAGGACAACCGTCGACAGTCTCTGGTGTTCTTCCATCAACCCAACTACGACACGTTAATTCAATGCCTGCCAGGCTGCCTGCCGTCTGGCGCCACGCCTCGGCATGCGCCGGTGACATCAGGCGATCATTTGCTGTCCAAGTTCGTCAAGCAGACCACTTTTGGCGGCAGCAAGGTGGCCTGATATGAACTCACTGTCTTACGTCAACGTGTTCGCGCAGGACATCGTCCGCCTCAGCACCTTCTACTCGAGCCTGTTCGGCTTTCGCGAAATCGAGGCCATCAGGTCACCCATCTTTCGCGGGCTGGACACCGGCAAGTCCTGCATTGGTTTCAACGCACTGGATGCGTACGAGCTGCTTGGCCTGGAAGCATTTGCAGGCAGCACGGGGTGCAGGTTTTTGCTGAACATCGACGTGTCCGGCCAAGCCGAGGTGGACCGACTGGTGCCGCTGGCAGTGGCGCAGGGCGCGAAACTGATCAAGGAACCGTACCTGACCTATTACAACTGGTATCAGGCCGTGCTGCTGGACCCTGAGCATAACGTCTTTCGCATAAACGTGATGCTCTGAAACGCTGCTGCCGAGTATGGAGTGGCGAGCGGGCCGGCTTGGTTAGCTTCCCGCACCCTTGGTTCAGGGTTTTACGGAAAAATCTACTCGCTGAACTGCTAGCTATTCCGTTCATGAAAGCAGGTCTTCAATTGTGCAACAGGCAAAGGATGCCTGATTCAATAATTGAGGATATGGACATGAGTACATCTGATAGCGCACAACCCAGACACGGCATGGTAACCAGTCCCGAATCCCGTGGTTCTTATGCCATATCCAAAGGGCTGTTGCTGGAGTGGGAGGTGGTCGCTATGGAAGGAGGCAAAAACTTTCCAGACGAGACATTTGGTCTTGCGCACGACTTCCCTGGCGTCGATGAGCCTATTAATCTCGATCCGCCTGCGTCAGCGCCGCCGCTTGCCAACCCGCCACCAGACGGACTCATACTGAGCGGGGGGCAAGATGATCGGCGTAAATGCTTGAACCTGACGGATGTCGGGATCATTGAGGAAATAACGCAAAAAGGTCATGGTACGGCTGAAAAGTGGCCTCGGTTGAGCGTTGCGGGTGGAGACGAGTTTGAAGTTAGATGGGCGTACCATGCCGTACATGTCACACGCGGCTACCGGTGGTTTATTACCAAAGACGGCTGGGATGAAAGCAAACCCATTAGCCGGGAGGCCTTCCAGGGAAAGAACTACGTCAGTGATAACCACTTCAAAGCGGACGGTCAAGACGGGTTGATGTGGAGCGATATCTCGCCGTTGAGTCCTTTTGATAAACACCGGGATGAGCTTCAGCCCGCAGAGATTACAAAAGCAACATTACCCAGCGATAAACACGGACATCATGTCATTCTTCTTGCTTGGATCGTCGCCGAAACCGATAAAGCATTTTATCAGGCGTTTGATGTTGATTTTGGTGAGTAAGGCTCATTCGGCCAGCAGTGTAAGCTCTGCGCCTTGATGACTCCTGGATCCGCTCTGTTTAAGATGTGGCCGCGTTCGGAGAGTGAGGCGACGGATGTGAAGGGTAGGGTGCAAGCGTCCAGCGACGTATTACCCCCGCTTATACTACAAGGCCTGCGCAGAGAAGAAATTGATGATCAGAAGGCCCGGCCTCAGCGCCGGGCTTTTTTTGCATCATGAAAAGGCTTAAAACAACCCACGTTTTTTTATGTGGAGTTTCAAGTGTGGGTCGACTTTTAGAACGATTGCTTGCCCTTGCTTTGTTTATGCCGCTGATGTTCGCAGGTGCATGGCTGGGATTCGAGATTCCTGGAATAGATCACGACACACGGACAATATTTTTCCTCGGCTGGATGATCGCGATGGCATTTGTTGTCGATCGAATCTGCACAAGTGTATTTAGGGAAAAGTAGACATTAGAGCCGGGATCTACATGACCGTGCCTGGTATCTGCTATTGCCTCGAAATCTCGCTGAATGGAACCATGGTGGCGATGAACTTTTTTGGTGTACTTGACGTACGTGGAGTGACCCCTAATCGCGGTGAGGGCGTGCAGTGCTTGAGTGCTTCAGATTTGGAGAGTGGTGTTCGTCGGCAGAGCGCCGGAAAAGGAGTTTTTTGGAGTTGCGGACCACGACTATTTTTCCGCACCAAAACAAAAAGGGCCTACCCGGCAAAATGCCCAGTAAGCCCTTCATATATGTGGTGCCCCGAGCCGGGGTCGAACCGGCACGTCCAAAGGACGAGGGATTTTAAGTCCCTTGCGTCTACCAATTTCGCCATCGGGGCGGTAGCGCCAAGAGCAGGGAATATATACACCCGGCCCCCATGAAGCAAGCTTGAAAGCGTCTCGAAGGGTGCAAGACGCTGCTTTTTTGTCTGTCAGAAATGCTTGGCAAATCATGAGGCTACGAAATTTTGTTGCAGCAAAGGCTGATGCCGTGGTCGGGCGGCTCAGGCTTTGCTGTCTTTCACCACCGCATCGTTAACCACGGCCTCGACCTTGTCAGCCAGTATTCGCAGGTAGCTTGCCAGGGCGACTTCTTCCAAGCGCAGGCCTTTGCGTTGTCGGGAGCGGGGGAGTTTGGCCAGGTTGCCAAGCAGGAAGCCCTCCAGAACCGCAGGGTGGATGTAGCATTTTCGGCAGATAGCGGGTGTATTGCCCAGTTGTTTCGAGACTGCCTTGACCATGTCGACGATGTGCCGTTTGGCGTCGGCCTCGGGCTCCCAGTGCAGTTTTTGCAGCGTTGCCAGCGCCAGCGCGCTGGCCGCCCAGGTTCGGTAGTCCTTGGCCGTGAAGTCCGAGCCGGTGAGGCTTTGCAGGTAGGCATTGATATCGGATGAGGTCACTGCGTGGCGCACGCCGTCTTCGTCCAGGTACTGGAAGAGGTTTTGTCCGGGCAGCTCCATGCAGCGCTTGATCACGTTGGCCAGACGTCGATCCTTGACGCTGACCTTGTGCTCGACGCCGCTCTTGCCGCGGAATTCGAAGAGGATCTGACCGCCTTTGACCTCGACGTGTTTATTGCGCAGGGTGGTCAGGCCGTACGAACGGTTTTCCTTGGCGTACTGGCTGTTGCCGATGCGGATCAGAGTGGCGTCCAGCAATGAAATGACCGTCGCCATGACTTTTTCCCGGCCCATGCCCGGCTGGGCGAGCTGTGCTTCGATCTGCTTGCGCACTTTGGGCAGCGCATGGCCGAACTCGATCAGCCGCGAGTATTTGTCCTGATCACGTATTTCGCGCCAGCGCGGGTGGTAGCGATACTGTTTGCGCCCGCGGGCGTCGCGGCCAGTGGCTTGCAGGTGACCCAACGGGTCGGCACAGATCCACACCTCGGTGTAGGCGGGCGGCACTGCCAGAGCGTTGATGCGCTTGATCTCCGACTCGTCCTTGATGCGCTGACCGTTAGTGTCGAAGTACGCGAATTTGCCGCGCAGTACCTTGCGTGTAAGGCCCGGTTGAGTGTCGTCTACGTAATGCAGTTCACTGGCGGGCTGGCTGATGGCAGTCGAGTCAGGCATGGCTAAGTTCCAAAGGCAGTTAAAAACACTGACCTCGGCCTTTTACGGTGGTGCCGTTTATTTGCTGCGTGGCGGTTTTTTTCGAAAGGTCAGGCCAGCACCGCGACCGCCTTGATCTGCGCCCAGAGCGACTGGCCTCTGTGCAGGTTCAGTTGGTCGCTGGAATAGCGAGTGATGCGCGCGAGCAGCGGCGTGCCGCCCGCGTCCAGTTTGACCAGGACGTGCGCCGAATTGTCGGCCAGCGCTTCCTCGATCACCGTGACCGGCAAGCGGTTGAGGATGCTGCTCTGGTAATCGGGTTGCAGGTTGAGGCTGACGTCCCGGGCCTGGACCTTGATGCGCAGCAGGGTGCCGACCTGCATCTGCACGTGGGCGACGCGCATGCTCAGTTTGCTGCCGGGCAGCGTCACGGTGAGCAGCTGGTAATGGTGATCATAGGCGCTGACCGTGCCTTCGATGACCACCCCCGCATCACTGCCCATCGCCAGAGGCAGGTCCAGCCGCGCCAGGGTTTCGTGGATCGGACCGCTGGCCAGCACGTTGCCTGCATCGAGCAGTACCAAGTGGTCCGCCAGGCGTGCGACTTCATCCTGAGCGTGGCTGACGTACAGCATGGGGATGTCCAGCTCCCGGTGCAGGCGCTCCAGGTACGGCAGAATTTCACTTTTGCGCCGGGTGTCCAGCGCCGCCAGCGGCTCATCGAGCAGCATCAGCCGCGGGCTGGTCAGCAGCGCGCGTGCGATGCCTACGCGCTGGCGCTCGCCACCGGACAGCTTGTCCGGGCTGCGTTCTAGCAGATGATCAATGCCGAGCAATTCGCTGGCCTGCGGCAGTTGAATGCGGCGCTGCTGGCGCGGGATACGTTTCATCCCGAACTCCAGATTGTCCCGTACCGACAGATGCGGGAACAGGCTGGCTTCCTGAAACACGTAGCCGATCGCCCGCTTGTGCGGAGCCAGGAAAATACCTTTTTCAGTGTCTTGCCAGACTTCCTCGTGAACGCGGATGAAGCCCTGATCGGATTTTTCCAGACCGGCGATGCAGCGCAGGCAGGTCGTCTTACCCGAGCCGGAAGGCCCGAACAGCGCGGTAATGCCCGAACCCGGCAGTCTCAGGTCGGTACGGACGGTGAAATCCGGGTAAGCCATTTGCAGGCGGACTTCTATCGGCGACGCCATGACTCAGCTCCATGCCGTTTTGGATTTGCCGCTGGAATACAACGCCAGCAGCACCAGAAAGGAAAAGACCAGCATCGCGCCGGCCAGCCAGTGCGCTTGCAGGTACTCCATGGATTCGACGTGATCGAAGATTTGCACTGACACCACACGGGTTTTCTCGGGAATGTTGCCGCCGATCATCAGCACCACACCGAACTCGCCGACCGTGTGCGCGAACCCGAGGATCGCCGCGGTGATAAACCCCGGCTTTGCCAGTGGCAGAATCACGTGGAAAAAAGTGTCCCAAGGGCCGGCCCGCAAGGTGGATGCGACCTCCAGAGGGCGGGTGCCGATCGCTGCAAACGCGTTCTGCAGCGGCTGCACGACGAAAGGCATCGAGTACAGAACCGAGCCAATCACCAGCCCGGCAAAGCTGAAAGTCAGCGTGCCCATCCCCAAGCTTTGGGTAAGCTGACCCACCGCACCGTTAGGCCCGAGCAGCAGCAACAGGTAAAAACCGATAACGGTTGGCGGCAGCACCAGGGGCAGGGCGACCACTGCGCCAATCGGCCCCTTCAGCCATGAATCAGTGCGCGCCAGCCACAGCGCGATGGGCGTGCCGATAATCAGCAGGATAACGGTGGTCAGCGACGCCAGTTTCAGCGTCAGCCAGATCGCCGCGATGTCGGCACTCCCCAGCGGCATTTACAGCTGGTATCCGAAGGACTTGATGATCGCGGCGGCTTTCGGGCCCTTGAGGTACTCGACCAGCGCCTTGGCAGCGGCGCTGTCCTTGCCTTTGTTAAGGATGACCGCGTCCTGCTTGATCGGGTCATGCAGGTCATCCGGTACGATCCAGGCCGAGCCGCCGGTCAACTTGCCATCCTTGTAGACCTGCGACAGGGCCACGAAACCCAGCTCGGCATTGCCGGTGGACACGAACTGGTAGGCCTGGGTAATGCTCTGACCTTCGACGATCTTGGCTTTGGTGGCTTCGGTCAGGCCCAGTTTGCTCAGCACCTGGGTTGCTGCCAGGCCGTAGGGAGCGGTTTTGGGGTTGGCGATGGACAAGTGTTGATACTGATTGGCCTTGAGCACCTGGCCCTTGCTGTCGACATAACCATCCTTGGCTGACCACAGCGCCAGCGTTCCTACCGCGTAGGTGAAACGCGACCCCTTGATGGTGTCGCCTTCCTGCTCGAGTTTTGCGGGTGTCGTGTCGTCAGCCGAGAGGAACACCTCGAACGGCGCGCCATTTTTGATCTGCGTATAGATCTGACCGGTAGCGCCAAACGCAGCGACCAGCTTGTGGCCGGTGTCCTTCTCGAAGTCAGTGGCTATCGCCTGGATCGGCGCGGTGAAATTGGCCGCCACGGCGACCTGCACTTCGTCGGCAGACGCATGGGCTGCAGCAGAGGCGGCCAAGGCCAGCACGGAGAACTTGAGAATGGCGCGCAGCGTGGTCGTTCGCATGAAACAGCTCCTTGATGATGAAAACGCACGCCATCGAGATAAGGGCGTTTCGCTATATAGATAAATATATAGCGTCAGCCTATTGTTCTGAAAGCACTGTTTTATTGCGGAGACAGAATTTTCAGCGCGTTTTCAGCCAGTTGCCGCGTCAGTTCGGTGGCCCCCAGCTGATGTTTGATACCGACTGCCTGGCCTGCCCAGAGGTTCACAAAGTCACTGCTGCCCAGTTTTTCCGCCTGCGCGCGCAGCGGCATCAAGGCACCGCCCGCCAACGGAAATGCCGGGGCTAGCGGGCTGATGGGGCCTGCCTCGCGCATGATCCGGTTGACGATGCCTCGCGCCGGGCGCCCGGTGAAGAGGTTGGTCAGAGCGGTCTGGCTGCCCGAGGCATCGTATAGCGCCTGGCGGTGCAGGGCGCTGACGCTGGCTTCCGGGCAGAATAGATACGCGGTTCCGACCTGTACCGCCGAAGCGCCCAGGACAAATGCTGCTGCGACCCCGCGACCGTCTGCAATGCCACCTGCCGCGATGACCGGGATACTTGTCGCGTCAGCGATTTGCGGCACCAGCGCAAAGGTGCCGACCTGTGTGTGCAGTTGATCGCTGAGAAACAGCCCCCGATGGCCGCCTGCTTCATAGCCCATGGCAATGACCGCATCGCAGCCGTGTCGCTCCAGCCAGACCGCTTCCTCGACTGTGGTGGCTGACGAGATGATCTTCGCACCGGTGGCCCGGACCCGATCCAGTAACGATGGCTGCGGAAGGCCGAAATGGAAACTCACCACTTCCGGCCTCAATCGTTCGATCAGCGTGCAACTGTCACTGTCGAAAGGCGCGCGGTTGGAGACAGGTGTTGGCGCATCGAAATCGGCACCCAGTTCCTCGTAATACGGCTTGAGCGACTGCTTCCAGCGTTCAGCACGCTCGGCATCGTCGGCCGGAGGCTGATGGCAGAAGAAATTCAGGTTCAGCGGGGCGTTGCCGGTCTGCTGTCTGAAAGTCGCGACTTCCTGATCGATTTTCTCAGGGGTGAACATGGCGCAGGGCAATGCCCCCAAGCCGCCAGCCTGAGCCACAGCAATGGCCATCTGCGATCCGCTGGCGCCCGCCATGGGGGCTTGCAACAGGGGCAGTTCGATGGCGAACAGGTCAATGATGCGGCTATCTGGCCATTGGCTCATGGGATTCTCCGGCAGGCATTCGGCAAACGCTCATTGAGCGCGAGAATGGTGTGAATGGCAAACGCAACGGCGAGCGTCGACAAGCCGGCAGGGCCATTCGGTTGACATAAAAAACGATCGGTCTACTATTCAGGCATGACTCAGCCAACTATCCCACTACCCACTCCCTCACTCGCCAGGCCCCGGCGTCCCGGCCGGCCGCCGAAGGTTGATCGCGATAACCTCGAGACCCGCGAGGCGCTGTTGCGCCGCGGTCTGGAAGTGCTCACCGAACAGAGCTTTTCGGCCACGGGGCTGGATTACATCCTCAAGGAAGTCGGCATTCCCAAAGGCTCCTTCTATCACTATTTCCCCAGTAAGGAAGCCTTCGGCCGGGCGGTGCTGGATGAGTACGCGCGCTATTTCGCACAGCGGCTGGACCGCTGGCTGCTGGATGAGGCGCTTTCGCCACTGGAACGACTGGTCGGCTTTGTGCAGAGCGCCAAGGGCGGTATGGCGCGACACGACTACCGACGCGGTTGCATGGTCGGCAATCTGGGCCAGGAAATCAGTCTCTTGCCGGACGGATTTCGAGAGGTACTGGAACAGACGCTGCTGGACTGGCAGTCAAAGCTGGCGGGCTGTCTGAGGTCTGCGCAATCAATGGGCGAATTGGCTGCAGACGCTGATTGCGATGAGCTGGCCGCGTTTTTCTGGATCGGCTGGGAAGGCGCAGTGCTGCGCGCCCGGCTGGTCAAAAGCGCTACACCATTGAACACGTTCATCGCCGGCTACCTTCGTGGTTTGCCGCAATGATTTCTCTTCAGGGCTATTTAAAGACGACCAGTCTAAATTGGAGGCGCATATGTTCAAGGGCATCTTGATCGACAAGGATGAGGCGGGCTACCACGTCAATCTGACCGACATCGACGAAGCGCGGCTGCCCACGGGCGACGTGACGATCGACGTGTCGCACAGCACGCTCAATTACAAGGACGCGCTGGCGATCACGGGTCAGAGCCCGATCGTGCGCAGCTTTCCGATGGTGCCGGGTATTGACCTGGCCGGTACGGTCGAAGCCAGCGACACCCCTGAATTCAAGGCCGGGGACAAGGTTCTGCTCAATGGCTGGGGTGTCGGTGAAGGGCATTGGGGCGGCCTGGCGCAGAAGGCCCGACTCAAGAGCGAATGGCTCATTCCTCTGCCGCAGGCCTTCACGCCGGCGCAGGCGATGGCCATCGGCACGGCGGGCTACACCGCGATGCTCAGTGTCCTGGCACTGGAAAAGCACGGCTTGACCCCGGACCACGGTGATGTGCTGGTCACCGGCGCCAATGGTGGGGTCGGCAGCTTTGCCATCGCCATCCTCGCCAGGCTCGGCTATCGGGTCATTGCCTCCACAGGGCGGGCTTCGGAAAGCGAGTACCTGCAGCAACTCGGCGCGGCACAGATCATTGACCGGCAAACCCTCTCGCAGCCTGGGCGACCGCTAGCCAAGGAGCAATGGGCGGCGGCAGTCGACTCTGTCGGCAGCCATACACTGGCCAATGTGTGCGCCGGTATTCGTTATCGCGGCGTGGTGGCGGCCTGTGGTCTGGCGCAGGGCATGGAGTTTCCGGGTTCGGTTGCGCCGTTCATTCTGCGCGGTGTCACGCTGGCGGGTATCGACAGCGTGACCCGCCCGCGCGCGGACCGGCTGGAAGCCTGGTCGAGGCTGGCGAGCGACCTGGACATGTCGTTGCTGCCGCTGATCAGCCGTGAAGTCGGCCTGAGCGAGGTGATCGACCTCGCGCCGCAATTGATTGCAGGGCAGGTTCGTGGCCGGATCGTGGTGGATACTGCACGCTGAGTGAATCACGGCGCGTCGGCACTGGCACACTCGAGTGCGACCAGTGCGCGATGCACTTGCGTCGTGCCGAGCCCGGTTTCGCATAATTGCAACGGCGTGCGACCGCCGAGTGACGTGTTGCGCGTAACCAGCCATTGGCCGGCACGCTCGGGCGTTGCAAACACCTGCAGAGCGTGGCTGGCAATCATCGCCACACGGTCCAGGCGTTCGGAGGCCACCAGGTCCAGTGACTGCTGTTGGCGCTGGCGCCGTTCGAGGGTTGAAATCGATGCGTTGAACAGCGCTTCCATTTGCCGGGGACCAAGGGCCAGCGCGTCCCGGACTGCACGGATCCAGCGCGGCGCAAAGCCCGCCTGAATGTTCGTCAGGCGTTCGGCTTCGCTGCGCTGACTGAGCTGGTAAGTCAGCAACCAGAAACTGGCCGCCGCTTCACGACGACCACTTGTTTTGCTGGTATAGGACGGAATCAAGGTACGCGCCGACCTTCGGTGGCGGAAAGGACGGCCAAGGCTATCTCAGGCGACGCGTCGTTCAAGCGGCAGGATGTTACCGGGCGTTGCTTGACCGGGAAGGCGGTGCGCTGCAGCGCAGGTGTAGCGCCAGAGCCCCCGTGCTAAAGTCGGTCGCCTGAATACGAATGAAAAGCGCCGTGGCTGTTGGCACGCGCTTGCACCAGAAAAGGCGTCGCTCCCTATGCCGCACGACCCTCACACCGACCAGGACGCACGTATTGTCAGCCAGCCTTCGCTGCCCGACGTCAACAAGCCGCTGCGCCTCTACCTCGACCGCCTGGCACCTTCAAGCCGCCTGACCATGACCTACGTTCTGCAGGATGCGGCAGACCGGCTGGGCATGGCTGACGTCGATATTCATGATATTCCCTGGCACACCCTGCAACCTGGCCACGTTACCGCGCTGGTCGCAACGCTGCGTCAGGATGACTATGCGCCCAATACCACCTCGCTGTATGTGAACGCTATTCGCGGGGTGATGAACGAAGCCTGGCGGCACGACCTGATCAGCCACGATCAGTTATTGAAAATCCGCTCGATCAAACCGGTCAGCGGCACGCGATTGGTCAAGGGCCGCAACATCCGTCGCACGCTGATTCGCGAGCTGATGGAAGCCTGTGCTGCCGACCCCAGGCCACAAGGGCGTCGCGATGCCGCGATCATTGCCATCCTGTATGGCTCGGGGATGCGCAAGTCCGAGTCGGTCAACCTCGACCTTTCCCAGATCGATTTCGCCGAGCGCAGCCTGCGGGTGCTGGGCAAAGGCAACAAGCAACTGATCAAGTACGCCCCCGAATGGGCCTTCAAGGCGCTGAACGACTGGCTGGCGTTGCGCCGGTCGTGCCTCCCGCCGGGGCAGGGCGATGACCCGTTCCTGTTCAACCGGATCCGCCGTGGCAGCCATATCACCCGCGACAGAATCACCAAACATGCCATTTACTTCATCGCCAAGCAGCGTGGGCGGCAAGTGGGCGTGAACATCATGCCCCACGATTTTCGACGCTCGTTCATCACCCGGGTGATCGAAGAGTTCGATCTGTCGATTGCCCAGAAGCTCGCGCACCACACGCACATCTCGACCACCGCCAGTTACGACATGCGCAGTGACAACGAGCGGCGCAACGTTGTGGACGGGTTCGACCTTTGAGCAAAAAAAAGCCACCTCGCGTAAACGGGGTGGCTTAAAAGATCTAACCAAAGGAGTGATGAAGCAGAGCAGAGATTCACCGGCATCGCGACGCGGATTCGCGGGGCCGGGAGAAATGTTCGTTCATCGCCGGCAACGTTAACACCGCCGCTCCCGATTCAGTTATCAGCGTTATCGATAGCCGTCATTGTCAAAAAAAATAGGACGGTGGGCCTGCCTGCGGATCGCCATCCAAAAAGTGGATAGTTCGACCCTGAGGTATCCGGCAATCGGATAGCCAACAATTGGCAACAATTTCATGCTTTGCCGCACTTGAAACGTACGGGACTGAGCATGGAAAAGTTCGATATACACCGTAAAACCCGATTCGACTCGTTGGTACAGGAGTACGGTCTGGATGGCAGCCGCCTGCTGCCGTGGGAAGGCTATCCGATGCCGTTTGCTGGCGGCTGGTGCGTGGTCCGTCCGGGCACCCGCAGCGAAGCACACACACAGATCGATCAGGAAATCTTCATCGCCATCAAGGGCAGTGCGCGTCTGGTTGTCGGTGACAGGGAGATGGATTTCAGCGTCGGCGATATCGCCGCCATTCCGAAACACACCAACCATTACGTCATCAACGATTCCGCCGAGGACTTCCACTTTTATGTGGTCTGGTGGGACATGAACTACGTCAACGCATTCGTGGCGCAGCACAGCGAGACCACGGGGTGCCTCGATGAGTAAGTTCATCGTCACCATCACGCCACCGACACCCAACGGCGATTTGCACATAGGCCATATCGCCGGACCGTTTCTGGCCGCTGATGTGTTTACCCGGGTGCAGCGTCAGCGCGGTCACGAGTGTGTGCTGGTGTCCTACTCCGACGACTACCAGTCCTACATGCTGCGCAAAGGACTGGAGCAGGGCGTCGACCCGGTCGAGCTGGCCAGGCGCAATTCCGACCGTATCGAAGCTTCTCTGGCGGCCATCAACATACAGCCCGACAACTGGATGCGCCCGCACGACAATGCGTGGTTTGCCGAAGCGGTGGGTGAGGTGTTCAGTGCGTTGCGTGATGTCGGCGCAATCGAATGTCGGGATTCCAGCGAGCCGTATTGCCCTGATTGCGACGTCTGGGGCTACGAGGCCTTTGCCCGGGGCAACTGCAATTACTGCGGTGCCGAGTCCGACGCCAGTCAGTGCGAGAACTGTGCTCAGGCCCCTGACGCCGAGCTGATGACGGACTTGCGCTGCAAGCTCTGCGGTCAGCCCTCGCAATGGAAAACCGTCCATCGCGCGTTTCTGAAACTGGCCGGGTTCAAGCCGCAGTTGCGTGACCGTCTGCTGGGCCAGTCATGGCGCAAGCCGCTCGACAGCTGGTTGCGCGACAGCCTGGAGCACTTGCATGACTGGGGCGTCACGCGTCCAGGCGACGGCGGGCTCGACCTGCAGGCCGACGGCTCGTGCCGGGTGCACACCTGGTTCATGGGGCTGGCAGGCTATATGGCGGCATTTCGGGAGTACGCCGACCGCGTCGGGCGTCCGGAGCTGTTTCGTCAGTACTGGCAGTCGGGGCAGGGCACGCTGGTGCACTTTCTCGGCTTTGACTGTGTGTTCAGCCACGCCATCGTCTACCCGGCACAACTGTCGGCGCTGCGCGACATCAAGGTCCGCCAGCGCTTCATGCCCAATCAGTTTCTCAAGCTGGACGGCCTGAACCTGTCGACCAGTCGCAACCACGCGATCTGGGTCGGTGACCTGGCCCGTGAAGCCTGCGCCGACAGTGCGCGCCTGTATCTGGCGAGTATCGCGCCGGAAGAAAGCGAAGGTGATTTCCGCCTGGCGCAGTTCCTCGCATGGCGGACAGAGGTGTTCAGCGAGTTTTTCCCGGCCTTGCTGGACGCTGGAAGTAATCGTGACGACCACTGGTGGAGCGGCCTCTGCGGGGCCGACGCCGGACTCCTGGAAGCGCTGCGCTTGCAATGGAGCAAAGCCTCGGAGCCTGCGCAGTTTTCGATGAAACGCATGGCCCAGGTGCTGCTGGACGTAATCGCCATTACTCGCGCGCGTTTGGCCGAAGGTCGTCCGGTCAGCCATCTGGCGGCATTCATCGCGGTGCTTGGCAAGGCGCTGATTCCGGACATGTCAGCGCAGATCATCAGCGCGTTCGGACTGCCCGAGGCCCGCGTCCACGCCACGCTGATGAACGGCCCGGCCGCTGAATACTCCATCTGAACGGATTCACGACAATGCTCATCGATTATGAGATAGCGGTCATTGGCGCCGGGATCACCGGCGCCAGTATCGCGGCGAAGCTGTGCAGCGCCGGTGTGTCGGTCGCGCTGATCGACAAGGGCGCAGCCGGCAGCCTGGGCGCAAGCGGCTATTCCGGCGGCCTGGTTCGCCTGTATGACAGCGATCCGCTGCTGATGGAGCTGGCGGCCTATTCCATCAGCCTGATGGACGACGGGGTTTTTGCGAGCACTTACGCCACTGCGTTGCGGCGTACCGGGGTGATTTACCGGGCGGCTACGGACCAGCTGGATAACCTGCACCGCGCCATCGACCAGTACGGCAGCGAACGCTACCCGATGCGCCTGCTGTCAGGTCACGAGCTCGATGGCCAGCGCTACCCGCACTGTCCGATGCTGGAACGCGTCAACCTGTTCGAGCCGCGCGCCTGCGTCGGCAATGTGCGCCAGGCCGTTGCTGCGCTGTGTCAGTCGGTGCGCCAGCAGGGCTTGCTGCTGGAGCACCGCGAGATCAAGTCCATCGACTGCCGTGCGCCCGACCTTGTGCACATCGACCTGGGCAGCGCCACGCTGCGTTGCCGGGCCGTGGTGGTCGCTGCCGGTGCCTGGAGCCAGCACCTGGTGCCGCACTCGGGGCTGGAAGCACGCTCGATTCCCCTGGCCCGGGTGTTGACCGAAGGCGACTGGTCAATGCCGGTGATTGATGCGGTGAGCCAGAGCTACGGCATACCGCTGACTCGGCATATCGTGCAGACCGGCTGTGGCGCGCGTGACAGCGGCCTGTGGCTCGAGCACCTTGCGCAGCCTGACGCACGGCATGCCGAGGACGCCTGCAAGCGCGTCGCCCAGTTGTGCGCCTCGGTCGGCAAGCCGCACGTGCTCGATGTGTTGCCCGGTTTCGACAGCTACAGCACCGACGGTCGGCCGATGCTGGGGTTCTGTGCCGAGCGCAGCCCGGTGTATCTGGCCGCAGGCATGTCCGGGCTGGGCTTCAAGTTTGCGCCCGGCGTGGCGCACATTGCTGTCGAGCAACTGCGCAGGCACCTGGCCGGAACGGAGCGCGCTTGCCCTGGCTGGTCGGCATTGTCGCCAGGCAGGTCGATGCCGGGCTTTTCAGTCCAAGGCCTCGCGCTGGCGAGCGTGCAGTCATGACGTCCTCGATCGAATCGCGCCTGCCGGGCTTGCGAGTCGGGGTCAGCGCTCTGTTCGACCCCGACGACACGCCGCATGCACGGACCTTCTTGAGGGCGCTGGCGGTGGCGCGCAATGGCATGCCGGGGCTCGAGCAGGTGCAGTGGCACTTTCTCGACGACGCTGCCGATGCCGTTCGCGGTGCCGATGTGGCCCGGCAAATGATCGACTGGAAGGCAGATCTGGTCATCGGTCATTTCTCTTCGGATGCCGCCGTCGCTGCCGCGCCGCTGTATCAGTATGCCGGCATTGCCCTGCTGACCCCCGCGGCGACGATCGATTGCCTGACCCTGGAGCATCACAACGTCTTTCGTTTCTGCCCCTCGGACCGGCAACTGGCGGCGGAGCTGGTCCGCTGGCTGGCGACTCGTCAGTGGCCGCGCGTGCATGTTCAGGCCGACGACAGTGCTCACGGTCGGGCCTTGTGCGTCGCCATCAGCGCGGCACTGGCCAGTGCCGATTTGCAACGTGTCGACGAGCTCGACCAGGCCGATGTCGAGGTGTTTGCCGGACGCCTCAACCCCAGTCGCGAGCACTGGCAAGCGCGGCGGCAAGCGGGCAGTACTCGACCGCTGGTGCTGACCGACGACGCTGCCTCGCCGTATCTGGGGCGCGCCGCAGCGCACGACAGTAACACCTTCGTGATCGGCTTCGGAGCCCCCGACAACGCCGAACATCGCTGTCAGGCCCAGGCACTGCACCGGTCGCTGTTCGCTGCCGAACCGCAGACCTACTTTCGCGAAAGCCTGCTGATGCTTTACGTGCTGGCCGAGGTGGCTCGCAGCGCTCTTCGCGCCGCACAACTGCCTGACGCACTTCGGCACAGCACCTTCAACACACCGCTGGGCGCGGTCAGCTTCGATCAGGGCGAGCTGCGCAACGCGACGACCTGCCTCTGGACGCCAGGCCCCACCGGGCTGAGCCGCATCACCCCATAGCACCCAAACACCGCTTTACACCAACTCTAAGGACAGGAACTTCATGGGTAACTCGACACCACACACCTTGCATTCGGACGCCGTCTGTATCGGCTTCGGTCCGGCCGGTATCGCGCTGGCCTGCGCGTTTGCCGATGCGCGGGAGGCCAATGACCCGCTGGGCGCGCTGTCCGTTCGCTATCTGGAGGCCGCGCAGGACAGCCAATGGCATCGCGAACTGCTGCTGGCCGGAACGGACATCAACCATCACGTATTTCGCGATCTGGTGACCCCGCGTAATCCACGCAGCCGCTTCTCGTTCGCCATGTACCTCAAGGAACACGGGAGAATGTTCGATTTCGGCCTGCTGGGCCGCCCGGCCAGTCGCCATGAATGGTCGGACTATCTGGCCTGGGTCGCCGCAGAGGTGGGCGGTCAGACCTGCTTCAACACGCCGGTCACAGGCATTGACCCGGTGCTGCGTCACGGACGCCTGCATGAACTACGCGTATGCACGCCGGATACCAGCTTCACGACGCGCAATGTCGTGCTGTCCAGCGGCAGTGCGCCGCGTATTCCGCACGCGTTCGAGGCGCTGATCGGCCCGACGCTGTTTCACACGTCGCAGTTTCTGAGCCGCCTGCAAGCCTTTGGCGAGCAGTTGCCCAAGCGCTGGCTGGTGCTCGGTTCGGGGCAGAGCGCCAGTGAATCGGTGCTGGAACTGGTCAACCGCGACCCCAACATCGAGGTGCATTCAGTGCATCGCTCGGCTGGTTTCAAACTCACCCAGTTGGGCCAGTTCCCCAACCGGGTATTCGCTCCGGATCACGTCGATTATTTCCATAGCCTGGACCCCGCGGCGCGGCAGCGTTTTCTCGACTGGAGCCGCTCGACCAATTACGCAGGGATTGATCCGGACGAAAGCCAGAAGCTGTTTTCGTTGATCTACGAAGACGCCATCGCTGGTCGCAAGCGCCTGCAGACCTACGCCTACAGCGTGATCAGCGCCATCGAGCGCGTCGCCGAGGGCTACCGGGTCGAGCTGACCGACACGTTCAGCCAGCGCACTCAGGTGCTGGAGGTCGACGCCGTGGTGCTCGGCACCGGGTATCAGCACTACCTGATACCCCCGTTGTTGAGTGGTTTGCAGCCATGGCTGCAGGCCGATGTCGACGGGGGGCTGCTCATCGATCGGGATTATCGGGTCGCCACTCAAGGCGAGTGTGACGTGAATATCTGGGTCAACGGTCTTTCCGAACGCAGTCACGGAATCAGTGACAGTCAGTCGTTTTCACTGATGGCGTTGCGCGCCGAGCGTATCGCCACGGCCCTTCAGGAGGTTGTAGCACCGGCCGCCGAACCCTTGCTGGCACAGTGGAAGTGAAGCCCATGTACAACTCTCTTTGCGAAATCGTTCACGATCAGACCTTCCTCAAGGTGACTGGCCTGGGGGCCGATTTTTTCCTGAAAATGGAATCACTCAACCCGGCAGGCTCGATCAAGCTCAAGACTGCCGTGGGGTTGATTAATGACCTTCAGGCGCGAGGGCTGCTGGGCCCGGACACGATTCTGATCGAGTCCTCATCGGGCAATCTCGGGGTGGCGCTGGCGATGATCTGCGCTGAACGGGGCATCCCGTTTACCTGCGTGGTCGACCCCAACAGTTCCAGCCACAACATCCGCATGATGCGCAGCTACGGCGCCGAGGTCATCCAGGTCGAAATCCCGGACGCCAACGGCGGCTTTCTCGGGACGCGCATCGAGATGATTCGTGAAAAAGTGGCCAGCGACCCGCGCTATGTCTGGCTCAATCAATACGAGAATGCGGCCAATCCGCGTGCCCATGCGCTAACCACAGCGCGTTCGATCAGCCAGCATTTCGGCCATGTGGATTATGTGTTCGTCGGTGCCGGGACCACTGGCACGCTGATGGGCTGTGTCCAGCATTTTCAGCGGCATCACCCGACCACCAGAATCATTGCCGTCGACAGCGTCGGTTCGGTGACCTTTGGCACTCCGGCCAGCCGTCGCTTCATACCGGGACTGGGCACCAGCCAGCATCCGCCAATCTTCAAGGCTGATGGTATTTACGCGCTGGAAATGGTCCCGGAATCCCGTACCGTCGCCATGTGCAGAATCCTGGCGCGCAGCAAGGGCCTGCTGGTCGGCGGGTCCACCGCAACGGTGATCGCTGCGGTGCATGCCTGGCGCGAGCGCATCGAGCCCGGTTCAGTGGTCGTGGCGTTATCGCCGGACTGGGGCGAGCGCTACCTGGATACTCTTTACGATGATCAGTGGGTCGAGCAGCGTTTTGGCCATGAAGTGCTGAGCATGACCTTGGCGGATCTTTCCTCATCAGAGGCTGTAACATCTCCGGGAAGCGTGAAAACGCCTTCGCGAGCAAGCTCGCTCCCACAGAATAGGTGTGTAAATGTCGTGCGCGCGCACGCGACGCGTTCTGGGACCGAGTTTGCTCGCGAAGACGGCGGTTCAGTCGCAGCGCCTTCGGGTGCAAGCGCGCTTGCGCGGGAGCAGAGTTCAACCTTCTGGCTGGCCGCCGAGCGGCTGAAGCAGTCGGCTTTCCATGTGGTCGACGGTGAGGTGGTTGCACGCCTGCTGGCGGCAGACCCGCTGGCCTGTATCGATGATGTTCAGACGGCGTATCTGGCCCATGAGGCTGGCCAGACCATCAATCCCGACAGTTACTTTCTGCGCTTTGCGCAAGCACCGGCCAATCGCATCATTGCCTTGCCCGCCAGCCTGTCGGGCGAGCAGCCGGTCAGTGGCATCAAATGGATTTCCAGCTTTCCGGGCAATATCGACACGGGCCTGCAGCGCGCCTCGGCAGTGCTGATCCTCAACGATCCACTGACCGGCTATGCCTTTGCCTGTCTGGAAGCCTCGCGCATCAGCGCCATGCGCACGGCAGCCTCGGCGGTGCTTGGGGCACGCTGGATGAACCGCCAGCAGCGTCATGTCGGACGAATGTCGTTCATCGGTGCCGGTTTCATTGCCCGCACCATCCTTGACATGTTCGTCAGCGATGGCTGGACGATGGAGGCCGTCAGCGTCTTCGATCAGCACCATGACTCGGCGCTGGCGCTGGTCGGGCATGCTGCCAGTCGCCATGGACTGCACAGCGAGCCGAGTGACCTGGTGACGTGCCTGCAAGCCGATGTGGTGGTGTTCGCCACTACCGCGCCAAGCCCTTATGTACTGGAACCGGTGTTTCAGCCGGGGCAACTGGTGCTGAACATCTCGTTGCGCGATCTGGGTCCGGAGGTCATTGCCCAGGCCAACAACATCCTCGATGACGTCGAACACTGTCTCAAGGCTCAGACCTCGCCTGACCTTGCCGTGCAGCAGTATCAGCATCGCTCGTTCATTACCGGGACGCTGGCACAGCTGATGACCGGGCAAGTGGAGCTGAGTCCGGACAAGGCTTCGATCTTTTCGCCGTTCGGGCTCGGCGTGCTGGACCTCGCCGTGGGGCAGCGGGTGTATCGCCAGGCGGTGGCCGAGGGCAGCGCTTTGCCGGTGCCGCAGTTCTTCTTTGAATCGGCGCGCTGGTGATGGCCATGCACACGCATACCTTCGCCATTATCGGCATGGGCTCACGCGGGTTGAGCATTCTGGAGCAGTTGATCGGCATGAGTCGCCAAGACGTGCAGCAACCGCTGCGTATCGAGGTGTTCGATCCGCAGCCGCCGGGCAGCGGGCTGCACCTTGCGCAGCAGCCGGATTACCTGATGCTCAACACCATGGCTGGTCAATTGTCAGCGTTTTCTTCGGCATTCCCGGCGTGCGAACCGCCAGGCCCGACCTTTTTGCAATGGTGCAGCCGTGAGGATGTACGCCTGGACGCGCGCGGTCATGTCAGCCTGGACGGGCAGGGCAGAGCGGTGGCATTTGGCGACTTCGTGCCGCGTGCATTGCTCGGGCGCTATTTGCAGGACAGTTACCGTTTCCTGCTGCAACGCTGCCCGGCGCATGTACAGGTGCGTCACCACGCCGAGCAGGTGCTGAGCGGCCAGCCAAGGTCACAAACGCCGGGTTTCCGGCTGCGCACCGGCAGCGTGGTAATGGATGTCGACGGCGTATTCCTCACCAGCGGACACGCACCTGAAAACCCCGCGCAGCAGGACGTCGGCGATTGCGTGGTCATCGAAGGCCTGGGACTCACGGCCATGGACACGCTGGCCCATCTGACTGAGGGGCGCGGCGGGCGCTACGTGCGCGATGGTGGCTTTGCCGGCTGGCGCTACCTGCCGTCCGGACGCGAGCCCAGGGTGCTGATGCATTCGCGTAGCGGATTGCCGTTTCATGCCAGGCCGCAATGGCATGCCTGCCGTCACGCCCCGTTGCCAAGGCTGTTTTTTACGGCCGATGCCATAGCCCGTTTGCGCGAGCAGAGGGAAGGCGGGCGGCTCGACTTTCGCGCCGATGTGCTGCCCCTGATCAAGGATGAGATGTGTGCCGTGTTTTATCAGGCCAGGGTCCGGATGGAGGCGCCTGGGCGATTGGACTCTGTTCAGCGCCTGCTGCGCGAGTCCATCACCAGATCGGCAGTGTTTGCCCGTCTGGCAGAGCAATGGGGTGCATTCGATCCTGAGCACTGGCTGAGCACTCAGACCTGGTCTGGCGCCGAAGACTCGTATGGACCGTGGTTTGTCGACTGGATCAAACGTGACCTGGCCCTGAGTCGGCTGGGCACCGCGCACAGCCCGATCTGTCAGGCGCTGGAGGTCTGGCGCGATTATCGCGACCTGTTGCGTCTGGTCGCTGATCGCAACGGCCTGACTGAATCCTCGACGCGGGAGTTCTATGGCGTATGGGCGGGGCTGAGCAATCGTCTGGTCGGTGGGCCGCAGAAGGAACGCCATGAGGACCTGCTGGCGCTGATCGAAGCCGGGGTCGTGACGCTCTTGCCGCCGATGAGTGACGTGCAGGAGCCGCATAACTGCCTGTCTGCCCGCGTTGCCCACAGCGGCGTGTCGGGCAGTCGTCAGGGGTTGATCAACGATCTGCGCGAGCGCGGGCTGATTCGCGCCGCCCATGCCTGGCCTGCCGATGGCATCGACACCGACGCAGCGGGCCGCGCAATCGGTCGCGACGGTGAGGTGCAGCAGCGGCTATGGGTTCTCGGGCCCGCCGTGGAAGGCTGCACGTTCTACAACCACTACTTACCGACACCTGACCCGAGCTGTCGCGCGCTGATCGAGGCGCGCCGGGCGGTCGAGTCCTGCCTGGATACGCTGACAAACACAACTTCAAGTGGCATCACATTTCAGTTGAACAAAGCCATTCAAGCCATTAATTAAAAAGGAATTATTGCCATGTACGAAATCACTTTGCTGACCGCTCTCGCTGGCGCGTTCATCGTGCTGATCATCAGCCCCGGTCCGAATTTTCTGGTAATCACCCAACTCTCGTTCAGCCAGTCGCGGCAGCAGGGTATCTGTGCCGGGCTGGGCGTGGCCTCGGGCAGCATTCTCTGGGCCTTGCTGGCCGCCACCGGGTTGGGGCTGGTATTCCAACAGTTGCCATGGCTGCAACCGACCCTGCAATTGCTTGGCAGTGCCTACCTCACCTGGCTCGGCAGCAAAAGCCTGCGCAGTGCCGGCAGCCAGCCCAAACCCAGGGACATCGCTGCGCTGGGCATTGGCAGTCTGAGCCGTGCCTATCGGTTCGGTCTGCTGACCAACCTGACCAATCCCAAGGCACTGGCGTTCTACACCAGCGTGTTCACCACCGTGACCACGCCAGGCATGCCGATGTGGGTGCGCACTGCAGGTGTGTCGATCATCGCGGTACTGGCGATTTCCTGGTTCGTGCTGCTCGCCACGCTGTTTTCGATACCTGCGGTACAGGCGCGCTATCAGCGCATGAAGAAGGCCATCGACATCGTCACCGGCCTTTTCATGATCGCTTTCGGCCTGCGCCTGCTGATCGGTTTGCTGCCTGCTGGCTTCATCCACTGAAATCATCTGTAAAGGAATACTTGAATGCATCGCAACGACTGGCACTACCCGACTTCCATCCGCGCAGGCGCAGGACGCGTCAACGAACTGGCCGACGCCTGCAGGGTGACCGGCATACAACGTCCGCTGCTGATCACCGACAGCTTTCTGGGCAGCACCGACATGATCGCCAGCGCCGTAGAGGACTGCCGCAGTCAGTTGGGCCACTGCGGCCTGTTTGACCGGGTCAAGGGCAACCCGACCGGCACCAACGTCGCCGAGGGGCTCCACGCTTATAGAACCGGTGGCTACGACGGTGTGATTGCGTTTGGCGGCGGCTCGGCGCTGGACGCCGCCAAGGCAGTCGCGCTGATGTCGGGCCAGACCCGCCCGTTATGGGATTTCGAAGACATCAACGACAACCACCTGCGCGCCGATCCGGCTGGCATTGCGCCGGTGATTGCGCTGCCGACGACGGCCGGGACCGGCTCTGAAGTCGGGCGTGCGTCAGTGATTACCGATGAACAGGCGCAGGTCAAACGCACCATCCTGCACATTCGCATGATGCCGCGCATCGCGATTCTGGATGCCACGCTGACACTCGACCTGCCTAGGCACCTGACCGCCGCCACCGGCGCCGATGCCTTGACCCACTGCATGGAGTCCTGGTGTTCGCCGGCCTGGCACCCGATGGCCGAAGCGGTTTCGGTCAAGGGCATGCAGATGATCAAGGCGTTTCTACCGCGTGTCGTCGCCGACGGGCAGGACCTTGAGGCGCGGCAGCAGATGCTGGTGGCCTCCAGCCTTGGCGCCGCTGCATTTCAGCGCGGTCTGGGCGGCGTACACGCGATCGCCCAGAGCCTTGGGGCGCTCTACGATCAGCATCACGGCTTGCTCAACGCAATCCTGCTGCCCTATGTACTGGAGGCCAATCGTTCGGTGCTGCAGACGCAAATGGACGATCTGGCGGTTTACCTGCGGTTGCCGTCGCCCGGCTTCTCCGGGGTGATGGACTGGCTGCTGACGCTGCGCGAGCAGATTGGCATTCCACATACGCTGAGCGAGATCGGCATCGATGATCGCGAAGCCGAGCGGGTCGGGCGGATGGCTTTCGTCGATGGCTGCTCGCACACCAACCCGATTCGCCATTCGGCGCAGGTCTACGCGCAGATTTTCAGCCGCGCTGTGAGGGGCGAGTGAACCATGGCCGCCCTGACGAGGCGGGCATACAGCGTCTTGACCAGGTCTGGCGGGGATTCGTCGAGCCGGGCCGGATCGTCGGCGGGGTGCTGTTGCTGGCTCGCCAGGGCCGTCTGGAATACGCCAGTGCATGCGGTTGGGCGGATCGCGAGCAGCAGATTCCGGTCACCCGCCACACGCGTTTTCGCCTGGCCTCACTGACCAAGCTGTTGACCTCGGTTGCGGTGTTGCGGCTCTGCGAACGGGGTGTGTTGGATCTGCAGGCTTCGGTGACTCATTGGTTGCCAGCCTTTCGACCGCATCTGGCCAATGGCCGCGAACCGTCCATCACGCTGCAGCACCTGCTGTCGCACACGTCGGGTTTGAGCTATGGCTTTGAGCAGGCGCCCGAGAATGCCTATCAGCGGGCCGGGGTGTCGGACGGGCTGGACCGGGTCCCGTTCGACCTGCAGGAAAATCTGACACGTTTGGCGCGTGTGCCCTTACTGTTCGAGCCCGGCAGCGCCTGGGGATATTCGCTGGCCACTGATGTGCTGGGTGCAGTGGTCGAACAGGCCACTGGCCTGAAGTTGTCAGAAGCCATCGATAAATGGGTCACCGTACCGTTGCGCATGCACGCGACCTCATTCAGGCACCTGCCGGAACATCCGCTGGCCAGCGCGTACAAGGACGGGCTCAGCGGCCCGCAGCGTATCGCCGACGAGGATGAGGTGCTGCTCGCCAGCGGCAAGGCGCAGCTGTCCGCAGCTCGCGTCTTTGACACCGGTGCGTATGAGTCGGGCGGTGCGGGAATGCTGGGCACGGCTGATGACTATCTTCGGCTGCTCGAATGCCTGCGTCTCGGTGGCGCGCCGCTATTGAGTGAAGCCAGTACCGCACGCTTGCTGGGCAATGCGATTGGCCAGACGAGCATCGCCAGCCGCGGACCCGGCTGGAGGTTCGGGCTGGGGCCGATGATTCTCACCGATCCAGTGCTCGCCGGGCAGCGGCAGGGCGCAGGGACCTGGTCATGGTGCGGCCTGTATGGCAGCCATTACTGGGTCGATCCGCATGCTGCGCTGAGCATGGTGGTCCTGACCAATACAGCGGTTGGCGGCGCGTGGGGCGAATTTGCCGACGCGATCGTCGATGCGCTTTACCCCGAGCCTGCGGTCAGGCCCGGGCGAATTGCTTGCGGTAGCTGCTCGGGCTGATGCCCACCAGATTGCGGAAGTGCCGGCGAAACGACTCTTCGGAGCCGAAGCCGGCGCGGTCCACCACTTCGTTCAGGCGTAATTTCGACGATTCCAGCAGTTCCTTGGCGTAGGCAATGCGCTCACCGAGCAACCAGTCGTAAGGCGTCAGCCCGGTGCTTTCCATGAAGCTGCGGTGCAAGGTGCGGGTACTGAGCGCCGCCCTGGAGGCCATCTCCTTGATGGTATGCGGGCGCTGCAAGTCGCTGCGAATCCAGTCCATCAGGTTGGAAATCGGCCCGTCGCTGGCCGATACCAGTTGCCGGGATGCGTATTGCGATTGTCCGCCTTCGCGATGAGGCGGGATGACCATGCGCTGCGCGACCATGTTGGCGACGCGCGAGCCGTGATCGTTGCGCACCAGGTGCAACATCATGTCCAGCCCGGCGGCCGAGCCTGCTGCGGTGACGATGCTGCCCTGATCCACATAGAGTTCGTTGGGCTGAATGGTCAGGCCAGGGTACATGGTGGCCAGCAGGTCGGTGTAGCGCCAGTGGGTCGTCACCTTGTGCCCGTCGAGCAGACCCGCCGCCGCCAGGACGAAGGCCCCGGTACAGATCGAGCAGATTCGCGCGCCGCGTGCATGAGCCGCCTGGAGCTGTTCGATGAGCCGTTGCGGAACCGCGGATTCCACCCCGCGCCAGCCCGGCACGATGATGGTGTCGGCGTTTTCCAGCAGCACCTCGCCGGGTGTCGGCACGATAGTGATGCCCCCGGCAGCGGTGATCGGTCCGTCGTCGACCGGGAAGGTCGCGAACTCGTACCAACTGACGCCCAACTCGGGTCTTTTCAGCGCAAAGACTTCCACCGTGCAGCCAAATTCGAAGGTGCACAGCTGGTTATAGATGAGTGCGACAACGAGATGATTTTTCATGGCGCGATGTTACCGGATATTGGCATTTCAGCCAGTAGTTTGGCGTGATGCTACTGAGTAATCTGCTCTGTGTCACCGCTGAAACCCGCTTAACCCTCACTATGATGCAAGTGGTCTGCCATGCAGGCCCTGGAGCCAACTCGTGCCACTCAATATCGGTATCTACGTTTATGACGACGTCGAGGTTCTCGACTTCGCTGGCCCCTATGAAGTGTTCACCACCGCAACCCGTATGCACGCTCGCAACAGCCGTGATGACCGGCAGTTGTTCAACGTATTCACCATCGGCCGCAGCACCGCGCCGGTGCGTGCCCGCGCCGGCCTCAAGGTCGATCCGGATTTCTCGATCAACGACCATCCGGCCGTCGACTGCCTGATCGTTCCGGGTGGCGTCGTGACCGCCGAACTGGAAAAACCCGACGTGATTCACTGGATCAGCGATCAGTCGGAGCCTGGCCGCGTGGTCGCTGCCGTGTGCACCGGTGCCTTCCTGCTGGCCAGGACCGGCAAGCTGGCCGGCAAGCAAGTGACCACGCATTGGGAAGACATCGACGACCTCAAGGAAATGTTCCCGTCGGTGGACGTGCTCAGCACGCTGCGCTGGGTCGATGAGGGCTCGTTCGTGACATCGGCAGGTATTTCTGCCGGTATCGACATGAGCCTGCACCTGGTCGAGCGCCTGCACAGCCGTGAACTGGCCGAACGCACGGCGCTGCAAATGGATTTCGACTGGACCGAGAACGACTGAGTCATCCAGTCGCGCTGCGGATACCCCTGAAGAGGCTATGTGCCCGAAATGTGCATAGCCAGCGCTTCAACGCGATAGCCAGCGTTCGCTTTACCCCCGCTTGAGACATTCATTCGAATGGCCGATAACCCGGCCAGATCGGTGTTTCGGCGGGGGTTTCCTGTATTCCCGAGCCTTTGGCTCAGCGGCAGGGCCGCACCCACCTTTGCAAAACCAGAGTGCAGGACACATGAAAACCCACTTCTTCAAAGTCGTTCAAACCGTTGCACAGCACGGTTCGTTCTCGGAGGCCGCCGCCATTCTGGGCTGCAGCCAGTCGAACATCAGCTATGCCATCAAGGAGGTCGAAGATTTTTTCGAAAAACGCCTGTTCATTCGCAGTCGCACAGGCTGCACGCTCACCCCTGAAGGCAAGGTCATCAGCCAGACCCTGGGAAATATCATGGCCACGCTCGAACAACTAAAAAAAATGGGGTCAGTGGTAGCGTCACCATTCATTATCACTCGCACATCCGCGAGACCGGCCTGAGTGCCTCGCTGGACTTTCTCGCCCATCATTACCCCGATATCCATCTGAACGTGCTGCACCGCAGCGAGCAGAATCCGTCGCTGGACGCATTGATAAAGGGCGTGGCCGATATCCTCATCCTGCCGGCTACTGTGCTGGACGAGCATTATCTCGAACACCATTGCTGGTCGGACCATTACGTACTGGTAGCGGCGCGAAGCAAGCAGGGCGCGGCGCAGTGTTTCGCCGAGCTTGCGCAGGTGTCGCGCTATGTGGCCTGGCGGCATCCTGGGATGGAGCGCCTGCACCAGCAACTGGCATCGGCACAGCTACGGCTCAGCCAACGCGGCGAGCTCAGTTGCCTGGACACGCTGCTGGACCTGGTCGCCAAGCGCCATTGCATCTCGATTGTGCCCAGCGCGTTGTTGAGCGGGCGGCTTCGCGAGCTGGAATCTATCCCGCTGCCGCTGACCGTGAGACGCCAGATCAGCGTCGTGGCGCGGCCTGCTTCATTGTTGTCCAACGCCGCCAATGCCGTGGTTCAGGCACTCAAGAAACCACCGGCCTCGAACACTCGGCCTGATTGACGGAGGTGTCGCAAAACGTTGTCACAGTGCCCTTAACGAGCGTTTGACCGCGACATGAATGCAACGAATCGGGCCGGCAAGGCTCATATCCGTAAGCAATACATTCAGGACGCTCCGCATGCGGGGCGTCTCAGGTCGCCGATTCGAGAGGAAGACTGAACGCTATGACGATACCGGACAAGCAATACGTGGACTGGCTGGTCGAGCAATCGATGCTTAACGCCGCAAGACAGCGCGCCAAGACCTATTCGGGGCAGGGCAGGCTCTGGCAGCGTCCTTTCGCCCTTGCGCGTCCCAGAGACGCCTCCGCTATCGCCTCGGTCTGGTTTACCGCCTACCCGGCCTCCATCGTCACCCGTGAAGGTGGCTCGGTGCTTGAAGCACTGGGTGATGAAACGCTGTGGCATGCACTGTCGGAAATCGGCATTCAGGGCATTCATAACGGCCCGCTCAAGCTCTCCGGCGGACTGAAGGGGCGTGAGCGCACGCCGAGCATCGATGGCAACTTCGACCGCATCAGTTTCGGCATCGACCCGGACCTGGGTACCGAAGCACAACTGTTGAGCCTGTCGCGCATCGCCGCAGCGCACAACGCGGTGATCATCGATGACATCATTCCGTCGCACACCGGCAAGGGCGCAGACTTCCGCCTGGCCGAGATGGCGTACGAGGATTATCCCGGTTTGTTCCACATGGTCGAGATCCGTGAGGAAGACTGGCAGCTGTTGCCTGAAGTGCCAGCCGGCCGCGATGCGGTCAACCTGATGCCCGATGTGGTGGATCAGCTGCGCGACAAGCACTACATCGTCGGCCAGCTGCAACGGGTGATCTTCTTCGAGCCAGGGGTCAAGGAAACCGACTGGAGCGCCACCGACGTGGTACACGGCGTCGACGGCAAGGCCCGCCGCTGGGTCTACCTGCATTACTTCAAGGACGGCCAGCCCTCCTTGAACTGGCTGGACCCCAGCTTTGCCGCGCAGCAGATGATCATCGGTGACGCGCTGCATGCCATCGATGTCATGGGCGCCCGGGTGTTACGTCTGGACGCCAACGGCTTCCTTGGCGTCGAACGTCGCGCCGAAGGCACCGCCTGGTCGGAAAGCCATCCGCTGTCGATCACCGGCAACCAGCTTCTGGCTGGTGCGATCCGCAAGGCGGGCGGCTTCAGCTTCCAGGAGCTGAACCTGACCATCGATGACATTGCCTCCATGGGGCAGGGTGGCGCGGATCTGTCCTACGACTTCATTACCCGGCCGGCCTATCAGCACGCGCTGCTGACCGGCACCACCGAATTCCTGCGCCTGATGCTGCGTCAGGTGCATGCCTATGGCATCGATCCGGCATCGTTGATCCATGCCCTGCAGAACCACGACGAGCTGACCCTGGAACTGGTGCACTTCTGGACGCTGCACGCTCACGACACCTTCCATTACCAGGGCCAGACGTTCCCGGGCAACATCCTGCGCGAGCACATCCGTGAGGAAATGTACGAGAAACTGTCCGGCGAACACGCGCCATACAACCTCAAGTTCGTCACCAACGGCGTCTCTTGCACCACAGCGAGCATCATCACTGCTGCGCTGGGCATTCGTGACCTGAGCACCATTACCGATGCCGACATTCAGCAGATCCAGCACATTCACCTGCTGCTGGTGATGTACAACGCCATGCAGCCGGGCGTATTTGCCCTGTCGGGCTGGGACCTTGTCGGTGCGTTGACGCTGCCGGCCGAGCAGGTCGACCACCTGATGCAGGATGGCGACACGCGCTGGGTTCATCGTGGCGCCTACGATCTGGTCGATCTGGACCCCGAAGCCGAGTTTTCTGCGGGTGACATGCCGCGTCCCAAGACGCTTTACGGCAGCCTGGTCAGTCAGCTTCAGCGACCTGATTCGTTTGCCTCGCAGCTCAAGAAAATTCTTGCTGTGCGCCGTGCCTATGACATCGCGGCAAGCCGTCAGATTCTGATTCCGGATGTCGAGCATCCAGGGCTGCTGGTCATGGTCCATGAACTGCCGGCTGGTAAGGGCACGCAGATCACTGCGCTCAATTTCAGCGCCGAGACGATCGTCGAAACGCTGCAACTGCCCGGTATTGCGCCAGGTCCGGTGGTCGACATCATCAACGAGCGTGTCGAAGGCGATTTGACCGAGCAGGGCGAGTTCACTATCACCCTGGACGCCTACGAAGGGCTGGCCCTGCGTGTGGTCAGCGCCTTGCCACTGTAAGGTGTAACGCGCAGCCGGATCGGCTGCGCGTTACCGCTGAGTCAGGCTGTTCAGGGCTGACGCTTTTTCAGGCGGTAGGCAAACTGGGCGCGACTCAGGCCCAGCAAGCGCGAGGCGGCCGCCAGGTTGCCTTCGCTCTTGTCCAGCGCCTCCTGGATCAGGCGCTGTTCAAGGTCGTCGATGGAGAACGCCTGATCCGACTGATTAAGGGAGTCCAGCAGGGAGGTAGCAGGTGCCTGCTGTGCGCTCGCAGCCGATGCCTGACGCAGCGCGCCATGGTGATTCAGCGAATAGGCGTCCCGTGGTAACGACTCGTTGCGGAAAATATGCACCAGATCGATGGCCTGGCCTTCATCGCTGGCGATCAGGCCGCGCTCGATCAGATTCTGCAATTCGCGCACGTTCCCGGCAAAGTCATAGCCCAGCAGGGTTTTCAATGCGCGCATGGTCAATCCGGCCGGCGTCCTGCCGTACTCCTGACAGAAGCGCTTGAGAAAGAAGTTGATCAGCAGCGGGATGTCATCGCGGCGCTCGCGCAATGGCGGCAGGGCGATCGGGTAGACGTTGAGGCGATAGAACAGGTCTTCGCGGAAATCGCCATCGGCCACCGCCTTACGCAGGTCGACGTTGGTCGCCGCCACCACTCGCACGTTGACCTTGATACCGTGCCCACCCCCGACGCGCTCGATCTCCCGCTCCTGCAAGGCGCGCAGCAGCTTGCTTTGCCCGGCAAGGCTCAGGGAGGTGATCTCATCCAGGAACAGCGTGCCACCGTTGGCGCGTTCGAAACGCCCGGCTCTGGAGTGCGTGGCCCCGGTATAAGCCCCTCGCTCCACGCCGAACAGCTCGGCCTCGATGAGGTTGTCGGGGATGGCTGCGCAATTGAGTGCCACAAACGGGCCTTCGCGGTTGCGGCTGAGCTGGTGCAACTGGCGGGCGAACATCTCCTTGCCGACCCCGGACTCGCCGCTGATCAAGACGGTTGCCGGGGTCATCGCCACCCGTTGCAGCGCCTGCGTGGCCGCATTGAAGGCAGCGCTTGCGCCGACCAGCGGCTGGTTGCTGCCGGTCGGCGGGCTTGCTTCATAGCTCGCCGCAGGCACCGGTGCGCTGTGCACGGGTGCAGGGGGTTTGACTGCTCTCAGGTAGCTCAGGTCGCGTTCGACATCGCCCCATTGTTCCGAGGTCTTGCCGACCACGCGGCAGCTCGCATGCCCCATGCCACGGCATTCCACTTCGCGGAAAACCACCATCTGTCCGAACAGGCCGCTGACAAAACCGATGGCGTAGCCGATTTCGGTCCAGCACACCGGATCCTGGCCGATGCCGTACGCCGCGACATGCTCATCGGCTTCGCAGGAGTTATGCCAGAGAAACTCGCCCTCGTAAAACCCCGACTCGGCGTCGAATTTGAAGTGCACCGGCTCGACCTTGGTCATGCCTTCCAGGGTATGCAAGTGCGTACCGGCACGAAACGCCGACGAAGCGTCAGCCATTGGCCAGCGTTCGCGAATCAATCGGGCGTCCCGTGCGCCAGACAGATACCCGGCTCGGGTGAACATCCCGCGCGCCTGCTCCTGGCCCAGACGTTCGATGATTTCGCGGCGCAGCGTGCCGAACGATGAGGTGTGCAGCAGCAACATCCGCTGGTCGTTGAGCCAGATGCGCCCATCGTCAGGCGAGAAGAACAGGCAACTGGTCAACTCCTCGGGGGTTGGCGAATCACCTGAATGCATCTGACTGCTGTCGCCGCGAGGCGCGAAATGTTCGGTGGGAACGCTGTGATCGGGCAACTCACAGTGGGGATTATCCATCGTTGTACCTCGGCCGGGTGATGGTCGAAATGATCAAATCATGGCTTGATTAATAAACATAACTTCATCAAATGAACAAGCGGGTCCGCGTAGAGTTTCCGCCTGAGGGGGCTCGACGCTTCAGCGTGGTCGTCGAAAACCCTTGTTCTAAAGCGGTTGAGTGATGACATGATGGTCGGATGACAATCCCGGCACAGGCTTTGCTCTGACGTACGTACGGCGCATGCTTCCCGTGGCAAATGGGGCAGGCGATTACAACCATAAAAGCCGGAGTCTTAATATGTCAGCGTCTGATGGCACCCCTCTGTTGCAACGCGCGATTGAAGCCGAATGTGTTTTCAATGGCGACTGGATTCCTTCCTCGTCTCCCTCATTGCCCGTCATCGAGCCTGCGACCGGCGAGCTGTTGATGAACACAGCCATGGCCGATGCTGCGGACATCGCGGTTGCCTGCCGTGAGGCCGCGCTGGCTCAACCTGCCTGGGCGGCGCTGGGGCCGCGTGAAAAGGCTGACATATTTCTCCTCGCCGCCGATCACGCGGTTTGTGCGTTCGATGAACTGGCGCTGTATGTCGCCCGCGAGACCGGCGGCAGCCTGCAAAAGGGCCAGCACGAAGTGAACGAGACCATCGTGTTGTTGCGTCAGGCGGCGGGCATGCTGTCGCAGGCTCATGGTCATGGCCTGATACTGCCCAGTCAGGCCGGTCGTCTGTCCTACGCGCGGCGTGTTGCGCACGGTGTGGTGGGAGTGATTTCGCCATTCAATTTTCCCCTGGTGCTGTCCCTGCGCTCGGTCGCTCCGGCGCTGGCTGCCGGCAATGCCGTGGTGCTCAAACCCGATCCGCAGACACCCATCAGCGGCGGTTTCCTGATCGCCCGGCTGTTCGAGGAAGCCGGTCTGCCCAAAGGGCTGCTGCACGTGCTGCCGGGTTCTGCCGATGCCGGCGAAGCGCTGTGCCGCGACACCAATGTGCAGATGATCACCTTCACCGGCTCGACCGGGGCCGGACGCAAGGTTGCCGAAGCGGCGGGCCGCAACCTGAAGAAAGTGTCGCTGGAGCTGGGCGGCAAGAATCCGCTGGTGATTCTCGAAGACGCCGACCTTGATCTGGCCGCCAGCAATGCGGCGTTCGGTGCCTGGCTGCACCAGGGGCAGATCTGCATGGCCACCGGGTTGATCCTGGTGCACGAATCCATCGCTGCCGAGCTGACCCGCAAGCTGGCGGACAAGGCGCGGGCGCTGACGGTGGGTAATGCGGCACGCGGTGAGGCTGCTCTGGGGCCGCTGATCAACAAACGGCAGTTGCAGCACGTGCATCAGGTGGTCAGTGACAGCCTGCAGGCCGGTGCGCGACTGGAAACCGGTGGCGAGTATGAAGGCCTGTTCTATCGCCCGACGGTGCTCAGCGGCGTGAAACCCGGTATGCGCGCATTCGAGGAAGAGATTTTTGGCCCGGTGGCGGTTGTGGTCAGCTTTTCCACGGACGAGGAAGCCATCGAACTGGCCAACCGTTCCGAGTATGGCCTGGCAGCTGCGGTGATCTCCCCGGACATCGGCCGCGCGACGGCGATTGGCGACCGGCTCAGGTGCGGCATGTTGCACATCAACGATCAGACGGTGGCCGATGAGTGTGTCAATTCGTTCGGCGGGCGCGGTGCGTCGGGCAACGGCAGCAGCGCTGGCAGCCCCTCGGACTGGGATGAATACAGCCAATGGCAGTGGGTCACGGTGAAGAACCAGGCGCCGGCCTACCCATTCTGAGTCTGACTGACATTCCATGCTTCATCGCAACAGGTGATGTGATTCAACGGCAAGACGTGATCCAACAACAATAAGAGCGCGTGACTATGAACCTGAATAACAAAACACTGATCGTGACTGGTGTGTCATCCGGCATCGGCGCTGAGCTGGCACGTGTGGCACGCTTCCAGGGTGCCCGAGTGATCGGCATCGATCGTCATGAACCGCAATTGACCGTAGACAGTTTTTTCCAGGCGGACCTGGCCGATCCAAAGAATATCGATGCGTTGATCGAGCGCTTGCCCAAGCAGATCGACGGCCTGTGCAACATCGCCGGTGTACCTGGCACAGCGCCCGTTCAGGCGGTCGCCCAGGTCAATTACCTCGGGCTGCGCCACCTGACCCAACGCCTGCTGCCGCGCATTTCACCGGGCGGCAGTATCGTCAACATAGCGTCGATACTCGGCTCGCAGTGGCCGGAAAGGCTGGAGTTGCACAAGGCGTTGGCCGCCACTGAAAGCTACAGCGCAGGGCAGGAGTGGCTGGCGGCCAATCCGGTTGCCCATGAAACCTGCTATCAGTATTTCAAGGAAGCGTTGATCGTCTGGAGTTTCAAGCAGTCGCAGGAATGGTTTCGCGATCATTCTGTGCGCGTCAACTGCGTCGCACCGGGGCCGGTGTTCACACCGATTCTGGGAGACTTTGTCAGCATGGTTGGCCAGGAGCGGGTAGCCCGCGATGGCCTGCACATGAAACGTCCTGCGTTGGCCGATGAGGTGGCCGAGGTGATTGCGTTTCTGTGCTCCGACGCCTCGCGCTGGATCAACGGCGTCAACTTGCCCATAGATGGAGGGTTGGCCGCTTCCTACGTGTAATGGCTGCACGTGTTGCAACCCCGGCGACGCGTTCGTGGCGTCGGGGGCACTTGAAAACAACAACAATAAGTACAGGAATCACAAGATGCCCAAGTCTGTCTTGCGTACCGTTGCGACCGTATCATTCATCGCCTTGTCCTCGACTGCATACGCCTATGACTTGCCCGGCCTCAATCTGGGCAACACCAGCTTCTACGACGGATCCCCGGCGCCTGCGGGTCCGGGCTGGTATCTGGAGGAGTATCTGAACTATGCCAAGGCCAATCGTTTCAATGACGTGAATGGCGACAAACTGCAACTTCCCAAACAGGATGTGGATGTATTGGCGGTGACCACGCAGATCATCTACGTCGGTCAGCCAATGGCCAATGGTGCCATGCCGGGTATTACCGCAATCAACACGTCGCTGGCACATGTCGACGTGGATGACGGCCTGGGCAACACCGCCCTGAGTTCGCGTGCCGGTTTCGGTGATTTGGTCATCGGTCCGTTTCTGCAACTGCCGACGATCACCCATGCCGATGGCAGCCCGCTGCTGACCCAGCGTGTCGAGGCGGACATTGCGATTCCGGTCGGCGCTTATGATCGCAATCGCTCGATCAACCCGGGCAGTAATTTCTGGTCGTTCAACCCTTACTACGCCGCGACTTACTGGTTCTCGCCGAAATGGTCGGCCAGCGGGCGTTTCATGTATTTGTGGAACGGCAAGAATGATGACCCGCAAGCCGGATTCGGCAATGCTTCCGACACGCAGGCAGGGCAGGCTCTGCATGCCAACCTGACTCTGCAATACGCAGTCAACGAGCAACTTTCGCTGGGGCTCAACGGTTACTGGCTCAAGCAGTTCACCGACACTCAGGTGGACGGCCATGATGTCAGTGGTCGCAAGGAAAAGGTCTGGGCTATCGGCCCGGGCCTGCTGTATGCCTTCAACAAGGAGAACGTGCTGACGGTCAATAGCTACTTCGAACAGGGCGCGGAAAACCGCACCGAAGGCAACAAGCTGGTGCTGAATTTTCTGCACAAGCTTTAAGGCATTGGAATTTTTTGACTATCGTTCCTCACGCTCCGCATGGGAATGCAGTTCGTGACGCTCTGCGTCACACGAGGGTTCTGCGATGTCAGGTGGATTGAGGTTCGGCTCAGGTCACCTTTTCGCCCCTCGGCGAGTTGCTGATCCGGGGGTAGCCTGGCAGGACGCCAGGCTAGCCGCACCGGGCCATGGATGGCCCGTTGCGGCGACGCCCGGATCAGTGTCAGGGTGAAGGAACCCGACGAAGTCGGGCCGGAAACAGGAGCGAGGGGCTTTGGTTACTTTGGCCCCATCTCAGTGCCAGGACTCAGCCGTCACTAACGTCGCACTCTGCGTCGACAGTGCCATCGCGATCAAAAAAGCAGCCTGAGATCTAAAACAAATCTCACTTAACCCCCAGAACGATGTGAAACGGATTGCTCATTGTTATACATAAATCCGCTTTTGATTCTAGCCGGAGGCCGTGGGAGTGGACCGGGCGACGCTTCGCTTGTTCGCGAAGAGGGCCTTGATCAGCTCGACCCTGCAGCCTTGAGCTCACGCTGCTCGACGGCGGCTGACCTGGACAGCACTGTAATCGCCGCCAGTGCGGCAATCACCAAGCCTGGCGAGGTGGCCAGCAGTACGCCGGCGGTTCCAGCGCCAGCGCCCAGCAGTTGTCCGGCCGCCAGCGGGCCGGCAACCGAACCGAGACGGCCGATGGCTACTGCAGCACCCACACCTGTGGCGCGTACCGAGGTCGGGTAGGACGGCGGGGCCAGCGCATACAGCACCAACTGCGCGGCGATGACAAACACCCCGGCTGCAAACCCGGCAATGGCCATCGGTACGATACCGACCGACAGACCCACGCCTGCCAGCGCTGCTAGCAAGCCGGCATAGACGAACAGCACGACCTTGATGCCATTGCAGCGATCAAGCAACAACCCGCCCAACAGCGAGCCCAGTGCGCCGCCGATATTGAACAACATCTGCACCATGCCCGCCTGCGGTTTGCTGAAGCCCTGACCGATCAGCAGTGAAGGCAGCCAGTTGAGCAGCATGTACATCACGGTCAGGGTGAAGAAGTAGCCGAGCCACAACGCCAGCGTGGTGCGAGCCCGGCCTTCGCCGAACAACGCAGTGGCGCTTGAATGCCGAACGCTGTCAGCATTGGTCTGCTGTTTGAAAGCGCTGGACTCAGGCAGCAACAGGATCATCAGCGGAGCCACCAACAGCGGCACCAGACCACCGATGATGAACGTGGTTTGCCAGTGCTCGCTGGTGAACATGGCGACGACCGCCGCCAAGGCACCGCCCAGTGGAACACCTGCGTACATGACGCTGATAGCCAGGCCGCGGTGACGTTCGCTTGCAGCTTCTGCACACAGGGCAATCAGGTTGGGCAAGGCCGCCCCCAGACCCAGGCCTGTCATGAAGCGCACCAGCAACAGGCCGGAAAAGCTTTCGACATACGCAGTGCTCAGCGAAAAGACCCCGAACAGCAGCACTGCGCTAACCAGAATCTTCTTGCGGCCGATGCGATCGGCAATCCACCCGCCAAAGAACGCCCCAGGCAGCAGCCCGATGATCCCGGCGCTGAACACCCAGCCCATCATTTTTGGATCAAGGGCGAAGGTCTGGCGCAACCCGGCGGCGGCCGTTCCGGCAGCCTGCAGGTCGAAACCCTCGATGAGCGCAACGATAAAACACAAGACAATGGTCAGCGTCGATCGACGTAATGGACTGTTCATGGCAAGCCTCATTGTTGTTTTTGTTGTGGAGAAAAGCCTGTTCCCGAGCGCCAATCGAGGCGTTGTGACAGGTCGTTATCAAGGTAACAAAAATAACTAAAAAGTGAATCTGACTGGAAGAGTGATAAAAAGAAGTGTTTAGTCTTTCAAAAACATTGAGTTAGCAGCGGAATATCAACAAGCTGATAAAGTAGTTAATAATATTAATGTTCGATTATCGGCCATTTTGGATTGACGCGGCGGTGGAATCTTTCAATTCTCTACTCACGGGCCCGCAGTTAGCGCCGGACCGACTCCAAAAACAACAACAATAAGTGGACACCGAACATGTCAAAGCTCGCTCATGATGCAGCAAGCGCTGTGTCAGCTCCCTTTTTACGTGGAAAACGTTGTGGCCTTGCACTGGGCCTGTTGGGTATCAGTGTCATTCCCGACCCTGCACAGGCGCAGGGCTTTCTGGATGACAGCCATGGCACCCTGACGCTGCGCAACTATTATATGGACCGCGATTACAAGGATGATGGCGCCAAGACTGCGACTCGGGAGTGGGCGCAGGGCTTCATCATGAATGCGGAGTCCGGCTTTACCCAAGGGCCGGTGGGTTTCGGTCTCGATGCGCGAGCGCTGGTCGGGGTGAAACTGGATTCCTCGCCAGACCGCAGCGGCACCGAGCTGTTGCCAGTATCCGCCAGCGATGGCCGGGCGGCTGACGAGTATTCGCGGCTGGCCCTGACCGGCAAGCTGAAATTTCACGAAACCACGGTCAAGACCGGCGACGTGTCGATTTTCCTGCCGTTCGCTTTCGCCAGCCCCTCGCGACTGTTGCCGCAGACCTTTCGTGGCACCACGCTGACCTCCAAGGACATCGATGACCTGACCCTCAATGCGGGCTACATCGACCGGGTCAACAAACGTGACTCGAGCAACTACCAGCCCATCAGCCTCGCTTCACCGAACCGCCGTTTCAATGGGGCGGCAACCTCGTCGCACATGGCTTACGCCGGAGGCGATTATCAGGTCAACAAGGACCTGAGCCTGCGGGCGTACCACGCCGAGGTAGACGATCTCTACACCCAGAACACCCTGGCCCTGTTGCACAAGCTGGCGATTGGCGACGGCGTGCTGACCACCGATCTGCGCAGCTTTTTCAGCCGCGATACCGGCAGTGCAAAGGCCGGTGAAGTAGACAACCAGAACCTTTCCGCGTTGCTTGGCTACAAGTGGGGAGGGCACAGCGTGAGCCTTGGCTACATGCATTCCAGTGGCGACACGGCAACGCCTTATGTCTCGGGCACCGAACTGATGGGGTTGAGCGAGATGACCATGAGCTCGGACTTCCTCAACGCCAAGGAGCGCACCTGGCAAGCCATCTACGACTATGACTTCACGGCCGTCGGGCTGGTCGGGCTGCGCAGTCGTCTGCGTTACGTGCGCGGCGACAACATCGAGCTGGCCGCTTTCAATGCCGATGATCGCAAGGAGCGTGAGTTTCAGATGGAACTGGGCTACGTCGTGCAAAGCGGTCCGCTGAAGAACGTCGGGCTGCTGGCGCGCAAGTCGATCTATCGCAACGACTTCCCGGCGGGTGCAGCCTTTCGTGACGAGAACCAGACACGCTTTATCGTGCAATACAGCTTGCCGCTCTGGTAATCATCGCGCATCGACGGCAGGGAAGCCGTCTATGAGCGCTTTTACGATTGATACACCTTTTTCAGCAACCTGAGCAGGTCCTGACGTTCCTTTTTATCCAGCGCGGCGGTGGATTCCAGGTCGCTGTCCACGGCGATCTGTTTCAGTTCGCGCAGCAGTGTTTCGCCGCTTTTGCTGAGAAAGATGCCGTATGAGCGTTTGTCCGGCTTGCAACGCACCCGGACGGCCAGCGCACGCTCTTCGAGCTTGTTCAGTAATGGAACGACCTGCGGCGGTTCGATCGCCAGCGCCTTGGCCAGGTCTGCCTGCATGAGACCCGGGTTCTGCTCGATGATCGCCAGCGCCGAGAACTGCGCCGGGCGCAGGTCGTGTGCGGAAAGACGTCCGATCAGGTTCTGGAACAGCTTGAGTTGTGCGCGGCGCATGGCATAACCGATCAGATCATCCAGCGCAGAATCCGTTGGCAAACGTGCCTCGGCAGCCTGTACGGGAGCCTGGCAAACGTCGGCGATGTCAGATGGCTTGGCCATTGAAAATGCGGTCCTTATGGTTTGATGGGTCAATCAGCCGGTCAGTTTGCCGAGGTTGGCGAACGATAGCTATGGGGCATACGTGACTGTGACCAGCCTGTTCGGGCGGAGTGCCGAGATTTTGATTAATGTGAATAACAGTTAATTGACATAACTATATTTGCGGTTTAGCTTTGAGTCATCTTCAAGCCAAGAACAAGAGAGCATCGCCATGAGCAAATATGAAGGCCGCTGGTCAACCATCAAGGTCGAGATCGAGCAAGGTATCGCGTGGGTCATCCTCAATCGGCCGGAAAAACGCAACGCCATGAGCCCGACCCTGAACCGCGAAATGATCGATGTGCTGGAAACCCTGGAGCAGGATCCCGATGCGGGCGTTCTGGTGCTGACCGGTGCCGGCGAGGCGTGGACCGCTGGCATGGACCTCAAGGAGTATTTCCGCGAGGTGGACGCCGGACCGGAAATTCTGCAGGAAAAAATCCGTCGCGAAGCCTCCCAGTGGCAGTGGAAGATGTTGCGCATGTACGCCAAGCCAACCATCGCGATGGTCAACGGCTGGTGCTTCGGTGGAGGTTTCAGCCCGCTGGTGGCCTGTGATCTGGCGATCTGCGCCGATGAAGCGACCTTCGGCCTGTCGGAAATCAACTGGGGCATTCCGCCCGGCAACCTGGTGAGCAAGGCCATGGCCGACACTGTGGGCCACCGCCAGTCGCTGTACTACATTATGACCGGCAAAACCTTCAACGGTCAGAAAGCCGCTGAAATGGGCCTCGTCAATGAAAGCGTACCGCTGGCACAACTGCGTCAGGTGACCATCGATCTGGCCAATAATCTGCTGGAAAAGAATCCGGTGGTACTGCGCGCCGCCAAGCACGGCTTCAAACGCTGCCGCGAACTGACCTGGGAGCAGAACGAAGACTATCTGTACGCCAAGCTGGACCAGTCACGTCTGCTGGACAAGGAAGGCGGGCGCGAGCAGGGCATGAAGCAGTTCCTCGATGACAAGAGCATCAAGCCTGGTCTGGAAGCGTACAAACGCTAGTCTGATATCCAGACGTTTCGAGCCAAGTCTGTAGTTCCTGATAAAGACAATAAAGAGGAATCACCATGCTGGACGTGCCCCTGCTGATCGGCGGACAGTCGTGCCCCGCGCGTGACGGACGTACATTTGAACGCTGCAACCCGGTGACTGGCGAGGTGGTTTCGCGGGTAGCGGCGGCGACTCTGGAAGATGCCGATGCGGCAGTCGCAGCCGCTCAGGCTGCGTTCCCCTCATGGGCGGCGATGGTGCCCGGCGAGCGTCGGGCGCGTCTGCTCGAGGCTGCTACGCAGTTGCAGGCCCGCAGCGGCGAATTCATCGCTGCTGCCGGCGAAACCGGAGCAATGGCCAACTGGTACGGCTTCAACGTACAGCTGGCCGCCAACATGCTGCGCGAAGCGGCATCCATGACGACGCAGATCACCGGCGATGTCATTCCTTCCAATGTTCCCGGCAATTTTGCCATGGCGCTGCGCCAGCCCTGCGGTGTGGTCCTCGGTATCGCGCCGTGGAATGCGCCGGTGATTCTCGCCACACGGGCCATCGCCATGCCACTCGCCTGCGGCAACACCGTGGTGCTCAAGGCCTCGGAGCTCAGTCCCGCCGTGCATCGGCTGATCGGCCAGGTGCTGCAGGATGCCGGGTTGGGTGACGGCGTGGTGAACGTGATCAGTAACGCGCCGGCCGATGCGCCGGCGATTGTCGAGCGCCTGATTGCCAACCCGGCAGTGCGGCGGGTCAATTTCACCGGTTCCACTCATGTAGGCCGCATCGTCGGTGAGCTGTCGGCGCGGTATCTGAAACCGGCACTTTTGGAATTGGGTGGCAAGGCACCGTTTCTGGTGCTTGACGACGCGGATCTAGACGCGGCAGTAGAGGCCGCCGCCTTTGGCGCCTACTTCAATCAGGGCCAGATCTGCATGTCCACCGAACGGCTGATCGTCGACCATAAGGTCGCCGATGCCTTCGTTGCCAAGCTGACGGCCAAGATCAAAACGTTGCGCGCCGGTAATCCGGATGACAGCGAATCAGTTCTCGGGTCGCTGGTCGACGTGGGTGCCGGGACGCGCATCAAGGGCCTGATTGACGACGCTGTGGCGCTTGGCGCAACGCTGGTGGCGGGCGGGCAACTGCAGGGCAGCATTCTGCAACCGACGCTGCTCGACGGCGTGACAGATGCCATGCGCCTGTACCGCGAAGAGTCCTTCGGCCCGGTGGCCGTGGTGCTGCGCGGCGACGGTGACGAGGCGCTGTTGCGGCTGGCCAACGATTCGGATTTCGGTCTCTCGGCGGCGATTTTCAGTCGTGACACCAGCCGCGCCCTGGCGCTTGCGCAACGGGTGGAGTCCGGGATCTGCCATATCAACGGACCCACCGTGCACGACGAGGCGCAAATGCCCTTCGGTGGGGTGAAGTCCAGCGGCTATGGCAGTTTCGGCGGCAAGGCTTCGATCGAGCACTTTACCCAGTTGCGCTGGGTGACGCTGCAAAACGGGCCCAGGCACTATCCGATCTGAGCCATCCGATTCGAACGCTTCCAGGCTGGCGGCAGCGGTCTTTTGTACAAGACTGTGTCGCCGGTAAGTCAGGCATAACAATAACAAGGCTGCAGCCTGGTGCTGCAACGCTCGGCCCGGACCGCTGCATGGCGTTTGGTGCCTGCGTACCTTGATGGAGAGAACGCACGTGAGTTCCGATATCAGATCATCAACGCTGCAGAGTGAAGATAATCCACCGCGCTACCGTCAGGTCTCCATCGGCCACCCGCCCATCGAGGTGCGGGAAGAGCAGGGCGTTCTGCACATGCGAGCCCTGGAACCTCTGGCGCGGTTACCCGACCGGCTGCTCGACCGACTGGTGCACTGGGCGCGGTTGCGTCCACAACAGACCTTCATTGCCGCGCGCGACAGCCGGGGCGGCTGGCGCAAGGTCAGTTATGCCGAGATGCTGACTGACGTGCGCGCTATCGCACAGAGCCTGCTGGCGTACGGCCTTTCCGCCGATCGGCCGCTGGCGTTGCTGTCAGGTAACGACATCGAGCACTTGCAGCTTGCTCTGGGGGCCATGTACGCCGGATTTCCGTACTGCCCGGTATCACCGGCGTATTCGGTCATGTCTCAGGATTTCGCCAAGTTACGCCACGTCTGCGACGTATTGCAGCCAGGATTGGTATTTGTCAGCGATGCCGCGCCGTTTCAGCGTGCCATCGATGCGATCATTCCTGCGGACACGCCCGTCATCACTGTACGCGGACAGCTCAATGGCAGGCCTCAGCTGAGCTTCTCCAGCCTGCTCGAAGAGCCGGGTGGCAGCGAGGCCGAGGCCGCGTTCCTGGCCAGCGGCCCCAACACCATCGCCAAGTTTCTGTTCACTTCGGGCTCGACCAAACTGCCTAAGGCGGTGGTGACTACCCAGCGCATGCTGTGTGCCAATCAACAGATGCTGTTGCAGACCTTCCCGGTGTTCGGCGAAGAGCCGCCCGTGCTGGTCGACTGGCTGCCTTGGAACCACACCTTCGGCGGCAGTCACAACATCGGTATTGTGCTGTACAACGGTGGCACGTTCTATCTGGACAACGGCAAGCCAACTGCACAAGGCTTCGCCGAGACGCTGCGCAACCTCAAGGAAATTTCGCCTACCGCTTACCTGACTGTGCCCAAGGGCTGGGAAGAGCTGGTCAACGCACTGGAGCAGGACGCCGAGCTGCGCGAGCGATTCTTCTCGCGCATCAAGCTGTTCTTCTTCGCCGCTGCCGGCCTGTCGCAAAGCATCTGGGATCGTCTTGACCGGGTGGCCGAGCAGCATTGCGGCGAGCGGATTCGCATGATGGCCGGACTGGGTATGACCGAGGCCGCGCCGTCCTGCACGTTCACCACCGGGCCCTTGTCGATGGCCGGATATATCGGCCTGCCCGCACCGGGATGCGAAGTGTGCCTGGTGCCGGTGGATGGCAAGCTCGAAGGGCGTTTTCGTGGCCCGCACATCATGCCGGGCTATTGGCGCTCGCCGCAGCAGACGGCCGAAGTGTTCGACGAGAACGGCTTCTATTGCTCCGGCGATGCGATCAAGCTTGCCGATCCTGCGGCCCCGGAGCTGGGCCTGATGTTCGACGGGCGACTGGCCGAGGATTTCAAGCTGTCGTCGGGCGTGTTCGTCAGTGTCGGCCCGATGCGCAACCGCGCGGTGCTGGAAGGCTCGCCGTACGTGCAGGATGTGGTCATCACCGCGCCTGACCGCGAATGCCTTGGGGCGCTGGTGTTTCCCAGGGTGCACGAGTGCCGGCAACTGGCCGGGCTGGATGCACAGGCCAGCGATGCGCAGGTCCTGGCCAGTGCGCCGGTGCGTGAGTGGTTCGCCGGCTGGCTGGCGCGCCTGAACCAGGGCGCGAACGGCAACGCCAGCCGGCTGGAGTGGATCGTGCTGCTTGATGAGCCCGCGTCTATCGATCGCGGCGAAATCACCGACAAGGGGTCGATCAACCAGCGCGCCGTCCTGCAGTGGCGCGCAGACAAGGTCGAAGCGCTGTACCGTGATCAGGACCCCGACAAGCTCAGTGCCGGGCCCAAGGCATGAGTGGCGGCGGGCAGTATTCGGCATTCAGCGACGTGGCCATCGTCGATGCCGTGCGCACACCCTGGGTGGATCTGGGCGGTGCTCTGGCGCCTGTTTCGCCCATTGATCTGGGTATCAAGGTCGGCCGCGAGGTCCTGGCGCGGGCCGTCATTCAGGCGGATCAGGTCGACAGCGTACTGGCCGGCTCGATGGCGCAGGCCAGTTTCGATGCGTACCTGCTGCCCCGGCACATCGGCCTGTACAGCGGCGTCGCGCAGAGCGTTCCGGCGTTGGGTGTGCAACGCATCTGCGCGACCGGTTTCGAACTGTTGCGCCAGGCCGCCTTGCACGTGGGCGAAGGTGGGCAGATGGCGCTGTGCGTCGCCGCCGAATCCATGTCGCGCAACCCGATCGCGGCCTATACCCACCGCAATGGCTTCTCGCTCGGTGCCGCCGTGCAGTTCAAGGATTTTCTCTGGGAAGCGCTGTATGACCCGGCACCGGCGATGGACATGATCTCCACCGCAGACAACCTCGCCAAGCGTCATGGGTTGAGTCGTGAGGCGGTAGACAGCTATGCCTTGCTCAGCCATGAGCGGGCGCTGCAATCACAGATTTCCGGCAAATGGACCGAGGAAATTGTCCCGGTCAGCCGCGAGCGCTTTGCGCTGGAAGGCTATCAGCCGCGTGGCATCGAGTTGCCGCGTGGGGTTGAAGTGGTCACGCAGGACAGCCATCCGCGAGCGACCCACCTGGCAGCGCTATCGCGTTTGCGCGCCATTCACGCGAACGGTGTGCAGACCGCAGGCAATAGCTGTGCGGTGGTCGATGGCGCGGCGGCGGCCCTGGTGGGGCGTGCTTCACAGTCAACGAGACCGGTGTTGGCGCATCTGCTGGCCAGCGCGGTGACGGGTGTCGCGCCAGAGTTCATGGGCATCGGCCCCGCACCTGCGATCCGCTTGCTGTTACAGCGCAGCGGGCTGGCGCTGAGCGATATCGGTCGGCTGGAAATCAATGAAGCGCAGGCCGCTCAGGTTCTGGCAGTGGCACAAACGCTGGAGCTGGACCACGAGCGGCTCAACTGCCTGGGTGGATCACTGGGCCTGGGTCACCCATTGGCTGCCACCGGGCTGCGTCTGGTCATGACTCTGGCCCGGCAACTGCGCGACGCAGGCCTGCGTTACGGTATAGCGGCAGCCTGCGTCGGCGGTGGGCAAGGCATGGCGCTGCTGATCGAGAATCCCCACTGTGCGTCCAGCCGTGTCTAGCCAGGCAAATACCCGCAAATGCGACATTTTCCTGCTTTAAACGCTACGCCTCAAGCAGGTCATCCTTTAGCGCTTGACCGAATCGTGGCGAACGGTGAATCTCGCACCTCTCGACCCCACGGAACCCCGTCTATGCGTGCCCTCGCTGAGCTTTCTTTCGATTTCGTCTGGCATTTGATGTTCACGGATGACAAGCAGCTCGACCAGGATCTGGCGGTGCGCTCGCTGGAAAATCTTTCCGATTGTTTTTCGTCGATGTCCGACGAAGAGAAAAGGGCGTTCATCGCGGTGGCCCACGAACGCAAGGCGCGCCTTTTCGCAGTGCCCGATGCCGACGGCTACTCGCCGATACGTCTGGCCACCGAAGAGCAGGCGCAGTTTCTCGATCATGTCGTTTCCGGGCAGTTCTTCCAGCAGTTCGAAGAGCCCCTGGCGGCGGATGCAAGCGACCGTGTGGTGCCGATTCGCCGCTGAGCGTACCCACGCTGCCCGGTTATTGCTCGACGGCTTCCGGCAGCCTGGCGATGACCTTGATTTCAAAATCGAAGCCATACAGCCAGGTGACGCCGACGCCGGTCAGGGTCGGGTGCGGCGCTTCGCCCCAAAACTCGGGAATTACCTTCCATATCCGCTCGAACCTTGTCTCGGGATCGACAATGAACACCGTCACGTCGACCACATTGTCGAACGTGCAACCGGCCGCCAGCAGGATGGCGTTCAGGTTGGTGAACGCCAGGCGCACCTGTTTTTCCAGATCAGGCTCGGGTGAGCCGTCTTCGCGACTGCCGACTTGTCCGGACACGAGCAGAAAACCATTGGAGCGTATGGCGGGCGAATAGCGATTGCGCTCGTAAAGCGCCTGGCGGCCAGCCGGGAAAACGACGTCACGTTGGGTCATGGGGATCTCCATCAGAGCTTGAGTACGAAGGCTGAAGTCAGCGTTGAAGCCACAGTAAGGACTTGCGTCAGCGCGATAAACGAGCAACCGTACTCAGCACTGTTTGGGAAACCCAAACAATCGACAGGCTGATGGGACAAGACAGGCGGGGCGAGGATGGACCGTTTCGACGCAATGCAAGCGTTTGCTCGCGTGGTGGAAACCGGCAGTTTCACCAAGGCTGCCAGCACGCTGCACATGAGCAAGACCAGCGTGACGCAACTGGTGCAGCAACTGGAGGCACGCTTGCGGGTCAAGCTGCTCAACCGCACCACGCGGCGGGTTAACGTGACTGCCGACGGTGCGGTATTTTACGAGCGCGTGGTCAGGCTGCTGGCCGATATGGATGACGCCGAGACCAGCCTGTCCAGTGCAACATCGCTGCCCAGAGGGCGTTTGCGCGTGGACGTACCCAGCCCGCTGGCCAGCATGCTGCTGTTGCCCGCCTTGCCAGGGTTTCATGCGCGTTATCCGGACATTCAGATCGATATGGGCGTCAGCGACCGTATGGTCGATCTGATCGGCGAGAACGTCGACTGCGTGGTGCGGGGAGGTGAAATAGCCGATCAGTCGCTGATGGCGAGGCGGGTGGGCGACCTGCAACTGGGCGTTTACGCTGCGCCGGACTATCTGCAGCGCATGGGCACGCCTGTTCATCCGCAAGAGCTTGAAGACTCGGCCCATCGCATCGTCGGCTATCTGTGGGCGCGCACCGGCAAGGCGCTGCCCTACGCCATGCACCGCGCCGGGGAAAAGGTCCATGTGCAGGGGCGCTATACGCTGGCGGTGGATGATGGCAATGCCTACGTTGCCGCAGGGCTGGCCGGAATGGGCATTCTCTGGCTGCCGGACTACATGGCCAGGCCATATCGGGAGCGCGGAGCCCTTGTCCCGCTGTTCGAAGACTGGCAGCTGGACAGCATGCCGATGTACGTGGCCTTCCCGCCGAACCGTCACATCAGCATCAAGGTCCGCGTGTTTATCGACTGGATCACCGAGCTGATGGCCGAGCATGCGCCCGTCACTCGGCCACCGACACGCCCTGCGCAATAGCGTGCCGCGGGTTCAACGCCGTGCCGACAGTTGCTGCGGGGCCAGAAATGCGTCATGAAAATAGTTGCGGAAGGCCTGCATGGCCGGGCTCAATTCACGTTCGCGGTGCCAGGCCAGGCCGACGCTCATGGGCGTTACTGTGTCGGTGACGGTGATTGTTTCGATACGCTTGCCTTCCAGCGACCAGGGGCGATGCACCAGATCGGAAAGGATCGCCACGCCGCTGCCGTTGGCGACCATGCTGCGTACTGCTTCCACCGAGCTGGTGCGGATTCTGACGTTGGGCTGCTGCCCGGCCAGTTCCCAGTAGCGCATGGCGCTTTGTTCGGCTTCGTCGACGGTCAACAGGATATAGGGCTCCTGCGCGACGTCGGCGAGGCTGACAGAGGCGCGTTGACACAGCGGGTGATGGCTGGACAGCCACAGGCGGCGCTCGGAGTTGAACAACGTTTCCGAGATGATATCCGGGTGAGTGATGTTGGCCGTCAGCACCACCGCCATGTCGAAGCGACCTTGTAGCAGGCCTTGTTCGATGGCTTGTCTTTCCTGCTCATGCACCTCGATGGCGACGTCCGGGTGCCAGTGTTCCAGGCGCTGCAAATGATGCGGCAGGAAGTAGCCGATGACGGTGTAGCTGGCGGCCAGACGCAATACGCCGCTGGCGCGGATATCGGGCAGCGGACTGTTCAGCGCATCATCGACGCTGCGCAGAATGACGTAAGCCCTGTTGAGAAAATGACGGCCTGCTTCAGTCAGGCTCATGCCTTGCGCCGAGCGCTGAAACAGCAGGGTGCCGAGCATGCTCTCCAGCTCCTTGATCGCCGTGGTGACCGCCGACTGGGAAATGTTCAGGTGAATGGCCGCCTGCGAGATTTGCCCGATCTCGGCAGTTGCCACGAAATAACGGACCTGGCGCAAGGTCAGGGACATAAGCACTCCAGACAGACGTTCGATGTAGCGGGGTATCTGTTTTTCAGAAGATGGCGTATCTGTTAATAGATCTACCCAAGGGGTGCGGGTGAATTTAACGTGCTTTGCATGAAGCCGGATAGCCCCTTGTCCGGACAACCCACAGGAGCAACAGCCATGCAGGTGGATTTCAACTCGGACATGGGTGAAAGCTTTGGCGCGTGGACCATTGGTGACGGCGTCGATACTGAATTGATGACCTTTATCAGCTCGGCCAATATTGCGACCGGTTTTCACGCGGGCGACCCTGGCACCATGCGCCGCACGATCGAGCAGGCGAAACGTCTGGGCGTTGCCATCGGCGCACACCCGGGGTTCCGTGATCTGGTCGGCTTTGGCCGCCGGCATATCAACTCGACGCCCCAGGAACTGGTCGACGACATGCTCTACCAACTGGGCGCCCTGCGCGAGCTGGCGCGGGTCCAGGGTGTGGCCTTGCAGCATTTCAAACCCCACGGAGCCTTGTACATGCACTTGGCCAGGGACGAAGCCGCAGCCCGCCTGCTGGTGGAAAACCTGCAGCGCCTGGAGCCCGATTTGCTGCTTTACTGCATGCCCGGTTCGGTGATCTGCAAGATCGCCGAGGAGCTGGGCCAGCCGGTGATCCGCGAGTTCTACGCCGATCGCGATTACGACCTCAGCGGCTCCATCGTTTTCACCCGTCACGTACGGGCCCTGGACCCGACCGAAGTCGCAGCCCGCGTGGTGCGCGCTTGCCTGCAAGGTCTGGTGCGTACTGTCGAAGGTGAGGACCTGAGCATCGAATTCGATTCGATCTGTCTGCACAGCGATACGCCCGGCGCGCTGGACCTTGCAGAAGCGACACGCCTGGCGCTGGACGCTGCAGGCGTCAAGGTGCGTGCACCGCGTTGAGTCAACGGCATCGTGCGCGTAGACGCACGAGCTGTGTTACTGATTTTTGCCTGCCGTTCTACAACGATTTCAAGAAAGGAACAGACATGGCTGATCCGATTCGCTACAGCTTTGGCGCTGATGAACATCTGTTCGCCGAAGTCAGTGACAGTATGTCGCTGGAAGCATTTTTCACGGGGCTTGCGGTGACCCGTGCGGTCGAGCGTCTGGCGCTCGATGGTGTGCTGGACGTGTGTCTGGCCAACGCGTCATTCCAGATTCGTTTTGACCCGGACCGTATCGCACCGCATGCCTTGCTCGAAGCGGTAAGGGCGGCCGAGGCCGGTGCAGTCGCCGAACGTACCCTGCAGACCCGGATCATCGAGATCCCGGTGCTGTACAACGATCCGTGGACCCACGAAACCCTGATGCGCTTTCGTGACCGCCATCAGGACCCCGGTTCCACCGACCTGGAATACGCAGCACGCATCAATAATCTGGCGGATGTCGATGCCTTCATCGCGGCGCACAGCGGCGCGCCGTGGTTCGTTTCGATGGTCGGTTTTGTCGCCGGTCTGCCGTTCATGTTCCAGATGGTGGAACGCGAACGCCAGCTGCAAGTGCCCAAATACCTGCGTCCGCGCACCGATACCCCCAAGCTCACACTCGGTCACGGCGGCTGCTTCGGCTGTATCTATTCGGTACGCGGGGCGGGCGGTTATCAGATGTTTGGCGTCACTCCGGCGCCGATCTATGACCCGCAGCAGGGGTTGGCCTATCTGAAAGAGCACATGGTGTTTTTCCGGCCTGGCGACATCGTCCAGTTCAAACCGCTTGACCGGCAAGCCTATGACGAGGCTGTCGCAGAGGTGGAAGCCGGACGCTTCGATCTGCGCATCCGCCCGGTCGAGTTTTCACTGGATGCCTTTCTCGCCGATCCGGTGGGCTATCCCAAGTCGTTGCAGGAGGTGCTGGCATGATCAAGGTGCTCAAACCTGGTCTGGCCACCTCGGTTCAGGACCTCGGCCGCGAGGGCTATTACCACCTGGGCATACCGCCCTCCGGTGCGCTCGACCAGTACGCCCTCAGCGCCGCCAATCAGCTGGTCGGCAATCTGCCCGGCGCGGCGGGGCTTGAATGCACACTGCTGGGGCCGGAACTGGAGTTCCAGTGCGACACGTTGGCCGCGGTCTGCGGCGCGCACATGGCGGCGCGCCTCGACGGCGTGGAAATGCACCACGACACCGCCTTTGCGGTGAAGGCCGGGCAAGTACTGCGCTTCGACTTCCCCAAGGACGGCGCGCGTACCTATCTGGCCGTCGCGGGCGGTATCGATGTGCCGCTGGTACTGGGCAGCCGTTCGACTTACACGCTGGGTGCGCTTGGCGGTTTTCAGGGGCGCCGACTGGCCGCTGATGACCTGCTGCCGATAGGCACGCCCAGCGGCAAGGGACGTGCCGGGGCCAGCCTGCCGATGGCCTTGCGCCAGTCTCTGGGCGGGGAAGTGTATCTGCGGGTCGTGCCGGGCCTGTATTACGAGCGTCTGACCGAATTTGCCGCCACCAGTTTTTTCTCCGAGCCCTGGAGCGTAGGGTCGGAAGCCGACCGCATCGGTTATCGCTTCAAGGGGGGCAGGGCGCTGACCTTCCAGCCCAGGGAGCAGCCCTTCGGCGCCGGTTCCGATCCGTCCAATATCGTCGACAGCTGCTACCCGATCGGTTCAATTCAGGTGCCTGCCGGGCTGGAACCGATTGTCTTGCACCGTGATGCCGTATCGGGCGGGGGCTACGCGATGATCGGCACGGTGATCAGCGCGGACCTGGATCTGATCGGTCAGATGCAACCCAATCAGACCGCCCGATTCGTGGCTGTAACGCTGGAGGAAGCGCTGGTGGCGCGCAAGTCATACAAGAAGAAGCTGGCGTGCCTGAGCAAACTGTTTCCTTCCTGAGACGGTCAGTCGGTTTGCCCGGACTCCAGGTGTGCCCGCATCTTCGCGCGGCACACCTCGAGTATTTCGTCCGCCAGCGGCGAGTCATCCGGGCAGCTGCGTGATAGCAGCAGCGCCCCCAGCGCATGGGCAAAGCGGTCGATGGTGTTTGCCCGCGCCTGTTTCCATTCTTCGCCGCCGGGTGCTGCCTGGTCGGGAGCAAGCGCTGCCAGCAGGCTCTCGATGCCGTCGGCGAAGGTTGCTTTGACCGGGCCCGACTGGCGCGCTGCATCGCCGCTCAGCGCGGCCATGGGGCAGCCCGTGCCAAGGTTGTCACGGTGCTCTCGGGACAGGTAATAATCGATGAACTGCGCTGGATCGATGCCGGTCGATTGCGCCACGGTCTGCGAGATGGCGCACGCCGCCGACTCGGCCATCAGGTCGGACTTTGAACCGAAATGCTTATAGAACCCGCCGTGGGTAAAGCCTGCCGCAGCCATCAGGTCGGCGACCCCGACACCGTCATAGCCATGCTCGCGAAACTGCACGGAGGCCGTCTCGACGATATGTGCCCGGTTGGCCTGGGCCTGGGCCTTGGTGACTCTCATGGGGGTCGCCTCTTTGCCTGTCTGATTGTGGCTTTCTGGGCCAGTAAGAGCGTGACTATAGCATTGATGCTGACCGTCATCAAAACCGCTGATCGTCAGGATGCTGACTGCAGGGAATGGCTGGCAAGCAACATGGATCTTCGCCTTCGCGTTGAAAGTGTTAGCGTGTTACCCGCGTTTTTCTTTGTAACAAGAAAGCTCAGACTAATCGCCAACCTGTTTATGGCACAAAAAGCCCCCAATGCTGATGGACCGCTGGCCCTTCAGGAGAGAGCACCATGCATCGAACGAAAATTTCCGCCGCAATTGCCATCATTTCCGCAGCCACACTCGCCACTTCGCTGGCCTACGGCGCGACCGCCATTCCATTGCCTGCCAGTGCGCCTGCCGACAAACCGATCGGCAAGCTCGAACAGGTGCATGCCTTTTACGATGCGATGCCCACCGGTGTGACAGTCACTGAAACCGGGCGAATTTTCGTCAACTTCCCTCGTTGGGGTGACAAGGTGCCGTTTACGGTGGGTGAGATTCGTGACGGCAAAGTGGTTGCCTACCCCGATCTGGCGGTCAACAAGGAGAACCCCAAAGACCCTGGTGATGGGCTGATCAGCGTGCAGAGTGTGGTCGCCGACGGGAAGGGCCGTGTCTGGCTTCTGGACACGGCCGCACCGGGTTTTGCGTCTCCGCGTCCAGGCGGCGCCAAACTGGTTGCGGTGGACCTGGCCACCAACCGAATCGTCAAGCGCCTGGTGTTTCCGGATAACGTCATCTTGCCCGGCACTTATGTCAACGACATGCGCTTTGACTTGCGCAAGGGATCGGAGGGCACGGTCTATGTAACGGATTCATCCTTGAGCGGGCCGGGTGCGATCATTGTCATGGATATTGCCAGCGGTCACGCCGTGCGGCGCCTGAACGGGGCGCAGTCAACATCTGTCGATCCGGCTTTCGTACCCGTCGTCGAGGGCGTGGCCGTGCTGGGCGATGGTCCGAACGGAACGCGCAAACCGGTCGGCGTCGCTTCGGATGGCATTGCGTTGTCGGCAGACGGCAAGACACTGTATTTCTCGCCGTTGTCCAGCCGTCATCTGTATGCCGTGGCCACCGATCTGTTGAATGACAGCAAGGTCAGTGAGCAGCAGTTGGCAGCGGCGGTGCAGGACCTCGGTGAAAAAGGCGCTTCGGATGGCCTGGAGGCTGATGCCAAAGGCGCCGTATACGCAGGCGACTACGAGCATAATTCGATTCGCAAGCGCCTGCCGGACGGCACCTGGCAAACAGTGGCACACGATCCGCGCATGCTCTGGCCTGACACCTTGTCGATCGGCCCGGATGGCTATCTGTACTTCATCGTCAACCAGTTGCACCGCCAGGCCAACTTCAACGCCGGCCACGACAAGCGCGAAAAACCCTACAGCCTGCTGCGTTTGAAAATAGACGCTGCGCCCGCACCGACCCATTGATCGAATCGAATACCGGAGCATCGATAATGAACACATCTGCAAAGCCAATGGCCTTGATGGCCGTCCTGAAAGCCAGTGCTGGCAAAGAGGCGGCCCTGAAACACGCATTATCGGCACTGGTGGAACCGACCCGGGCGGAGCCGGGCAATATCGAGTACACGCTGTTCGAGGCGCGTGATGAGCGCGGCACGTTCTACATGCGTGAATGCTTCAAGGATCAGGCAGCACTGGACGCCCATGTCGCCACGTCGCACTACCAGCAGTTCGCGGCGGTCAGCGGCGAGTTGCTGGCAGAGCCGCCGCGGTTGATATTTCTTGATCAGGTATCGAGCTGAGTGTCCAAAAGGGCCCAGTCAGTCCGGGCCCTCTCGCGGTGAGTCAGCACACCGTATTGAGCACCTTAGAAAATATTGATCGGGTAACTGACGATCACCCTATGCTCATCGGAATCGCGCTGGCTGGCGAATTCGGTGCGCAGTTGCGCGTGGCGCAGCGCGATGCTGAGGTTCTTTGCCGGACCGGACTGCACCACATAACTCAGAGTGACGTTGCGTTCCCATTCCTTCTTGTCGCCGTCGGATGTCTGGATGTTCGAACCGCTTTCATACATGGCCAGGAAGTTCAGGCCGGGTACGCCCAGTCTGGCGAAGTCGTAGCCATAGCGAACCTGCCAGGTGCGCTCTCCTGCACGCTGGAATTTACCGATCATTGATTCGGTCATGAAGTAGGCAGTCGATCCGTCACCCTGATTCAGCCAGACAGCATCACTGTCGCCGGTCACCGCCTGGTAACCCGCAGCAAAGGTGTGGCCATTGATCAGGTAGGTGAACTGGGCGCTGGACAGGCGGCTGTCGACTTCACCCTTGGTGACGCCGTTGCCGTAATAGCCAACTGTGTAGTACGCCGGGTCGTGACCGTTGGCGCCGTCCGAGCGGTTGTCGAAATGGCGCAGGTCGGTGCGCAGGATGCCCGGACCCAGCTGCATGTCGTATTTCAGGCCCAGGAAGTTCTGCTTGTAGAAGTTTTCCAGGTTGCCGTAGTAGTACTGCAAGGTCAGGTCTTTTGTCGGTTTGTAATCGACGCCTGCATAGTAGAACTTGTTGACGAACTCGCCGGTCAGCGGGTTGTTTGCACCCGGAATCGACATGCCCATCTGATTGGTCGAACCACGGCCCATGACATGCTCCAGCTGGCCTGCGGTGAAGGTGAAGTCCTTCAGGTCGCCAGACTGAATCTGCCCGCCACGAAAAGTCTGTTGCAACATGCGGTCAGTGGACATCACCACCGGCAGCATGGGCACCAGCGTGCCGTATTTCAGTTCGGTCCTGGAGACGCGTGCCTTGAGCGTCGCGCCCAGGCTGCTGAACTCATCGACCGCGCGGCCATCGCTGTCCGTGGGGAAGATATTGCCGTTGAACGCCGTGCTTTGCGGGTTGTAGTGACGGCCTTTGCCCGAGTCCAGACGGATGCCCAACTGGCCGAGTGCGTCGACACCGAAGCCCACTGTGCCCGGCGTGTAGCCCGACTGGTAGTTGAGCATGAAGCCCTGGCCCCACTCCTGGGTGTAGTTCGGGTCGGCGGCGCCGCTGCGGTTGTCTGCGTTACTGAAGAAGTTGCGCGCAAGAATACTGGCCTTGCTGTCTTCCAGAAAACCTTCGCCAAAGCTCTGCTGAGCGATCAGCAGTCCACAAAAGCCCGCAACGAAAGGGGCGGCGCGATTGATACGCTCCATCGGATTCATCCTCATACTGTCATTAAGTGTTGTGAGAGGCAGGGTCGGGCGGCAGTCAGGTTTCTTATTGTTTTTCAGGAACAGGTGTTGCAGATGAATCCGTTGCAGACGTTGCTGCATGGGATACCTGATGAAGGGTGACGCGAGGCAGGCGGTGCAGAACCAGCAACGCGAGCACGCCCAGCCCGGCGCATGTCAGCAGCCCCGTGCCCACCGCCTGGGCGAGGGCGGTGCGCGCTATCAGCAGCGCCGCATCGACATTGGCAGGCGTGTGCTGCAGCAGAACCTGAGGGTCGGCCAGGCGCGGTAAGGCCGACGCCTGACCTGCTGCGTTCAGCGCACTTTGCAGATTGGCGACATACAGCACCTTGACCAGCACGCCCATGGCCGCTGTGCCCAGCAAACCGCCGACCAGTCGCAAGGACTGGGTCAGCGCCGTGGCAATGCCGAGAAATTGCCGCTCGGCGAGCGTCTGGGTGAACACGGTCAGGTTGAGCAGAATGAAGCCCAGCCCCAGCCCCGCCAGCAGAATCAGCCCCAGTAAGGTCGTGAAGCCGGCGTGCAGTCCGACCAGTGCCAAGGCGATGCAGGCAACCGACAGGGCAATGAATCCGCCAATCGGTAACCAGTTGGGGGTTGTCAGACGCGTGACGATACGACTGTTGACGATTGCGCCCAGGGTGATGCTCAGCGCCAGTGGGGTAAGCAGTAACCCTGCGTCTTTTGGCGAGTAGCCGTAGCTGCCCTGCAACAGCAGCGGCAGGTAGAACAGAAGGGTGAACATGATGGCGCCGGCCAACAGCGACATGATGAACAGCAGGCGGATGCTGCGGTTGGCGAACAGCCCGGCGGGCAGCAAGGCAAAGGCACAGCGGCGCTCGTGGAACCACAGGCCGAGCATGGCAGCGAGGGTCACGGCGCCACATGTCAGGCTGACGGACAGAGAACGCTGGCCCAGCCATTCGACGAACAGTTGCAGGCTGCCCAGCGTCAGGACGATCAATAAAGCCCCGAGCCAGTCGAGCCTGATCGCACCGTCAGAGTGGGGTCGATAGCCTTGCGGGCGATACCACGGCAAAAAGCGCCAGGCAAAAAACAAGGCAATCACGCCCAGGGGCAGGTTCAACCAAAACACCGAACGCCAGCCAAACTCGCCGGACAGATAACCGCCCAACCCCGGGCCGATGGCATTGACCACGCTGAACATGGCGCTCAGCAACACCTGCCAGCGCAACCGCTGGCGGGTGTCGGGAAACAGCTCGGGCACACAGGCAAAGGCAGTACCGATCAACATACCGCCGCCCACACCTTGCAAGGCTCGCCCGATCACCAGTACCAACATGCTGTCTGCCAGTGCGCAGAGCAGCGAGGCCAGCGTGAAGATGACTGTTGCGGTCAGCACGAACGGTTTGCGCCCGTAAAAATCGCCCAGCCGGCCAAAGATCGGGATGGTCACGATAGAGGCCAGCAGGTAGCCGGTGGCGACCCAGGCGTACAACTCGAAACCGTTGAGCTCAGCGACGATACTTGGCAGTGCGTTGCCGATGACGGTCTGATCCAGCGCGGAAAGGCCCAGTACCAGTGATATGCCGAGCATGGCCAACAAGGCCTGTTTGAAGGTCAGGGCCGGATGGCTCGGCGTCGTCATGTCGAGGTGCTCAGCGCAACGCAGCGACGGCAGTCGCAATGCGTGTGCAACCGGTTTCAAGGGTTTCCAGGGCAGTCGCCGTAGACATCCGGAAAAACGGTGCCAGGCCATAGGCGGTGCCTGCGACAACGGCAACGCCCTGACTTTCCAGCAGGTACAGAACCACGTCCGTATCGGCTTCCAGTACCGAGCCTGACGGTGTGGTTTTGCCGATCAGCGCGCCGCAATTGACGTACAGATAGAACGCGCCTTCGGGCTTGATGCAGCTCAGGCCGTCAATCGCGTTGATCAGCTCCAGGCAACGATCGCGGCGCTGTCTGTAGACCTTGACGCTGTCGCCGACAAAAGACTGGTCGCCGGTCAGGGCGGCCACCGCAGCGGCCTGGCTCACCGAGCAGGCGTTGCTGGTGGACTGTGATTGCAGGGTCGCCATCGCGTTGATGATATCGCCGGGGCCTGCTGCGTAGCCGATGCGCCAGCCGGTCATGGCGTAGGTTTTTGACACGCCGTTGATGATCAGCACGCGTTCGCGCAGCGCTGGCTCGACAGTGAGCAGGTGGCTGAGCGGAGCGTCGTCGTAGCGAATGTGCTCGTAAATGTCGTCGGTCATGACCAGCACGTCCGGGTAGTCGAGCAGTACGTCGGCCAGCGCGCGCCATTCGGATGCGCTGTAGGTGGCACCGGTCGGGTTGCTCGGCGAATTGAGCAGCAGCCAGCGGGTGCGCGGCGTGATCGCGTTGCGCAACTGCGCGGCAGTCAGCTTGAACTGGTTTTCCTCCGGGCAGGCCAGGGTCACTGGACGACCGTCGCAGGCCAGGACCATGTCCGGGTAAGACACCCAGTAAGGCGCGGGGATCAGCACTTCATCGTCGACACTCAATGTCGCCGCGAATGCATTGAAAATCGCGGCCTTGGCACCGCTGGTCACCACGATCTGGCCGGGCGCGTAAGCAAGGCCGTTTTCACGCTGCAGTTTGGCGGCGATTGCCTCGCGCAGCGCCGTGGTGCCAGCGTTGAGCGTATAGCGTGTTTCACCGTTCTCGATGGCGGCACAGGCGGCCTGACGAATGTGCGCCGGTGTGTCGAAGTCCGGCTCGCCAACCACCAGATTGATGATCGATTTGCCTGCGCGCCGCAGTTCATTGGCCCGATCGGCAGCAGCGCTGCTTGGCGACGGTTTGATGCGGAGCACGCGGGCAGCGATGCGAGATGCGGTCACGTTGGCATTCCTCGTTGATGGCCTTGACGGGGAATACGTTACGAGCCAGAGCCGCGAGCGCCATAAGACCATTTCGTTCTGGGTTGATAGGCAGCGCTTATGACCGCAGATGAACCGACGTCGCACCAAAAGCGGGCGTGCAATGGTTGCAGGGGGATCAGCGCCTGACGAGCCCGTTCAGCGGGAGCTGACATAGCAATTGCTTATGCCTGGTTTTTCCAGAGCTGGCCTGGGTCTTGCTGAAGCCCGTGTGTCGTGACTCTGGAGTGCAGCACCTTGAACCTTCGCCGTTTGAAATATTTCGTGAAAATTGTCGATATCGGCAGCCTGACTCAGGCCGCCGATGTGCTGCACATCGCACAACCTGCGCTGAGTCAGCAGTTGGTGACGCTGGAGGCCGAGTTGCAGCAACAGTTGTTGATCCGCACCAAGCGCGGCGTCACCCCGACCGAGGCGGGCAAGGTGCTGTACGGGCATGCTCAGGTGATCCTGCGCCAGTGCGAGCAGGCACAGAGTGACGTCAACGCCAGTGGTCTGGCGTTATCGGGGCCGGTGTCGGTAGGGCTGGCACCCGGCACTGCCGCTTCGACCCTGTCGCTGCCATTGCTCAAACGCGTACGCGAGCGTCATCCGGGCATTCTGCTGTACCTCAATGAGAACTTTGGCACCACCCTCAGTGAGTTGATCATGAACGGGCGTATGGACATGGCCGTTCTTTATGGCGGACGCGAGGTACATGGCTTGAGTTTTGTGCCCTTGATACGCGAGCAGCTGTACCTGGTGAGTGCCGAAGAGGCGCTTCAGGGGCGCGAGGAAATTCCGCTCAGGGAACTGGCCGATATCGACCTGCTGTTGCCGCGCACCTACAACACTGTCCGTCGTCTGGTGGACGAGGCATTTGTGCGTATCGAGCACAGTGCACGGGTGGTGGCAGAAGTCGAATCTTCGACGACGCTGGCTGCGGCAGTCGCCGATCGATTCGGCTCGACCATTCTTCCCGAATCTGCAGCGCGGGTGCTGGCAGACACGCATGCGGTCAACCTGTGCCGCATTGTCGAACCCGAGATCGAAGCCCCTCTCGCGCTGTGCCTCTCCGGGCACTTGCCGCTGTCGGTGCCGGCCCAGGCGGTCAAGGCGATCCTCCTGGAACTGGTCGCCGAAATGCGCGGCAACCGCCGCGCGCAGTGATCCCGACGTCATAAGGGGCGCTTATCACCCCACAGTCAAACCGTCTTGGCGGTCAAAAACCTGCCTCGTTACATTGCCCTCAGCCACATTTCATTTGCCAGGCAAGGGCTCTTGCATGAATCCGGAACGTATCAAAGCACTTATCGACCTGATGGCCGAATCGGACCTGAGCGAACTCAGCCTGTGTGAAGGTGACGCGCAGCTGCGTTTGCTGCGCGAGCCCGCTCAGGTCGCCAACCGCGTCAATCCGGCTGTTGCGACAGTGCAGACGACGCTCGCAGCGCGCACTGTTTCTCCGACTCAGACAAGTACGACGACCGCCGTACAACAGACACAGGCGTGCGCCTCGCTGTACGGGGTGTTGCACCTGACCCCGGCACCCGACCAGCCGCCTTTTGTCGAGATCGGTACGTCCGTCGAGGTGGGGCAGACTCTGGCGGTGGTCGAGGCCATGAAGATGTTTCATCCGGTGAAGGCTGAGGCGGCAGGGGTGGTGACTGCCATTCTGGTTGCCAATGGCGAAGAGGTTCAGGCCGGTCAGGCGCTGTTCAGCATTGCGTGATGGTCTTGAGCTGCCTTGCAGGCCGTCTTGCGGGTTCACCGATCAGGGGTTTTTGATGTTCGATAAAGTATTGATCGCCAATCGCGGCGAAATCGCCCTGCGCATCCAGCGTGCCTGCAAGGGCCTGGGCCTGCGCACGGTAGCGGTGTATTCCGAAGCGGATCGCGATGCCGGTTATGTACAACAGGCTGACGAAGCGCTGTGCATCGGTCCCGCCGCAGCGGCGCAGAGCTATCTGAATCAGGCGGCCGTGCTCTATGCCGCGCAACTGACCGGTGCTCAGGCGATCCATCCCGGTTATGGCTTTCTGTCTGAAAATGCCATGTTCGCCGAACGCATCGAGCAGGCTGGCCTGACCTTCATCGGCCCCAGTGCTGCGTGCATTCGGGTCATGGGCGACAAGGTCGCTGCCAAGCGGGCGATGCGCGAAGCCGGCGTGCCGTGCGTACCCGGTCCGGATACCAGCATGCCGGCCGACCCGCAGAGCATTCTGCAGATCGCTCGCGACATCGGTTACCCGGTCATCGTCAAGGCCGCAGGCGGCGGCGGAGGGCGGGGCATGCGTGTGGTTCAGGAAGAGTCTCGTCTGCTCGATGCGATTGCGCTGACCCGCGAAGAAGCCCGACACGCCTTCGGCAATCCCGAGTTGTATATCGAGAAGTTTCTGGGCCAGCCGCGCCATGTCGAGATTCAGGTGTTGTGCGATGCCTATGGCAATGCCGTCTGGCTCGGCTCACGGGATTGCTCGATGCAGCGCCGCCACCAGAAGGTGCTTGAAGAGGCGCCTGCACCCGGCATCGACGCAGCATTGATGGCCAGGGTGGGCGAGCGTTGCGCACAGGCTTGCCGCCAGATCGGCTATCAGGGCGTCGGCACGTTCGAGTTCCTCTTCGAAAAGGACGAGTTCTATTTCATCGAGATGAACACTCGCCTGCAGGTCGAGCACCCGGTAACGGAAATGACCTCCGGCATCGACATTGTCCAGCAGCAGATCCGCATGGCGATGGGCGAGCGCCTGAGCTTCAGTCAGGCCGACGTAACGGTGTCGGGCCATTCGCTGGAGTGCCGGATCAACGCCGAGGACCCGCGCAGCTTCATGCCGACGCCGGGCCAGGTCACCCGCTGGCAGATCCCCGGTGGTTTCGGCGTGCGGGTCGATTCGCATGTCAGCCACGGCTACCGCGTTCCGCCTTATTACGATTCGATGGTGGCCAAGGTCATCACTCATGGTGCCAGTCGCGATGAGGCGTTGGCACGCATGCGTCTGGCACTGAGCGAAATGCACGTCGAGGGCATCTCTACCAACATCGCGCTGCATCGCGACATTCTGCAGGACCCGGTGTTCTGCAAGGGTGGCATGGACATTCATCACCTGGAGCGCTGGTTGCAGACAAGGAGCCACCCATGAGTCTCGTGCAGGCGCCGAATGCGCCAAGAATCACCTTGCTGGGAACCACCGCGTTGCTGTTCGAAGCACCCGGCGAGCTCGACCTGGCACCGCAGCAACGCATATGGGCACTGGCCCGTCTGAGCAAGGACTGGCCGCAGGTACGCGAGGCGGTGCCGGGGATGAACAACCTGATGCTGACCTTCGCGGCGCCACCGCGGGACCTGGCCGGTCTGAAAACCCGTTTGCTGGAGGCCTGGGAGCAGTGCCAGCCGCTGCCGTTGCAGGGCCGGATCATTGAATTGCCGGTGGTATACGGCGGTGACGGCGGACCGCACATGGCCGATGTCATCGCCCATACCGGGCTGGATATCGAAACCATCGCCAATCTGCACTGTGAGCCGCTGTACCCGGTGTACGCCCTGGGCAGCCATCCGGGTTATTGCTACCTGGGCGGTATGGACCAGCGCCTGGCAACGCCGCGGCGCAAGGTGCCGGTACTCGATATCGGGGCCGGGTCGGTCTCCATCGGTGGCGTTCAGACGGGTATTTCCGCGTCGGCCGGCCCCAGTGGCTGGAACACCATAGGACGCACGGAAATGGTGTTTTTCGATGCGGGTCAGCAGCCTCCGGCGCTGTTGCAACCCGGCGATCAACTGCGCTTGCGTATCGAGAGGATCATCCGATGATCGAAGTTATCAGCGCTACGTCACTGGCGACCGTTCAGGATCTGGGGCGACACGGCAGCCTCGGCTACGGCGTCGGCACGTCTGGCGCGATGGACACGCTGTCACTGCGGCTCGGCAACCTGTTGCTGGGCAACGATGAAGACGCGGCGGGGATTGAAATTCCGCTGTTCCCGTTCGAAGTGCGCTTTGTCGATGACTGCACCTTCGCGATCACCGGCGCCGCCTGCGCCGCGTCGCTCGATGGTGAGCGGCTGCCAGGCAATTGGGTCGCTCAGGCACGCAAGAATCAGGTGTTGCGGCTCAATTACCCGACGATGGGCAGCCGCGTGTATCTGTGTCTGGCCGGCGGCGTCGACGTGCCGTTGGTGCTGGGCTCGCGCAGCACGCAATTGCGCGGCGCTTTTGGTGGCTGGCAGGGCCGTGCGTTGCAGCAGGGTGATGTGATTCCTGCGGGCGCTGCCAACGAACTGCGTGCCAGTGATTTCGGGGTGCAATCGTCGGTGGCGGCCTTGCCGTTGTTGCTTGACGGGCTGCCGGCCATCCGCGTGCTGCCGGCTGCCGAATTCGACTGTTTCAGTGCCGAGGCGCAAGCAGCGTTTTTTGCCGGTGAGTGGAAAATCACCACGCAGAGCAACCGTTACGGCTACCGCATGGAGGGCACGCCCTTGCTTGCGCGCGAGACGCTGGAAATCCGCTCTCATGGCATCGTGCCTGGCGTGATTCAGGTGCCCCACGGCGGACAGCCGATCGTGCAGATGCGGGATGCCCAGCCCAGTGGCGGTTATCCCAAGTTTGCCACAGTCATCGAGGCCGATCTGTGGCGTCTTGGCCAGGCGCCGATCGGCAGCAAGGTCCGTTTTGTGCAGTGCAGCTACGACGAAGCGGTCGACGCGCTGGACACCAATCACGCTTTCATCGAAGACGCCCGGCGCGTGCTCGCGCTGCGCAGCCTGCAAGGACATCGCTGATGGACATCAAAGAGATTCGCCAGCTGGCAGCGTGTATTCGGGACGCCGGCATTACTGTGCTGGAGTTGAGGCGGCCGGGGTTTGAGCTGTTGATCCGCCGCGGCGAGCCTGTACAGGCCTGCGCTGTGCCCTCTGCGCCACAGGTCGCCGTTGAACCGTCGGCGCTGGCTGCCCATGTGGTGAGTGCCGACAACCCCGGCGTGTTTGTATCGAGTCATCCCGATGAACGCAGCAGCTACGTAAAACCCGGCGATGCAGTGGCTGTGGGGCAGTTGCTGGGGCTGTTGCGTATCGGCCTGTTGTATCTGCCGGTGCGCAGTCATCAGGCAGGGCGCGTACTGCGATTCCTGGCCGCCGAAAACGAGCGCGTCGGTTATGGCCAGCCGCTGATTGAACTGGAGGAACTTGATCATGCGCATTGATCTGAATGCTGATCTGGGTGAGGGCTTCGGGCCCTGGACCATGGGCGAGGACGAGGTGTTGATGCCATTGATCTCCTCGGCCAACGTGGCGTGCGGCTTTCATGCCGGGGATCCGCTGATCATGGACAGCACAGTGCGCCGCGCCAAGGCGCTGGGCATTGATCTCGGTGCGCATGTCGGCTTTCCGGATCTGCAGGGGTTCGGCCGCCGCAGAATGAACATCGAGCTCAAGGAGTTGTGCGCCATTGTCGTGTATCAACTCGGCGCTCTGGCGGGCCTTGCAGCCGCTGCCGGTTACCGCGTCACGCACATGAGTTTTCACGGGGCGCTGGGCAATATGGTCGCAGCGGATGCCGAACTGGCCGGGCCTTTGGTAAGGGCTGTTGCAGGTTTTGACCCGCAGCTGATCATCAGCTCATCCAGCAGCGCGGCCATCGAGCAGGCCGCCGAGGCGTGCAACCTGAGGGTGGCAACGACCTTTCTGGCTGATCGCGCCTATGACGAAAACTGCCTGCTGGTGCCGCGAGGTACGCCCGGTGCGGTGATCAAAGACCCGGAGCAGGTCAGGGCCAGGGTTGCGCAACTGTTGCAGGACGGCTCGGTAACGACCCTGAGCGGCAAGCGTGTGGCGGTCAACGCCCAGTCGATTCTGTTGCATGGCGACACGCCGGGGGCGGTGGAACTGGCGCGCAGCATTCGCCGGAGCATCGAAGAGCAGGGCGGTGTCATCACCCCGGTTTCACAGTTGCTCGGGTCATAAGCGCAGCTTATTGCCACACAACCATTGTGTCTTGGTCGCTGCCCATGACGCTCGTTAAAGTCCAGTACAAGGCGATCAGCATTAACAGCCAAGCGGCTGATCGACGCTTATTCAAGGAAACCCTGACATGCCTTTTTCCGATTATAAAACCGCGCTGGTCACCGGCGCTTCTTCCGGCATTGGCGAGGCCGTCGTCGAGCGGCTGTGTGCCGAAGGTTTGCAGGTCCATGCGCTGGCGCGCAGTGCAGACAAGCTGGCGGCACTGGCGCAGCGCACCGGTTGTATCGCGCACGCTATCGACGTGACTGATCTGGCTGGCCTGACGGCCTTGTTTCAGGCCCATCATTTCGATGTCGTGGTCAACAATGCCGGCGTCGACCGGCCCGGCTCGCTGCTCAAGGCGGACGCTGAAGGGATCGATCTGCTGGTCGATGTGAACCTGCGCGCAGTATTGCAGATTGCCAGGCTCTCGTTGCCGGGGATGGTCGAGCGTGATTGCGGGCACATCATCAACATCAGTTCGATCGCTGCTGCCTACAACTTCGGTGGCAACTCGACGTACCACGCGACCAAGGCTGCGGTAAGCATGCTGTCCCGTCAGTTGCGCATCGATGCCTTCGGCAAGCGCGTGCGGGTCACCGAAATCTGCCCGGGGCGCGTGGCGACGGATATCTTCGCTCACGTGCATGGCGACTCCGAGGAAGTGCGCAAGCGTTTCATCGAGGGCTATGAGCTGCCGGTGGCCAAGGACATTGCCGATGCGATCGCCTATGTGATTGCCGCGCCCATCGCGGTCAACATCGGGCATATGGAAATCACCCCGACGCTGCAGGTGCCCGGCGGTCTGTCGACTGCGCGTCCGCAGGACTACGAAGGCTGAGGCTGCGTCTGCAAGGGCTGTCCCCCATCACGAGAGCGGCATCAGCCGCCATGTCATACCCGCGCCAGACCCGCTGGCGCCTTGCTTCTGCCCTGGCTGAATGTCTATGGGAACAACCATGACGAGTAAATTCGATCTTTCAGCGATCCTGCAGGGCGAGTACGCCGAGCTGATCGTCAAGGGCATAGAAACGACCCTGCAACTGGCATTCGTTGCCTGGTGTCTGGCCATGGCGGTAGCCCTGCTGCTGGTGTCGATTCGCCTGACCGGCAACAAGTACGCCGAGCGCCTGGTGGCGGGTTATGTGTCCTATCACCGCAATGTGCCGACGCTGGTGCAACTGATGCTCTGGTATTTCGGCATTCCCACGCTGCTGTCCGAAAACACACAGATCTGGCTGGCCAACTACAGCACCGAGTACCTGTTTTCGGTCATCGCCCTGGGCCTTTGCCAGGCGGCGTATTTCAGTGAAGACATTCGCAGCGGGTTACGCGCGATTCCGGCCGGGCAAGTCGAGGCGTCGCGCGCGCTGGGCCTGGGTTATGTGCGCTCGATGCGTTACGTGATCCTGCCGCAAGGGGTTCGCAACTGCCTGCCGTCGCTGATCAATCACACGGTCCTGCTGTTCAAGAACACCAGTCTGGTCATGGCCATCGGCGTGGTGGAGCTGACTTATGCCACCCGCGAAGTCGAGAACTACACCTTCCGCACCTTCGAAGCGTATCTGGTCGCAACCGTGGTCTACCTGGCCATTTCATTGATGCTGATGGGCCTGGGTGCTGTGCTGGCCCGGCAATTCAGCAAAGCCATGGCGAGGTAGGCGGCGATGTTCGATGTCTTCACGATTGTTCGCGATAACTGGACCTTGCTGCTGGTCGGTCAATACCCCCACGGTCCGATGGGCGGCCTGATTTCGACGCTGATGCTGGCGGCGCTGGCCCTGTTGCTGGCCTTTCCTCTGGGGCTGCTGTTGTCGCTGGCGCGGGTTTCGCCGTGGCGCTGGCTGCGCTACCCGGCGACGGTCTGGGTCTACGTGATGCGCGGCATTCCGCTGTTGATGGTGATTTTCTGGACCTACTTTCTGGTCCCCTTGCTGATCGGCCATAACATCACCGGTTTCACCACCATGCTCTGCACGCTGGTGGTCTATCAGAGCGCCTATCTGTGCGAAATCATCCGCGGCGCTATTCAGGCGCTGCCGACCGGTCAATACGAAGCCTCCCGCGCGCTGGGCATGGGCTACCTGCGCACCACGGTCTGGGTGATCCTGCCGCAGGCGCTGTACAACGCCTTGCCGAGTCTGATCAGCCAGTTCATTTCGATCATCAAGGAAACGTCGCTGGGCTACGTGATCAACGTCCAGGAAGTGACCTTTGCCGCCAATCAGATCAATAACCAGCTGCTGACCAAGCCGTTTCAGGTGTTCTTCATCCTGGCGATCACTTACTACGTGCTGTGCTACGGCCTGACCCGTCTCGCCGCCGTGGTGGAGCAGCGGATTGCCCGCAAACGTGAAGGCGATGTATCGCCTGTGCCCGTTCCCCGGCCTTTGACTACCGATAATTGAGGGTTGCCCAATGCATCCGATGATCATGTTTTCCAGGATCAATAAATGGTATGGCGAGTACCAGGCCCTGACCGATATCTCCGCCGAGGTGCAGCGCGGCGAAGTGGTAGTGCTGTGCGGGCCCTCAGGCTCGGGCAAGTCGACACTGATCCGCACCGTCAATCGTCTTGAGGACGTGCAAGAAGGCCAGATTCTGTTTGACGGCCGTGACGTGAACGGTACCGACGCCAACGTCAATCGGCTGCGCAGCCGCGTGGGTTTCGTGTTCCAGAGCTTTAATCTGTTTCCGCACTTGTCGGTGCTCGACAACATCATCCTGACCCCGACCAAGGTCCGTGGCTTGAAGAGCAGTGAAGCGCGCGCCCGCGCCATGGAGTTGCTGGATCGGGTGGGGCTGGCACACAAGGCCGGTGCCTACCCCGCACAGTTGTCCGGTGGCCAGCAGCAGCGTGTGGCGATTGCTCGCGCGCTGGCGATGGAGCCGCCCGTCATGCTGTTTGACGAGCCCACCAGCGCTCTTGACCCGGAAATGGTCGGCGAGGTGCTCGGCGTCATGAAAGGCCTGGCCAAAGAGGGCATGACCATGATGTGCGTCACCCACGAGATGAATTTTGCCCGGGAAGTGGCCGACACCATCTGGTTCATGGATGCGGGGCAGATCCTCGAAAAATCCAGCCCTGAGGTGTTCTTTCAGCAACCGACCCATCCGCGTGCCCAGCGCTTCATTGCCGACCTGCGCAGCCATTGAGCGCAGGCACTGATTTCAGCGAATCACTCAATTCATTTCCAGGAGTCTCACCATGCGTATCAAGTCTGTACTGGCTGCACTGGCGTTGTCGCCGCTGGCTGTTTCGGTGGTCCATGCTGATCAGCTCAGCGATGTGATGAGCAAGAAAAGCCTGAGCTGTGGCGTGTATGCCGACGTTCCGCCGTTCTCGGCACCGGACCCTCAAACCCGCGAACTGGTGGGCATGGACGTCGATCTTTGCAAAGCCCTGGCCAAACACATGGGCGTGGAGCTGGAACTCAAGCCACTGTCGGTCGAAGCACGTATCCCGGAAGTCAAAATGGGCCGTGTGGACGTGATTTTCGCCAACCTGGCTTACACCAAGAGCCGTGCCGACCAGATCCAGTTCAGCGACCCTTACTACATCGCCAAGGAAACACTGGTAGTCCGTGCCGCGAATGCCGATCAACCGAAATCGTTCTTCAAGGGCAAACGCATCAGTTCGACCAAAGGCTCTACCTCCGAGCAGTCGATCCGTCTGGCTGACGCGACGCCAGTGACCTTCCAGGACACCGGCTCTGCCTATATGGCACTGCAACAGAACAAGGTGGTGGGTCTGGTGACCAACACCATGACCGCAATCAAGCTGGTAGGGCAGGCCAAGGCCGGCGGCGTGGAATTGGCCATTGCCAAGGAACCGATGGCGCTTGAGCCCATCGGTGCCGGCATGCGCCAGGGCGAACCGGCCTTTCTGGCGAAGGTCAACGAATCGCTGCGCGCAATGGAAGCCGCAGGTGAGATCGACGCGATCTGGGCGCACTGGATCGGCCCGAATACCGAATACAAGATGGTTCGCGAAGACAAGGTACAAAGCCTCAGCGAATTGAAATTCGACCCGTTGCCTTGAGCAAGGGCATGAAGCCGACCAAACGGTCGGCTTCATGCCGCACGGCACCATCGCATCTTGATCAGATATTGATATTTCCTTGATGGTTTATTGATAGCCGAGGTTCAGAGTCCGACCGACAGTATCAATCGTCGGCATGACCCCGCGTGGGCGTCTCAGAGGACAAAATGTCTAATCGCTCAGGTTCGGTTTCTCCATCGGCAGTCGCTGCTTTCATCACCCGAAAGAGACGTTTCGGCGTATCCCCTGTATGGCTGGTTCCGCTGCTCGCTGCCTTGATAGGCCTGTCGCTGCTGATCAGCAGCACACTGTCGAAAGGCTCGAGAATCTTCGTCACCTTCCAGAGCGCCGAGGGGCTTGAACCTCACAAGACGAGGGTCAAGGTCAGGAATGTGGTGATTGGCGAGGTATCGGCCGTGGCCTTGAACAAGGACCGTACAGGCGTTGTGGCGACGGTGGACCTCGATGCCAGCGCCCGTGCTTTCACTGCCGAGGACTCCCTGTTCTGGGTGGTGCGCCCGCGTATAGGCGTCACCGGTGTATCGGGCTTGGATACCGTGCTTTCCGGGCCATTTATCGCGGCGGACAGCGGTACGTCCGGGCATACGAAAAAACACTTTGTCGGTCAGGAAGCTCCGCCACCCATTACCTACGGCGCAAAAGGCACGCGTTTTACCCTGCACGCCGCAGACATGGGCTCACTGGAGGTCGGGTCTCCTGTGTACTACCGACGCATTCAGGTCGGACAGATAGCGGCCTGCCATTTATCCGCAGACGGCAAGGGCGTGGATGCGGAAATTTTCATCAATGCGCCCAACGACAGTTTCGTGACCACCGACACGCGCTTCTGGAATGCCAGCGGCATTGGCATGACGGTGGATGCCGATGGTCTGAAAATAAAGACTGAATCGGTCTCGACGCTACTGGCGGGAGGGGTGGCCTTCGTCGAGCCGGATTACCGTACGAATGCGCCCCGGGCCGCGGAGCATGCACGCTTCATGCTGTTTGACGACCAACAGAAGGCGCTGTCGCCGCCCGACGGCGAACCGGGTTACATCCGTATGATATTCAGTCAGTCGCTGCGGGGGCTGGAGGTCAATTCGCCGGTCGAGTTCATGGGCATAACGCTGGGGCGAGTCGTCTCGGTAGACCTGGACTACGACGCCGCCAGCAAGTCGTTCACCAGCATCGTAGGGGCGCAGATATACCCCGACCGCCTGGGTATGGCCAATGAAAAAATCGTGAAGACGTTAGGCGTTACCGATGATGCACGTACGGCACAGTTGATAGCCGATTTCGTCAAACGAGGCCTGCGTGCGCAGCCTCGCAGCGAGAGTCTGCTGACCGGACAACTGTATATTTCCCTGGGTTTTATCGCCAACGCTGCGCCGGTGCCGTTCGATGTCAGTGCGCAGCCGCTGATAATCCCGACCGTGCCGGGGGAGCTTGAAAAGATGCAGGAGCAGGTACAGCAGATCATCGACAAGGTCAGCAACGTGCCGGTGCAGGAGATCGCCGGCAACTTCAATGGCAGCCTTGGCGAGGCGCAAAAGACGTTCAGGCTTTTCAACGCGCAGGTGATGCCTGAACTGCACGGCGTTCTGCTGCAATCCCGAAGCACACTGGACATTGCCGGTGCAGCACTCGCCGAGGACTCGCCTGTGCACCAACAGATCGACCGGACAATCGACGACGTTCAGCGCATGGCCCGCTCGGTAAGGGTTCTGACCGATTACCTGAGCCGCAACCCCGAAGCCTTGATCCGTGGCCGCACCCGGCAGGATCGACCGGGTGTCTACCAGAGGACCGCGCCTGCTCAGCAGGCCGATTAAGCCGAGCCGGACGGCTTCAGTACCTCGGTTTGACCGCCTTCCAGTCCGGCTTGTATTTTTGCATCTGCTTCACGTCATCGCGCTGCCGAATGCCACAGCTGTGATACTGGTCGTTGAGCTTGCCGAGCTGGTCATGGTCCAGTTCCAGCCCCAGGCCGGGCGCGCGGGTGATGCTGACGCAGCCGTCGACAATCGGCAGTTTGCCGCCCTTGATGACTTCCTCGTCCGGCTCCTGCCACGGGTAGTGCGTGTCGCAGGCGTAGTCCAGATTAGGCACCGACGCTGCGACGTGGGCCATGGCCATAAGGCTGATACCCAGATGCGAGTTGGAGTGCATCGACACGCCGAGGCCAAAGGTGTCACACATCTTCGCCAGTGCCTGAGTGTCGCGCAGGCCGCCCCAGTAATGGTGGTCAGCGAGTACGATTTGCACGCTGTCGAGGGCCACGCTGCGGCGGAACTCGTCGAAATCGGTTACCACCATGTTGGTTGCCAGCGGCAGACCGGTGCGTTTATGCAGCTCGGACATGCCGTAGAGGCCCGGCGTCGGGTCTTCGTAATATTGCAGATCATTGCCCAGCAGCTCTGCCATGCGAATCGAAGTCTCCAGTGACCAGTTGCCGTTGGGGTCGATGCGCAGCGGATAACCGGGGAAAGCCTTTTTCAGCGCCTTGATGCACGACACCTCGTGTTCCGGCGGCAGTGCTCCGGCCTTGAGCTTGATGCTTTTGAAACCGTAGGCTTCGATCATGCGCCGGGCCTGAGCAACGATCTGCTCTTCGCTGAGCGCTTCACCCCAGCTGTCGGGCGCGTAAGGCGCATCGGCATGCTGCGCGTATTTGAAAAACAGGTAGGCGCTGAAGGGTATCTGGTCACGAATGGCACCGCCGAGCAGGTCCACCAATGGCAGGTTCATGGAACGCGCCTGCAGGTCCAGAAACGCCACTTCGAACGCAGAATAAGCATTGCTGACCGCCTTGCTCGCGTGTGAGCCCGGCGCCAGTTCGGCACCCGCCAGGCTGGCAGGCTTATGCGCTGCCACGGTCGCCTGAACGATGCTGCGCAGCTGATTGAGGTTGAACGGGTCGAGCCCGATCAGCTGGTTCTGCACGTGTTGCTGAATCGCCAGTGCCGGGGCATCCCCGTAGCTTTCACCGAGACCGATGTAGCCGTTGTCGCTTTCCACCTCAATGATCGAGCGCAGGGCAAAGGGTTCGTGAATACCACTGGCGTTGAGCAGTGGCGGGTCGCGAAAGGCGATAGGGGTCACGGTCACACGTATGATTTTCAAAGGGCGGTCTCCCGGAGGTCAGGGTTTGAGGCTGGAAGGGGTGCCAGTAACGGCAGGGCTGAGCGCTGCAGGCCGCTCAGCCCTTGACGGGCGGGCGCGATCACCTCGTGGCGTGGTGCGGGCGAAGAAGATCACCACGGCAGCCAGCAGCGATGTCGCTGCCAGTCCATACAGACCGCCTTGAATCGAACCGGTGGTCTGTTCCAGAAAGCCGAACGTGGTGGGCGCAACGAAACCGCCCAGGTTGCCGATTGAGTTGATCAGCGCAATGACCGCAGCGGCAATGCGTGCATCCAGATAGCCCTGAGGGATTGGCCAGAACAGCGCAGACGCGGCCTTGAAACCGATGGCCGCGAAGCAGATGGCGACAAAGGCGAACACCGGACCGCCGACGGTGGACATGAACATGCCGGCGGCGGCGATGACCAGGGTGACTGCCACCCAGGCCTGCTGGTGCTTGAAGCGTGCAGCCAGTGCTGCAAAACCGTACATGGCCACGATGGAGATGATCCACGGGATCGAATTGAACAGCCCGACCTCGAAATCGCTGAAGCTGCCCATCTTGCGGATCATGCTCGGCAGCCAGAAGGTGGCGCCGTAGATGGTCAGCGCCACGGAAAAGTAGATGAAGCAGAACAGCAGGATCTGCCGGTCCGCCAGCAGGCGCAATACCGAGGGTCTGACGGTTTGTGCTGCTTCGCGCTGCCGTTGCTCTTCGGCGATGGCGGTGCTGAGCGCGGTTTTTTCTTCGTCACTGAGCCAGCGGGCTTCGTGAGGATGTGATTGCAGCCAGAACCAGACGAAACCGCAGAGCACGATCGACGCGAAGCCTTCGATCAGGAACATCCATTGCCAGCCATGCAGGTTCAGGCCCTCGATGCCGAGCAGGGCGCCGGACACCGGTCCGGAGATGACCGACGCTATCGCCGAGCCGCTGAGAAACAGCGCCATGGCTTTGCCGCGGTCGCTGGAAGGCAGCCACTGGGTGAAGTAATAGATGATGCCGGGGAAGAAACCGGCTTCGGCGGCGCCGAGAATGAAGCGCAGCACGTAGAAGCTGGTTTCACCTTGAACGAATGCCATGGCCATCGCAGCCGCGCCCCAGGTAAACATGATGCGGGTCAGCCAGGCGCGGGCGCCGTAGCGCTGCAAGAGCATGTTGGAGGGGACTTCGAACAGTGCGTAACCGACAAAGAACAATCCGGCGCCCAGCCCATAAGCCGCTGCGCCGATACCCAGATCGGTTTCCAGATGGCTGCGTACAAAACCGATGTTGACCCGGTCGATGTAATTGACGATGAACATCACCACGAACAGCGGCAGCACGTGGCGTTTTACCTTGGCGGCCGCACGGGCAAGCACCGTGGCGTCCGTAGTACCAGGGACGGTATTCAAGAGGCGACTCCCATTCATTGTTATTTTGGGGATGAGTCGATCATGAGGGCGTGTATTATTCCCGTCCAATCCAGTTAGTGACTTGATTGATACCGGGAGTGGATCAATGTTCGAGCTTTCTCAACTGCGTTGCTTTACCACGGTGGCAACGGAGCTGAATTTTCGCCGTGCCGCCGAACGGCTGAACATGACGCAGCCGCCATTGAGTCGGCAGATTCAGATACTGGAGCATAATCTGGGCGTCGAGCTGTTCACCCGCAGCACCCGCAGTGTGGCCCTGACCGCGGCGGGCAGGGCTTTTTTCATCGAGGCGCAGACCTTGCTGGAGCGTGCGCAGCAGGCGGCCATTTCCGCGCGACGCTTTGCCGAAGGTGACATCGGCTCGGTGACCATCAGTTTCGTCGGCAGCGCCGTGTACGAGTTTCTGCCCAGGGTGATCGCCGAGGCGCGCCTCAAGCAGCCGCAGGTGAAGATTTCCCTGACTGAAATGAACACCTATCAGCAGCACGAAGCACTCAGGGCGCGGCGCATTGACCTCGGTATCGTGCGAGCGCCACTGTTTCAGCCGGGGTACGAGAGCGAATGCCTGGTACGCGAGCCTTTTGTGCTGGCCGTGCCGAGCAATCATCGATTGGCGCATGCGGACTCTGTCGCGGTGGCCGATCTGGATGGCGCACCGTTCCTGATGTATTCGCATTCGGCGTACCCACCGTTCAACGAACTGCTGACCGGTATGTTTCGCTCCGCACGAGTTGCACCGGAGTATGTCCAATGGCTTGGATCGTCACTGACTATTCTGGCGCTGGTCAACGCTGGCATGGGGCTGGCACTGGTACCGCGTTGTGCGACCAATGTGGTGTTCAAGGACGTCGTGTTTCGTGACATTGACCTGGGCGAAGGCGTGCAGAGCGAGTTGCACCTGGTCTGGCGCACCGACAATGACAACCCGGCGTGCCGGATGCTGCTCGAAGCCATTCGTGCGGCCGTCAGGGCGGATGAAAATTGAAGCGAAAAACCTTGTAACGTAGTGGTATCAACTATCATTCATTCAGTCGATAGTCATCATCAAGCAAGGCAAGTTCTGTTTTTCCGGCAAAGGAGGAGGATGGCGCCATAGCCACCTGCTCCAAAGGGAGACGACGCGATGAGAATGTTCAATCTGTTGACGTTTGCTGCCGTGTTCAGCACCAGCATTATGTTCACTGCCCCCGTCAATGCTGCCGTCTCTCCGGTCTCCGAACAGTCCTGCCATTTCATGCCCGTCGTCGACAGCGCTGCCAGCCTGCAACACACTCAGTCGGTGGGCGTGCTGTACAGCGAAAACACCCTCAGCAACCTTCAGTATTTGAACAACTACCATTCGGTGGCACTCCGGAGCGGCAGCAATGGCGCACTCGATGCGCGTATCCGCAACGCATTCATCAACAGCTCGGATCCTGCGCTGGCGACCGACTGGCTGGTGGGCTCATTGAAGAAAGAGTTCGCCTCGGTAACCGTTTACAACAACCTCGATGCGCTGATGCAGGCCCGCCCGGACGTAGTGGTCATGCTCGACACTTACAACCGCCTGGTGAGCAAGCGCAACAGTCAGGTCGAAGCGCGTTTCATGGCGCGCTTCTATGACAACAACCTGCAATACATCGGCAAGGCCGAAGGTGAAGTGGTTCGGCAAATGACCTCGGTCTGGGTGCAAGGCAAGGCCGCTCCGGAGATCGCTGCACAAATCGATCAGCAGCGTGATTTGCAGGTGAATGCCTTGAAACAGTTCGACGCCTCGCTCAAGGCTCTGGTCATGCAGGCCGACCGGGCTCAGGTGGCGGCGAACTGATGGAGTGACTGCGCCAGGCTGAGAAGGCGCGGCGCAGCATTTCACACTGGCCTCAGCTATTGATGACCTGGGCAAAGTTGTTGCTGAACGCGACCTGCGAGACACCCAGCACTGACGCAATCATTCGTGAGCCGCTGCCTTGCAGCTGTATCTGACCACAATGGTTGTTCTGCGGCGTCAACTCGGTGTTGACCGACAGAAACTGCTCATCGATTTTTGTCGCTGCAATACCACCTGCCATCAGCATGGTAGCCAGCGGATCGAAGATCGGCACGGGAAGCCCTTCGGCGTGTGTTCCGGATTTGTGTTCGAGCACTTGTTTGACCAGTGTGGCGACAGGGTCGGTGGCGGTGATCAATTGCCAGTAGCTGGCGTCGAGGATGATCTGGTTGCAGACATCCAGCGGCACCAGCGTCAACGGCAGGCTTGACTGGAAAACAGTGTTGGCGGCGACAGGGTCGACGAACACATTCCATTCTGCATAGTGGTTGCTGCTGTAGGCCTCTCCCTGATCCCATGCCTTTTGCGCGTTGTTCAATGCTGCGACGTTGCCGTCGACGTAAACCGCGCCGGCCATGGCGACGATCTGTTCGACCATTTTGAAGTCGGCTGGCTGGCTGCTCAACGAAAGCATCTTCGCGATGTTGGTAAAGCCCCCCAGCGACAGCACTGTGATGGGGTCCTGGCTGTTTTTTACCGTCTGATACATGAACTCCCAGGCGGGCAGGCTCGACAGTTCCGGCAGCGTGGCAGGGTTCAGTGTCCCGAGCAGGCCCATGATGTCGTTCATGTCGTTTTTGAAGGGTTGCGGAAAGCGGTTGTCGTACTCAAGTGGCTGATCGGTACCCTTTGCCACGACGCTGCCGAGTCGATTGCCGATGCCCAGCAAATGCTGCGCGATGATCACGCCCCAGCCGAGGTCTGTTTCGCCGCATCCGGTCACTGTAATGCCGAGGATGTCGATGTCCTGTCGCTTCATCAGGTAGGCGATCGACAGTACGTCATCCCAGCCCATGTCCGTATCGATAATGACTTTCCTGTTCACGGTAATGCTCCTTGCCTGTAGGGGACGATTGAAAAGAAGGTGTGCAAGCGCCGTTGACTTATGCGAAGGCACGCGGAAAAAAGGTTGCCAACAGGTTATTTCAATTAAACCGATGCACGGCTCGGTTTTACCGTAAAGAATTAATCACATCCGCCGAGAGCCTGACAAGTGAGCCGACAATTAGCTGTCCGGTTCGCATGATGAGCAGCAAGCCACGTGTGCTTTGACTGTGGTAACAGAGAAGCCTTGCGATGCTGAAAAAACTACCGGGTGCCTTGCGTGCCCTGATGTCTGTGCCTGCTGATAACCCCAGGTTGTTGCAGGCCCAATACGTTGCGTTGTCCCGGCAACTGCCGTTGATGTACTTCGTGCTGCTGGTCAATACCTGGGCGTTGGCGTTCACCCATTGGCGAACCGCTCCGGTGTGGCTGACGCTGCTGGTCCCGGCGCTGCTTACGGTTATCTGTGCCGTCCGTGCACGCAAATGGTTGCGCACGGTAAACCGGCCGCCACCCGCTCCGGCGATCATTCTGGCCACGCTGCGTGGTACACATGGCCTGGCAGGCGTGATAGCGGCCGGGTTTGCCGCCTGGTCGCTGTCGCTTTACCCTTACGGCGATGCCTACTCCCAGGCGCATGTCGCGTTTTTCATGGGTATTACGGTGATCGTCTGCATCTTCTGCATGATGCACTTGCGGCCTGCAGCGCTGACCACCGCCCTGGTCGTCAACACCGCCTTCGTCATTTTCTTCGCCTCGACGTACAACGTTACCTTTATCGCCACAGCGGTGAATATCGTGCTGGTGTCGATCGGCATGCTGATCATTCTTCATTACCAGTACCGCGATTTCACCAGCCTGGTGAATGTGCAGGTAAAGACCGAGCAACTGAGTAACGAGAATCTGCTGCTGGCCAATCAGGACAGCCTGACGGGCCTGCCCAATCGTCGCCAGTTCTTTCAGACTCTGGATGCCGCGATGACCGAGGCAATGGCGCAGCGCAGCGGCCTGGCAGTGGGGGTATTGGACCTGGACGGGTTCAAGCCGGTCAATGACCTCTATGGTCACCGCATCGGCGACCGTTTGCTGATGCTGGTGGCTGAACGCCTGACCAGCGCCTCGAGTGACAAGGTGCATGTGTCGCGACTGGGCGGTGACGAGTTCGCGCTGGTGATCAAGGGTGACATGCACAGTGACGCGTTGCTGGCGTTTGGCAAACACCTGTGTGACCTCATGCACGAAAGCTTCGAACTGTCGGACATGCCGATCCAGATTGGCGCGACACTGGGCCTGGCGACGTACCCGGCCACGGCGGATAATGCGACCCAGCTGTTCGAGTTTGCCGATTACGCGCTGTATCAAGGCAAGAACCATAACCCCGGAACCACCTGCCTGTTCTCCGCCAGCCACCGTGAGCAATTGCATGCCGACGGCGTTACCGAACAGGCCTTGCGGCGCGCCAATCTGGAAACCGAGTTCCACGTATCGTTTCAGCCGATCATTGAGAGCTGCACGCGCGAAACGGTGGCTTTCGAGGCACTGGCGCGCTGGAACAGCCCGGAACTGGGGTCTGTTTCGCCGGCGCATTTCATTCCGATCGCCGAGCGCATCGGCATGATCAACAAGCTCACCGTGCCCTTGTTGACCCAGGCGCTTGGCATGGCCCTGTCGTGGCCCGCGCCTATCAGGCTGTCGTTCAATCTGTCCGCGCACGACTGTGCGACCTGGGAAAGTGTCAGCAGAATTGTCGAGATCATCGAACACAGCGGCTTCGATGCGTCGCGGCTCGATCTGGAAATCACCGAAACGGCGGTCATGCAGGATATTGCTCAGGTGCAGCAGGCCATTACCCAGTTCCGCAAGCTGGGTTGCGGTATCTCGCTGGATGACTTCGGCACCGGCTTCTCCAGCCTCAGTCAGTTGCACGCGCTGGCGCTGACCAAGCTGAAGATCGACCGCAGTTTTGTCACCGGCGTGCACCACAACCCGGCCAGTTACAAGATCGTCAAATCGCTGGTTGCCTTGAGTCTGGACATGTCTCTGGGCTGCGTGATCGAAGGCGTCGAAACACAGGATGAGCTGAATGCACTGACCACCCTGGGTTGTACGATGGTGCAGGGCTACTTCTACAGCCCGCCGATCAGTTTTGCAGAAACGCTGGCCTGGATTGAAATACCCGATGAAGAGCGCACCTTCGGTTACGCCGCATCGTGCCCTCTCTGATCGATTGCATGTGGGCGATTCTCTCGGGCGTGCGTGGGGTAAGATGCGTTTTTTGATCCCCACGGAAGCCTTTTGATGAGCAAACCCGGGCAGACCGTCCTTGTTGCGTTGCGCAAGATGATTGCATCAGGCGAGCTGGCTGCCGGCGAGCGTCTGATGGAGGTGCCGACTGCCGAGCTGTTCGGCGTTTCGCGCATGCCGGTGCGCATGGCGTTCCGGACGCTGGAGCAGGAGGGGCTGCTGGTGCCCTTTGGCGGGCGTGGTTTTCAGGTGCGCTCGATCAGCCCGATGGAAATCGCCGGCGCGGTGGATGTCCGCGGTGTCCTTGAGGGGCTTGCCGCGCGGCAGATGGCCGAGCGCGGCCTGACCCAGGAGGCGCGCGACGAGCTGGAGGCCTGTCTGGTACAGGGTGACGCGCTGTTCGAAAAGGGCCATGTCACTGAAGATGACCTTGAGGTCTATCACGACATGAACATGCGCCTGCATCGAGTGATCGTCGAGGGCAGCGGCAATCGCGCCATTGCCGATGCACTGTCACGCAACGACCATCTGCCTTTTGCCTCGGTAACCGCGCTGGCCGTGGATCGCGATAACCTGATTCGCGAATACCGGCGGTTCAATTTCGCCCACATGCAGCATCACGCCGTCGTGGATGCGCTGGTCAACGGGCAGGGCGCTCGCGCCGAGGCCATCATGCGCGAGCATGCCAATGCCACTTTGCGCTATGCAGAAATCTTCGGCACCGGGCAGAACGAGCGCATGAAAGTCATTCAGCGCCCGGACTGATCAGATGTCGAGCACCAGCACGGGCGTCTTGGAACGTGAGCAGCAGGGCGTGAACTGATTGTTGAGCGCCTGCTCGTCTTCGGTCAGAAACAGATCGCGATGATCCGGAATGCCTTTCAACACCCGCGTCAGGCAGGTGCCACACACACCTTGCTCACACGACAGCGGAATATCGATACCGTGGCTTTCGAGCACCTGAGCGACCGTTTTATTGGCCGGAATGGCAATGACCTGGCCGGTACTGGCGATCTCGATTGAAAAGCTGCCATCGTTGCTGGTGTCGACCGGCTCTGCGGAGAAGTACTCGCGGTGCAGAGTGTCCTCGGACCAGCCAGCGGCCCGCGCGCTGTCGAGGATGTATTGCATGAAACCGCCCGGCCCGCACACGTACAGGTGGGTATCGGGCTGTGGGCGGGCGAGTACTTTGCCAGCCTCCAGCGCAGTGTCCGGCTGTTCATCGAAGTGCAGCGTGATGCGCTCGGCAAATGCCGAATGCTTCAGGCGCTCGATAAAGGCGCCGCGCTCGGCGGAACGCACGCAGTAATGCAGCTCGAAATCGGCAGCCTCCAGCGCAAGTTGTTCGGCCATGCAGAGGATGGGCGTGATGCCGATACCGCCGGCGAACAGCAGCGTGCGCCGGCTGTTTTCAGCCAGCGGGAACAGGTTGCGCGGTTCACTGATGCGCAACTGTGCGCCAGTCTGAATCTGTTGATGCAGGCTACGCGAGCCACCACGCGAAGCCGGGTCGTTGAGGACGCCGATCAGGTAGCGGTGACGCTCGTTCGGGGCATTGCACAGCGAGTACTGACGAATCAGCCCGTCAGGCAGGTGTACGTCAATGTGCGCGCCTGCGGTGAACGGCGGCAACAGCGCTCCGTCTGCCCGCACCAGTTCAAAGCTGCAGATGTCCAGCGCTTCATCGTTGCGTGATAACACCGTCACGTCGATCATGTCAGGTCCTCGGGTGACCGCGGCACGGGTCACTTCTGATTGTTTTCTTGGTGTTTCGACGGGCAATGGCCGGTCATTTCGTCGCCATCACGGGAATCTGCTCGCCGCGACCGGCCTGCTCGGCAGCGATCAGGCGCTCCAGGATCTTGCGTGACTGCACGCCACCGGCGTCGATATTGAGCTTGAGCAGGCTGCGATGCGGGTGCGTGAGCAGGTTCTGTTGCTGGCGTTCAAGCATTTCCAGGTCTTCGGTGAAGATCTTGCCCTGGCCTTCACGGATGCTGGCGGTCAGCTCTGCATCAGCGGGATTGAAGTTGCGCGCCATGCCCCAGAAGTACCAGATGGAGGTGTCGGTCTCGGGGGTGATGAAGTCGACGACGATGCTCGACGCCTTGAACTCTTTGGGCGCGTGATAGCCGCCTTTGCCTGCATGGGCTACGCCGACTTCGATCAGCACATGGCTGGGCGGCGTGAAGCGGCAGATCTGCCAGCGATCGACCGGCACGTCATCGGCCAGGTTGTTGCCACGCAGTGCCATCTGCCAGAACGGCGGCGGCATGATGTTTTCCATGTGCCGGGCGGTGACCACTTCCTCGCCTTCGACCGTTGTGACGGGCGCTGCCTCGTCGATTTCCTTCTGGCCGATGCTTGACGCATGCACATAGGTTTCGTGGGTGAGGTCCATCAGGTTGTCGATCATCAGGCGGTAATCGCACTGGATATGAAACAGCCCGCCGCCGTAGGCCCAGTCGTCGCTGACTGCCCATTCCAGATGGTGGATGAGTGCCGGGTCGGCCTTTTCCCGGTCACCGGGCCAGACCCAGATGAAGCCGTAGCGCTCGACCGCTGCGAAGGTCTTGTTGCAAGGGAAGCCGCGAACACGCTGGCCGGGCATTGAAACAGTCTTGCCGTCGCCGCCCATGACCAGTCCGTGATAACCACACACCAGCTGGCCGTTCTCGACATAACCCAGCGAGAGCGGGGCGCCGCGATGCGGGCAGAAGTCTTCGACGGCAATGACCTGCTGGTCCTGGTCGCGATAGAACACCATCTTTTCGTTGCAGATCTGCCGTCCCAGAGGCTTGTCGGCGACTTCATCCGCTGTACAGGCGACGTACCACGCATTTTTCGGGTGCATGATGGTTCTCCACGGTTCGATTATTGATCTTATGGATCCACAGAATGAATCATGTTGTTTCCTCGCGATTATTAATGCCACAGGATCGAGATTAATCCAATGATTAATTTAGTTAGCTATTATTTAATGGATCCACAGAGATTGATCAGCCGGAGCCGGATACCAGCAGCGCCGCTCGCAGGCGCGGCGCGAGTGCTTCCAGCAGGGTCTGCACAGAACGCAGGGCGCGGCAGTCGGGGCGGGTCAGCAGCCACAGGTCAGTGCGGCATCCTTCCAGAGGACCGCTCAGGCGTTCGACCGCACCCAGGCCCTCGACCGTGAAACCGGTCAGCGCCGCCACGCCCAGGCCGGCAGCGACCAACTGCGACACAGCCGACATGTTGCTGCAGCGGTAGCTCGGTAATACCCCTGGAAACGCCTGTTTGCGCCAGATCACCGAGGTGTGGTCGGGCATCGAGTCGTCCGGGCTGATCCAGGGGATCGAGGCCGGGTTTTGCGTCAGGGCTTCGCGGTATTCGGGGCGACCGCAGACAAAGTAGTCGGCACTGCCCAGGCAGCGCCCGATCAGGTGCTCGGGAGGCGTATTGGTCAGGCGCAGGGCGATGTCGGCATCGCGACGGCTGAGGTTGGCAAAGGCGTTGGAGGTGGCCAGCTCCAGCGTAAGCGCAGGGTACTGCGGCATGAAGTCCGCCAGCGCGGGCAACAGCAGGCTGTGCAGTACCGCATCGGTACAGGTCAGGCGCACCGTGCCGCTGACGACTTGTTCGCCCTGCTGCAAAGCGATGCGCGCAGCGGCAAGCGCCTGTTCGGCACGCTCGGCCTGTTCGGCCATGGCCTGAGCGGTATCGGTCGGTACGTACCCGCGCCGGTTCTTTTCAAACAGCGCGGCACCAAGGGCGGCTTCCAAACGACGGATCGAGCGAAACACGGTCGATACATCAACCTGCAACAGGTCGGCGGCACGGGCGAGGGTGCGGCCGCGAACCAGGGCGAGCACCAATGAAAGGTCGGCGTGGGTGATTTCATATTGCATTGGTGCATTGTTCCTTTGCCTGAATGCCTATGTTTGTTGCGCGGATGACTATCCTAGACTGGTTTCATTCCCGCTGGATAGCGTCCGGTAATCGGCGCTGACCATTCAGATTTCACACAGGATTCAACCTATGTCGCGACCTCCCTTGATTGGTGTCACCGCCTGCCGTCAGCAGTTGGGCAAGTACTCTTCTCACACCGCAGGCGACAAGTACGTCGAGGCCGCAGCCTTCGCGGGCATGCCGGTAATCCTGCCTGCGCTCGAGGTGCCCACCGAGCCTGCGCAACTGCTTGCGTCACTGGATGGCCTGTTGTTTACCGGCTCGCCGTCCAACGTCGAGCCGCGTCACTACAATGGGCCGGCGAGCGTGGAGGGCACCGCCCATGACGTCTTCCGGGATCGCACAACTTTGCCATTGCTCAGGGCTGCCATTGCTAAGGGGGTGCCGGTGTTGTGCATTTGCCGCGGCTTTCAGGAACTGAATGTCGCGCTGGGCGGCAGCCTGCATCAGCGTGTCCAGGAGCTGCCCGGCTATCTGGATCATCGCGAGCCGCAAAGCGAGGTGCTGGCGGTGCAGTACGCGCCAAAGCATGCCGTGCAGGTACAGCCTGGCAGTTTGCTCGACTCGCTGGGGCTGGCACCGGGGTTCGAGGTCAACAGCCTGCACAGTCAGGGTATCGATCGCATGGCGTCGGACCTGTGCGCGGAAGCATTGGCCCCCGACGGTCTGGTCGAAGCGGTGTCCATGCCTGGTGCGCCAGGCTTTGTGCTGGGCGTGCAGTGGCACCCGGAATGGGCGTTCATGGACAACCCCGTGTCGCTCAGCCTGTTCAAGGCCTTTCGCGAGGCCTGCCAGAGGTATGCGCGCAGCAGTCGCTAGAGCGATGAGCTGCTGAGTGTTGTGGGCAAACGTGATTTAATATCCGGCTTGATGGCTTCGGGTGATGGACGATCCATTGCACCGGGGCGCTGCCTCATTCACCGGATATCTTTCACATAAGGCCACTATGGATACGGGAGCACGACTCAAACTGGTGCGTGAAAGCTACAAGCTGTCACAGCGTGAGCTCGCCAGACGCAGTGGTGTGACCAATGCCACGATTTCCCTCATCGAACAAAATCGTGTCAGTCCTTCCATCAGCTCGCTGAAAAAGCTGCTTGAAGGGATTCCCATGACGCTGGCGGATTTCTTCACGTTCGATCAGCCTCCGGGTCAGGATCAGTACGTGTTTCGAGCCGGTGATCAACCCGATCTTGGGCGCAACGGTGCCCGCCTGCTGCTGGTCGGCGCGACGTTGCCAAGCCGGCAGATGCGCTTTCTGCGTGAGCAGTACGCGCCGGGCGCCGACTCGGGCGATGAACCCATCGTCCACAGCGAAGGTGAGGAGTGCGGTCTGGTGACGCGCGGCACCGTGGAGCTGACCATCGATGGGCAGGTCAACATTCTCGGTCCGGGTGACGGCTATTACTTCCCGACCACCTTGCCGCATCGCTTCCGCAACATCGGCCAGGACGAAGCGGAGATCATCAGCGCCAACACCCCGGCCAACTTCTAGGTGCCGATAGCCAACGATGCCTTGCGCCTAACGAAGGCTCCAGGAAATACCGGCATAAATCCCCATCCCGTCGCCGGGTGTCGAGCGTGCGATGTCTTTGCCGTTGTCGTCATAGCCGGGTGTCACGGTGCTGGCGTAACGCTGGTTAGTCAGATTGCGCAGGTCCAGCCAGGTCTGCCAGTCTTCGCCGGGTGACGCGTAGCCCAGTGTGGCGCCCAGTAAGGTGTACTGATCGGCGTAAAACGAGTTGGCGTAATCGACCGCGATCCTCGACGCGTGCTCAGTGTTGAGTGCTACGTAAACGCCGACAGGATGGCTGTAGCGCAGCTCGGCCTGATAGTAATGCCGGGGGATACCCGGCAGCGCGTTGGCGCCGAAGCGGTCGTCGTTACGGTAGTGAAAGTCGCTGAACGTGTAGGCCTGGCGTAAATCGACCTTGCCCGCAGCGCCTCCCTGCCACAGCGGGCTGTCCAGGCTGAGTTCGATACCGGTGTGGATGGTCGGGCTGGCGTTGGACTCGGCAATGACTTGCGAGCCTGTCGCGCTGGCTGCCTGGGTTTCGACACTGAGCAGTTCATGTCTGACCTGCGAGTAATACCACCCTGCGGTCCAGTCGCCTGCTGCGCTATTACCCTTGCCGCCGAGCTCCAGCGTAGTCGCAGTCTGATTTTCAAGTTTGACGCCAATACTCTGCAGGCCGGTCGCCGCACCGCTGCCTGCTGGGAAGAAATGGTTGGAACCCCAGATCATTGACCAGGCGTGCGGCGGCTCGACCGAGCGACTCAGATTGCCGTAAAGCTGCAATTGCGGCGTGAAGTCGTAGCGCAGGCCCAGCCGGGTGGCATAGTCCCAGGCGTGAGTGCTGACGGCCTGTTGGGTTGCGGGGTAGGTGACCTCTGTTTCGCGACGGGTATAGAGGGCGGCAACGCCCGTTGTCAGCCACAGGTCCGGTACCAGCTCCAGATCATTGCTCAGGTGCAGCACGCTGTCCGAGCCCAGGTAGCTGTAATCCCGGGTTCTGGTCCCTGGCGCATAGCCTGCGGTGTTGCCGGCAGGCACGCGGACGAATTCCGATGCGCCGTTGTCAGGCAGCCCCTTGGTGGTTCGCAGTCCCAGCGTGGTCGTGCTCTGATGGCCAGACACGGTGTCCTGGCGTATGTAATTGAGCGTGCCGCTGATATCGGTGTAAGCGACTTTCAGGCGATTGGTGCCCTCGCGCAGGTCCATGGGGTAATCGTGATAGACCAGACCCGTTTCGAGGCGTGAGCTTTCATCCAGATAAACAGTGGTCTTGTTGCCGAGCCAGGTGCTGCCGGGTTGCAGGCGTTTTGAGTCGCGCGTACGGTTGAGCGCATTGGCCGTCTGTGGATCATGGCGGATCTGCTCGCGGGTCAGTCTGCCCGGCGAGTCGTTGTCGGTTTCCCGGTAACGAAAGAAGAAGCGGGTTTCCAGATTCGGGCTGAACCGGTAACCGACGTTGGCTGCGATACCCTGGCTACCGCCGGCACTCTGGTCCTGGAAGCCGTTGTAGCTTGAGTCGGTCACGCTGACGTAATAGTCCAGATCGCCCAACACCTGTCCCGAGCTGATCTGCCGTTTCGAGTAACCGTGGCTTCCTGCTTCGTAGCGCAACTGCAGCCTGGGCGCGTCATAACCGGTGTGGGTGACATAGTTGACCGCGCCACCCAGCGCCAGCGAGCCCAGTTCAAAGCCATTGGCACCGCGTCTCACTTCTACGTGGCTCAGCCATAACGGCTCCTTGAGTTCGTAGGGCGTACCGCCGGGGCCGGTCAGCGGCAAGCCGTCGAGCATTTCGAACAGCCCGGAGGCATGCGCGCCAGGCGCCCGGTTCAGGCCCGAACCACGAATCGAGATTTTTGCCCCCTCACTGTTGGCGGCCTTGGCGTAGATGCCGGGCTGGTACTTGAACACGTCTTCATTGTTGGCGACCCGTCCTTGCTCGACGGTGTTCATATCGACAATGTTAGTACCGCCCGGAACTTCCCGTAACGCGTCGCGTGCGATTTGCGCCGGGCTGTCGATACGTGAGCCGTCCACTTCGATGTTGGACAGGCTGACAACATCAGCCTCGGCGACACAGGTAAAAGCAAGAGCCGTACTGAAACCGAACAATTGCAGGGTCAGGTTCAAGGGGGAAAGCAGAAACGGTGGGTGGTACTGCAAGTGCATACGCCTTGTGGTTCACGGCCAGCGTCAACTGCCAGCCCTGCGTGCTCTGGAAAAGGGACAGGTGTTCGATGCCTGATGTGTGACTGGCGTCACTAAACCGGTGAGAGAACAGTCGATGCCGGGCGATATTTTCAGGCTGTTCAATGCTCTAACTGAATATAATTTGCTTTTTGTCTGCTCAGCGAGAACCCTTTCAGGCTTCGCCAGTCCTAGCCATTAGAGAGAGCATTCGCACTAGCCCAATAAACAGTCGTGGAGTTTCTGGAGTGTCGGAAAATAAAGCCCGAGTCGACAATGCGGCGACGGGAGATATCAAGCATCAGGGAAAGGATATCTTTTTCGCAGCGGTAGAAACGACACGGATGCCGATGATCGTGACGGACCCCAATCGCCCGGACAACCCCATCATTTTTGCCAACCGTGCATTTCTGGAAATGACCGGTTATGCGTCAGAAGAAATCATCGGTAGCAACTGCCGGTTTCTTCAAGGGCCGGACACTGATCGGGCGGTGGTGAAATCCATTCGCGATGCAATCGATGAACGCGTCGATATCTCCACTGAAATTCTCAACTACCGTAAGGACGGTTCAACGTTCTGGAATGCCCTGTTTATTTCTCCGGTGTATAACGACGCGGGTGACCTGATCTATTTCTTTGCGTCGCAGCTGGACATCAGCCGCCGTCGAGATGCCGAAGAGGCATTGCGTCAGGCACAGAAGATGGAGGCCCTGGGGCAGCTTACCGGTGGCATCGCGCACGACTTCAATAACCTGCTGCAAGTGATGGGCGGTTATATCGACTTGATCGGCAGTGCGGCAGAGAAACCCTCCATTGACGTGCAGCGTGTCCAGCGCAGTGTTCATCACGCCAAGTCTGCTGTTGAACGCGCCAGCACATTGACCAAGCAATTGCTGGCGTTTGCCCGCAAACAGAAGCTGCAGGGGCGAGTCCTCAATCTCAATGGCCTGGTCTCCACGACAGAGCCGTTGATCGAGCGTACTTTTGGACCGGAAGTGGTGATCGAAACCGATCTGGATCCGGCACTGAAAAACTGCCGCATTGATCCGACCCAGGCAGAAGTTGCCTTGCTGAACATTTTCATCAACGCCCGGGACGCGCTGATTGGCAGGCCCAACCCCAAGATATTCATCGAAACCCGCAATCTGGTCGTCGATGAGCTGGCCAATATGTCCTATGACGGTCTGTTGCCGGGGCGTTATGTTTCTATTGCGGTGACGGACAATGGCATCGGCATGCCCGCGAGTATCCGTGATCGGGTAATGGACCCGTTTTTTACCACCAAGGAAGAAGGCAAGGGTTCCGGGCTCGGTCTTTCGATGGTCTACGGCTTTGCCAAACAGTCGGGCGGCGCGGCGCGTATTTATACCGAAGAAGGTGTCGGTACTACGCTGCGCTTGTATTTCCCGGTAGACGAGGCGGTACTGAGTAAAAACGATCCGCCGAAAGCTTCGGAAAGGCGCATTGGCAGCTCCGAGCGGATTCTGATCGTGGAAGACCGTCCTGACGTGGCCGAACTGGCGAAGATGGTGCTGGATGATTACGGCTATGTGTCGGAAATCGTCCTCAACGCCCGTGAGGCACTGAAGCGCTTCGAGGCCGGCAGCACGTATGACCTGTTGTTCACCGACCTGATCATGCCGGGCGGCATGAACGGGGTAATGCTCGCGCGGGAAGTCAGGCGCAGGTACCCCAAGGTCAAGGTGCTGCTGACCACCGGCTACGCTGAGAGCTCGATCGAGCGAACCGACATTGGCGGCTCAGAGTTTGAGGTGGTGTCCAAGCCCTGTATGCCGCAGGACCTCGCCAGGAAGGTCAGGCAGGTTCTTGACGGTCCTAACGGTATCGCCTGACGGCACTGGCGATGCACCTGCGAAGGCCTGACTGTTCTCAGTCGGGCCTTCATGCTTTTTGGCGCACAGTGTACGGCGCTGTCTTTATTACGATACCTGCGCGCATTCCTGCAGAGTTGCGTATATCCAGTGAGTATCGACAGTTAAAAGTTGGCAACAGGTTAATTCTCGTCCGTTATTAGCAGACGTCAGACAACTTCAATAATTAGAGCAAACAGCCTAATGAAACGGTACGTGTGTAAAGCGCTTGGAGCATCGGGCGAAGGTTACGTTCCGTTGCTGTGCGTCATTAAAAATACTGTTCTATTATGCTTTGTACAGCCTGAAAAAAAGTCTATAAAAGTTTTAAACTTCTTGAACGTCGCCTGGGTCATTGATGGGTACGTCACACATTTGTGTGTTCACTGCCAATGACTCAAAGGACTATGACTATGATTCGCGACGACCGTATCGCCCCAGGTGCCCCTGTGTACCACGAAACTCATGCAGCGGCTCCGCTGCTTAAACGAATCTCCTGGAGTGCGATTCTGGCCGGTGTCGTTCTGGCCATGGTTGTGTCGCTGTTGCTGAACCTGCTGGGTACGGCAATCGGAAGTGCCAGTATCGATCCCATGCAGGAAGCCAATCCACTGTCCGGTATGGGTACGGGCGCAGGTATCTGGGTCGTTGTAAGCTCGGTGATCTCGCTGTTCGTCGGCGGCTGGGCCGCGGGACGTCTCGCGCAGCGCGAAGGCGCGTTTCATGGCCTGCTGGTGTGGGCGACTGTATCGCTTATCACTGTTTATCTGGTCTCCAGCGCAGTGACCGGCGTCGTACGCGGTGGCCTCAATCTGGCAGGCAGCGGCATGTCGGCCCTGGGCAGCGGTATCGCACAGGTGGCTCCGGCCGTTGGCAGCAAGATTCAGGATCAATTGCGCGCTCAGGGCATTGATTTCAATCTGGACGATATCCAGGGCGAAATCGAAACGGCCATGCGGCAGACCGGCAAGCCCGAGCTGAACCCGGACAACGTCAAGCAGGAAGCTCAAGCGACTCAGCAGGATGCGCAGAATACTGCCAAGCAGAGCGCACAGAATCCTCAGCAAGCTGACGAGCAATTGAGCGGTCTGATGGATCGCATCAAAGCCAAAGGCGACCAGGCTTGGGATGCGGCTGATCGTCAGGCGCTGGTCAATCTGATCAAGGCGCGTGGCAACAAGACTGATGCCGAAGCCAATCAGATCGTCGATCAGGCTCAGGCCAGCTATCGTCAGGCGTATGCCAAGTATCAGGAACTGAAAGCTCAGGCAGAACAGAAAGCCCGTGAAGCAGCTGAAGTCACTGCCAAGCGCGTTTCGCAAGGTGCCTGGATTCTGCTTATCACTCTGGTGATCTCGGGTCTGGTAGCAGCGGGCGCCGGTGTACTGGGTCGTCGTACTCAGCCGCCAGCCAAAGTTGTCGCTGCGATCTGAACCAACGCAACAAGACTGGACTGAAGTATCAGACGGGGAGCGTTGATCGCTCCCCGTTTTTATTTCAGCCATTCGATATCGTGTCAGTGCCGATCCGCTTCGACAACACGTTGGTAAAGTCCATCCCTCAATTTTTTACCTTATCATCGTGCGGCTCTACAGCTTGCGTAACAGTGCAACTTTCAAAGAGCAAATACTCTAACAGCCTGCGGCGGGATATATATTCAATCTCAACGGTGGCACCTGTGCCATTGATGTTGCCAAGTCTATATTCACTGGGTTTTAAGGGTTGTTACTGTGAAGGTGTCCCGGTGGAATATCGGGTCGGGCTTTGGCTGTTCGGCAGTGGGCTCAGGCTGGGTGAATTCGGCACTTAGCAAGTACGCTTGTGAGCGTGCAGAATCAAACGTCATGTTGTGCGCCCACAAACGGGTGCTGACACTTCCTTTGGTCCGATACTGCCCGTCCGGGTCACGTGCCACCACGGTCAGACTGGCATCTGCACCACTGGGTATCAACAGGCGATCGTTTTGGCGGTCGTACGCCATGCTGTTGACAGCGCGGGTGGTGGGCAATGCTGCGAGGCGTTTGCCGGTCATCAAGTCGGCAATAATTAACTGAGGGCTTGCGCCACGACAGGCAATGAACAGACGTTGTCGCGATTCATCGGCGGCGACCGCGCTGGGTTTGTTGCAGCCCTCGAACGTCCAGTACTGATGTTTCTCCAGCAGTTGGCCTGAAAGAACGGCCACTTGATTCTCGTCACGCATCGGCACTATCAGCGTGCCGTCGCCGAGGATGATCGGCGCGTCGAGTTTCTGTGCCGGAACCTGCCGGGAACCCACGAGTGCGTCGGTACGTGTGTCGATGAAATACAGTGTGGAGTGGTCGCCGCGACGGCCGCTGGTAACGATCACTCGCTGATGCCCGGGATCGTAGATGACATTGTTCAGGTTGCCTGAGTCCAGTTTGAGCCGGTTTTGTACGGTCATGCGGTCCAGCGCGACGATGCCTAATGTACCGTCCATGTTGGCGACATAGGCGTGATTGTGCTCAGGTGCAAAGGCAACGGCATTGGCACCGGTCGAGTTGTCCAGGGTCTTGATCAAAACCTGCCGTTCGACGTCGAACACGGATAAACCGTTCTCGCGGCGTGCGATGTACAAATGAGGCTGTGCCGGCTGCAATGCCGCGAACCCCCAACTGTAGCCAGCGCCTGGCAGCACGGTTGCTGCGCGGGTGGTGTACAGCAGCGAGTCATCCGCCTGAACCGAAAGAGGTGCCAGCAGCGTGAACACACTGGCAAAAATCTGTAATCCCGTCACCTTGAGCCACCTGATCAACGACATCATCGGCTTAAAACTCCAGAGTGGTGGAAAGAATGAACTGCCGCGCATCACCAACGGACACGAAGTAACGGTTGGCGCTGGAGGTGTAATACGTGCGGTCAAACAGGTTCTTGACGTTGAACTGAATGTTGAGCTTGTGCTCATCGACTTTTATATCGTAAGACGCGAAGGCATCCGCCACGGTGTAGGCGGGCAGTTCGAATGAGTTGGCAGAGTCTCCCGGGCGCTCTCCGACGTAATGTGCGCCAGCGCCGGTGCGCAAGCGGTCACCGCCGCCGATAATGCTGCCCCAGTCGTATACCGCAGACACTGCCGCTGTGCGCCGGGCGACGTTCCACAGCTCGTTGCCCTTGTAGAGCGGGTCCTTGGTGATCTTCGCATCCAGTAGTGCAAAGCTGCTGATCACGCTCCAGCGATCGGTCAATTCTCCAGCCACGTCCAGTTCTATGCCTCGCGAGCGGGCTTCTCCGGATGTCCGCCAGTCGGTGAGCTTGGTCGCATCGTTGAACTGGGAGACCAGAATGTTTTTCTTGCGAATATCGAAGACCGCTGCGGTAGCCGTAATGCGTCCCGGAATGTCCAGTTTGGCACCCAGTTCGTAGGACCTGGCTTGCTCAGGCAGCACGGCAGAGTCAATGACCACGCCACTGCTTAACGGCGCAATGGTTGAGCTGGGTTTCAGTGATTGCGTGTAGCTGCCGTAGAACGACAGCACATCGTTGTATTTGTAGACGACGCCACCGCGCGGCAGCCATTTCTGCCCATTGATATTGGTGTTTGCCACAAAGGGGCGACCGCGTCCGGCTATTTGATCGTAGGTTTGGTAGCGCGCACCGGCCACCAGAATCCACTGTTCGTTGAGGTGGAACGAGTCCTGAGCAAATAACGAGGTGGCGCGCAGTTTATCGGTCTGGTCACTGTCGCTGGCCGATACGGTGCTGGACGGGGATTCCCGGCCATAGACAGGGTTCAGATAATTGAAGCTGGACCGCGCTGTTTGACGCAGCAGGTCCGAGCGGAAGATTTTGCGTTTCTCATCATCGACGCCAACCTGCAAGTCATTCTGGAAGCCTGCGATCTGAAAGGTGCCTTCCAGGTCGGCAATTGCAAAACTGTCGGCGCTCACAGCACCATGGGTTGCATCGTTACTGCGCGTCACTGCGCCCGTGGCGGCATTGATGGCATTGATCCGCAATTGGTTGGCATCGTAGGTTTCACGGTTCCAGCTGTAGCCGAAATGAGATTTCCAGTTGTCGTTGAACTGATGGTCGACGCTCAGTTGCGTGAGGTCCGAGCGACCTTCCATTTCATTGAACGGTTCGTCCAGGCGCCGTGTTCTGGGAATATCCAGCGGGTGGTTGGTACGCGGGTCCAGTGCCGTTCCGCGGTCGAAAGGGTAAAGAAATTCCCTGTGCTCATATGAAAGCACCACTTGTGTCGTGTCGCCGTACCAGGCAAGCGATGGCGCGACCAGAGATTCGCGATGGGTGCCGAAATTACGCCAGTAATCCTCGTCTTCATAATCCACCACCATGCGATAAGCCAGACGGCTGTCGCCCAGCCCGCCGGTGCTGTCAAAGCTGCCACCGCTACCGTCGCGGCCATGCGCATAGGCGGAGGCGCGACCACTGATTGCGTTGTAGCTCTCCAGCTGCGGGCGTTTACTGACGACGTTGACTACGCCACCTGGGTCCATGATGCCGTAAAGCAGCGATGCCGGACCTTTGAGCACTTCCACGCTGTCAGCAGTAGCGCTCAGACCACGTCCCTGAACGATGGGCATTCCGTTGTGCATGATCGAACCGTCGCGATTGCCGCCAAAGCCACGCTTCATCAAGGTGTCTTGCGTCGCCGCCAGGGTGTTGCCCTGAGTGATGCCACTGGTATTGGCCAGCGCATCGTCCAGATTGCGCGGCTTCTGATCGCGCAGAACTTGTGCAGAGACTACGTTCACGACCTGGGGCACTTCCAGCGTCGACCTGTCGCTGTGCAGGATCGAACTCGTACCGGTTGGCTGGTAGCTGGTACTGCGATCGGAGTTGGCTTCAACCTGTATCGCGCGCAACTCCATCGACTCTGAGGCAACCAGCGTGTAGCTGCCGTTGCTTTGCTGCGCGGCAAAGATGCCGCTGCCTGCGAGCAATGCGGTCAGTCCTTCAGTGACCGAGTAGTTGCCGTCAAGGCCCGGTCCGACCTTGCCGTCGGTATACGCCGCATTTCCGGCCAACTCGATACCTGCCTGCTGGGCAAAACGGACGAGTTGCCCGGTGAGTGGGCCTTTCTCGATGCTGAACCGGTGAGTCAATGCGCTTGCATCGGTGGCAGAGGCGGTTGAGACCCACGATGCACTTACACCGCCCACCGTCAATGGAATGATCATGGCCAGCGGCGTCAGGCTGAGATAAAACGGGCGTCGTTTATGGAAATGCATAGTGCTGGCGTCCACGCTGATGAAAGGAAAAAATATTGGCTTTCATCTACACCGGACGAGCAGGGCAAAAGGGGAACCACCGCGTGCAAAAAAAATCAGGACCGCGCAATTATGCCCGCGCCTCGACAGTGACCCACCAGGGCAGCGTGCGCTTGATCGCCACGGGCAGTACCGACGCGAGGGCAGCCAGTGCCCTGTCTGTATCTTTGATGGAAAAGGTGCCGACCACTCGCAGCCCTGCAATCTTCTCGTCACAAGCAAGGTAGCCATGCCGGTAGCGGGACAGTTCATTGACGAACTGCAGGAGCGGCATACCTTCAGCGACCAGAATGCCGGAGGTCCACGCGCGGCCAGAGGCAGGAGCGGGTTGTGGGCCGTCGAGTCGATCCCCATAAAGGGTTATCTGCTGCCCGGCATGTACATCGCAGCTTTGATCGGCTGCCATGACCGACACCTCGCCTGAATAGACCGTGATGCAGGTGGCGTCATCATTCAGCAGCCGTGCACTGAATTCTGCGCCGTATGCCTGCGCTTTTCCATTAAGGGTCTTTACCTGCGTCCGCTTATTCCGCGAGCGGATAGCGTCGATCAACACTTCGCCTTTCAGCAGTTGCAACGCTTGAACATCAGGGGAGGCCGTAACGTTCAATGCGCTGGCGGTGTTGAGCCAGATTCGGGTGCCGTCAGCCAGCGTGAACTCTCGTGTTTCGCCCGTTGAGGTGGATAAATCGGCCCGAATCGAAGCAAACAGCGAGCCGTTCTCACCGTTGTTCAGCAGGTGCCAGCCCAATGCCCCGCCCAGTGCGAGAACGCCCATTGAAAGAAGGGTCTGACGGCGGCTCATCGATGAAGAGCTGGTGGACTGTAGAACCTTGTAAGCGCCATTTCTTTCTAGCGGATCCTGAAACTGGGCGAAGCGTCCACCTATCTTCTCCACCAGTGCCCAGGCCTTGCGGTGTTCCTCGTTCTGGCTCAGCCAATTCTGCCACTTGCGTCGCTCGGAATCGCCAGCATCCTCTGCACCCAGACGCGCATACCATGCCGCAGCTTGCTGGAGAACATCATAATGATCACTGCGAGGACTGTTCATGGTCAACACCCATCGGCACGTGCGGACAGTTCACGCACCATGCACTGATACATGACCTGTGCCATGTACTTTTTCACCATGCGCTCGCTGGTGCCAATCTGTTCGGCAATCTCGCGGTAAGTGTTGCCTGACAGTTGCGCCAGCAAAAAGGCGGTTCGCGCCTTGTGCGGCAAGTCACGCAGCATGGCGTCGATTTCATGCAGTGTCTCGAGAAGAATGGTGACGTACTCGGGGGAGGGGTGTAGGTTCTCGGGCCTGTTTGCCAGCTCTGTCAGCCATGCCTGCTCGATCTGCCCCCGGCGCCATTGATCGATGCACAGGCCACGTGCAACGGTACATAGGAACGACCGCGCTTCACCGGGCAGCATGAATACTCGTGGCTTGAGCAACAGGCGCAGGAAGGTATCGTGAGTCAGGTCCGCTACGTCGGCAGTGTTGAACGAGTTGCCAAAGCGCCGGGTCAGCCAATGACGTAGCCAGCCGGAGTGCTGTGCATAAAGGTCGTCGATGCGGGTCTGATCAGGAGCGCTTGAGCAGGTCATGAGAAAGCAGTCGTTCCGAAGTTATAGAGAATCATACGCATACAATAAACAATCTCATTGATAAAGCACAGAACAAGCGTGCCAATTGTCTTGTTGACTGACGTATGCCCTGCTTGCGTGTTCTGGCGTTGCCGCTCAATACGCTCGCCGCACGTGGGCAGGCGCTGTCGCAGATTCTGATCCTGCGTGCTATACCGATAAGCTATCGTCGATTTGAACCGGTTGCGTAAAGTGTCCAGCGTCGCGATATCCCGCCTGTGCGTGACGCACAAACGTATCGTTTTGGTAAGCCATGAATATAAAAACCAACCTAAGACGCCGCATTGTGGTGGTGTTTGCGCTGATGAGCGCATTTGTGGCGGCCATGTTTGGCATCGGTATTTACATGACCGAGCACTTCGTTGAATCCAGGCTCATTACCATTGATCTTGAAAACGATCTGCACCGTCTCTTGAATGCGCAAAGTACCAATGAGTGGAGTCATCGGCCTGAGCGCGAGGAATTGTTCTACGTCGAAGAAGGCGCAGGCGATTTGGCTGTTCCGCAGGATCTGGAATATCTGCATCCGGGGTTTCAGGAAATCACCCGTCAGGGCAAGGAGTATTATGCGCTGGTGAGTACCGTCGCCGACCGTCGCTATGTGTTGTTGCGAGATCAAAGTGGTTTCGAAAAGCGCGAAAGGATGTTGCTGGCCATTGTATTTGTCGGTTTTGTGCTCAGCGTGCTGCTTGCCGTGTTGCTTGGGCGTGTGCTCGCCACACGCGTCATCGCTCCGGTCGCGCGTTTGTCGCGTCAGGTTCGACACCGTGATCAACTGTTGTCTATTGCGCCGCCGTTGTCTCCGGACTATGCCGATGATGAAGTGGGTGAGCTGGCTGTTTCTTTTGACCATACGCTCGGGCAATTGCGAGCGGCACTGGGCCGAGAGAAGTTGTTTACCAGTGATGTCAGTCACGAGTTGCGTACCCCTTTGATGGTACTTGCCTCGTCCAGTGAGTTACTGCTTGAGAGCCCCTGCCTGGATGAGTTGGGGCGAGCGAAAGTCTTGCGTATCACGCAGGCGACGTCCGACATGCGCCAGCTCGTTGAAACATTTCTCATGCTGGCCAGGGACAATGGAGCCCATGCGCGCAATGGTCTCCGGGCAACCGTACATGAAGTGGCGTGCGAGCTGATTGAGGTATGGCGAACGCCGATAGAAAAAAAAGGGCTGGAGTTGATGTTCAGTCCTGGCGCGAACGCAGGTGCGTCTTACAACGCGACCCTGTTGCATTCGGTAATGGGGAATCTGCTGCGTAATGCCTGGCATTACACCGATACGGGGTATATCAAGCTGTCGCTGTTCAAGACCGGGTTTTGTGTAGAGGACAGCGGCTCGGGTATTTCCGACGACACGCAGAATGCGTTGTCCCGACCCTTCGTACGGGGTGAGGAACAACGTGGTGAAGGGCTGGGAGTAGGGCTGTCACTGGTTAATCGGATCTGTGCCTATCAGCGATGGCAGGTGACATCAAGCAACCTGCCTGGCGGTTGCATCTTCCGTGTGGAACTGCAACCGCAGGATGCGGACAGCGAGCCCGTCAGAGTCAGTTGAGTGGTTTATGCGGGGTGGTTTCAATCGGTTGCGCCAACTGCCGCCAGCCATAAAAGGCGAGCGCGGTAAGCAGCGCACTGAGCCAGACAATCACACCAGCCCAGAATGTGTGGGACATGAAATGCCAGCCCTGAACAACTCGTGTGGTGCCGTAGATTGCACCCAGTACGGTCGATGCGTAGAGGATTGCCTTGGCATGGCGCCAGCAGTAACGGCGTGCAACGAAATACAGTGCCACCATGGTAAATCCCCCCGAAGCATGGCCTCCTGGCCAGCAACGACCTGCACCTGCTTCATGGAACAGGCTGAAGTTTTCGAACCACTCCTTTTTCTCCATTGTGCCGCCATACAGAGTGGTTTCCACAGGGCAGTAAATGCTCGTGTGACTTTTGAAAAAGTGGATCATGCCGGTGATCACCGCGAAAGAGACCACGATAAATAGCAGGTCGCGACGGTGACGAGCAGTGAAGCGTAACAATGGGGCTACCCGAGCAGTTTCCAGCAAGCCAATCATTCGGTCATTGCGCCCGGGCTTCAGCAGTGGCCATATAAAGGACAGCAACAGCCCGATCACTGCGGCTTCTCCCGTCCAGTCGGGAATGATCCTGGGCCAGCGGTGGGTCAAATTTTCAAATAGGCGGTCATGCTCAAACGGAAATACCTGAAGCGGGTAGTAAAGCCAGTTGCTGATCGCTTCGTCGAGCGAAGTAAGATCAAAAACGAAAAAGGTCAGCAGCGCTATTGCCACCGGCACGCCGAAGTTCCAAGCATAGAATCTTGATTTTTCGCTTTGCACTCTTTTTTATTCCATAGTCATTTGCGTGGCTTGAGAGTTCAGGTCGATGTGCCCAAGTCTTCTGCGAGGCAGAATATACGTAGCGGCCTGTTCAATTCCTAGCAGGACTTTCATGAAAACCGTTTCATTCAGCTTTGGCATTTTTTTCACATGTCATTGACCCGACGATGACCTGTCCTTGATCAAGCTGGCGGCCTTAAAGGACAGAGTCAGCGTGTTCGGTTGTCCATTGAACAGGCAGGCATGCGGGGCAACTTGATGAAAAGTTATGGTAAATCCGCGTTCAGGGCATCTTCGCTTCTGGGCGGCAGGGTAAATGTTGTTCTGATGGCGGCCGCCATTGTGATTTCTTTGCTTGTGTTGACGGGTTACACCTATTGGCCGCGCTCGCCAGTTCGGCTTGTTCAGGGCGAGAATCTGGCCATGTCCGGTTTGTATGCCAGCTGGAAGAAAGGTGATGTGATGGTACTGGTTCGCCACGGCGAACGCTGCGACCGCTCCAGCAACGAGTGCCTTGGTGCAAACGACGGCATCACTCGCTACGGCAGTTCCGTTTCGACAGATGTCGGCCGGTCGTTCAGCGAACTCGGGCTTGCACACACCGATGTAATAACCAGCCCTTTGACCCGCACCGCCCAGACCGCACAAGCCATGTTTGGCCATCCGATGGAGGCCCAGGAATGGTTGTACAACTGTGATGAGAAGATGCTGAATGAAGTCATGGCGCACAAGTCTCTGAATCGAAATCTGATTCTGGTGACGCACAGCGGTTGTATTGGTCAGTTGGAAAGCCTGCATGGGTATCCTCATGCAGCCACCAGCGAGTACGACAGTGCGCTTTTCATTTCGCTCGACAGCCAGGGTAAACATGTTATCCGGGGAATTATAAACCCGGAGGACTGGACGCAACTGGCGCAGCAGAAAAGCCGCTGAGTTGCCAGGTACGCAGTGAAACTTAGTAGTGACTGAGGGCGGCGCATCGAAGAGGGTCTGCTCGGATAGAGGGCAAGTCGTGGCTTGCCCTCTATAGGCGGCGATGTTGCGTTACGGCTATGGCTTGGCGTTTTCAGGCTTCCAGCCGAGCAACTTGTGTTTGAACCCGTAACTGGCAACCTGGTAATAGGCGATGGCACGAGCGATCAATGGATCATCGCTGGTCGCCTTGCTTTCGACACTTTCTCCCGGCGCATTGTCGTGACGACGCAGACCCTGGCGGGGGCTGAGGATCGCAAGGTTGTTGCCGTCAAACAGGCCCAGGTGCTGGTAATTGCCGACTACCACGCGAGGTGGCAACGAGGTGTCCAGAAACAGGTTGCGGCCGAAGAACGTCGATTGATAGTCCAGGTTCAACAAACCCAGCAAGGTGGGCGCCAAGTCGATCTGACTGGCCAGACGGGATATTTCTGCCGGCTGGATCAGCTTGGGGGCGTAGATGAACAGCGGGATAGCATAGTTATCGATAGGCAGGTCTTCCTTTCCGGCGCTGCCCGCGGTGTGGTCAGCGACGAAGACGAATATTGTGTTGTCGAACCATGGTTTCTGGCGCGCGTCCGCCAGGAACTTGCCAATGGCGTAATCGGTATATTTCACTGCGCCATCACGGCCGTTACCCGACGGGATGTCGATACGTCCTTCGGGATACGTATAAGGGCGATGGTTGGACGTCGTCATGAGTTGCAGCAGGAACGGTTTTTTTGCCGCAAAATCGGCATCCGCCAGGTTCAGCGCCTGACGATAAAGGTCTTCGTCAGCCATGCCCCAGGCATTCTTGAAGTGAATGTCCTCTTCCTTGACGCTGCTCTGATCAACGACGCGATAACCGTTGCCGCTGAAAAAAGCATTCATGTTGTCGAAGTAACCACGCCCGCCATAAACGAAAACGCTGTCATAGCCCACATGGGCCAACTGCTGACCCAGGCTGGCAAAACCACTTTCGCGACCCACGCGCTTGACCACCGAGCGCCCTGGCGTGGGCGGAATGGAAAGGGTTATGGCCTCCAGACCACGGTCGGTGCGTGTACCTGTGGCGTAGAAGTTGTTGAAGTAAAGACCCTGTTTGCGTAGCGCATCGAGGTTGGGCGTCAGGTTGCGTGTGTCTCCATTGCTGCCCAGGTATTTGGCACTGAGACTTTCGATGGTGACCAGTACGATGTTAGGCGTGCGTGGCGTTCCCGGGTTGTTGATCGACCGTCGAATATCCAGAGGGTCGTTGCCAGTGAACTGGCTGTCGGGCTCGGCAAGCTCCTGGCGCATTTGACCGGCGACCTGAGCATCGGGGAGGGTGGCGTAGAACTGTTGATAGTCCAGTTCATTGTTGCGGAACGCGGCAAAAAACTGATAAGGCCCGTTACTGGCGAGTTCCCGCTGATAGGCATTGCCACCCATACCGCGTGGTGTGTCCTGATCGACCCATTGCAGGCTGATACCCGCGAACAATAGCAATAATGCACTGGCGGCAAGACGACCACGATAGGACGGCAGGGCCGCTTTCACTGCTGCGGCTACTGCTCGACTGATCAGCAGGCTAACGACGATAGCAACCAGCGCCAGAATGCCGAGCAGTTTACCAACAGGGTAGGATTCGAGAATGTTATTGAGTACTTCATCGGAATAGACCAGGTAGTCCACCGCGATAAAGTTGAACCTCACCCCGAACTCATCCCAGAACAGCCATTCGGCGACCGATACAAACAGCATGACGAATATACTTATCGTCATGACCCCTTGAAGGAACCAGCGGTGCCCGCGGGCACGCCACAACACCGGCGGGCAGAGGAAGACGTAAATGCCCAGAGGGACTGCAGCGTAGCTCAGGAAGGCAAGGTCGTAGAGAAGTCCTGTTGCGAAAGTCGCGAAAAACTGCGTTCCTGCTTGATCCATATGAGTCGAAAATAAAAAAAGGCGTGTCAGAAAGAAAATGATCAGCCATGTACCAGTCGCCAGCAGCAAGAATCGGGCTGGGGCTGTTGAATAAATCCGCATTTATCAATTCCTTGGACGGGAAAAATCTGAAATTTCAGGGTGAAATATGTTGAGCATCAGCGTCTACTGCTGCGTCATGAAAGTAGAAGAGTTTTTCGCGTTGTCAAATTTCTGTAATCATAAACACACGCGGAAAGACAGTGCATCCTGCACGCTCTATTAATGAGTGTTAGCCAATTATTTATACACAAGGGTGAGTATTTGGTTGCGCAGGCGTGAAAAAAATGTTTAAGAGCTGTTCAACAATTATTCAACAACTCACTGTTTATAATTTGTCGTCCTGTTGCCTGTCGGTATCCTCTTTCTCGTCAAACCGGTATCTCCCTTGATGACTTCTCGTGTGCGTTCGCCGTTGCTGTTACTGCTGGGTGTCTTGCTGTTTTTTCTCGCACTGGGAAATCACCAGTTGCAAAATTCGACGGAGCCACGCGTGGCTGGCATTGCCATGGAAATGCACCTGAGTGGCAATTGGATTACGCCGAAACTGAACGACCAGCCTTTTCTGGAAAAGCCGCCGATGAGTGTCTGGCTGGATGCGGCGGCTATTCAGGTGTTCGGTCCTGCCCCATGGGCGGTAAGACTGGCTTCTGCCTGCGCGGGTCTGCTCAGCGTGTTGCTGCTTTACAGCATGCTGCGACGTTTCGGGCGGCCGGCATCCGTGGCCTGGGTGGCTGCTTTCATGCTGGCGACCCAGGCCAGCTTCTGGAGCAATTCGCGGCAAGTGGGCGAGGATGCCTTGCTGGCGTTGGGGGTAACCACCGCTTTGTTGGCATTCTTCCATGCCAGTAATCGCCTGCGTAGTGATGGGCTCTCTACCGGGCCCTGGTTGCTGTTCATGCTGGGTATCACACTGGCGACCCTGAGCAAGGGCGTGCTGGGGCTGGCAATGCCGGGCGTGGTGATTTTCGCCTGGCTTGTTTGCGAGTCAGTGCAGAACAAACGCATTGTTATTGCTCACTGGTTGCGCCCGGCAATGCTCACCCTTGTGGCCCTGATTCCGCTGCTCGTGTGGCTGTGTTTCCTGTACGGACAGGGTGGCACGCAATCAGTGAAGGACGTGCTGTGGACCAACAGCGTTGGACGCTTCAGTGGTTCGTTCGAAGAGGCGGGTCATTACGAACCTGCCTATTATTACCTGACAAAACTGCCTGAGGCATTCTTGCCGTGGAATATCCTGGTTTATCTGGGGCTGTGGCATTTTCGAAAGCAGTTAATGGCCAATCGTTATCTGCTGTTCTTCGCCCTGTGGCTGGGCGCGCAGTTCCTGTTGTTGTCGCTGGCCTCCAGTAAACGCATGGTTTATCTGATGTCGCTGGCACCTGCGGCGGCAGTGATTGCTGCGGAATATGCTTTTGTTCTGGGTGAGCGATTGCAGGCTCGGTCGGGGCGCTCATTTTTTGCGGCGTCTATCATGAGAAATGGAAAGGCGCTCATGGCCGCAGGCGTTGTGCTGGTTGTAGCGAGCTATCTAAGTGCAGCCCTATGGCTCGCGCCATACGCCGACAGGCAGTTGTCGTTCCTGCCATTGACCGACAAAGTCCATACCCTGCAGGTGCAGGGACGGCAGGTTGCCTTATTCCAGCCCAGCGAACGGCTGGCGGGGGCCAGCGTGTTCTATAGTCAGAGCCTGCTGAAAACACTCGCTAGCAACGCTGAATTGACTGGTTTTCTTACCAGCGCTGAAGGCAATGTCGCTGTGATGGAAAGCATGCAGCCACCCGAACCGCCTCTGCGGATTGTTGACAGCGTAAAGGTCGGGGATCGTATCTACTATTTCGTCAGTCAGGCACCGCTGGGAGTGGCTGTCAGTTACTGACAGCCACTCTGCACGGCGAGCGTCGCAGGTTTGTTATACGGCCTGACTGCTCGCCACTTGATCATGCGGTATCCACTGCTTCTGCGGGATCGGCAGATCGCACGACTCACCACGACCGATGGGGAAGTAGTGAAAGCCGCGTTTTGCCAGCCGTTCAGTGTCATAAAGATTGCGGCCGTCGAAGATGATCGGCGCATTCAGCCGCTGCTGTATCAGATCGAAATCCGGGGCTTTGAACTGCTGCCATTCGGTGCAGACGATCAATGCATCAGCCTCGTTGAGCGCTGATTCTGGCGTCCCCATGAGAATCAGATCCTTGCGATGACCATAGAGGCGCTGGGTTTCCTGCATGGCTTCGGGGTCGAACGCGCGCACGCTGGCCCCCGCGTCCCACAGCGCTTCCATGAGCACGCGGCTGGGGGCATCGCGCATGTCGTCGGTGTTGGGCTTGAATGCCAGGCCCCACAGGGCAAAGGTCTTGCCGCGCAGGTCGCCCTGATAGAACGCGTTGACCCGCTCGAACAGTTTGTTCTTCTGTCGTTCGTTGATGGCCTCGACCACCGACAGCAGGTCGTTGGAGCAATGCGCCTCTCTGGCGCTGTGTATCAACGCACGGATGTCCTTGCCGAAGCATGAGCCGCCATAGCCGCAACCGGGGTAGATGAAGTCGTAACCAATACGTGAGTCGGCACCGATGCCCAGCCGCACGGACTCGACGTCTGCGCCCAGATGTTCTGCCAGCTCGGCGATCTGGTTGATAAAGCTGATTTTGGTCGCCAGCATGCAGTTGGCGGCGTACTTGGTCAGTTCGGCGCTGCGCAGGTCCATGAACATGATCCGCTCATGATTGCGGTTGAACGGCGCATACAGCTCGCGCATGACGTTACGCACCGCTTCATTTTCGCAGCCGATGACGATACGGTCCGGGCGCCGGCAATCGTTGACCGCCGAGCCCTCCTTGAGAAATTCCGGGTTGGAGACGATATCGAACTGCAACAGCCGGCCCGCCTGACGCAGCGCCTTGTCGATGTGGCTGCGCAAGGCGTCGCCACTGCCGACCGGTACGGTGGATTTCTCGACGATGATCAGTGGTTCGCGTCGATGCCGGGCGATGGCTTCGCCCACCGCGAAAAAGCCGCTCAGGTCAGCTGAACCATCGTCTCGGGAGGGCGTGCCGACCGCGATGAACAGGACCTCGGCATGCTCCACCGCCAGTTGCCCGTCGGTAGTGAAGTTCAGACGCTGCTGATCCAGATTTTCACGCACCAGGTTGGCCAGGCCAGGCTCGTAGATATGCACCTGGCCCAGGCGCAACTGATCGATCTTGGCCTGATCAATGTCCATGCAGACCACATCGTGGCCGACTTCGGCGAGCACGGTCGCTTGTACCAGGCCGACATATCCGCTACCGAAAACGCTGATTTTCATGGGAAAGATCCTGAGGTGATGGGTCGCACATGCGCCGGAGGTTGATGGTCAAGACACCTGCCACGATCAGGGTGACACCCACAGTTTTCGATACCGTGAACGTCTCGTGGAAAAACGGCAGCGCTGCGGCGAGCATATAAACCAGCGCGTAGCTGATACTGAGCAGCGAATAGGCACGGCTCAGGGGCAAGCCCCGCAGGGCAAGTAGCCAGAAAAGCATGGAGAGCGCATAAGCGGTGATCGAGGCGCAAACGACCACCAGTGCACGGAGATCGAGCTGCGTCGGATTGTGCAGTTCGAGCCATTGAGCGGGCGAGGGCAGGCGGCTCATGCTCCAACGCATGCCCAGTTGCGCTGCGCTGACCAGCGCCACACTGGCCATGGCGCACAGGGTTGCCCGGCAGCGCGTCACGCCTGACGCCCCAGCTGAAATACCCCGACAAGAATCAGCGCAATACCCAGCCAGTGCTGTGCGTCAACCGGCTCATCGAACAGATAGCGACCTGCCAGCGTGATCAGCACGAAATTAAGACCCAGCATCGGATAGGCGATGCCAACGTCCAGGCGTTGCAACACCAGCAGCCATATAAGCAGGCCCGCTCCAAGGCAGGCCACCGCCAGCCACAGCCATATCGAACGCAGCGCTGTAAACGCGCCGGGAAATGCGCCACGCCAGTCTTGTACTGCGTACTTCTGCGCGATCTGGCCCAGACAGGTCAGCAGGCATGCACACGCGAGCATCAGCCAGGTCACGATGCCGATTTCTCGTAAATGAGGATGGCCAGGTTGCCTTCGTCATAGCGCTGACCATCCTTGGGAAGACTTTCGAGCTCTTTCAGTTCCTCATCGCTCTTGCCGCGCATGATGACGCCGACCCGGCCTTGGCTGCGGGCGTTCTTCATCCAGGCATCGATGTCCTGCAGGCGGACTTCGCGACCCTGCACATCGGGATAGCCCAGCCCGTATTCCAGCTCGCCCCAGGTGTTGAACAGCGCAACATCAGGCCGTTTCAGGCGCCACGCCAGTGCCGAGGCCGCGCCCAGATCGTTGCTCAGCAGATGCGTGCAGTCCGCCAGTTCGACCTGGTGCCTGACCACGAACGGGTCGGGAGTCTTGTTATTGATCACATCGTTTGGCAGCGCAGCGGGTAGCAATGCGATCAGCAGCCAACTGCCCAGCGCCGGCATGGTCCAGAACGTCAGTGGACGCAAGCCTTGCAGCGCGTTGGCAAATGTCCATCCGAGAAGCACGATGACCGCCAGTGACAGATGCATCGGTTCGTTTTCGTAGACGGGCTGCTTGAGTTGCAGGTAGATCAACGCCACAAGCCCGACAAAGCTGACGGTCGCGTTGACTAATCCATTCGTGCGCAACGCAGTGCTGTGACCTTTATCAAGGCGGTCGACCAGAGCATTGGCCATCAGCAGTGCCAACGGCAGCAGGCACGGCAGTATGTAGGTCGGCAGTTTGCCTTTGCTCAGGCTCAAAAACGCCAGCGGCAGCAGCAGCCACAGCAGCAAAAAGGCAATGTCAGGGCGGCTTTTTTGTTGCCATGCCTGCTTCAGTGTTACCGGCAGCAGCAGTGCCCACGGCAAACAGGCCGCCACGAGCAGGGGCACATAGAACCACCAGGGCTGGGCATGCTGCGCATTGTCCCCGGCAAAGCGGTGAATATGCTCGTGCCAGAAGAAGTAACGCCAGTAGTCGGGCGCTTGCTGGTGGATCGCCAGCGCCCACGGCAGGCAGACGGCGACGGCAATCAGTACCGCGAGCGGGCCGAATCTGAGCAGCTCGGCCAGGCGCCGCTGCCACAGCATATAAGGCAGGGTGATGATGACGGGCAGTGCCCAGGCGAGAAAGCCCTTGGTCATGAACCCCATCCCGCAGGCCACGCCGACTACCGCCCATGCCGCCAGACGCGCTCGACCGACGCTGTGCACGGCGTACCAGAATGCCAGCAGTGTCACGTTGGTCCAGAAGCTGAATTGCGGATCGAGATTGGCGTAACCGGCCTGGCCCGCGACAAAGCCGAAGCTCATGAACAGCAAGGCGCTGGCGAACTGCTTGCGCGGGTCGTTCCAGATCTTGCCGGCCAGCAAATAGGCCAACAGCACGCTCAAGCCGCTGGCCAGTGCCGACACAATGCGCACGCCGAACAGGTTTTCGCCAAAAACCTGCTGCCCCAGTGCTATCAGCCAGTAACCGGCAACCGGTTTTTCGAAGTAACGCAATCCCATGAAGTGCGGGACGACCCAGTTGCCACTGTGGAGCATTTCCTGGCTGATCTGCGCATAGCGGGTTTCATCGGGAATCCACAGGCCGTGAAAGCCCAGGGGTAGCAGATAAGCCAGCACGAACGCCAATAACAGCAGCGCAAGATGACGGTGCCTGACGTGCATCACTGCTGCACCCCCAGCCAGCCATCGCGGCCGGGCAGGTGACCGCGAACGATATGCCCGGAAGGCAGCCGTTCAATGGCACCTGGCAGCAGATCGCCCAACGGTGCGAAGTGGATGCCCTGGGTATTGGCGCGCTTTAACAGCTGCCTGAAACCGTCGGCCATGATGATTCCTTCCACTTCGGCGTGGAGGGTGTAGACATTGAGTCTGCGTGCGGCAAAACGGCCGAGAATGTAGTCGTTGAACGCATCCGGCTGCAGGTGCGGACCGACGACTTCATCGAAGGTCGGCAAGTCCACCGGAACCTGAGCGGTACCGACACTTCCATCCGCCAGCAACGGGCGAAACAGACTGACGCCACGGCAATCACTGTTGTAACGAAAGCCAAACGCTTCTTTGGCCTGCACGACGCGCTGGTCGGCGCGCCAGCCTGCTGCCGCAGAGCACACCACCGGCTGGCCGAGGATGTCGCTCAGGCAATCGACCCCACGGTGTATCTGGGCGGTCAACTGTCGGTCGCTCCAGTGTCCGGCATTCGCTTGCCAGCCATGGTGATCCCACGCATGCAGGCCTATTTCGTGGCCTGCATCCAGCGCGCGGCGCATCAGTGGGCCAAGGTCCCGGCCAATCGGTTTGCCCGGCCATGCGGTACCGGCCAGCAGAATATCCCAGCCATACAGGCTCGCCGCCCTGGAACGCAGCATCTTCCAGAAGAACGTGGGCCTTACCAGGCGCCACAGGTGGCGTCCCATGTTGTCGGGGCCGACACTGAAAAAGAAGGTCGCCTTGACCTGCGCTTCGTTGAGTATGTCCAGCAGCCTTGGCACGCCCTCACGGGTGCCTCGGTAAGTGTCGACATCGATTCTCAGGCCTGCCTGCATCAGCACTGGTCCGCTTTTTCAGCCATGGCTTCGCGCAGGAAGAAATCCAGGGTTTTGCCGATGGTTTCGCTCAGCTCGATACCCGGTGTCCAGCCAATAAGCTTTTTAGCGTTGTCGATGCTCGGCGTGCGGTGGCTGACGTCCTGATAGCCCTTGCCATAGAAGGACTGGCTTTCGACTTCGCGGAAGCCCGCGAAAGGCGGAAAATGGCCGCGCAACGGATGGGCTTCGAACTGGCGAAGCAACTCTTCACCCAACTGACGGATGCTGGCTTCGTTATCGGGGTTGCCGATGTTGATGATTTGTCCGTTACAGCGCTCATCGCGGTTTTCGATGATCCGCGCCAGCGCCTCGATGCCGTCGACGACATCCGTGAAGCAGCGCTTCTGGGCGCCGCCGTCCACCAGGCGAATGGGCGTGCCTTCGACCAGGTGCAGGATCAACTGAGTGATGGCCCGCGAGCTGCCGATGCGCGCCGAATCCAGGCGGTCCAGACGCGGTCCCATCCAGTTGAACGGACGAAACAGGGTGAATTGCAGGCCTTTCTGGCCATAGGCCCAGATCACCCGGTCCAGTAGCTGCTTGGACACCGAGTAGATCCAGCGCTGCTTGTTGATCGGGCCAACGATCAGGTTGGAAGTGTCTTCGTTGAAGTTTGCGTCCTGGCACATGCCATAGACTTCGGAGGTGGACGGAAAAATCACGCGCTTGTTGTACTTCACGCAGTAGCGGACGATCTTCAGGTTCTCTTCGAAATCCAGCTCGAAAACCCGCAGTGGATTGCGCGTGTATTCAATCGGCGTGGCGATGGCCACCAGTGGCAGCACAACGTCGCATTTCTTGATGTGGTATTCGATCCACTCGGTGTGGATGCTGATGTCACCTTCGATGAAATGAAAGTTCGGCTTGGCGCGCAGGCGCTCGATGGCGTCCGAGCCGATATCCATGCCGTAGATTTCGTAACGGTCATCCTGCAGCAGACGCTCGGACAGGTGGTTGCCGATGAAACCGTTGACGCCGAGGATCAGCACACGGGTACGACGGATCGACCGGCGCTGTGCCTTATCGAGCAATTGCGAGCCTGCTACAAGCCCGAATTCGCGCGCCAGTTGTGCACCACTGAGGTACAAGCCGCTGTCGCCGCGCTGCCCTGCGGTGATGACCAGCGAACCCTCGCCACAGGCAATACGTAACGGGTCGTGGCTGATGACCGTGCCGGGTGCTTCGCCGTTATTGCCTGCCTCGGCATTGGCAGCCCAGACAATCAACTTGTTCTCGCCTACCGGGCAGAATGCGCCAGGGTAGGGCTGCGTGACTGCGCGGATCAGGTTGTAGAGCTGGGTGGCTGGCAGCGACCAGTCGATCAAACCGTCAGCCGGGGTACGCCGACCGAAATACGTTGCACGGGATTCATCCTGAGGCGTAGCTGGCAGTTGCCCTTCTGCCGCCAGCAGGGGCAGTGTTTCGCAAAGCAGGTCAGCGGCGGCATCACGCAATTTGCCATGCAGCGTCAAGGCGGTATCGGTGGCACTGATCGAAACCCGCTGCTGGGCGACTATCGGCCCGGCATCCGCGCGTTTGACCATCTGATGCAGGGTCACGCCGGTTTCACTTTCGCCGTTGACCAGCACCCAGTTGGCCGGCGCGCGGCCGCGATAACGCGGGAGCAGCGAGCCGTGCAGGTTCAGCGCGGCCTTTTTCGCGCAGGCCAGCAACGAATCGCCGAGGAGCTGGCGATAGTAAAAGGAGAAAATGAAGTCCGGGGCCAGTTTGCCGATGCGCTCCACCCACAGCGGGTGATTCGGGTCCTCGGGGGCATGCACCGTAATGCCGTGCCGGGCGCACATCTGGGCCACAGAACCAAAAAAGGTTTTTTCCCTGGGGTCGTCGGCATGGGTGAACACTGCGGCAATCTCATAGCCTGCATCCAGCAACGCTTGCAGACCGACACAGCCAATATCGTGATACGCGAAAACGACAGCTTTAATGCTCATGGCGCGACCTTGTTCATATAGGGAGTTACAGGGGAATCAACGCTGTCGGTGGCCACTCGGGACGAGCTGCGCACGACTTTCTCGATGAAGAAGCGCGGACGCGCACGCACGTCGCTGTACATCCGGCCCAGGTACTCACCCAGCAGTCCCATACCGATGAACTGCCCTCCGGTGAACACGAACAACACGGCAAACAGGACGAACATGCCGTCCCCGGCCCATGACGCGCCGAAGATCAGGCGCAGAACGATCAGCAGCGCCGCGAACAAGACACCGAGCAACGCCATGCTGAAACCGATGATGCTGAGCAGGCGCAGGGGCGTGGTGGTCATGCAGGTGATCAGGTCGAACATGAGGTTGATCAGGCGCATCGGGCTGTATTTGGAGTCGCCGTGCTCGCGTTCGGCGTGGTCGACCAGCACCTCGGTGGTGTGTCGCGCGAAGCTGTTCGCCAGAATAGGAATGAACGTGCTGCGCTCCCGGCAGGCGAGCATGGCATCGACAATCGTGCGTCGGTATGCGCGCAGCATGCAGCCGTAATCGTTCATGGCCACGCCGGTGGAACGCTGCACGGCCAGGTTGATGAGTTTCGATGGCCAGCGTCGCCAGGCGGAGTCCTGACGATTGCTGCGCACCGTGCCGACTACGTCGTACCCTTGTTCAGCGAGCTTCACCAGGCGAGGGATTTCCTCGGGAGGATTCTGCAGATCGGCATCGAGGGTGATGACCACGTCGCCCTGGCACTGCTCGAATCCGGCCATAATGGCGGCGTGCTGACCGTAGTTTCGATTCAGGATCACCGCGACGAACGGGCTGTCGGCACGCCCGGCAGCCCGCTGGAGGATGTCTGTCGAGTCGTCGCGGCTGCCATCGTCGACCAGCACGATTTCGAATCGGTGGTTGAGCTGTTCGCAGGCCGCTTCAGTACGGCGCAACAACTCTGGCAGGCTTTGTTGTTCGTTGTAGACCGGGATGACGATCGACACGAACTTGATGGGATACGGTTTCAATGGCTGGATTCCACGGTCGATTCAATGGCACCGACCACCCGCTCGACATCATCGAGGGTCATGTCGGGGAACAGGGGGATGGAGCACAGCCTTGATGAATTCCATTCAGTGTCCGGCAGACGGACGTTCGGGAAACGCTTGCGGTAATAGCTGTGCAGGTGAGTCGCGATGAAGTGGATGCCGGTGCCGATGTTCTGCGCTTGCAAGGCCTTCATGAAGGCGTCGCGATTCAGCCCGCAGCGCTCGGGGTCGATGCGCAGAATGAACAGGTGCCAGGCATGTTGCTGGGCATGCCGGGGCAGGGCGAGAGGCAGAACGGGGCTGTTGGCCAGTCGATCGAGGTAATGGCTGGCGAGTGTCTGGCGCTGTGCATTGATGGCGTCAAGGCGCTGCAACTGCACCCGCGCAATGCTCGCATTCATGTCGGCCAGGTTGTATTTGAAGCCAGGCTCCATGACCTCGGCCTGAGGCTTGCGACCCAGGGTCAGGCGGTCGTAGGCATCGACACCCAGACCATGGAATTTAAGCTGACGCACCCGATCAGCCAGCCGTGCATTGTCGGTGACCAGCATCGCGCCTTCGGCACAGGTCATGTTCTTGATTGCGTGAAAAGAGAAGATCGCAGTGCCTTGCTGGCCGACCGGACGTCCCTGGTAACCGGTGCCAACGGCATGTGCAGCATCCTCGATCACGGTGATGCCGTACCGTTCGGCGAGCGCATACAGCGGATCGAGATCGAATGCGGCGCCTGCGTAATGCACCGGCACGATCGCTTTGGTCCGGGGGGTGATGGCTTGCTCTATCAGCGCGGCGCTGGTCATCAGGGTGTCACGGTCAACATCGACAAACACCGGAGTGGCCCCCAGCAGGCAGATCATGTTGGCTGTCGACACCCAGGTTTGCGATGGTGTAATCACTTCATCGCCAGGCCCTACACCCAGCGCCAGCAGCGCAATGTGCATCGCTCCGGTGGCCGAAGACAGTGCAACTGCATGTTGCGCGCCGACCCGCTCGGCGAACTCTTCCTCCAGCTTCTGACATTCCGGGCCGGTGGTGATCCATCCGGAACGCAGCACGCGCGTTACCGCAGCAATTTCTTCATCGCCAATGGACGGCCGTGAAAAGGCAAGAAAAGTTTGACTCATCTACAGAGACTCTCCGATTGACGCAGCAGGGCCGAACATAAAAAAGTCACACGACGAATGCGCAAACACAGGGTGCGTGAGTGCCGTGAACTTAGGCGTTCAACTGTAAAAATAATGTCCAGATGCCGTTGCTTTTTTGTATCGCCTGGCAGGCTTTCGAAGCATAGAGTAGGGGGAAACTCAAACGGCCGACAATGTCGTTATGCGTCCATGTAGAATTATTAATCTGGTGTTCAGGTTTCATCGAGCCCGTCATGAACAGACAGCTTTAGTTCAGCTTGCTCATGATAATCATGGAAAGTTAAAGCGGGTGAAGTGTATTGCAGTTGCAGGATTTTTTAATGAAGGTTTCATGACCGCGAAATGGGTTTCGCGTTTTTTAACAGGGTCGAACCTGAATCGAACAGGTTGCTATTGGCCCGGTTTCATTGGGGGGAGGCAGCTTTTTTCTCGGTTTTTTGAAAAGCAGACTGCGCGTCCGGATCAACCCGGGTCGAGAGGAATTCGCTCGGGTGTAGAAAACAGTGTCGCCATCAAGTGATATATATAACCAAGCGATAGAGTCGGGCAGTGTGGTATGGAAAAGTACGTGTATGAGGGCCAGGTTGGTACGGGGCATCATCGAGGTGTGATTGGGGGCGTTATAAGTTCGAGACGGTTCAGTGCACGCGTGCTGGTTGTTGCAAGGTGTTCAAGGTTTACTTCATGTTCTCTTATGTCCATTGGCACGGTCCTGTAGGTGGCGGGTACAGGCGAAGTATTTAACGACGGATTTAAAAACGACTGTCTGCTCGACTGCAATTGCCAGGTTCATTTGATGCAGCGAAGCAAGAAACCACGCGGTGCGCCCTGGCGTCCACCAGCACATGGCGGGCTCGTATAACCCGCTTCACCGCGATTATCGCTCCTGCGAAGGCTGCCGATCTGTACACCCCGTTCTGTCTAGTTCCGGCTGGAGATGTTAAATTAGCCGCCATGAACTTCTTCCGAACCCATTGCTCGCCCATTGCCTGGATACTGTACGCAGTTGTCCTGTTCAATGGTCTTGCGTGCAGCATCGGTCATGGCCAGATGATGGCCGCCTTTGCAGACACTGCAGTGGCATCGGTCTCCCATGCAGACCATGGGATGTCGGATATGCACGGTGGGCATCACACGATGCACATGTACATGGACGGCTCGTCCAAAAAGACGGACATGTCAGGCAGCATGAAGGCGCAGTCGGGAGACTGTTCGTTTGCCGGCACGCTGACGCTGGCGATGATTTTCTTCGTGGCGCTGGGCTGGCTGACCCGTATCCGCCGTTCTCGTTTCGTGTTGCCCGACCTCTGGCTCGGCAACCTGCCAAGGTACTCCCTCCCGCGACTCAATCCACAGGCCCCGTAGCGCCCATCGTGGACGTGTGAGTATCGCTCGCACGAACAACCGATATTGCCCTTATAGCCTGCCGGAAGGTCATTCCGGAGGGGCGCGTTTATACGTTGGTGAGTCCTTATGTCTGCATCCTGTTCAAGCCCGGAGCTACGGCCTTCCGGGGCGTTTGTCGCCTTTCTGAAAAGGCTCCATTTTTACATCGGCGTATTCGTTGGTCCGTTCATGCTGGTCGCGGCCTTGAGTGGCATCGTCTATGCGCTGACCCCGCAGATCGAAGATTCGCTCTATGCGCGTGCGCTGCACACAGACAGCCGTGGTCCTGCCATGAGCTTGCAGGCGCAGATCCAGCGCGCGCAGGCATCGGCAGGTCCAGGCCTGAGCGTTGCCGCAGTGCGCCCGGCACCCCGGGAAGGGAATACCACTCGGGTCATGTTCAGCGATCCGGGCTTTGGCCCATCAGAGCATCGAGCGCTGTTCGTGGACCCGGTGAGTGGCGAAATTCGCGGCGACATGAAGGTCTACGGTACCAGTGGCGTACTACCCCTACGCACCTGGATCGATCAGTTTCATCGGGGCCTTCTGCTGGGCGATGTCGGCAGGATCTACAGCGAGCTGGCCGCCTCATGGCTGTGGGTGGCTGCGCTCGGCGGTCTGGTGCTGTGGACGGTTCGCCGTCGTCGGCAGAGTCGTGAACGCGGCAACGTGCGCCGCTGGCATGCAACCACCGGCGTATGGCTGTTGCTGGGGCTGCTGTTCTTCTCGGCCACCGGTTTGACGTGGTCACAGTACGCTGGCGATAACATTGGCGTACTGCGTGCCTACTATGGCTGGTCAACGCCCAGTGTGGCCACCGCACTGGGCAAGTCGGCGGCGATGCCAATGTCTATGCCCATGGACGAGCACGCCGAGCACCATATGCACATGGCGCCGACGACACAGGCATCCGTGTTGGACCCTGCCTTGTTTGACAGCGTTCTGGCCAGCGCGCGTGCCGAGCATATCGATGCAGCCAAAGTTGAGATCAGGCCATCCGCGAGCAGCGACAAGGCGTGGGTGGTCAGCGAGATAGATCGCAGTTGGCCGACGCAAGTGGATGCCGTGTCGATCAACCCGCAAACACTGGAAGTGGTCGATCACGTCAGGTTTGCAGACTATTCGCTGCCCGCCAAGCTGACCCGCTGGGGCATTGATGCGCACATGGGCGTGTTGTTCGGTCTGGCCAATCAATTGGTGCTGGTGGTGTTCGCCAGCGGCCTGGCGGCCATGGTCGTCATGGGTTATGTGATGTGGTGGCGACGTCGTCCAACGCTTTCTCAACCACGCAATCAGCAGGCAACGCTCTTGAGTCTCTGGCGCTCATTGAATCCGGGCGCGCAATGGGCGTTGATCCTGGTCGCAGTGTTGACTGGCTTTGCCCTGCCCGTATTGGGCGTGAGTCTGCTGGGCTTTATCGTCCTGGACGCGCTACTGGGCTACCGGCGAGCCGCAAGACCCTTGGTCGACGGCAAGGTGTAACCCTTAGTTGCGCGGATTACCAAGCGCATCGAGCAACTGATTCCCGACCAGGGCCGTCTGCTCGATGGCTTGTCAGTAGCGGATACCGCGGTCGCTCAATACGCTGCGACCGTTCCGTCCTTCCTCGGATCGGTCCCGCCCACGTATCCATGCGCGGTGCGCTGGATAATCTGCGCACCGCCGAAGGCAAACACGCCGCTCGGCTCTTCGACATCGATGTCGTGACCCTTGGCGCGCAGTGCTTTCACCACCTCGGGGTCAAACGCACGCTCCACGGCGACTTTCAGGCCTGATTCGATCCTCCAGCGCGGTGCGTCGGCAGCGGCTTGCGGGTTCTGTTTGTAGCGCAGGATGCGCATCATCATCTGCAAGTGACCCTGCGCCTGCATCGGGCCGCCCATCAAACCGAAGGACATCAGCGGCGTGCCGTCGGCATTCATGACAAAACCGGGGATGATTGTGTGGAACGGGCGTTTGCGCGGCGCGACGTAATTGACGTGCTGCGGGTCCAGCGAGAAGCCCGCGCCGCGGTTCTGCATGCTGATGCCCGTACCGGGTACCACCACACCCGAACCGAAGCCCATGTAGTTGGACTGGATGAACGAGATCATCATGCCGCTTTCATCCGCTGCCGACAGGTACACCGTGCCACCCGGTTTTGGCGAGCCGTGCCCGGGATTGGCGGCCTGATCGGTGATCAGCCCTGCGCGTTCCGTCAGGTAAGCCTGGCCCAGCAAATCGGCTGAGGGCACGCGCATGTGCTCGCTGTCGGCGACATGTTCGTCGAGGTCGGCCAGGGCCAGTTTCATTGCTTCCAGCACCGGATGAACCGTCTCGAGGCTGTCCACCGGGTGTTTACCGACGCCCAGTGCTTCGAGCATGGTCAGGCCGGCAAGGGTGGCAATGCCCTGGCCATTGGGCGGCAGTTCATGCACCACAGCGCCTGCGTATGGCACTGACAGGGTGTCGATCCAGTCCACAGTGTGCGTCGCCAGGTCGTCGAGACTCATCACGCTGCCATTGGCGTTGGCATGGGCGATGATTGTTTGCGCCAGTGCGCCGCGATAGAACGCTTCGCCTTTGGTCTGCGCGATCAGTTCCAGCGTGCGGGCATGGTCCTTGAGCCGGATTTTCTCTCCGGCCATGGGGGCCTTGCCATCCGGCATGAAACACTCGGCAAAGCCCGGTTGGTCCTTGAGCAGATGCGCGCCGCGTTTCCACAGCTCGGCGATAATCGGTGTGACCTGATAGCCATCGCGGGCGTAGCCGATCGCCGGTTCGGCCAGGGTCGCGAAGGGCAGTTTGCCGTAGCGTGCCGAAAGCTCCACCCAGGCCGACACTGCACCCGGCACGCTGACCGCAGGCCAGCCGCGTTGCGGCATCTGGCCCTGGCCTTCGAAGTATTCCGGTGTCCAGGCCTGTGGCGCGCGGCCGGAAGCGTTCAAGCCTTGCAGCTTGCTGCCGTCCCAGACGATGGCAAAGGCATCGCTGCCGATGCCGCAGCCGGTGGGCTCTACCACAGTCAGCACCATGGCCGCGGCGATGGCGGCGTCGACCGCATTGCCGCCACGGCGCAGCATGTCCAGCCCGGCCTGAGCGGCCAATGGTTGAGAGCAGGCGACCATATTGTTGCCCATCACCGGCGAGCGGGCCGACGCGTACGGTTGGTTGTAATCCAGATCATCGAACATAAGGGTTTCTCTTTGGCAGAAGACGAAAGGTTTAGCCCTTGGGGTCCAGCGCATCGCGCAGGCCGTCACCCAGCAGGTTGAAACACAGGACCGTGATGTAGATCGCCACACCTGGCGCAATCGACATCCACGGCGCCTGCTCCATGAAATTTTTCGCAGTATTGAGCATCGAGCCCCAGGACGGCGACGGCGGTTGCTGGCCCAGGCCGAGAAACGACAGGCTGGCTTCGGCTAGAATCGCCGAGGCGATGGTCAATGTGGCCTGTACCACCAGCGGCGACATCACGTTGGGCAGCACGTAACGCAGGATGATCCAGCGATCCGGCAGACCGATGGCGCGGGCACCTTCGAGGTAATCCTCGTGTTTGATCGACAGCACCTGGCCGCGGGTCAGGCGGGCAAAGATCGGCATCGCGGACAGGCCGATGGCGATCATCGCGTTGGTCAGGCTGGGGCCGAGAAAGGCGCCCAAAGCGATGGCCAGCACCAGGAACGGACAGGACAACAGCGCTTCCATGACCTGCGAGATGATCATGTCCAGCTTGCCACCGAAGTACCCGGCCAGCAGGCCCAGCGGCACGCCGATGACCATGGCGATGGCCACCGAAACACCACCGGCCAGCAGCGAACTGCGTGCGCCATACAGCAAACGCGAGAATAAATCGCGCCCCAGTTCGTCGGTGCCCATCCAGTAGATCAATGAAGGTGCCTTGCGTACCGCGAGGAAGTTGGCTTTGAGAGGGTCATGAGGCGCAATCCAGGGCGCCAGAACGGCGGCCAGGACAAACAGCAACAACACTGCCGCGCCAATCACTGCGCCTTTGTTGGCCAGGAATTTTTTCAGAAAAGGCGAGCGACTGCGGGGCAGGATCGCGCTGTGCGACAGGCTGGCGATAGCGGTCATCAGGCAGTCCTCAGGCGTGGGTTGATCAGGCGATAAAGCACGTCTGCCAGCAAGTTCAACATCAGGAAGCCAATCGCGACACATAACACCACGCCTTGCACCACGGCGTAGTCACGGTTGAATACGGCGTCGACAATCATCTTGCCGAACCCCGGAATGCTGAATACCTGCTCGGTCAACACCGCACCGCCGAGCAACTCACCGAACAGCAGTGTCGTGAGGGTGATGATCGGCATCAATGCGTTGCGCAACGCATGCTTGAGAATCACCGTGCGCGGGAACAATCCCTTGGCCCGTGCGGTGCGGACGTAGTCAGCACGCAGGACTTCCAGCATGGCGCTGCGGGTGTGGCGCATGAGAATCCCGGAAAGCCCGGCACCCAGTACGAACGCTGGCAGGATCAGGGTCTTCAGGTTTTGCCCGAAGTCCTCACCCATCGGCACAAAGCCGGAGGCGGGTAGCCACTGCAGTTTCACTGCAAAGATCATGATCAGCAGAATGCCCAGCCAGAAGTGCGGGATGGAAATCCCCGACAGCGCCACCACGTTGGCCCCGTAATCCACCGCAGTGCCTTTGCGCACCGCCGAAATGATTCCGGTGGGAATGCCGATAAACAGCGCAATCAGCAGGGCCAGCACGGCCAGTTCGATAGTCACCGGCAGTTTCGACGCCAGCAGCGTGGTCACCGGTTGCTCGGTGCGCAGCGATGTTCCCAGGTCGCCGGTCAGCACGTTGCCGACCCAGTTGAGGTACTGCAACGGGATCGGGTCATCGAGCCGGTATTTGTCGCGCAGGTATTCCATGACCGCTGGATCGCGTTCTTCCCCGGCCATGGCCAGCACCGGGTCACCCGGCAGCAGCTTCTGCAGGGTGAAGACGAACAGCGAAACCAGAATCAGCGTCGGTATCGAGCTGAGCAGGCGTCGCAGGATGAACATCAGCATACCGGAACCTCGCAGGTGCGCCCGTCAGTCATGGCTTGAACGCGACATTGTTCAGACGAATCAGACCGTCCGGGTTAGGGACGAAACCGGTCACGTTGTTACGCATGGCAATGATTCGCGGGTCGAAATACAGGTAGACGGTCGGTACTTCATCGGTCAACAAACGCAGCGCTTCGTTGTACAGCGCCTGGCGTTGTGCAACGTCGTTCACGGTGCGCGCCTTGTTGAGCAGTTCGTCGAGCCTGGCGTTACAGTATTTACCGTCGTTCTGGCCGCCTTTGCAGGTCACGAACTGATGGATATCGCCGTCCGGATCGGGGCGGCCTGACCAGGCGCTCATGCCGATCTGGAAGTTGCCGCTCGCCTGTTCGCTGAGCATCGTCGCGTATTCAGTGGCAATCAGGTTGACCTTGAAGCCTGCTTCTTCAGCCATGGCCTGAATGATCTGCCCGACCTGCTGTGCGATGGGGTTGTTGGCCACTTTCAGGTCCACCGCCAATGGCAGCTTCACACCGGCCTGAGCCAGCAGCGCCTTGCTTTTCTCGATATCGCGAGCCGGGATCGGCAGGTCCTTGTCGTAATACGGGCTGTTTTTCGGGAACGGCTGAGCGCTTGGCGCGTACAGACCCTCGAACACCACCTGGTTGATAGCATCGCGGTCGATGGACAGCTCAAAGGCTTTGCGTACGCGCTTGTCCTTACCCATCGGCGAGTTGGCTTTTTCACCGTTGCCGATGTTGAACATCAGTTGCATGTAGCCCAGGCCGGGTGTGTTGTAGATCGCCAGCTTGCTGTCACCCTTGACCGTTTTCACATCGGTTGGTGCAACACGCTCGATGATGTCCAGGTCGCCGGAGCGCAGGTTGGCCAGGCGCACCGATGTATCCGGAATCGGCAGGAACACCACTTTGTCGAAGTGATAAGCCTGTTTATTCCAGTACTTGTCAAAACGCTCCAGCACGATTCGATCCTGCTGCACGCGCTGCACGAATTTGTAAGGGCCGGAGCAGACCGGGTTGGCGGCGAATTCGCCTTGCGCAGCTTTCGGCGCGAGCATCATTCCGGCGCGGTCAGACAGCTGTGAAACCAGCGTGGCATCGGCCTGCTTGAGCTTGATGGCGACGGTTTTTGCGTCTATCACCTCGACGCTGTCCACCGAGGCCAGCTCGCTTTTGCGCAGCGAGTCGGGGAGGGTGCGGGCGCGGTCGAGGTTGAACTTCACCGAGGCGGCATCAAAAGGTTCGCCATCGTGGTACGTCACGCCTTCGCGCAACGTCATGGTCAGGGTTTTACCGTCTTCGCTCCAGTTCCAGGCGGTGGCCAGTTGCGGCGAGTAGGTCAGGTCCGGGTTGACGTCCACCAGTTTGTCGCACAGCGCGGTGTAGACCAGGCGGCCGGAGTAGGTGCGCGAACGATGCGGATCAAGCACATCGGGATCGTCCTGAATGCCGATGCGCAACGTCGATTCGGCAAAGGCAGCGTTGGCGGCCAGCAATAACAATGTTCCTGTCACGACGCGTGCGATTTTCATGGCTGGCTCTCCACTGCAAGGGATTGATGATGCTTGAACAGATTCAGGCGCTGGGTGTAGGCAGCGCTGGGTGTCGGAAGGATCAGCGTGGCGCTGCCTGCGTTGGCGATTTCACGCCAGAAGTGGCAGGCGACCTGGCGTTCGGCCTCGACTGTTTCCATGACCGGCGCAGCGTCCTTGCACAGCGCACGGGCGTGCGGGCAACGGGTATGAAAGCGGCAACCCGAAGGCGGGCGGCTGGGGCTGGGCATATCGCCGCCGAGGAGCGGACGCGGCTGGCGCAGGTCAGGGTGGCTGACCGGCACAGCGGCCATCAGCGCCTGGGTATAAGGGTGCAAAGGGTTTTCGAACAGCGCGTCGACCGGCGCCAGTTCGATGATTTCACCCAGGTACATCACCGCCACGCGGTCGCTCATATGGCGAATCACGGCCAGGCCATGGGCAACAATCACCAGGGTCAGGCCGAATTGATGCTTGAGGTCTTCGAGCAGGTTGACCACTTGCGCCTGCACTGAAACGTCCAGCGCCGAGACCGGCTCGTCACCGAGGATCAAGCGCGGCTCGGAAGCCAGGGCGCGGGCAATGCCGATGCGCTGGCGCTGACCACCGGAGAACTCATGGGGATGCCGACCGCCGTGTTCCGGAGCCAGACCTACCGTGCGCAACAACTCGGCGACTTTAGCCTGACGGTCGCTACGGCTGGCCTGGCTGTGCAGCCAGATCGGTTCGCCAACGATGGATTCCACGGTCATGCGTGGATTCAGCGAGGCGAACGGGTCCTGAAAGATGATCTGTAAGTCACGGCATACCTGACGCAGTTTTTCCGGCGTCAGGTTGGCCAGGTTGCGGCCCTCGTAAATCACGTCGCCCGCAGTCGGTTGCAGCAGGTTGAGCAGCAAGCGGCCAAGGGTGGATTTACCCGAGCCGGACTCGCCTACCAATGCCAGCGTCTCGCCCTTGCGGACTGACAGGTTGACCTCATTGACAGCCTGTACCGGCGGCTTCTTCGGCTGCAAAAGGCCGCTTTGCACGGTAAAGTGCTTGCTCAGGCCGATGCCTTCCAGAATGGGTTTCTGCGCGTTGCTGTCGGGGCTGACGCGCCCGGCGATGTCTGGTCTGGAAAGGTTCACGCACTGACTCCCACATGCTGTTCCAAAGGCGCACGGATGCACGCGGCGAAGTGTCCGGGAGACAACTCAAGCAGCGGCGGGCGTTCGTCTCGGCATCGCTGGATCACGAACGGGCAACGCCCGGCGAAACGGCAACCGCCCGGCATTTCTGCCGGCGTCGGCACCCGGCCGTTAATGGTCGCCAAACGACCTTCACGAGGGCCGATCGAGGGCATCGAGCCCATCAGGCCGATGGTGTACGGATGCTGCGGATCGTCGAACAGGGTTTTCACCGGGCCGCTTTCCACGACACGCCCGGCGTACATGACCATGACGTCATCGGCGACTTCGGCGACTACACCCAGATCGTGGGTGATCAGAATCATCGCTGTGCCGGTCTCGGTCTGCAGGTTGGCGATCAGCGAGAGGATTTGTGCTTGAATGGTCACGTCCAGCGCAGTCGTCGGTTCATCCGCGATGATCAGCGCCGGGTCATTGGCCAGCGCCATGGCAATCATGGCCCGCTGCCGCATGCCACCCGAGAGTTCATGTGGGTAGGCGTCCAGCCGCTGGCGAGCGTCCGGCACGCGGACCTTTTCCAGCATGTCCAGAGCCCGCTGGCGGGCAGCCTTGTCTGAAAGGCCCTGATGACGCATCACGCTTTCAGCGATCTGCTCACCGATGGTGAAGACCGGATTGAGGGAGGTCATCGGCTCCTGGAAGATCATCGCCATGCGGTTGCCGCGCACGTCCAGCAGGCGCTCTTCGGACATGCCCAACAAGGCTTCATCGATCAGCAGCGAGTCGCTGGCGTCTACCTTGGCCGTCGTCGGCAACAGGCCCATCAGGCCCATTGAGGTCACGCTCTTGCCGCAGCCGGACTCGCCGACGATGGCCAGGGTCTTGCCGCGCTTGACGGAAAACGATACGCCGTCGACAACATTGGCGGGCGCACCGGCAAAGCGGACGGTCAGGTCGCTGATGCTGAGCACCGTGCCGTCGCCGTTTTCTGTGAGGTGGGCAGTGGCGCTCATAGGCTGGCCTCCAGGTCTTGGTTGATGACGGTGTTCAGGGCCTGTTGCAGCGCACGTAAATGGCCGCGCATGGCGGTGGCGGCTTTGATCGGATCGCGGCTTTCAATGGCGCTGACAATGTCGTCGTGATCGTGGCTGTAAGTGTCGAGGCGGTCGGCATTGCGCGCCCGGTGACGCAAGTCTCGCCAGGCGGGGTCCAGACGAATCGCATCGAGCATTTCGAAGATGTCCAGCATCAGCCGATTACCCGCGGCTTCGGCAATGGCACGGTGCAGGGCGCTGTCCCACAGCTCGATGCCTTCGGCATCGGTCTGCTCGGCGACCTGCTGGCGAGTGGTGCGCTCGGCAAGGCGGCGCAGAATCGCCATCTGTTCACCATTGGCCCGTACCGCCGCCAGTGAGGCAAGCGCTGGCTCCAGGTGCAGGCGCGCTTCCATGACCTCGGTGAAATTGGTCCGGCCGGAAAGCCGCGCGAAGCTCATGGCGGCACTGGGTGGCGTCGGTCCGACAAATGTCCCTTTACCTTGCCGGCGCCAGACCTGGCCTTCGGCTTCCAGCACCGACAGGGCGCGACGAACTGCGCGTCGGCTGACCCCGAAATCGGCCGCCAGATCCCGCTCGGTAGGCAATGCCCGCTGGGGGAAGGCCGCATGCTGGGCAACGATCTGGCGCAACGCGTCCAGCGCCAGTTTCGAAGAGTTGTCGATGGGGATGTCAGGGTCGAACCTTTGCATCGTGGTACTCGCGCCAGACCGAAAAAAGATGCCCTGAGCTGCCCGCAGGCAGGGGTTCCAGGCATAAGGGCTGGTGCAAGAGCGATGCCAATGAAAATTGGTTCGGTCAATTTTGCCGGGCAAGATGGCCAGCCACTATCGCGGATCAAGCCTGGCGGGCCAATGTTCAAAGGTCCGCCGGGTTGGTCCGCGGCATGGCAAGGGGATTGGTTCGCCGTTGAGTGAACCAATTTTTCAGCGGGTACGGATTTGCTGCATCAATGCGTGCAGGGTGCGCCAAAGTGCACCGCTAGGTGCGCGACCGATGTGCCGCCTCGCGCTAAGCCGCTCGTCATTCCAGGGCCAGATCGAGCAGTGCGGCCCCCAGAGCCTTGCCGTGGGCATCGAGCGCCAGTGACCGCGTGACCCCGCCACGCAGGATGCCGGGCAGGACGAAGTTGAGCGCACCAACACGTGGCAGTTCGTAGCGCCGTACGGGTGGTCCATTTGCATCCAGCAGTTCGGCAAAGTGTTCAGTGACCCGTTCCACCGTCAGCAGCTCAGCCAGACGTGGATAATCGTCGATGCGAAAGGCAACGATGGAGATATTGGAGACGTCACCCTTGTCACCGGTACGTGTATGAGCGATGTCCCGCAATTTGGTGGTGTTCATGCCAGATCCTCCAGATGCACGTGCAGGTTGACCTGGTCTCTCGGCACAAACAAAGACGCCACCGCGACTACCTGGCGGACTGACTTGCTCGCACCGCCGCCGCCGTACGGGCCGTTGGTGTAGAGGGTTTCCACCTCATTGCCGACGCGTATTGCATCGTTTTTGTCCACGCAACGCGCGGCCACCCGGAGGCGTACTTCCCAGGGCTCGCCCTCGGCGCGCGCTCCCAGGTGACTTCCATGCAAGGCGTTAACGCCGATCAGTTCGGCTCGAATGTCCTCACATACCACGCCTGTCAGGGCCAGGCGTTTGAGTACGATGTCCTTCGCCAATTGTCCGCGAGCCAGCGCGCCGGGGCCGCCGTAGGACATTTGTCCTTCGCCGATCCAGCCATCCAGAAAACCTACTGACACCTTCAGCGTCGCGGGACGTGCGTGTCCGTCCGCCCCCTGAACGCGCACTTCGTCTCTGGCGACGGATTCGAAGGCCGCATCGGTAAAATCCGCGCTGACATCCGGCGTCAGATAGGCGGCAGGGTCATGCACTTCGTACAACATTTGCTCGGTGCAGGTGGCGGTATCAATGCGGCCACCGGAGCCTGCCACTTTGCTGATGACGGCGTTGCCTGCCGCATCTATCTCGGCCAGCGGGAAGCCCAGACGGTCGAGGTCTGGGACGTCTTTAACACCAGGATCCGCGAAATAGCCGCCGCTGACCTGGCCGGCACATTCGAGCAAATGCCCGACCAGGGTTCCGCGGCCCAGCAATGCCCATGCGTCCTCGGCCCAGCCGAACTCGAACATTTGCGGTGCGAGAAACAGTGAGGGATCAGCGACCCTTCCGGTAACGATCACGTCAGCATCGGCGCGCAAGGCCTGGATGATTCCTTCCGCGCCCAGATAGGCATTGGCCGAGATGAGCCTGTCGCCGAGGGATCGCAGAGACCTGCCGTTGTCGAGGGTTTGATCGGGCTGTTGCAGCAGGGCTGTGAGCACGTCATCGCCTGTCAGGGCTGCGACTTTCAAGCCGTTCAAGCCCAGTTCTGCCGCTATCCGGCGTATTTCACTAGCGGCGCCAAGCGGATTTGCAGCGCCCATGTTGGTGATGATTCGCAAGCGGCGGCGCGTACCGTCAACGCCGTTGCCCACAAAAGGCAAGACCCGGCGCATGCGCTCGCTCAGCAATGGATCGTAGCCTGCTGATGGGTCTGCCAGACGCGACTGCTGTGCCAGTGCAATGGTACGTTCTGCGAGGCATTCAAATACCAGGTAATCCAGTTGCCCATGCTCGGCCAGCTCGATCGCCGGCTCGATGCGGTCGCCGGAATAACCAGCTCCTGAACCAATCCGTATTGTTTTCATTCAGAAAACCCCTATGACCATAGCGGTCAGGGTCATGATGACCGAGGCCGCAAACAGGAAAGGGATAGTGAAACGCTGGTGGTCAGCCAGTTCGATCTTGCACAGGCCGACCAGCAGAAAGGTCGCTGGCGTCAACGGGCTGACCGGGAAGCCGGTGGTATGCACGCCAAGCAGCGACGCCTGCGCGACCTGCATCGGGTCAACGCCGAGCGCTTTGCCGACCTCGGCGACCACGGGCATGATGCCAAAGTAGAAGGAGTCCGGATCGAAGAGCAGGCTCAAGGGCATGGATAGAAAGCCTACGACGACCGGGATCAGCTTGCCGTGCCCGGCCGGGATCTGGCCTACGGCCACTTCTGCCATGGCCTTCAGCATCCCGGTGCCCTGCATGATGCCTGTGAATACCCCGGCAGCAAGCAGAATACTGGCCATGGTCAGGGCCGTTTTGGCGTGTGCGTCGATGCGTGCCCGTTGTGCGTCCACGGCAGGATAGTTGATGCACAAGGCAATCACCGTGCCGAGCATGAACATCACCACCGGATCGACAACCCCCGCGATCATTACGCCCATCACCACCAGCGTCAGCAGCAGGTTGACCCAGAACAACCGAGGCTTGCGCAGTTCACGCTCGGCATCACTGAGCACGCGTTGGTGGGGTTTTACATCGAGATTGTCAGGACCCAGGCCCAGGCGTCGCTCTTCACGCCGTCCCAGGAAAAACGCGCAGGTGAAGACGAAGATCAGTCCGACGATCTGCACCGGAATGAGCGGCTGAAACAGATCCGAAACCGGCACGTGAAGGGCTGCGGAGGAGCGCAACACCGGACCCGTCCAGGGCAGGAAGTTGACACCCGCAGCCATCGCCGTGACGCAGGCCAGTATGCGTTTATCCATGCCCAGCCGCGTATACAACGGCAGCATTGCCGGAATGGTCACGAGAAAGGTCACCGCGCCGGAGCCGTCCAGATGCACCAACAGCGCCAGCAGTGCGGTGCCCATGACGATGCGGGTCGGCCGTGTACCGACCCGTTTGAGGATGCGATCGATGATCGGATCGAGCATGCCGGCATCCGTCATGATGCCGAAGAAGAGGATGGCGAATACAAACATCCCGACTACAGGCGCAACGTTCTTGATGCCTGTGATGATGAAACCACTGGTTTGCAGACCAAAACCAGCGAGGAGGGCGGCGATGATCGGGAGGGCGATCAATGCAACCAGGGGAGATATGCGTTTGCTCATAATACTGACGAGCATGGCAAGGATGGTTATCACACCGAGTGTGGCGAGCATGGGCAGATCCTCTTTGGCATCCCTGTGCGCGGCAGCGACGAGACACCCTCTTGTTGTTTTGCAAGAGTAATAACAACGACGCTATGCTCTGTGAATTGAAATATTCAGTGGGTCTTGTTCGGAAAAACAAAATGAAGAATTCGATCCAGCACATCCGCGCCTTTCTGTCAGTCGCTCAGACCGGCAGTTTTTCCAAGGCCGCAGCTGCTCTCAACTTGTCGCCGTCTGCACTGACCGTACAAATCCAGCAACTGGAAGATTGGCTTGGCGTTGCCTTGCTGGAACGAAGCCCGCGTCATGTCTGCTTGACCGGCGCCGGGCAAAATGCGCGTTTACCCATGGAAAAACTGCTGTTGGATCTGGACAACATCGTTACTGCTGCGCGGGATATTGCAGCCTCACGACGCGGCTTGATCACCATCGCCGCCTTGCCATCGCTGTGTTCCGGTGTACTGCCTGTCGTGTTGAAGACGTTCCGCGAGCGGTTTCCCGGTGTCGAGGTCAGACTGCGAGATGTCGTCGCGCAACGCATCGACACGCTTGTCATGGAGCGCGAAGTGGATTTCGGATTAGGCGTACAGGCTCGGCCCACTCATGGGCTGGAGTTCAACGCGATATTGGAAGACCGGTTGTGCCTGTTCGCCCCAAAAGACCATCCACTGGCAAAGCGTCCGACAGTGAGACTGGACGAGATAGCTGTTTTTCCGATCGTTCTTACCGGCAGGGAAAGCAGCGTTCGCGATTTGGTCGAGCGAGTGTTTGCTGACGAGCAACTGCCTTTATCTGCGGGGCTGGAAGCCAATTACATGTCTACCGTGCTGGCGTTGGTCAGGCAGGGGCAGGGCGTTACACTTCTTCCGGAGTCAGCGGACGATGGGCGGGGAGACCTGAGCAAGGTGCCAGTTGATCATCCGGGTGTTGTTCGGCAAATCGGGCTCATTACCCGTACGGAGCACACAATGGCCCCAGCTGTTGTCGAATTTGTTCGGTTGCTGGAGGGGCTGCGCACGCTCGGCGATCCCAGCCATTGATTTCCTGTTATACGAATGGAATAGGATGGGATAGAAGAAAGACGGGTGTCTCGGCATTGCGTCCCGGTTTCTGACTCAAGGTATGCAACGATGAAAGTATTGTTCATGTGCACCCACAACAGCTGCCGCAGCATTCTGTCTGAGGCGCTTTTCAACCATCTGGCGCATCCAGGTCTGGAGGCAGTCAGCTCGGGCAGTTTTCCCAGTGGCCAGGTAAATCAACAGGCTTTGCGAACCCTGGAAGCAGCAGGTATTTCCACCGCAGGCCTTAGCAGCAAGGCTTCGGACGTTTTTGAAGGCTCGCTTCCAGATATCGTGATCACCGTCTGTGACAGGGCTGCAGGTGAAACCTGCCCGATCTTCTTCGGGCCTGCCCTGAAGGCGCATTGGGGGCTGGCTGATCCTTCCGAAGTCTCCGGGTCGGAAGCGCAGATCACCGCAGCGTTTGAAAGTACACTCGCCAAAATTCGCGAGCGTGTGACAGCGTTTCTTGCGTTGCCACTGGAGGCCATCAGCACCGACCAGCTCAAGGCCGAACTTGATCGTATAGGTTCGCTTTGAAGAGCAATAAAGGTTGCTACGACCAGGCTGACAACTGCTTCGAATTCTCCAGCTCACTCGAAATGAAGATCCCATGCAGCTCATTACCGAAATCATTCATCCCGAACTGAAGTCCACACAGGGCAGAATATTCAGACGCCATGCGGCACGCGGCATCGTATTGAGGGATGAGAAAATACTTTTACTGTTCACTGAACGCTATAACGACTTCAGCTTTCCTGGAGGCGGCCTTGATGCAGACGAGGACGTTGTTACAGGGTTGAAGCGTGAACTTGAAGAAGAGACGGGCGCTCGCGAAATTCAGGTGCTCCAGCATTATGGTTACATCGAAGAATACCGGCCCTATTGGAAGCCCCAGTATGATCTGATGCACATGACCTCACATTTTTATCTGTGCGAAGTCGCGCACCAATTAGAGCCCGTTAGAATGGAAAGCCATGAAATAGCCAATGGCATGCGGCCCGTCTGGATCAGCGTAACTGAAGCCATCGCTCATAATGAGGCTGTTATGCAGCGTCAGGAGTCTTCGATGGGGCAGTCCATACAACGCGAGACCTTAATGCTGAGAAAAGTCGTCTCGGAGTTGGTCGTCAATCGGTGAGTATTTTATGTCTGGGTCAAGTGCAGGAGGGGCGCTTGTGGGGGGGGATTGATAACTCAACTAAATGACTGTTTAGTTGAGTTATCAATCTCAGGGACTTTAAGGTTGGGCGAGGGCGGTTGTTCTGCAGGCGAATATGAGTCTCACGTTCCTTGGTAGATCGTCATCAAAAGCTCGCTGACTCAACCTGATTTTAATCATCTGCTAAAAAGAGACTTGGCCGGTAATGCATTTTTGAACTTCACCACCAACCCAGATGCCTTCACCGATCTGTTCTACCTGAATTCGTCCGCGACGTCCCAACGCCGTACCTTGGCTGACGGTATATCGTTTTGGCATTAGCCCGGCGGGTATTAGCCATTGAGCAAGGCTGGCATTAAGGCTACCAGTAACAGGGTCTTCGGCAGACCTGTTGCTAATGAAGGCTCGAACTTCGATATCAGCTTCTGCATCTCGCCCGACCCAGGGCGCAAAGGCCCCTACGTTTAACCCATTCAGTGCTGCATAGTCTGGATGTACTGCCAACAATTCTTCACGCGTGCGCAGCATTACCACAACCCAACCCGGGCCGTTGTCTGCCCATTGGCTCGCAATAATACGGTCAGGTGCAACACCCAATCCATCGATGATGCTGTGCAAAACATCGTCTTCAACCGCGCCTCCACGTAGCAACGGTGGTGCCGCGAAAGACAAACGAGGGCCGTCGCGGCGGATGTGAACTAAACCTGCATCACACTCCTGAACGACTTCTTTACTTTGCGAAAAACCATGATCCCCCAACCACACGTAACAGCTGCCTAAAGTAGGGTGGCCAGCGAAAGAAAGTTCACGGATTGGAGTAAAGATACGTACACGATAATCCGCATCAGGATGGGTAGGACGCATGAGAAATGTCGTCTCGCTAAGGTTTGTCCAACGTGCGAACGCGGCCATTTGTTCGGTGGTCAGATCATCAGCGTCGCTTACGACTGCCAGGGCATTGCCTTCCAGGGGCTTACTGGCGAATACATCAACCTGGTGAAAACTCAGTGTATTGGGCATAAAGCGCTCGTCGGTCGGGTTCCGTGGGAAAGGTAACCCTAAATACATCGCAGGATAGTGTCCACATAGCCGCACGAACGACCCGGCGAAGAGCCAGTTCTTGAGTCCAGGAGCCCATGATTGGATCTGGTTCTCGACCCCATTGTTGTTAATGGGTACAACCGAGTCATCGAGGTATCGTGACAGCGCTGCGTAGCCATCACGGATAAAGCAACTCGATACAGCGCCGGGCTCGCTCAGTGTTTTTAGCTTCGTGATAGATCAATGTGCGTGGCGGTTTCACTCAGGATTGATTCGAGGCTGATTGGCATGTGTCGACAGGAGCCTTTTCCTGCGGAAATGCGCTCGGCACTGGCCAAGATCGCGTAACATCTTGTTACGCATAATGTATATTATGTTAAATTATGTGTATTTCTATGTCTGTCATGTGTAGCTGTCCGTATCCACTAACGTACGCACTGATTTCCACGAACCTCCGTACTCCCTGCAGATCAGACTGCTTACGTAGCGTTCCTCAACCATTTTCTCACCTCCCGTTTCACAAACCACCGAACTGATACCCGCGCTGGCCATCCCACACCCAAAACCATCTCAAAATTCCAACGCCTTCAAATGCCCTCCAATCCAATCTAGTCCGATCCCGTCAGCCTGGCAACGACCTCCGCTAAACTGCTCACTCTCCAACGACCATCTTACCCGTGCCGAGCTGTGCATCATCCCCAGACCGATGACCTCGTTTAGATTTGATCCAGATTGGCCGAATCAGCCGTTACGCCCCTTTCATAAACTAGCTCAAAGATTGCGATCGCGAATCTCATAGGTGCCGCTTGACTAGTGAATCCAGCTTTCTCTTCACGCCGATCTTCGGATTCAGCACCACTGCTGATTAGCCGAGGCCACCAAATGCCCGCCCCGGCGCCTCAACCATAGGCAGGTTCGGGTACCATACATAGCGTTATGCATTCTGTTCCTTGCAACCCACTCTTGTAGGTCACCCTTGCCGCTAAAGCCCCTCACTGCCCGCGAGGCCTATCAAATCCTGCGCGACATCGCGCTCGGCGTTCGCACTATGCGCCGGGTTGGCAAACAGTCGTGGCCTGAAATCTACTGCGGGCTGATGGTCGTTTAGGTCGACGGGTGGGTAATCACGCTCTACAACGATTGCGACACACTGGACTACTGTGACAGTTGTTATAGCCCGGAGGGCCGCGCTTACATCTTCGATTCATCCGAGCGTTTCGGCACCGATCCAGTGGAGTTGCTAAGTACCTGGGAACATCAGCAGCTTGAACGCATGCTCCTGGAACTGTAATCAGCGCCCCACCAGCTTCCAGCTTCATAACCCTCCTCCCACGGCTTCCTTCAGGGTTTGCGCGCCCGTAGAATCGGGCTGCCTGCCGAATCGCGCCTAGGCGGCTGCCACTAAGACTCTCAAGACCACTCGGTTTCGCATGGCGTATCCATTGGGTCTCTTACTCACGCGCAACCTAACGCGCAACGCTTGGAACACGTCGCTGATGAAACCTGATGTCGAAAAACTCAACACCTATGCCAAGGGTGACCGGTTCGAGGAACAGGTCTTCGATTTTCTTTCCAAGGAAATTATCGAAGGTCGGTTCTATGCCTTCCGACCTGAGTGCTGCAAGATTTTCAGGAAGAAGGGGTATTACTCTCGCGATCGAGAAGATTTCATCATCTTCGACGTCTCGGTGGAAATCTTCCTCCCAGGCTTTGACACCCCTTCGATGCTGGTACTCATCGAATGCAAGAACTACAACGGTAAGGTACCGGTCGGTGACATCGAGGAATTTGGCTCGAAGATCAGCCAGGTCTCCGGTTTCAATGCCAAAGGGATTTTCGCATCTGCCAGCGCGTTTCAATCAGGCACTTTCAACATTGCTCGCAACCGCGGCTTCGGGGTGCTGCGGTTCTTCGAGCCGTCTGAATTCCGCTGGCAGCTTCCCCGAGCGCTCCTGACGGGCGCTCGTAGCGCGCGAGCCCGCAAGCGCGCCGAGATTGAATATGCCCTGACCGAGCCGCACTTCAAACCTACGGTATACAACGCTTATGCCCTCACGCCCGCAGGGTTCACTGACGGTTGGGACGGTATATGGAAAGGTTTGGGCCTGGAGAGCGTATTTCGGGAGGCTGACCTGGCTCGCATTCGATTGCCGTCTCTCGTGACTGCGCCGAGGGTCGCATTTATTTCACGAGAACGGATCGAGAGCCTGGCCACCCAAGTGCTGAGATCCATCACGTACGTTCACGGCGCAGTGGATCTGAACGCGATTGTGAACAAAGAGGCGACTGCAAGCGGACTGGTTGTGAGCTATCTGGAATCCTCTACATCTGCGTTGGGCAGCATCACGTTCGCCCCGCTTGAGATCAAGATCTTTGCTGAAGACAGCCAAGCACAACTCGCGCGTTTCACGCTCGCTCATGAATTGGGTCACCACTTTCTCAATCACAAGTGCTACATGACCCGTGAGAGTATTCGGGCCCAGGAGATCGACCAGGCCCAATTCATCACAATCCCGAAAGGGGAAGTCGAACGGTTGGAGTGGCAAGCCAATACGTTCGCCTCGTGCCTGCTGATGCCTAGCGAAGACTTTCAGACGGCCTTTGGGCTATTGCTGCGGCATCTGGGTATTCGAAATCGAGGCCACGGGCCCTTGTACCTCGACAGCCAACCCGACAACGTCAGTCAATTTGAAACCGTGTGCGCCTCGCTCAGCAAATACTTCAACGTCTCCAAGACAGCGATCCGCTTGCGCATGCGAGCACTAGGCCTCCTGGTCGAAGTGGAAAGGTAACTCCCCAAATCGGTTACGGCTTATCGCCTAACTTCGAGCTTATAAAAAACGCTTTCGATTTGGAACCTGCGTCGGTCAGACATGACTGCCCCTTGAATCTGGCTAGAGAGCCTCACGAAATAGCGACACTCGTTCTTTTCGCCTAGCGCCCTGATGCCCTGCACTGCTTTCACGAAATCTTCATAAGATCGAGTAGGGTTGGCCATCAGTTCTGCAAACCCTGGCAAAGCCTGCGCATCGGCCAGCCGCGATGAAGGCCAGGCGGGCTCGAAAGACATGTCGTTATCACGAAGGTAGACCGTCAGGAACATTTCTGGTTTGCCAGCACTGTCAGCCCAGCATGGCGGAAGATCTCCGCCCTTACCCTTGTTGAGGCGGTTCTGGAGGAACTGTACCTGCCCTTTCAGATCGGAATTGGTTTTTTGCAATAAGGCGGGGTTCACACCGTCCTTTTCGGCTTGGGTAAACGCCTGCGCATGCTTGACCAGTTCCTGCACTTGGTCAGAGGTCGGTGCGCCATCGATGGAAAGGGCGGCCTGGAGCATTTGCTCGGTAGCCTTCAGTTCTCCAATACGCTTGACGATGTCGGTAGGCTGTTGATCCTTCTCCGGGTCGGCGACCAGCTTCTTAAGCTGATCGTAGGACATCAGGGTTTCCAAAATTAGCCGTTTGCTTTGTTCAGGCTTACCAGCAGCACCGGCATCTTTCAGGGCCTTGTCGATTGCAGCAAGGGCTGTGACTTCCTGCTCTTTCTGCGTCAGCAGCACTTTAAGTTCGGAGGCTTCATCCCGAGCTTTTGAAGCATCCACAAGCTTACTGATGACCTCGTCGGAGTTGGTGATACCCATTTCAGCCAAGCGTGCCTTCAGAGCCTGAGTGGCCTCAGCAATTGCCTTCTCACGCTGATCTAGCCCGTGGAAGTTATCGAGCTTCTGCTGGAGGTCATGCTTATCGGAGTTGAGCTTGTAGACTTGGTAGCCGGTTAGCATCAACAGCAGGAATGCGATCACCATCCAGATCTCTGAGATGGACAGACTGAAGACTTGATCGTTCTTCTGACTCATCAAGCAGGTCTCGCATCAGACTCAACCGGATCGTTGACTGCAGCGAACTCCAAGGTTGTTCCAGGTGCGATGGACGCTTCATTGACCGCTGGTTGTATCAGGTCGATCTTATTCAGATGTTCAATCTTGAGGGTCAACTCGTCCAACTGTGCATGGGCGTGTTTTGTATCTGCACTGCTTTGTTCAACCCGGGCAGCGATCTCACCATGAACCTTGTTGCTGTGAACCACCGCCTCGATCAGTGGCGTCAGCGTGTTTAAGATGCTCGTACCGAGGGCCTCGTTGGACTTCGTGCCCTGCTCGATCACGGATTGAATACCACTGCCGATTCCTTGTTGGAGCCGGTTGAATGATGTATCGGAGGCCTGACTCGCATCCAGGAAGCGATCCGCCAACTTAGACATTGCCTCGCGGTTGGCGCCGGCTGATTCCAGTTGCCCCTTATGAAATCCATCGAGGGAGTTAACAAAATCCCTCTGAATGCGCTCAAGCTGAGCGACAGTCTGGCCGCCCTGCTCCGTAATGCTGTCCATCAATCGTTGCTGCACGTCGACGATATTGCCTACAGCCGCTAGGTTTTCCTCTAGCGATTGAGTCTTCGTGTTCAGTCCACGGATTGCAGTACCTACCGCCCGGGCTGCTGTCTTCACATCGTCCGTGAGTGCTGAGATGCTCGTGTTCACGCCATCAGTTGCATCAGCCAGCGTATCAATCGCGGGACTCAATTTCTTAGCGAAAAGGTCATCCGGGAAAAGGGTATGCTCCAACCGCGCTGAAGCTTTCTCACCGAATTCGAGTGAGTGGCTTTCCATTCGCTCCAACGTTTGCTCGCTGCGTTGAGCGAGACCGGAAATGGTAGTGAGCATTTCATCGCTGGCACCTTTGACATCGCTCAGCATGGCAGCGAAAGCTTCATTGCTTCGCTCGGTCGCGTGGGCGAAGTAATTGTCCATCTGCGCCATGTTCTGCTTTGACATCTCCGTGATTTGCGCTTGCACGCTCGACACCGCATCACGAGAAGTGGCGATTACGTTGTCCCTGAACATCACCAGTTGCTGATACGCGTCCTCGAACATGTGCGCCAGGTTTTCAGAGGCCTTCACCGCCTGCTCGTGGATGTTTTCTGCCACGTCATCCTGATCGGCCCTGAAGCCGATATAGAGCGTTCTGGCAATCATGCCGATACCAGTGCTGACGAGGGCTGCGCCGAAACGCATCGCCATACCGCTCAGGTTGTCACCAATGCTCTGGATATCGATCAGGCAGACAATAATGCTACCGACCGTGAACAGAAAACCCAGGTAGTAGACGGAGTCAGCGAACTTGGCAACCGTCAGTTGCGTGTCGTAGTTGTCCCGAATTCGGTTACCTACCCACCAATACCCGGCCATGACGGCGATCGGCACGACGAGTCCAAAGAAAAAGGTGCCGACATAAAGGCTCAGCACAGCGCAGCTTGCCTTGAGCACCAGCGCAATGATGAACCAGAACCTAACCGTTCGCAGGTGGGCCTTAATGTCCATTTACAATCCCTCCATGGGGTTAACGCTATCGAGCTTCGCTTGGTTAGCTTCAAAATAATGTGCCCAGAAATCCGACCGCTTTCCATAAGGCGCGGCATTCGGCTCTGCTGTCAGCATGTTGATAGTTACGTTTACGCCCCGAAGTGTCATGGCCGTAGATTTGCGACCATAAGGCGTGTTGGCGAACTCTTTGTAGGACGGCAGCGTCGATCTGTACATGCTGAAGGAGGCCTCGTTCGCCACCATGTCGCTAAAGATGACCAGCTGTTTGTTGCCCTGTACGTTTGAGTGCTCAAAGGCCTTGATGCCTACTAGCTGGAGCATCTCGAAGATTGGCGATGTCTTGGCCTTTTCATCGAGCGAGATGTGCTGAATCACTGCATCCAATGGTTTGTCGAATTTTTCAGCGTAATCCTTCTCCACCAGCCGCTTTGAAGAGAGAAATTTCATGTCATCCTGCCATTGAGTGGGCTTGCAACGCTCAAACAGGGGCGTGTCATGTTGCTTATAATCTTCATCCAGCAGGAAGACGGAGATCAACGCTCCGACCGGGAGATCGTTGATCACCAGCGATTTGATCCGCTGAGACAATGCCGCTTTCTCGTTGAATGAGAAGGGCGAAGTGTTGTCGATCAGCACCACGTATTGTGCAACCGGCCCCTTGCTTGGGCACAAGGTCACCCTGTCGAGTGTGTCTTTCTGAAGCATTGACCAGACGCCCCACCCAATACCAACAAGCACCAACAGAACCACCGCCCAGATCACGAGGGTGTGCGAAGAGGTCTTCACGTCTTCTTCGAAGATCGACATCGTGATTTCCTTAAGCGTTGCTTTCCAGTGGATGGATCAGTTCGTATTGCTGATTGAAAGACGCTTCGATCTTTTCCCGCGTAGGCTCGATCGTCGCGATCATCTCTTTCAGCAGCGCTTCTTGCTTTTCCAAACGGTGCTGATCGTCAATGATGCTGAAATCAGGCATCGTGTCCGACTCGAATATTACAGGCTCGTCAAAGTAAGCTGGGCGTGGGCAGTCCGCGGGCCTCTTAAGCTGGTTCTCATAGCGGTAGCACTGAACGAGTGAGCGCATGGTGTGCTCAACTTTGACGGTGTACGCGGTCAGGGTTTTGCCAACCACGGTTTTGTCATTCATGCCCCTTTTGAAGCGCAGAATCCGCTGTTCCGCGTGTTTGATCTCAGCTTCGAGCTGGGAGAGTTTTCCAGCTTTTTCGGATTCAAGCTTTTTGCGCAACTCGGCGATCGCCTTTAAGTTGACCAGGAAAGCATCTTTGTAGGCCTTGAAGACCTTCGCGTAACCGGGATAAGGGTCAGTCCAGTGGTAAGCGTGCCACATGGCCATCACGCCGAAAGCAACCGTCGCGGCGAAGAGCATGATCGATTCAAAGTCGATGAAAGGACTAACGCGGTTGGCAAACGCGTTCTGAGCGAGGCCCAAAGCGCTTTCGCTTCCGTCTTCCAGCACGCCCAGGGCATAGCGAAAGTAAGCCACAACCAAACCCATGGCCACCGTAGCCCCGAGGCCTATCAGCCCAGAAATCCAACCACAGAGCCGCCTGAAGGAACTGACGTGATTGACGTTGGTGAAGATCCCTCCCGCAACAAACCCAAGGGCAACGTTTACGATAGAGAAACCCGCGGCCAGCACGAAACCACCTGCCAGACCGTCAGCCATCCCATTAGCAAACCACATCGCGTTAAAAACACCTTCGAACACGACCGCAAGGATGAGCAAAGCTTTGCGCTGGCTCAGCTTGTTCTTGGTCGGAAGCTTCGCGTCGGTTTCAGGAAGTTTATTTTCGAACCGGAAGGCATCAAGCAGCTCCTTGTGCTCTCTCATCTGCTTACCAGTGATTTGGATCTTAGGCTGAGCTATAGAAAGGATTCGATCAGCCGCGCGGACGAATTCATCGCCCAACTGAGCAATGCGATTGGCGTCACGCGTGAGCTCAACCTCATCCAGACCGCGCTGGATCAGCACCTTGCGGTGCGCGCCGTATTTGAACCCCATTGATCGCAGATTGCCGAGCTCCGACTTTATCGCATGCTCAACAGGGCTTTCTTGGATTTGGTCAGGGGCTGGTACGCGTGCAGCACCATGCTGATGAGCGCGGCGCACAACATCAAGGCGGTCTCGAATCTCGTTTTCATCGAAAGGCTTAAGCAGAGGCTCGACAGATTCTTCCGGTCGGCTCTCGAAGAACCTGGCGATAGCGGAGAAGATTTTTTTGAGAAACTTCATTGAGAAAAGTCCATAAATCGTCGCTTTAGAACGATTCCTGAAATTTCCCCACAGTGCACCGAGTCGCTGTGTAGCACCGCGATGATGGCCTGATAGGGTTCAGTGAATGCGTTTTCCGTAACGTGAGCCCGAAATCAAAAGGCCATCATTTAACCCAAATCATGACGCTGGGCGCCTGGAATGGCAAGGGAAGCTGGAGCTATATCGTCACCCAAGCTGCGTACTTGAGCGGTATGTCGGGTGTGAGTTGACTGTCGGTGGAGGCGCGGTCGGCGCATCTTGTGCACTTCGAGGGGGGTATGGTGGCTTTTGTTAAGCAGCCCCCTCCCACACTGAGCCCAAACTCATATGGCCAATATGCGGGGGGTCGTTCAAAGCAGACGATGTACCGCTCGCCCGGTAATCCGTTGGTGCCTTGGCCGCATCCGAGAAATCCGCAATAATGCTGATAAGCCACTATCATTCTATGGACTGCAGTTATGGCACGGAAGCGCAAAGGGGGTAACGCCGGTCTCGGTGCCTTCCTCCCCCTCATCATCTTGGTCGGGCTGTTCGCTCAGATCCCCAAGCCTGTTTGGATTATTCTGGCCGTGAGCGTCGCGGTAGGATTTACATGCTGGCTTGTCTTCAAGCCACGTAAGCGCAAGCTCGCCTCCTCCCCTACCCATGAGTCGATAAGTCTTTCGACGATCGCTCAAGATGAACCTATGGTGAGTATTTCCCTAGGACGCTCCGATTCGTCCGAATTCCAACGTGTGCGGCTTGGTTCATCCTCAAGTCAAACGTACGCCATTCCGAAACCTGCCACCAAAACTGGCAAAGCCCGCTGGCTCGGGTTGAACGAGAGCGTGGAGGTTGCCGGGCTGCATCTGCCTGGCGGGCTACTTTATGTTGCGAGCAACGGCGAGATGTTTGGGTACGAAGAACCCTCGCTCATTGACGCATCACTGCGAGTGGCGAAATCGAGAGTTGATCCCTCTGTGCGGCAGATGGGTTATTGGCCTGCGTACAACGACATCACGCCGGAGGCTCGTCGAGGTTATCTGCAATGGCTGGCCGATGGACGCAGTGACCCTGAGGCAGATGTTGGCTATGTCTTTCTCTTTTTTTATGGGCTTGAGCGTCGGGCCTTGATCGATGGAGTGACCAGTGCAGAGGCGCGTGCTGACGTCGAGGTTATTCAGGAGGAAGTACGCAGGCTGCTCGGCATCTACGGCAACAACAACTCGTTCCGCGGTTACGCGACGCGCTTTCTGGATCACCTTAAGATGCACGAGGTCGCTCCTCAAACCTACCTGCAAGAGCCGCAGAAATACGAGGCGGGCTCTTACGAGTTACCGATGCCAGTTCGAATCGCGCTCGGGCAAATGGCGGTCGACAAGACTCCATTGAAGAGCTCTTGGGCGCTCGCATGGGCATTGACCGATCCGAATATTACGCGCCGCACGCCCGTGGCCCGCTGCGGAGATAAATTTGGGCAGCTGTTCCAGCAGGAGTTCGACCGCCGCCACCCCAATGGCATAACGCTGGGCAACAACAAGACGCGCTTGAAGGTCGCCTACCGCCCCGCTTCGGCCAGACTCTCTGTTCCAGCCGTCAAGATTGGCGATCTGCCGGATGTTTCTGCGACCTCTGGCCCCCGGAACAAGCTTCAGGCGCTGGTGGATCAGTGCTCAATAACGCTCGACCCTTATAGCCGTTACCTCGGCCGCAACCCAGACTCTCCGGATTCACTGGAAGCCCTGCTGCAGCTCCCTACCCCGCTGTGGCCAGCGGAGGCTCAGGCTGAGCTTGAGATGATAAGGGAAAGCGTCGGTACTGACACAGTGTGTATGAGTTTTGGTGAGCTGGCCGGTCGCTTTAAGTCTGCAGGCGCGCTGTCACGGGACAAGGTCATTGCCTTGGCCCGGGCGCTAGAAGCCTGCAACGTTGGGTTCGAACCCGATGTGCTCTCAGGTGCTCGAACGCCTAAAGCTGAAGACATCGTTGCATTATTTGGGGTCTTGCCGTCGGATGGCCCCCTGCGGGCGGACGATGGATACAACGCAGCCGTGGTCACCCTTGATTTGGCGAGTGCGGTGGCAGCAGCCGATGGCGATACGTCACTTGAAGAGGTGCGCCTGCTGACCAGCCATGTTGACTCCTGGACTCATTTTGAGCCTGGGCACCGCAAGCGTCTGAGCGCACACCTGGCGTTACAGCTCAAGCAGCCCCCTACGCTGGCCAGCTTGAAGAAAAAGCTGGAGCCGTTGGGCGTTGAGGCCAAACGCAAGATTGCGGGCTTCCTGTCCCACCTTGCACATGCTGACGGCGAGGTCACCCCAGCAGAAGTGAAGCTGCTTGAGAGGGTCTACAAGACACTCTCTCTTGATCCTAAAATGGTGTACAGCGATCTCCATTCAGCCGCATCTAGTATCACCGCCCCAACCGAGCGAGGCTCATCGGCGCAACCGAGGTCCATGCCTATCAATGATACTGGTGCTAGCAAACTAAAGACGGACACAGGCTTTACTCTCGATATGAGCAAAATCGCCCAGCTGCAGCAAGAGACCGCCGAAGTCTCTGCTTTACTGGCTGGTGTTTTTGCCGAGGACAGCGCAGGAGACGCCACCATCGCTGCTCATGAAGTCCCGGAAAACCAGCCAAGAGAGAGAACTGCGCTCTCAGGCGACGTCGAATCGGACGCTGAGGCTTCTGAGACATCCCATGGGGCGACTGTGTATGGTTTGGACGTTGATCATTCCGCGTTACTACGCCTGCTTGTAGGCCGCAATGAGTGGAGCCGGGCTGAACTCGAAGACGCAGCCGCCGACCTAGACCTGATGCTTGATGGCGCCCTGGAGCAGATAAATGACATGGCATTTGATCGCTTCGACATGCCGCTCTGTGAGGGCGATGACCCGATCGAGATCAACCCCGAAATTATGAACGAGCTAACCCTATGACGACGATACGAGCCAAGGATCGCGACGCGGTCATCCAGTCCCTCCGTGCAGGGGTAGTCCCGCGTGTTGGCCAGCATCTGATCCAGGTCGGACGTTCTGGCGAGCTTGACTCGCTACTTAAGGACATTGACCGCCTCGCTGATGGTGGGTCTGCGTTTCGCGTTGTCATTGGCGAGTATGGAGCGGGTAAGACGTTCTTCCTGAACCTGGTGCGCGGCATCGCGATGGAGCGCAAGCTTGTGACGATGCATGCGGATTTAAACCCCGATCGCCGACTTCACGCCTCGGGCGGCCAGGCTCGTTCGCTGTATTCCGAGCTCGCAAAGAACATGTCGACTCGCACAAAGCCGGACGGCGGGGCTATGCAAGGGATTGTCGAGAAATTCATCGCTCAGGCTAAGTCCGAGGCCAAGGCCAGTGGCGCTGAAACAGATGCTGTCATCCGCCGCTACCTAGCTGGCCTCACCGAAATGGTAAACGGATACGACTTCGCTGACGTGATCGCCGCCTATTATCGTGGCTTTGAAGAAGGCAACGAACAGCTCAAGGCGGATGCAATCCGTTGGCTTCGGGGCGAGTTCACCACCAAGACTGACGCCCGCGCCGCGTTGGGCGTTCGAACCATCATCGATGACGCTTCTGTTTACGACCAACTGAAATTGCTTTCGCGGTTCGTAAGGCTGGCGGGGTTTACAGGGCTGATGGTTTGCCTGGATGAGCTGGTCAACCTCTACAAGTTGGCAAACACCCAGGCGCGGAATGCCAACTACGAACAGATTCTGCGTATCCTGAACGATTCCCTGCAAGGATCAGCTGAAGGGCTGGGCTTTGTTCTCGGTGGCACGCCTGAGTTTTTGATGGATACACGCCGCGGGTTGTACAGCTACCCGGCGCTGCAGTCTCGCTTGGCTGAAAACACTTTTGCCCGCACTGGCCTCGTTGACCTTTCTGGGCCAGTAATTCGACTCAGCAGCCTTACCCCAGAAGACTTTTATGTACTGCTGCAGAAGCTGCGCAATGTCTACGCATATGCCGATCCAGAGAAATACCTCCTACCGGATGAGGCCATCCCTGCGTTCATGGCGCACTGTAACCAACGACTGGGTGAGGCTTACTTCCGTACACCGCGCACCACTATTACGGCCTTTATCAACCTGCTGGCCGTCCTTGAGCAGAATCCAGGCGCAGACTGGCGATCTCTCCTAGGGGCCGTCGAGCTAGCCAAGGATGAGGGTGGCCAACAGGATCTGGTGGTAGAGGCGGATGATGAGCTCGCAAGTTTCAAACTCTGATTCGTCGTCCTTCGAACTACTGCACCCTGAAGTACAGCAATGGGTATGGTCGCAGGGCTGGACGTCACTTCGGGATGCTCAGGAGTGGGCAGTGCCGGCACTGGTCAATGCCGACAGGGACGTCATCATTGCGGCGTCTACGGCGGCGGGCAAGACCGAAGCAGCCTTTCTACCCATCCTGACTCATCTGCTGAGCCGGCAGGATGACTTGGGAACTGTGTTGTACATCAGCCCGCTCAAAGCGCTGATCAATGACCAATGGGACAGGCTCAGCAGGCTTTGCGAGCGCCTCGAAATCCCCGTGGTCGCCTGGCATGGAGATGTTTCAGCGAGCAAGAAACAACGATTTCTGAAGTCGCCTGAAGGCATTCTGCTGATTACGCCTGAGTCGTTGGAGGCTTTGTTTGTAAACAGGGGGACTGCCCTTCCCGGTTTGTTTGGCGCTACACGCTACCTAGTCGTCGACGAGCTTCATGCCTTCATAGGCAGTGAACGTGGCAAACAATTGCAGTCACTGATGCAGCGCGTCGAATTGGTCGTCGAGCGACAAATTCCCCGTGTCGGGTTGTCGGCGACCTTGGGCGATATGTCTCTCGCACAGCGATTCCTGCGTCCAGGCGCGCCGCAAGGCGTGGAGTTGGTGGAGTCCAAATCATCGGGCCAGGAACTGCTGGTTCAGGTGCGTGGGTACGTCGAGCCACCGATTGAAAAAGTAATTGCTCAACATCTCCAAGGTGCGAACCCGCGCGGCCAAGTCCAAGACAGCCAGGTTCAAAATGGTTCAGCAAGTAACACCGATGAAGAACCGGATGAGCCAACCGGCACCAAGGTCGCTATTGCAGAGCACTTATACAAAGTGCTCCGGGGGAGCAATAACTTGATCTTTCCCAACAGCCGTCAGCAGGTCGAATGGTTTGCCGACCGTCTTCGTGCGCTGTGTGAGCGTGACGGTGTGGTAAACGAGTTTTGGCCACACCATGGCAGCCTCTCCAAAGAGCTGCGCGAAGATACTGAGCGAGCGTTAAAAGCAGGCGACATGCCCGCCTCTGCTGTATGTACAACCACGCTTGAGCTTGGGATCGATATAGGCAACATCAAAACGGTCGCGCAGATCGGCTGCCCTCCCTCAGTGGCCAGCTTGCGGCAGCGGCTAGGGCGTTCAGGGCGCCGTGGGGATGAGGCTGCGATACTGCGGGCGTACTGTTCCGAGCGGCCCATAACGCCGCAATCAGGTCTGTCTGACCAACTGCGCGAAACCCTCGTGCAGTCCATCGCGATGATCCGACTGCTGATTCAAGGGTGGTTCGAACCCCCTAGGGCCGAAGGTCTGCACGCGTCGACCTTGGTGCAGCAGTGCTTGTCATCAATTGCCCAGCTCGGCGGAGCAAGCGCGGCTCAACTATGGAAGAACCTTGTGACTTCGGGTGCATTCCACAACATCGACAAAGGGGATTTCTTGAACCTACTCAAGTCGCTGGGAGAGAAAGAATTGATCGTGCAAGAAAGCGCAGGGCTCCTGCTGCCTGGTGAGCTGGGCGAACGTCTGATCAATCACTACGAGTTCTACAGCGCGTTCAACACCCCGGAAGAATTTCGACTCATCCGAGACGGGAAGCCTCTTGGATCGGTACCGATAGACCGGCCTCTCTCCATCGGTCAGCGAATTATCTTCGGCGGGCGCCGTTGGCAGGTTCAGCAGGTCGACCAAGAAGCCAAGGTGATCGTGGTGACCGCTGCACGGGGTGGCGAGCCGCCTCAATTTGACGGCCTCGGCGCACAGGTTCACGGCCGAGTTCGAGAGGAAATGCGCGCGGTGTTGATGAGTAATGAGCTCTACCCTTTTTTGGATGCCCAGGCAAAGACCCTACTGGAGGAGGCACGCAAGACCTTCCATGCCATGGGTCTTGAGAACAAACACATGGTTGGCTCGCACAGTCGAACGTACCTATTTACTTGGTGCGGAGATCACACTAACGATGCCCTTGTGTTGATGCTCAATCATGTAGGCTTGGACTGCAGCGGTTCAGGCCTTGCGCTCGAAATCAGTAGCTCGCCAGAGCGGACATCACAGGCCCTGGCAGAGGTAGCACGGCTTGATCCAGACCAATCCGAATTGGTTCTGGCCAACGTCGAAAATATGGTGACTGAGAAGTGGGACTGGGCATTACCGAACACCCTACTGATGAAATCCTATGCTTCAAGCCATCTGGATATGCATGGGGCAACTGCGTTTGCTCAGGCTTACACCAAGGCTATCGCTTAGAGTAGACTTGCTGAATAGAGCGATGCTGTCTTGCTCGGCTACAAGCCACCACAAATGTGAGCTCTTCGAGCCAACAACGCTAAGTCCGGTCTGGCCTGCATACCACACATACTGGGCAGCAGCCTGCTGTAGTCCTGATTGGCCTCACCTCCGCGAATTAGAGACAACCCTTCCCCCTCATGATGCGAGGAGGCCTCACGCCCCGAGGAGCTTCACGCTGTGGCTATGTCGCGACTCAATGACCAGATGAGCAAATTGAACCAAATCCTGCACGGCTCCCCTGCCCGACCTGTTTAAATGAAATCCCAGCATCCCCGCTGCCCTAGGCCCATCCCTGTCGCACTTCACGGAATCGCCCACCATCGCGATCTGCTGCTTTCGATCGTCAAACATTTCCCCAGGTACCACCGCCAGCGCACTGCAGATGGACTGATAAATTATTGCGTGCGGCTTCATCGCACCCACTTCATAGCTAAAGGCGTACCCGTCCATTTTCGGAAATCCCCGCAGCACCGCAGCTCCATAGGGCTCGCACAGGTTTGAACAGATGCCCACCCGCACACCCTCGGAGCGCAGCGACCTATGAACATATGACATCGCCCACTTGTTCAATTATGTGTATTTATATGTCTGTCCATGTGTAGCCGCTTTCACCAATCCTTACCTCCCTTTCATGAACCCCGATGCCTCGACCTCCCTCTGTGCTTGCTGACGCTGCATCGGCGAACCTTCCACGGCCAACATTTGATTGTGAGAGGCTTCATAAATGAAGCGCCTCAACTATCGCGGCAAGCAGTAAGCAGACGCTAGCCACGACGGTAAGCCGTAATCGCATCGGAAGGTACCAGGCGGGCAAGCTTATAACCCGCGAGAGTTGCCTGTCCTGCCAGAGGTGGACAACAAAGCCGATGACCAACAGCAAGCAACCCAATGGCATTGGCAGTAACGTGGCAATCCAGGCAATAAGTGCAGGGATGACACTCCAGATGAACCGGCCGCTGCGCTGCTCGGCTTTCATGTCTTGCGCGGTCATGGCGAAGCCCCAGTGCAAGGCGCCGACGAAGCTCAGGATGACGGCTCCATAGTTAACAAGCGCAATCGCAAACAGCGGCCGATAGTCGCCAGAGAACGGGATCAGCAGCGCCAGAGAAATAAACGGCAAAAGACCGCCATAACCCAGCAGGCTGATGGGCTTTGGCAGAGAGGTTGAAGGCAACGCGTTCATGTGTATTCCTTGCAGTGAGCGACACTCAAGACTGTAGGCCCAAAAGCCCCGCTTGAGCGATACATTGATGGCAGGTGGGCCCCGCCTTATGACCCGGTCTTCAGGGTAACCCCATATCGTGATTGAGCCGAGAGCAGTGACCATTTGGGCAAATTGAACGAGATTCCGCATCGGCCCCCTGCCCGGCCTATCCAGATCAAACCCCAGCGTTGATCTTCAAGGCGTGCAATCAGTTTGCTACTTGCTGACGGAGTCATCTCATGAGCCCTGGCAGCAGAAAAACTCCTGCTTTCCGTGCTTTTGCCCGTCGTTGCGCGCCACCATCGTTGCTCTTTCACGTGCGCAATAAAGCAAATCTTATGGCCTTCAGATATCAGGGAACTGACAAGCCAGTATGAGCCACTTAAACGACGGTGATGTCTGGAACCCTTTGGTGCGTGACATTCGATGTGGTAGCGACACTCCCAGCTAACGTAATTCGAACAACGAAGGACATAATATGCTAAATAGAATTTCATCATCCAGCCCGACCAGCTATGTCAGTTCAGGCAGCTCATCGGCAGGTATCAACCCCAGTATAAATGTCAGGCCTCCAAGGGGTGGGCCCGTTGATACGCTAGTAGGCGCAGCCAGTGACAACAACCTTGTGTACATTGGTGATGAGCACGGTAAGCTTTTCATACCTAAACTAATAACCGAGTCCGCTGCAAAACTTAAAAATGCAGGCGTCGACCACCTGGCGGTAGAGTTTGTAAAGCACTCCGATGGCGCCGCGTTCAGAGAAGCATTGAGCGATGGAAAAAGCGCTGTCAAACACTTTCTGGAAGCATCATGGGGGCGACACGGAGACGCTTGGCTAGACAAGGTTTCTGAGGCGCTGTGCAGTGCTCATCGTGCAGGGATTTATGTTTCTGGAATTGATAGGAAAATGGCGATAGATCAGCCTAAAACGCCGATGCAAAAAATTTTGTACATGAAAAAGAGGCTAGCTTTGAATGTAGCTTGGGATGCGGCGGCTACAAGAGAGGCCTCCGCTGTCTGCGCGAACAAAAGTATCGTATGGGGCGGTGCCGGCCATTTCAGCAACAGCAAGACTGACGGACCAAAAGACATGCGGCCAGGCTTGGTAATCTCGTTTGATCTGACTGGAAGAGGCTCTAGCAGAATCAATGATGCTGATGAACATAGCCATATCGTGATCGCTGGCGAGGATAACTAAAGAAAACCATTACTGGTTAATTTTCCTTGGCCATTGCATTTGACGTCTTGGCGAAATTCCGAGCAAGGTCATTGCTTCCGGCCAAACCGTTTGAGGTTTCCGGCTGCGTTTTCATCGCTTCGACTGGGCTGACTGGACTTTTGGCCCAGTCAACCCTCTTACGGGCGCAACTCACTCACCCCCTCCACCGCTCCCTCGCCAACGCGCGAACTCGCTTTTTTCAAGCATATTCTTCAAAACAAAGCTGCGCCAAGGTGTTAAGTAATGTTATATAAAAATTAACTTAACATTATCTGATCGTTGGAAGATGATCTTTTCGACATCCATGACGCCCTGAAAAAAATACAGAACGGGACGGGAACCAAGATCCCCTGTATTGACACCGGGGACATTGCGCCGCGGTGGCACCATCCCAAGGCCCAGCGAAATGCGCGCCAAGTAATTAATCTCCTGCAAGCATCGGAGCGCAGGACCTCCTAAAACAAAAATAATAGGACACAATCATGCATAGATTCATTTCACGTCCCGCGATCGGGCTGTTGTTTTCTGTAGCGTTACTGGCCTCCGCCGTCAATGCCGCACCCTTACCCGCCGCAACCGACGGCGACTGGGTTGCACCGCAGTTCACCTTCCATACCGGTGAGAAACTCGCCAACCTCAAACTGCACTACATCACCCTTGGCAATCCCAAAAATCCCGCCATCCTCTTTCTGCACGGCACCTATCGGCCAGGCAGCGATATGCTGAGCAAGGATTTTGGCGGGGAGTTGTTCGGCCCTGGTCAGCCGCTGGATGCAAGCAAGTACTACATCATTTCCACCGATGGCATTGGCGTAGGCCAGTCAAGCAAACCATCGGACGGCTTGCGCACTCGGTTTCCGGCGTACAACTACGACGACATGGTTCAAGCCCAGTATCGCTTGGTCACCGAAGGCCTGGGTATCAAGCACCTGAGGCTGATCATCGGTAACTCCATGGGCGGCATGCAAACCTGGATGTGGGGCCAGAACTGGCCGCAGATGATGGATGCGCTGGTGCCCATGGCGTCTCAACCCACCGAAATGTCATCCCGCAACTGGATGATGCGCCGCTTGCTGGTCGAGTCAATCAAGCAAGACCCGGCCTGGAACAACGGCAACTACAGCGCGCAACCGCCGTCCCTACGCTTGGCCAACGCGATGTTCAGCATCGGTACCAGTGGCGGTACTCTGGCGTATCAGGCGGCTGCCCCGACCCGCGCTCAGGCCGACAAACTGGTGGATGAACGCCTCAGCGCTGCACAAACCGCCGACGCCAATGACTTTATCTACCAATGGCAATCTTCCGCCGACTTCAACGCAGCCCCCGGTCTGAAGAAAATCCAGGCACCGGTGCTGGCCATCAATTCAGCGGACGATGAGCGCATCCCACCGGAAACAGGCCTGATGCAGGCCTCGATGAAAGAACTCAAGCACGCACGGCTATTACTTATCCCCGCCAGTGCAGACACCCGTGGTCACGGCACCACGAGCATGGCGAAGTTTTATAGCAAGGAGCTCGGGCAGTTTATGCGCGAGACTGAAAAGGTGAAATAAATCCACCTCCTCGCCCCAGCTTCAGCTCAAAAGTCCGCCACCTTGCCCCAGGCGGACGTTTGAAAGCGGTCCGGATGATAAGGACGCGGATCAACAATGGGGCTCACACCGCTGACAATATCGGCAATGAGATGACCCGCGCCCGGGCCAATACCAAAGCCATGCCCGCTGAACCCGGCCGCAATCACTAACCCAGGCAGGCTGGACATTTCGCCGATACCGGGAACGCCGTCCGGTGTACTGTCCACGTAACCGGCCCAGGACGCCTTGATCGACGTACCCTGCAGTGCCGGCACCAATTCCACCGCGCGCTTGTAAGTCAGCGCAACTGCGGAGGCGTCAGCGCTTGGATCGAGAATGCGCATTCTCTCCATCGGCGTGGGCTGGTCCAGGCGCCAGCGCTTCAAGCTTTCGTGGCCAGCCTGCCAGCCTTCCAGCCCCCCAGGTGCAAGGTTGCGCCAGCGACGCTGAAACATTGGCAGGAATTGCGTAGAGAACCTCAGCAACTGCGGCGTGATATCGACTCGACCCCAGCCACTGATCGCCAGCGTGTAACTGCCATCAAAGCGGCGGGTCATGGACGCGCCGGTGGTATGCAGCGCACTGGGAATTTCCTGGCTCGGGGCGGTGACCGAAAGCACGGTCTGACGAATCGTCGCTTGCGGGAAGCGAATACCATACTGGCGGCAGAACGAAGATGCCCAAGCGCCTGCGGCAAGCACCGCGAGCCGGGTGCGGATGGTGCCTTTTTCGGTGACGACTGCCGACAAGCGACCGCCTTCGGTCTCGACGCCCCGCACGGCGCAGTCCTGATGCACGCTACTGCCCAGTGCCATGATCGCGCGCGCGACTGCGGGGGCTGCGCGGGACGGATCGGCAATGCCATCGGTGGGCGCAAACACCCCGCCTTTCCAAGGCTTGCCCGTCGCCCTGCCCCGTTCGGCGGCCTGCTCGGCGGTAAGCATCTGGGTCTGCACGTTGACGGTACGCGCAAACTCGCCCCAGCGCGCCCACCCTTCCAGCTCCTGGTCGTTGTTGCTCAGGTAGAGCAAGCCGCACCGCGTAAAGCCGGTCTGTTCACCGGATTGCTCGGCGAATTGCTCCCACAGTTCCAGGCTTTTGGTGGCCATCGGTAATTCACGCGCATCGCGATTCTGCTGACGGCACCAGCCCCAGTTACGGCTTGACTGCTCGGCGCCTATGCGGCCCTTTTCGACCAGCGCGACCTTCATGCCGCGCTTGGCAAGGTAATAGGCGGTAAACGCGCCTATGATACCGCCGCCGATCACAACCACATCGGCCTCCGCCGGCAGATCTGCAGAGGTATGCACGGGAGTTAAAGGTGCTGGCATGTTCTGGTTATCCACATGAGTTCAGAAGAGTGACCTGTTGCTAAAGCCCGACCCGTCCAGCCAGTCCTCCGATAAAGCGCAGACCACCGTGGTCTGACGAGCATCTGGCCATCAAGGGTTTATTACACCACCATAAGGCCGTCAATAAGCGCTTAAACGCGGGGCTACCTGGTAGAAACCACCGTTTAAACGGCACGCTTCGGCAGACTTTATCGAGGCGCCGAGGTGGGCTTTACAATTCGGCAACAGCGCTTTCCAAGGTGTCAAGCAGAGGGCACGCCTCTCTTCTTCGCTCTGACCCTCACATCAAAAAAACGGACCTTTTCAACACAAAGGCGTCCAACCTGGGTATCGCTACCACCGATCAGCCTCATAAGCCCTCGACCCAGGACAACTCATGACCTTCTTCATTTTCCTTCTAGCCTGCTGCGCCGCCGGAGCAACCGGCATCATCTTCAAGCCAGGAGCATGGTACGAATCTCTTAAGAAACCGAGCTTCACCCCACCTGACTGGGCGTTTCCGGTGGCGTGGACGACGATTTATCTGCTTCTCGCCTGGGCGGGCTATCGCTTGACGCTGATCCCCGGCAGCGAGATCGTGCTGGCCTTGTGGGCCGCTCAAATAGCGCTTAACACGTTGTGGACGCCGGTGTTTTTTGGCGCGAACCGTCTGGTTGCTGCGATGGTGATTCTGGTTCTGCTGTGGGTCGTGGTTGCCGCGATGATCGTGATGGCCTTGCAACTGGACATCATCACCGGGCTGATTTTGTTTCCCTACCTGGTCTGGCTCTCTGTGGCAGCGGCGTTGAACTTCTCCATTCTGCGCCACAACCGATAAGTGCCTGGCGCTGACTTCCTTATGCTTCCCCGGCGAGTTTGAGCAGAATATTGATTAACTGATTCATGTAAGCCAAGGACGGCCAGCATCGGCAGTTAATCTGTTCCGCTCAATTCACAAGGCGCTACAGCGCGTAGCGCCGACAGTGCTCAAGGTAGCCTTGCTCGTGACTGCCGACCAGTTGAACGACGCTTGACCATAGCCAGGAGGGAGCGTCCAGGGTCTCGGAGCGATTGCTTTGCAGATCTCTGATCCACGCCGCACGTGTGGCCAGATCCATCTGTCTGGCGTGGGCGTTACCAACCACTTTTGCGAGATACGCTGCGGCCTGCATGGCCTCTTGCTCGGTGAGCTCATCCAGTTCCAGCTTCATGTCCTGAGGAAGCAGCTCACGTATGAAGAACGAATGATCCAGCATTCGCACGGCAACCATTCGGCTGCCCAGGCCGGGCGAAAGATTCCGGGCGCCCTCCACTACCCGTTTGCCATTGTCTCTGGGCATGCGAGCCCTTGCCGTACGGGGGGCCGCCGCTGCGACGGCTTCCTTGACGTCGAGCAGGCAGAACTCTTCATCCTCTTCATCGCCAACACCCATCAGCACCGCATAGCGAAGCAGCCCCAGCGAGCTGCATCCTTTTACCCAATAGGCGGAGTCGAGTAAGCGCACACGGTCATCCTGCGACCTGCCTTTGAGCGATGTCACCAGCGCATGAATCTCCGGCGTTTCACAAAGCTCCTTGATTGCATCGCGTTCCGCGCGTGACAGTTGCCAGAAATGCTTACCCAACGGAATGGTCGGCTGCGTACCTTCGAAGCGCTCCTTGGCAAGGTGCTTCCACGTGCGTTGTACCGCGCTACGCATTCCGGCTTTCACTTGCGCAGGGCGATCAGGCTCTTCATCGTCGTCGCCCAAAAAAGCTTCTTCGTAGCCCTGCATCATCTCTTCCAGCATTCTTGCCGTGGTAACGCCGGGCAAGTCCGAGCCACGAGCAGCCGTCGCCAACGACAACCCCAGCCTCACCAGGTCATGGGCAGGATTACCGATGACGGCCTGATCGAGATCGCGGATATGCATGTCGATGCGCCCTCTCGAATCCCCTGTGGGCCCCAGATTGCCGGCGTGACAATCGCCACAGATCCAGACCGGCGGACCGCTGGGCAGACGCCTACCCGACTGGCTGTGAAGCCACTCATAGAACTGGGCGGTATTGCCTCGAACGAACGCGTGCGCAGACCGCGCCATTTTTAGATTGCGCAGATTGATGAGGGATTTGAGACGTGTGTTCGGGCGAGGCATTTTCATCGGAAAACCTTGAAGAGGGTTACTCCATTGACTCTTCATGTGACACGAATGTTTCAAGATATTTCATATCTGATCGCTGTTTATTTCAGCGTCCCAGCCGGATTCAAACTGTTTCAAGCGCTTTGCCCACCGCAAACTGGCAAGGTCGACCGTCAACAAGAAAAGAACAAGAGAAAGCAGTGTGTATTCCCGGTCAAAGCGGTCCAGACGATCAGACCGGAAATACACCTGCACAAACCCGTTAAAGCTTGAACTGCGCAACCATCGTGTTGAACGAAATCGCCAGCCGTGAAAGTTCCTGACTGGATGCACTCGTCTGATTAGCGCCGGCTGCAGACTGTGCGCTCAGCTCCTGAATGTTGACCAGGTTGCGATCCACTTCGCGTGCGACCTGAGCCTGTTCTTCGGACGCCGAGGCAATCACCATGTTGCGCTCGTTAATGGTGCCTACGCCGCTGGTGATTTTTTCCAGGGCGCTGCCGGCACGCTGAGCGAGTTCCTGGGTGTTGGTGGCCGTCGCCAGGCTTTTGCTCATTGCAGCGACCGCACCGTCGGCACCGGACTGCACGGTACCGATCATGCCTTCGATTTCCACCGTTGAAGCCTGGGTGCGGTGCGCCAGAGCGCGCACTTCGTCGGCTACCACAGCAAACCCTCTGCCTTGTTCACCGGCGCGTGCAGCCTCGATGGCGGCGTTCAGCGCGAGCAGGTTGGTCTGTTCCGCAATGCTGCGGATGACCTCAAGCACTTTGCTGATATCCCGGACGTGGCCAGCAAGCGTGGTCACTGACCCTGTCGACTCGGTAATCTCCCTGACCATCGTGCCGATGCCCTTGACGGTGTTATCAACCTGGCCACGACCGTTCGCGGCGTCGGTTGCCAGTGCTTTGGACTCCTCCGAGGTAGACACTGCATTGCGGGCTACCTCTTCAACAGCCGCCGTCATTTCGTTTACCGCCGTTGCAGCCTGTTGAATCTCGTCATTTTGTCGAGTAAGGCCGCGTGTGCTTTCTTCGGTGACCGCGCCAAGCTCTTCGGCTGCGGAGGCAAGCTGATCGGACGCGCTGGAAATCTCCTGAATCGTGCGTTTCAAATTGCCCTGCATCGTGCCGATCGCATTGAGCAGGTGCCCCGCTTCATCGCCTCGGGTGCTGGAAACGCTTTGGGTCAAGTCGCCCGATGCAATACGTTGTGCAACTTCGATAGCGCTTCTCAGTGGTCCTGTAATCATGCGAGTGATCAGAATACCCAACATGATCGCCACCACAAACGCGGTGACGATACCCGCCGTCAACATGAATACCGAGTTGCTTTGCAGCCTGTCAGCGGCCTCTGCACCTTCTTTGATCTGGCGCTTGTTGGAGTCGATCATGATCTGCAGGTAGCCGCGAGCCTTGTTGAACTCCCCGTCCGCCAGCGCGTTGAGGCGATTGCGCGCGTCTTCCAGTTTGCCCGCCTGCTGCAGGTCAAAGATGTTCTGGGACGCAGAGATGTAGGCTGACATCAAGACGTCGTACTGGTCGCCCGCTGCGCGTTCATCGTCTTCCAATGGGGTGGCGCGGTAGATGGCATAGACTTTCTGCGCACGCTCCAGCTCGGCATTGATACTTTGGCGCATTTTCTCCGCCGTGGCCTTGTCCTTGGCGTCGAGCAAACGGTAAAGCCCGCGGTTATGAGTGGTCAGGGCGGTCATCGTCTCGTTGGTGTTGGCCACTGAAACCAGATTATTCGAGAACGTCAGCTCAAGGGCATCGGAAAGCCGGTTGATACCGAGCATGCCCAAACCACCCACAGCCAAGGTGATCATGGCGCAAACGATGAACGCGGCCATGAGTTTTTTAGCGAAACTGGTGCGATTTATCAGGTTCATTGATTATCCATCATCGTTAAGTAAGGGGTCACTTCTGTCCGAGAGCCCTACTGCACTAGAGGCAAGTAGTTACGCGTGGTTTTGTACTTTTGTTGTAAGCGGTTCGTTGGACTACAGAAATGGCCATCCCCTCTCTGTGCCAGGGCAGAACCTGCTTCCAACAACAAACTAACCGTGCCGTAGCCTAGTAGATATCTGGCCCAAGACCGTTAGTTTTACGGGGCGCGAGAGGTGGAAAGTGCTGTTCACGACACTTTGACTTTTCGCGCTCCCTGTCTTTATCGGCATGAAGCGGATTTTATGAATAGCCACGGGGGTGTTACTGGATAAAAAGGGGGGACTGCATGAAAACGGGTACTGATGCGCTGGGTGCGCTCAGTGGAACCCAGTGAGGAAGTATGTCGGAATGCGAAGTAGTCTCTGGTGCTTATTCCGGTCAGGGAGCCAGCCCCGAGGCAGCATTTACACTGTTTACCCAGGCCTGCGAAGCCACTTTATAAGTGTCTCATGGCCATCATCTATATAAGTAAAGATAACGGGCACTACCAACAGGCTTAGTACGGTCGAGGCCAACAGTCCGCCGATAACGACCACCGCCATCGGTTGACGGAAACCGGATTCGCCGCCCCATCCCAGTGCGGTCGGCAGCATGCCCGCGCCCATTGCAATGGTGGTCATGAGAATTGGCCGGGCGCGTTTGTGGCAGGCGTCGATCAACGCTTCGTAGCGGCTTACGGTCGGCGCACGGCGAGCCATGATTGCGTACTCCACCAGCAGGATCGAGTTCTTGGTGACGATCCCCATCAGCATCAGCAGACCGATGACTGACGCCATGGAAAAACTCATCCCGCCGATCAACAGTGCCAACAGTGCGCCACCAAGCGATAGCGGGAGCGCCGACAGGATGGTCAGCGGCTGCATGAAGTCATGGAACAGCAACACCAGCACCGCGTAGATACAGAATACGCCAACGGCCATTGCCAGACTGAAGTTGCCAAACAACTCGCTCATCAACTGCAACTCACCCTGCTCCACCAGTTTTACTTGCGCTGGCAGGTTCTGCATGACCGGCGTTTGCCTGGCCTGTTCCATCACTTCGCCCAGATTGCTGCCATTGAGTTCGATGGACAGGGTGATATTGCGTAGGCGATCGATACGATCAATCTGCGCGGGGCCGCTGCCCATGCTGAGCTCTCCCAGCGACGCCAGTGCGATCTGGCCATCACGCCCCGTGACCCGTAACTGAGCGAGGCTCTGCAGGTCGGTACGTACTTGCGGCTGCATGCGCACCCGTACATTGACCTGGCGCTGGGACAGATTGATCTTGCCCAGAGACGAACTGTACTCACCATAGGTGGCCATGCGCAGGGTGTCGGCGATGTCCTGACTGCTGACACCCTGCTCTGCCGCGCGGACAACATCCGGGCGCATCTGGATTTCCGGTCGTTGCACCGCAGCACTTGAGGTGACGTTGCCGATGCCCTTTATCTGGCGCAACTGCGGTTCAAGCGCGGCGGCGGTACGCTCCAGCAAATCGCCATCATCGCTGGCAAGGACGATGTCCAGCCGTTCGCCGCTGGCGTCACCACCGACCGTCACCCGCACACCAGGTAAACTGCGCAGACTTTCACGCATGCTCGCTTCCACCTGGGATTGTTTCAGGGCGCGCTGGTCTCGCGGCAGCAGATCGACGGTCAGTATCGCGTTGCGATTACCTGCACTGCCGGCATCGCCGCTGCCCGCTGCGATGAACACGTGGGCCACTTCAGGGATCGCACGTAAACGCTTCTCAGCCTGCAAGGCAATCTCGCCGGTCTGCGCCAGACTGCTGCCGGGCGGCAATTCCAGGTTGACGGTGCTGCTGGCAATATCCTGTGCAGGCAGAAAGCTGGTCGGCAGCAAGGGTATAAGCGCCAGCGAGCCGATAAATAGAGCGCCCACAATGGCCATGGTGGTCTTGCGGTGGCTCAGGCTGGTGTGAATCCAGCCCAGGTAACGCCTCATCAAACCGCCGTCGTGTTCGCCATGCGATCGCGCCTTGAGAAAGTGCGCAGCCATCATCGGCGTCAGAAGACGGGCGACCAGTAACGAAAACATCAACGCAGCGCTGGCGGTCACTCCGAACTGGCGAAACAGTTTGCCGGAAATCCCGCCCATGAAAGCGGTCGGCAGGAATACCGCGACCAGGGTCACGGTGGTTGCCAATACCGCAAGGCCGATCTCGTCGGACGCTTCGATTGCCGCCTGCCGTGGGGTTTTGCCCATGCGCAGGTGTCGCGCAATGTTTTCGACCTCAACGATGGCATCGTCGACCAGAATGCCGATCACCAGCGCCAGCGCCAGCAGCGATACGGTATTGAGGCTAAAACCGGCAAAATACATCACGCCGAAGGTCGGGATGATCGACAAGGGCAGCGCCGTGGCCACGATAACGGTCGCCCGCCAGTCACGCAGGAACCACCAGACCACCAGCACAGCCAGTAACATCCCTTCGTAGAGCAGCGCCATGGAGCCACGATAGTTTTCCATCACCGGCTCGACGGCATTACTCGCCTCTTCAATACGCACATCAGGGTGCAGCCTGGCGAACTCACTGACTGCCTGGCGCAAATCCCTGGTCACGCCGACGTCGGAAAAGCCCAGGGAGCGGATGACCTGAAAGCCAATCACCGGTTTGCCATCGCGATACGCCAGCGTAGTACGCTCGGCATGGGTATCGCGCACGGTAGCCAACTGCTGCACAGCGAGCATCCGTCCATCGCTGACGGGAATGCGGATAGCGCCCAGCGCTGCGGGGTCGTCAATACCGCCGAGGACACGCAGCGCCTGTTGACCGCTGCCCAGATCGCCCTGCCCTCCGGAATTGTCTTTCTGCATCGCCCGCAAACGATCTGCAATGTCCGTCACACTCAGACCCAGACCGGCCATCAGCGCCGGATCAAGGTCAACCTGGACTTCGCGGTCCACACCGCCCACCCGGCTGATCTTCGCGACCCCACGCACGGTCAGCAGCTGTTTACTCAGCTCGTTGTCGACAAACCATGACAACGCTTCTTCGTCCATGCGTGGCGCATCGACCACATAGGTCAGCAACGCCGTAGTGTTGGTGGTCAGGCGGGTTACCGATGGCGTATCGAGGTTGGCTGGCAATTCAGCCGCAGCGCTGTCCACCGCATTGCGCACTTCGTTGAGGGCTTCGTTGCCATCCTTGTCGATGTCGAAGATCACATTGATGAGGACACTGCCTTCGGTAATTTGCGTGGTGACATGCTTGAGCAGGCGCAGCGAGGTCAGCTTGTCTTCGAGCTTGCGCGCGACTTCGGTTTCCAGTTGCTCCGGGGCGGCCCCTTCCAGCGAGGCACTGATGACCACAGCAGGCAGATCGGTGTCGGGAAAGTCCTGGATGCCGAGACGCTCGAATCCGAGGAAACCAAACAGGGTCAGCAATAAAAACAGCATGACCGCCGGAACCGGGTAACGAATCGACAACGCGGAGATATTCATTGCGCGCGGGCCTCGGCGTTGACCAGCGTCACGCTGGCCCCGTCATTGAGAAAGGCCCCACCGCTGCGGACGATCTGTGCCTGCTCTGCCAGGCCGCCGAGGATTTCCAGCGCCGACCCACGACGTCGTCCGATCTCTACCACTTGCTGGCTGACGCGCATGTCCTTGCCCAGTACAAACACATAGGAGCGCCCGTCGCGCAGGATCACGCTGGTGTCCGGAACCGTCAGCGCCGGGCTGGACGGCAGTTCGATGCGACCGCTGGCGTACATGCCGGAGCGGGCCATCGACCCTGTCGGCAGGGATACGTAGACCAGCGCCCTGCTGGTCTTGCCGTCAAGCACTGGCGAGACCAGCCGCACGTGCCCTTCGACCTCATTACCGCCGGGCAGCTTCACACGGGCGAGCTGCCCGGCCTTGACGCCTGGCAGTTGCTGGGCATCCAGTTCCGCCTGCCACTCGATGCGGCCCTCCCGGATCATTCTGAACATTTCGCTGCCCGCCGACACCACATCGCCAAGCAAGGCCTTGCGCCCGGAAATGATTCCGTCATCCACCGCGACGATGCGCGTCTGCGTGAGTTTGATCCGGATGCTGCGCAGATCGGCATTCGCCGAGGCCAGGTCAGCTTCGGCGGTCTGCACCTTGACCCGGTACTCTTCCAGTTTCTGCTCGGACAGGGCGCCGCTCTGCCCTACCGAGGCCGCCCGTCTGGCATTGGAGCGGGCTTCCTGCAGTTGCGCAGAGGCCTGGGCGGCCGCCGACTTCTGCTTGTTTTCCTCGGCCAGCACGCTGTCATCGGCCAGGGTCGCCAAAACCTGGCCCTTCTTCACCTGATCGCCGATATCAGCTTTCAGGCTGGCGATACGCAAGCTTCCGGTCTCGGCACTGATCACGGCTTCCTGCCACGGTGCGAGCGCACCGCTGGCCACCCGCTCCTGCGGCCAGTCTTCGCGACGCGGTTGCACCGCCTCGACCGTCAGGCTGGTGGCCGGCGCGGCTGCGGCTGCCGGGGGCGGCTCTGCGCGGCCAGACAATAGCCAGCCCGAAACGCCCAGCACTGCCAGCGTCAGCAGCCCATACACGCGTATCTTCCTCATGCGCCGCCCCGCTTCGGTGTTTCACCGGCCAAACCTTCGCGACTGTCCTGCCATCCACCGCCCAGGGCCTTGTACAGGGCAATCCAGTAGCGCACCTGATTTTGTTGCACGTTGATCAGTTCGATTTCAGCCGACAGCGCCGAGCGGCGAGCCTCTTCGCGGTCCAGCAGGCTGGCATTACCGGCCTGCCAGTTGCGGTCTGTGGCCTCGAACGACGCTTGATAACCGTCGCTGGCCCGCTGCGTGCTGGCTTGCGAGCGCCGCGCCGCGTCCAGGCGCACCAGCGCCTGCTCGACCTCCATTACCGCTGTGCGCAGGGTTTGCCGGTAGGTCGCCAGCGCCGTGTCATAATCCGCCCGCGCAGAATCTGCCGCCGCCCGGCGCTTGCCTGCATCGAACAGCGGAACAGTCAGTTGCGGGCCGAGGCTCCAATCGCGGCTGAATACTCCGGTGGTGGTCCCCACTTCGAACGAGCCAACCAGGCTCAGGCTCGGCAGACGATCAGCCTGGGCAGCGCCAATCTTCGCATTCGCTGCGGCCAGTTCGCGTTCGCTGGACGCCAGGTCCGGGCGCTGGCGCACCAGATCGGCGGGTATTTCCCGTACATCCAGCAACGCAGGCTGCGGCAGTCGCGCGGGGTTATGGCTGAGCACTTCTCGTACCTGTTCCTCGTCGCTGCCAGTCAGCTCCACCAGGCTCTTGAGCAGCACGTCGCACTCGCTCTGTTGTTTGATGAGAGTCGCAGTGCTCGCCGCCGCACTGGCGTCGCTCAACGATGAATCGGCGGCGGCGGTAAACCCGGCCTGAAACGATACGCGAGTCAGACGTGCTGTCTGCTCCTGGGATTGCGCCTGATCACGGTAAGCGTTCACCAGCATCTGGCAGCCGCGGTACTGCACGAAGTCATCACCGACCTCGGCGGCCAGTGATACGCGAGCGTCATGCCAATCATTGACACGTGCTTCGAGCAGATTGCGTGAAGCCTCGTCGGTGCGTCGCAGTTTGCCGAACAGGTCCAGTTCCCAGGACGCATCGAGGGTTGCGCCGGAGGTCTTGCCGCTCTGGCGCACCCCGCTCTGCCTGATGCCGGCGCGTGACTTGCTCACACCGCCGCTCACTTGCGGCAGCCGGTCGGCAACGCTGTCGTCCACCGTCGCACGTGCCTGGGCAATGCGCGCAAGAGCCTTGTCGAGTGACGGGCTGTCTGCCTGTGCCAGACGCAACAGGGTTGCCAGCGCAGGGTCATTGAACTGTTGCCACCAATCCTGCAGCCCGACCATCGACGCGTCATGCGGCAGTGGCGCATGCCACTTGCTGGCAACCGCCACCGCAGGCAAGTGGTAGTCCGGTCCTAGCGTGCAGCCGCTCAGCAGCGACACCAGAAACGTCGACAACAGGAAGTGGCCAGCAGGTTTGCCAATCGACATAAAGCTCTCGAAGGTTCCGGAACAGTGGTTGTCTGGAGATAAGGCAACGGCGCAGGGATCCGGGCGATCAGGAGCGTTGTCGCGAGATTTCCTACAGCGCCACAAATCCCTTTCGTAGCATGCATTTAACGCCTGAGGCCGCGAGATGTCTGTCGTGGAATACGGGGACAGTCCGGCGGCGATAAGTTGGCGATCCCCCTGAGGTTCTTACAGAATCGCGCTCTGCTCGAAGCGAGTAGCAATGAATCCGTACCTGTGCCAACAAGGGATCGACTATGGAAGAGTTAAGCAATCTCAAGAAACTGGAGTCGAATGCGCGCACCTATGCAGCGACCTTCCAGCAACTGTTTGTCAGCGGCAAAGGCATGCGAGTCAAGGACGCCAATGGCCGGGAGTACCTCGACTGCCTGTCGAACGCTGGCACGCTGGCACTGGGTCATAACCCACCGGTGGTCCGCGAGGCGGTGATCGAATTTCTCAACAGTGATCATCTGCAGCAGGCCCTTGACCTGGCCACACCGGCCAAGCACGCCTTCGTCGAAGAACTGTTTGCGACGTTGCCCGCCAGCATGCGTGACAACAGCAAAATCCTGTTCTGCGGCCCCAGTGGCTCAGATGCGGTCGAAGCCGCAATCAAACTGGCTCGCCATTACACCCAGCGCTCGCCGCTGATGTCCTTCCACGGTGGTTACCATGGCATGACCGCTGGCGCATTGTCGGCCATGGGCAACCTCAACCCCAAAGCCGGCCTGCTGGCCCAGGGCACCCACTTCCTGCCCTTCCCCTATCGCTTCCGCTGCCCGTTCGGCACCGATGGCGAACATACCGACCGCCTCTCCATCGAGTACATCCGCACGGTACTCAGTGATCCGGAAAGCGGTGTGCCCAAACCGGCGGCGGTGGTGGTCGAAGTGATTCAGGGCGAAGGCGGCTGTATCGCGGCATCGGCCGAGTGGCTGCGCGCCGTGCGGGAGATCACCCGCGAGTTCGGCATCTTGCTGATTATTGATGAAGTGCAGACCGGACTCGGACGTACCGGCAACCTGTTTGCCATCGAACATTCCGGGATAACGCCGGATATTCTGGTGCTGTCCAAGGCCATCGGTGGTGGCTACCCAATATCAGTGATCGTCTATGCCGAGCACCTGGATACATGGGGCCCAGGCATGCACGCAGGTACATTCCGTGGCAATCAGATGGCGATGGTGGCCGGAGCTGCGACCATGCGTCATATCAAGGAGCACGACCTGGCAGGCAATGCCTCGCGCCGGGGGGAGCAGTTGCAAAGCGGGCTGGAAGATATCGCTCGACAGTTCCCGTTTATCGGCGATGTTCGTGGCCGTGGGCTGATGCTTGGCGTGGAGATCGTCAAACCGGCCAGCGGATCGCGTCCTGGGGCTGGCGATGGCGCACGTGCGCGAGCGATCAAGCTGGAGTGCTTCGACAACGGCATGATCATCGAAACGGGTGGACGCAACAGCGCAGTCCTGCGCTTCCTGCCACCTTTGAACATTACCGAGTCGGAAGTAGGTACAGTTCTCGACCGCTTCGAACAGGCCCTCAGGAGCAGCAGCGCCGCACGGGTTTCCAGCGTCAGTGCGGTAGGCTGAAGCCTCGCAAAAGCTTGCTCGGGAGGCTGACGCAGACGACAGACATTCGTTGCCTGCACCAGCCTCTTGCGAGCAGGATCCCTGCCCTTAAGCTTCCTGCGCCGACCTCATACGCCGATCTTTCTGACTCCGCCCGCAGGCACTTTTCAATGCGCGGTCGTACGCCCTTTTCCAACGGGCAGGACATCCTTGTCCTGCAATCCCCCTGTCAATCCCGTGCCAGCGCTTCGATCGGATCGAGCTGTGCCGCGTTACGTGCGGGTACGAAGCCGAACACGATGCCGATCAATGTCGAGCAGATAAACGCAGTGACAATCGAGCTCACGGAGAACACCATCTGCCATTCCTTGACCAGCAGTGAAAACACATAGCCGATCACGAACGACAGGCCGATGCCGATGACCCCGCCAATCAGGCAGACCATCACCGCCTCCACCAGAAACTGCTGACGGATATCCGCCTGGCGTGCCCCGACTGCCATGCGAATGCCAATCTCACGCGTCCGTTCCGTGACCGACACCAGCATGATGTTCATCACCCCGATACCGCCGACCGCCAGCGAGATCACCGCAATCAACGACAGTAACAGCGCCAGCGACTGGCTGGTCTTCTGCACCGTTTGCATCACGCTGTCGAGGTTGTAGGTGAAGAAGTCCTTGGTCCCGTGACGCTTTTGCAACAGCTTGTTCACGTTGTCCTCGACCACCTTGCTTGGCTGTCCGTCCTTGACCCGCACGGTGATACCGTCCAGGTAGGTCTGACCCAGAAGGCGTCCGGAGGCGGTTTCGTAGGGCATCCAGATATTCAGGTTCTTGCTGGTGTCGAAGATGTTTTTCTTGTTCTCGGTCACGCCGATCACCGTGCACGGCAGGTTACCCACCAGAATCACCTGGCCCAGTGGATCGACCTTGGGACCGAACAGGCGAATCCGCGTGTTGTGATCGATTACTACCACCTGTGCCTGCCGCCGGGCGTCATCCTTGTTGAACCCCACCCCCAAGCCCATTTTGGTGCCACGCACCTGGAAGTAACTCGGGCTGACCCCGCTCACCGTCGCCGAGACGTCGATGTTGCGGTAGCGCACCAGCAGGTTGCGGCCGATATTCGGCGTGGCGCTGTCGATGTAGTACTCACTGCTCAACGCCGTCACATCGGACAGCGCCAGGGTCTGGATATCCATGGACTTGGTGTCGCCAAAGTCACTGCCGGGGAACACCTCTATGGTATTGCTGCCGATGGCCTGGATGTCCTTGAGCACATAGCGCTTGGCCCCTTCGCCGATCGCAACGATCGACACCACCGAGGTGATGCCGATGATGATCCCGAGCATGGTCAGCAGCGTGCGCATGCGATGCGAGATCAGCGCCACCCACGCCATGACGAAGGCCTCCTGGAACAGGCCGATGTTGGCCATCAGCCGGTTGCCCTGCCTGGGTTTGCTCGGCAGGCGCTCGGTGGTTTTTTCGTTGACGATCGGACGGTCAGTGTTGACCCGGTCGGCGATGATCTCGCCATCACGCATTTCGATGATGCGCTCGGCGTGCGCCGCAACCTTCTCGTCGTGGGTTACCAGGATCACCGTGTGCCCGGCGCTGTTGAGCTCGAGGAGGATATTCATCACCTCCTTGCCGCTCACACTGTCGAGGGCTCCGGTGGGTTCGTCAGCCAGAATGATCTCGCCGCCGTTCATCAAGGCCCGGGCGATACTCACCCGCTGCTGCTGGCCGCCTGACAACTGGCTTGGCCTGTGCTCCAGATGCCCGGACAATCCCAGGCGCTCAAGCAGCTTCTGCGCGCGCTCCACACGCATGCTTTTACCGGTGCCTGCGTAGATGGCCGGCATTTCGACATTCTGGATCGCCGCCAGGTGCGGCAACAGGTGATAACGCTGAAAAATGAAACCGAAGTGATCGCGGCGCAGCTCTGCCAGCTCATCATCGGTCAGCGTACCGGTTTCACGCCCGTCGACCTTGTAGCTGCCGCTGTTGGCGTGGTCCAGGCAACCCAGCACGTTCATCAGCGTTGACTTGCCGGAGCCCGAGGCCCCGGTAATGGCAACCAGTTCGCCGGCATTGATCGTGAGGTTGATGTCATTGAGCGCGATGAAGTCCTTCTCGCCGGCGACGAAACGCCGGGTGACACCCTTGAGTTCCAGAAGAGCTCGACTCATGGTCAGGCCCCCGCTGTCGCTGGTGTGGCCGACGGTTCACCGATCACCACCTGGTCACCCTCGGCAAGGCCGCTCTTGATCTCGACCCGCACGTTGTTGTTGATGCCGGTCTGCACATTGCGGCTCTGGGCCTGGCCCTGCGCGTCCACCACGCGTACCGGGAAGCTGCCGTCGCCGTTCTTGTCGCCCAGGGCCGCAACAGGCACAGTCAATACGTCCTTGGCCTTTTCACGCACGATATGCACTTGGGCGGTCATCGAAATACGCAGACGGTGATCAGGGTTGGGGACGTCGAACAATGCGTTGTAGAACACCGCACTGTTCGGCTTGCTGGCGGTGCTGGATTGTGCATCCAGGAAGTTTTGCGGTGCTGGCTCCGTGCCCTTCAGCTTGGCGTAATAGCGTTTTTCGGCATCGCCGAGAATGGTGAAATACACCTCTTGCCCGGGGGTGATATGAATCACGTCGGCCTCGGAGACCTGTGCCTTGACAGTCATGGTGTCCAGATCCGCCAACTTGAGAATCACCGGTGTCAGTTGGCTGGCGATCACAGTCTGACCTTCCTGCGTCACGATACCCACCACATCACCGCTGATCGGCGCGACGATACGGGTATAGCCCAGGTTGATCCTGGCGGTCTCGATCTGAATTCTTGCGTCGCGCACCTGTGCCTCCAGCGACCGCAGGTTGGCACTCCGGACCTCGAAATCCGATTGTGCCGTATCGAAGTCCTTTTGCGAGATTGCGTCATCCGCACGTAATTGCTTGTAGCGTTGGTAAATGGCTTTGGCGTCCTTGAGCTGCGCCACGGCCGCGTCTTTCTGGGCGATCAGGTTCTGTTCGTTGACCTGCGACTGGCGCAGGGTGTTCTGCAGCACCACGGGATCGATTTCCGCCAGCCACTGACCTTGTTTGACCTTGTCGCCCAGATTGACCTTCAGGGACTTGAGCTGGCCCGAGACCTGCGAGCCGACGTCAACCTGCTTGATGCCTTGCAGCACACCGCTGGCCAGCACCGAGTTTTCGATGTCGGTGCGTTCGACCTTGGCGGTCAGGTACTCCGGAGCCTTTTCCGGAGACTGGACGCTGTAGGCAATACCCGCTGCCAGAACCAGCAGCACGACAACGATGAGCACTTTGCGAAACTTCAACTTTTTCATAGAAAGCCACGAATGTGTTGAGAATTGACCCGGCGATAGACCGCCGGGCTTGAAGAAACGGCGTTATTGACGGGGTAGCCACCAGTTCGCCAGATGCTGTACATGCTGCGCCTTGAGAATGGTGAAATGGTTGCCCGGCCCACGCCAGACAGTGAGATCCGGAGCACACTGGCGCCAGCCGCTGACCATCGCCTGCTGTTCGCGCTGATTGCCCGCCGCATCCAGCACTGGGTCATCGGCCAGCACCAGACGCACCGGCCCGGAGTAGATCTGCGACGGTTGATAACGTGTGCGCAACGCCGTACCGAAAGCCCGCGCAGGCCCGCGCATCGCGTCCGGCGAAGAACGCTGTGGCAACATCCCTGCCCGCACCATCCCGGCATGCAACAAGCGCATCTGACCGACATCGTCCTGGGTCCGGAAGGCCGTACGATCGATGCCCAGCGACTTTCCCGCAGCCAGTTCCATGGTCTCGATCAAGCGTTCCAGTACGCCTATCGCGGTGTAAGGTTTGCCCACCACGCCGTTGCCGCCCGGTGACTCACTGTCGATCAGTGTCAGCGAAGCCACTTCTCGGCCACGTGCCGTCAGGCGCTGGGCCATTTCAAAGGCCACCCAGCCGCCGAACGAATGACCGAGCAGATGCACCGGCCCCTCGGGATGAGTGCTGTCGAGTGCTTGCAGATACGCTTCGGCGGCGGTTTCCACCAGACTGTAAGGCACCGTGCGGCCATCCAGCCCGCGCGGTTGCAGCCCGTGGATCGGCCAATACGGGCCCAGTGCCTCGGCCAGGCCGATGAAACCGGTCACACTGTCCCCTGCCCCCGGGACACAGAACACGGGCGCATGATCGCGGCGTCCGCCCTGAATCGTCAGCAACGGCCGGTGGGCGTTGTCAGCCCCCCGTGGCCGATCGGGCAGATCAGTCAACGCCTGGCTGATCGCCTGACCCAAGCCCTCGATATGTGGCGGCTTCATCATGCTCAAGTGATCGCCCACGACCTTTATACTGCGCAACTGACTGACGGGCAGTACGCTATCCCAACCCAGGTAACCGCTGTGTTTCTGTGAGTTGGGTTCCCACTCACTGGCAGTGAACAGGTGCAGCGGCACGCTGTTGGGGTAAACCGTGTAATTGGCCTGCGCATGACCGTGAGCCACCTCTCGGTCGAGGTACTGGCAAAGACCCTCGTTCGTGTAGATGTCCAGCTCCGGCGGCAGCGCACCCTGCTCACGGCAGTGCTGCAGAAGCCCGGCGAAATCAAAGGCCTGCCGGTTTGCACGCACTCGCTCCAGGGCTTCCAGAGCCTGCGCGCATTCGCCTCGGGCTTTCCAGAACTGCTCGCAGTGTTCCAGCAGGTGCTGACGGTGGGCGGTCTGCAGGTCCCAACGCTCGCGACCCTGATCCACCAGGCGCGGCATGTAGGTGTCGAGCATGCCGATAAACTCCACCTCCTCGTCCATGCCCTCCAGCTGGATGGCGATTTCGTAGGCCAGAAGCCCTCCGAACGACCAGCCCGCCAGGCGATAAGGTCCGTGCGGCTGCACGCTGCGCATCGCACCCAACAAGCGCGTTGCCAGGCATTCCATGGTCAGCAACTGTTCCTGACCGAGCGGGATGCCGCTCAACCCGTAGACCGGAATGTCGCTGTCGATGTGTACCGCCAGCGCCGCGAAGTGCACATCCTGGCCGGTGAACTCGTGGACCAGGAACAGCGGACGCTGGTTGCCGGTGGTGCGCACCGGCACCAGTTGCTCATGAAGCTGCGCTGCAACCTCTTCGCCGCGGCTGCCCAGCAGGCTGGCCAGGGCCGCCACGCTGGCGTGCTGGAAAACGTCGGCCAGAGACACCGGCAAGCCACTCTGTACCAGTTGGTTGACCAGTCGTACCGCCATCAGCGAGTGACCGCCGAGATTGAAGAAGCTGTCATGACGTCCCACCTGTTGCAATTCAAGTACTTCCGCCCAGGCTTTTGCCAGATGAATCTCCAACTCCCCTGCCGGGGCTTCAAACGTTCGGCTCACGAACTGATCCGCTGTCGGCGTTGGCAGTGCCTGGACATCCACCTTGCCATTGAGCGTCAGCGGCAAGTCTGGCAGGCAGATGAATACGCTCGGGACCATGTATTCCGGCAAGCTGGCGCTCAGTTGTGCACGCAGAGCCTCCGGCTCGGGTGCTTCAACGTCAGCGTGCACGGTGTAGTAAGCCACCAGACGCGTGTCGCCCGGGCTGTCTTCGCGGGCCACTACCACGGAGTTACGCACGCCATCGCACCCATGCAGGCTGCTTTCGACTTCCCCGAGCTCCACACGGAAGCCGCGGACCTTCACCTGGCCATCATTGCGCGCCAGGTATTCGAGGTTGCCGTCCGGCAACCAGCGCGCCAGGTCGCCGGTGCGATAGAGACGCGCGCCCGCCTGCTGACTGAACGGATCGTCGCTGAAGCGTTCGGCGGTCAGTTCCGGGCGATTCAGGTAGCCAAGCGCGACCCCGACCCCGCCGATGTAGATCTCGCCGACGCTGCCCATCGGCACCGGCTCGCCGCACGCGTCGAGCAGATAGATGCGCACGTTGGCGTTGGGTTTGCCGATCGGCAGGCTCAGGGTTCCCGGCTGCACATCAAACACTTCGTAACGAGTGGCGCACGTGGTGCCCTCGGTCGGGCCGTAGCCGTTGAACAAGCGCATTTGAGACGAGTGCTCCCGTACCCGGCGGAACGACGCCGGATCCGCCCGTTCGCCACCGCACTCCAGCATGCGCAAGCCTGCCAAAGCTTCGGGAATCAACCCGGCATACAGATTGAACAACGCGGTCGAACTGAACATCACCGTCACCGCATGGCGTTTGAGCAAGGCCGCAAAGGCTGCCGGCTCAAGCAACACGGAAGGCTCGACGATTATCGACTGGCCGCCATTGAGCAATGCACCCCAGATCTCCGGGCTACTGGCGTCGAACGCCGGGTTGGAAGAAAACGCCACGCGGTCATCGGCACGGAAGTCGTAGTTGTCCCGCACCAGCCGCACAATGCCGTTGTGGGTCACGATCACGCCCTTGGGCAGGCCGGTGGAGCCGGAGGTGTAGATGATGCACGCCGGGGTCTCGCCTGCAGCTTCATCTGCAAGCACGACTGGCCCTTGACTCAACGCTGATAGATCCAGGGTGTCCAGATCGAGTCTCTGTGTCAGGTCAGGTGCCGTCAGTTCGCTGCGGGTCAGCAACAGGGTTGCTTCGCTGTCCTCGAGCATGAAGCGCAGACGCTCTTCGGGAGCCAGGCGATCCAGCGCCAGGTAAGCCGCGCCGCACTTGAGCGTGGCCAGCATACTGGTCAACAGTTCCACCGAACGATCCAGCAGGATCGCCACTCGGGTTCCCGCGTGCACGCCGTGTTGGCGCAAGTGCTGAGCCAGGGCGTTGGCGCGGCTGTCGAGTTCGGCGTAGGTCAGCGTCTGCTCACCCTGACGGGCCGCAAGCGCCTGAGGTCGAGACGCTGCATGCGCCTCGAAAAGGCGATGCATCAACTGACCCTCAGGGTAAGCGCGGTCGGTTGCATTAAGACCGGTCAACAGATGCTGACGCTCGACTGCATCCACCAATGGAACGTGTTCCAGTATGTGTTGTTCATTGGCGACCATAGCTTCCAGCAGGCGCTGGAAATAGCCCAGGTAACGGTCCATGGTGCTTTCGTCGAACAGCGCCGTGGCGTATTCCAGCGTGCCGATCAACTGATCGCCGACCTCGGTCATGTCCAGCACCAGATCGAACTTCGCCGTGTGGTCGTTTACCGCTACGCCTTGCAGGTTCATGCTGCCGAGCGACAGGTCGGACGTTTCGTTGTTCTGCCAGGACAGCATGGCCTGGAAGATCGGGCTGTGGGACAGGCTGCGTTGCGGACGAACCACCTCGACCACCTGTTCGAACGGCAGGTCCTGATGGGTCTGCGCTGCCAGCGTCTGACGCTTGACCTGCTGCATCAACGCTTCGACGCTGGGTGCGCCGGACAGATCGACGCGTATCGCCAGGGTGTTGACGAAGAACCCGATCAGGTCCTCCACTTCGGCACGCAGGCGGTTGGCCACCGGTGTACCGATCACCACATCGTCCTGGCCGGCCAGACGCCCCAGCAGCGAGGCCCATGCGACCATTACGGTCATGAACAGGGTGCTGCCATGTCGCTGGCTCAGGCCCTTGAGGCCGCTGGTCAGCTCTGCATCAAGCACCAGGCCGCGAACGTTGCCGCTGTAGTCCTGTTGTGCCGGGCGTGGCCGGTCGGTCGGCAAGGTCAGCAAGGCTGGCGCGCCACCCAGGGTCTGCTGCCAGTACTGACGCTGTTGCTGCAGCACTTCGCCGCTCAGCCAGTTGCGCTGCCACACGGCATAGTCGGCGTATTGCACCGGCAAAGCGGGCAGCGGATCCTCGGCACCGGCACTGAACGCCGCATAGAGCGCACTCAGCTCGCGGGTCAGCACATCCGCGGACCAGCCGTCGGAGACGATATGGTGCATCGTCACCAGCAACACATGATCGTCCTCGGCCATGCGCACCAGGCGTCCCCGTACCAGCGGACCGTTGAGCAGATCGAAGCCCTCGTTGGCCTCTGCAGCGGTGATGGCGAGCAGTTGCTGTTCAGCATCCGCCTGCCCGGTCAACACCTGCAGTTGCAGGCTGAAACCGATACCGGCAGGAGCGATGCGCTGCACCGGATCCTGGTCCTGCTCTTGCACAAAGGTCGTACGCAGCACTTCGTGGCGGGCGACGATACGGTCCAGCGCTCGCTCCAGCGCAGGGTTATCCAGAGTGCCACGCAGACGCAGCCCTGCCGGAATATGGTAAGCCGCGCTGCCGCCTTCCAGCTGCGCGAGGAACCACAGACGCTGCTGAGCAAACGACAGCGGCAAGGCTTGATCACGGGACACCGGCACGATAGGCGGCTGGCTGCTGCCTTTGGCGTCGGCGAGTATGCGTGCCATGGCGGCCAGTTCCGGCTGGGCAAAGATATCCGCCAGGCCCAGCTCGACGCTCAACTGCTGGCGCACTTGGGAAATCAGACGCATCGCCAGCAGCGAGTGCCCGCCCAGTTCAAAGAACTGGTCGTGACGGCCCACCTGTTCCAGATCGAGCAGGTTCTGCCAGATCTGCGCCAGCGCCAGCTCTGTGGCCCCTTGCGGCGCCACGTGTTCGCGGCTGGCAAAGGCATCGGCTTGCGGAGCCGGCAACGCCTTGCGGTCGAGCTTGCGGTTCGGCGTCAACGGCAGTGCATCAAGCAGCACAAACGCGCTCGGCAGCATGTACTCGGCCAGTTGCGGTGCCAGTTCGGCGCGCAGACTGGCGGCATCCAGGTTCGCTTGTGGCTGTGCAATCACGTAGGCCACGAGGCGTTTTTCGCCGGGAGTGTCTTCCCGAGCGATCACCACCGCTTCCTTGACCCCGGCGCAATTGCCCAGGCGGGCTTCGATTTCGCCCAGTTCGATACGGAAACCGCGCACCTTGACCTGGAAATCGTTACGCCCCAGATATTCAATGCGGCCGTCAGCCATGTAGCGTGCCAAATCGCCGGTTTTGTACATCCTGGAATCAGGGCTGCTGCTGAACGGATCCGCGAGGAAACGCTCGGCGTTGACCTCGGCAAGGTTCAGGTAGCCGCGTGCCACGCCATCGCCACCGATGAAGATCTCACCAGCCACGCCATAGGGCACGGGCTGCTGATGGGCATCAAGCAGGTAGATGCGGGTGTTGGCCATCGGTTTGCCGATGGTCGCGTTGCCACTGCCTTCGCTGCCGGCCACAGCATCATGGCTGACATAAGCCGCGGTGCAAGAAACGGTTGCCTCGGTTGGACCATAGGTGTTGATCAGGCGAGTATGCGCCGGGCGCACCTCGTCCCAGAGCTTGAGCTTCTGCGCCGACAGCGCATCACCCGTGACGTTGATCAGGCGCACCTCGGCCAAGCGTTGTTCGGCAGCCTGAGGCTGGTTGTGCCACTCGGCCACCAGCGTGTGCCAGTGCGCGGCGGTCAAGTGCAGGACCGTCGGATGAATGCCGTGAGTTTCAAGACCTTCGTTGCCGAAGATCTCGCGGCTCGGAGCCAGGGTGGCACCCGCCAGCAAGGCCGGGAAGATTTCCTCCACCGACAGGTCAAAGTTCAGGGTGTTCTGTTGCAGCACGGTGTCGGTTGGCGCCAGGCCAAAAAGCCGCGCCGCATCGACGCTGTAGTTGACCAGGCCGCGATGTTCGATCATCACGCCCTTCGGATTGCCCGTGGAGCCCGAGGTGTAGATCACATATGCCAGATTGCGCACGCTGAGGGCTTCCACCACCGGGTTGTCGTCACGCTCGGTAAAGGTTTTGCGCTGATCGCTGTCGAGCAACACCAGTGGCAAGGTCAGGGTCGGCAAGCGCTTGCGCAGATCACGCTGGGTCAGCAACGCCGCTGGCTGGCTGTCGGTGATCATGTAAGCCAGTCGCTCGGCCGGATAGGCAGGGTCCAGCGGTACATAAGCCGCCCCTGCCTTGAGCACACCGAGCAGGCCGACCATCATTTCCACACCGCGCTCGACGCAGATCGCCACCCGGTCGTCCGGGCCGATGCCCAGGCCGATCAGGTGATGAGCCAGACGGTTGGCCTGACGGTTCAATTCGGCATAGCTCAGGCGCTGCGCCTCGTGGACCACGGCGATAGCGTCGGGCTGTACCTGGACCTTTTCTTCGAACAGCTGGTGAATCGTGCAGTCTTGCGGGTAAGGCACATCGGTAGCATTAAGGTCGACCAGCAGATGCTGGCGCTCCGCCTTATCGAGCAACGGCACCTGCTCCAGCAACTGGCGGTCGTCGGCGACCATGGCTTCCAGCAAGCGCTGGAAGTAGCCCATGTAACGCTGCAGGGTGCTTTCGTCGAACAGTGCCGTGGCATATTCCAGCGTGCCGATCAGTTGATCGCCAACCTCGGTCATGTCCAGCGTCAGGTCGAACTTGGCCGTATGGCCAGCCACTGCGACGCCCTGCAGGTTCATGTCGCCAAGCGCCAGATCGGATGTTTCGTTGTTCTGCCACGACAACATGGCCTGGAAAATCGGGCTGTGGGACAGGCTGCGTTGTGGGCGAACCACCTCAACCACCTGTTCGAACGGCAGGTCCTGATTCGCCTGGGCGGCCAGGGTCTGCTGTTTGACCTGCTGCAACAGGCTTTGGACGCTCGGTGTACCCGAGAGGTCGACGCGCACGGCCAGGGTGTTGACGAAGAACCCGATCAGGTCCTCCACCTCGGTACGCAGGCGGTTGGCCACCGGCGTACCGATGACCACGTCGTCCTGACCGGCCAGACGTCCCAGCAACGCAGCCCATGCGGCCATGACCGTCATGAACAGGCTGCTGCCATGACGCTGGCTCAGCGCCCTGAGGCCACGCGTCAGGTCGGCGTCGAGGACCAGGCCGAGCAACTGGCCGCTGTAGTCCTGTTGCGTCGGGCGTGGCCGGTCGCTCGGCAAGGTCAGCAAGGCCGGCGCGCCGGCCAGAGTCTGCTGCCAGTACTGGCGCTGTTGCTGCAGCACGTCGCCGCTCAGCCAGTTGCGCTGCCACAGCGCGTAATCGGCGTATTGCACGGGCAATGCTGGCAACGGATCCTCGGCGCCTTGGCTGAACGCTGCATAGAGCACGCCCAGTTCACGGGTCAACACGCCAGCGGACCAGCCGTCAGAGACGATGTGGTGCATGGTCACCAGCAAGACATGGTCATCATCGGCCAGGCATACCAGACGTCCACGCACCAGTGGGCCGTTGAGCAGATCAAAGCCCTCTTCGGCCTCTTCTGCGGCGATGGCGAGCAGTTGTTGTTCCGCGTCGCCCTGCCCGGTCAGCACCTGCAGTTGCAAGTTGAAGCCGATATCGGCTGGAGCGATGCGCTGCAGCGGATCCTGGTCCTGTTCCTGGACAAAGGTTGTGCGCAATGCCTCATGGCGCGCAACGATACGGTCCAGCGCGCGCTTCAGTGCGTCCTGATCGAGCCTGCCGCGCAGACGCAGACCGGCTGGAATGTGATAAGCCGCACTGCCGCCGTCCAGCTGCGCGAGGAACCACAGGCGTTGCTGGGCAAACGACAGCGGCAAGGACTGATCGCGGGACACCGGCACGATGGGCTGCTGGCTGCTGCCGGCAGCGTGTGCCACTACCTGAGCCAGCGCCGCGAGTTCCGGCTGGGCGAAGATGTCCGCCAGGCTCAGCTCGACGCCCATGCGCTGACGCACCTGGGAAATCAGGCGCATTGCCAGCAGCGAGTGCCCGCCCAGTTCGAAGAAGTGGTCATGACGCCCTACTGCTTCCAGGTTGAGCAGGTTCTGCCAGATCTGCGCCAGGGCTTTTTCGCTGGTGCCTTGCGGGGCGACATGTTCGCGACTGGCAAAGGCGTTGTCCGCTGGAGCTGGCAAGGCCTTGCGATCGAGTTTGCGATTCGGTGTCAGCGGCAGTGCATCAAGCAGCACGAACGCACTTGGCAGCATGTACTCGGCCAGTTGCGGCGCCAGTTCGGCGCGCAGTCTGGCGGCATCCAGGTTTGTTTGTGGCTGGGCGATCACGTAGGCCACGAGGCGTTTTTCGCCGGGATTGTCTTCCCGAGCGATCACCACCGCTTCCTTGACCCCTTTGCAGCTACCGAGACGCGCTTCGATTTCGCCCAGTTCGATACGGAAACCGCGCACTTTGACCTGGAAGTCGTTACGGCCCAGGTACTCGATACGGCCGTCGGCCATGTAGCGTGCCAGGTCACCGGTCTTGTACATCCGGGCATCAGGGCTGTTGCTGAACGGATCAGCGAGGAAGCGCTCGGCGTTGACCTCTGCAAGGTTCAGGTAACCGCGTGCCACGCCGTCGCCACCGATGAAAATCTCACCGGCCACGCCGTATGGTACCGGCTGCTGATGGGCATCGAGCAGGTAGATGCGGGTGTTGGCCATCGGCTTGCCGATGGTCGCGTTGCCGCTGCCTTCGCTGCCGACCGCAGCGTCGTGACTGACGTAGGCCGCGGTGCAGGACACCGTCGCTTCGGTCGGCCCGTAAGTGTTGATCAGGCGAGTGTGTGCCGGGCGCACCTCATCCCAGAGTTTGAGTTTCTGTGCCGACAATGCGTCACCTGTGACGTTGATCAGGCGCACCTCGGCCAGGCGTTGTTCAGCAGCCTGCGGCTGGTTGTGCCATTCGGCGACCAGGGTGTGCCAGTGAGCGGCGGTCAAGTGCAGGACGGTCGGGTAAATGCCGTGATTTTCAGTGCCCTCACTGCCGAATATCTCGCGGCTTGGCGCCAGAGTCGCACCGGCCAGGAGTGCCGGGAAGATCTCCTCCACCGACAGGTCGAAGTTAAGGGTATTTTGTTGCAGCACCGTGTCGCTCTGGGACAGGCCAAACAGCCGCGCCGCATCGACGCTGTAGTTGACCAGGCCTCGGTGTTCGATCATCACGCCCTTCGGATTGCCCGTGGAACCCGAGGTGTAGATCACATACGCCAGGTTGCGCACGCCGAGTGTCGGTACGACCGGGTTGTCATCGCACTCGGCGAAGCCCTGGCAATGCTCGTCGTCGAGCAATACCAGCGGCATCGACAGTGCAGGCAAACGCTCCTGCAAGCCGCGCTGGGTGAGCAACGCCGCCGGCTGGCTGTCGTTGATCATGTAGGCCAGGCGCTCGGCCGGGTAAGCCGGGTCCAGCGGTACGTAGGCGGCACCGGCTTTGAGTACACCGAGCAGCCCGACGATCATTTTCACTCCGCGTTCGACGCAGATCGCCACTCGATCATCCGGACCGATGCCCAGGCTGATCAGGTGGTGAGCGAGACGATTGGCCTGGCGGTTCAGTTCGGCATAGCTCAAGCGCTGCGCCTGGAAGGCCACGGCGATGGCGTCGGGCTGTGCCTGGACCTTTTCCTCGAACAGCTGATGAATCGTGCGATCTTGCGGGTAAGGCACGTCGGTAGCGTTAAGGTCGACCAGCAGACGCTTGCGCTCCGCGGTATCGAGCAGTGGTACGTGTTCCAGCACCTGGCGGTCATCGGCGACCATGGCGTGCAGCAAACGCTGCAGGTAGCCCAGATAGCGGGCGATGGTGCCTTCATCGAACAACGCAGTGGCGTATTCCAGCGAACCGAACAACTGACCCTGGGCTTCGCCGATGTCCAGCGAGAGATCGAACTTGGACAGCGTATGGCCCGCGCTCAGGCTCTCCAGTTGCAGATCGCCAAGGGCGAAATCCCCACCGCCCATGTCCTGCCAGCTGAGCATGGCCTGGAACACCGGGCTGTGCGACAGGCTGCGCACCGGCTTGATCACTTCCACCACCTGCTCGAACGGCAGGTCCTGATGGTCCTGGGCGCCTAACGTGTTGCTCTTGACCTGCGCCAGCAGCGTTTCTGCCGTGGGCTTGTCGCTGAGGTCGACGCGGATCGCCAGGGTATTGACGAACAGGCCCACCAATCCTTCGGCTTCGCTGCGTGTGCGGTTGGCCACTGGCGTGCCGATGACCACGTCGTCCTGGCCGGACAGCCGCCCCAGCAGTGCAGCCCAGGCGGCCATGAGGGTCATGAACAGGGTGCTGCCGTGACGTTGGCTCAATGCCTTGAGGCCGCGAGTCAGGTCTTCGTCGAGCACGATGGGCAGCACCGCGCCGGTATAGTCCTGCTGTGCCGGACGCACCCGGTCGGTGGGCAACATCAGCAGCGCCGGAGCGTCTGCCAGGGTTTGCTGCCAGTAGTCGCTTTGTTGCTGCAGCAGATCGCCGCTCAGCCAGCGACGCTGCCACACCGCGTAGTCCAGGTATTGCAGCGCCAGTGGCGCCAACGGGTCGTCCTGGCCCTGACTGAATGCCGCGTAGAGCGCCGCCAGTTCACGGGTCAGCACGCCAATTGACCAGCCATCGGAAACGATGTGGTGCATGGTCAGCAACAGGACGTGATGGTCCTCGGCCATACGGATCAGGCGGCCTCGGATCAATGGGCCCTGTTCCAGATCGAAGCTTTGCAGCGACTCCTCACTGGCCAGTGCCTGAAGCTTCTCTTTGGCATCCACCAGCCCTTGCAGATCGTGCAGTTGCAGGTTGAAGCCCGCATCCGCCGGGCTGATCCGTTGCAATGGTTGTTCGTCATCGCCCTGAATGAAGGTGGTGCGCAGACCCTCGTGACGCGCCACGATACGCTCCAGCGCTCTTTGCATTGCCGCGCGATCCAGCTCGCCCCGCAGGCTCAAGCCGACAGGCATGTGGTAGGCCGCACTGGCACCTTCCATCTGGGCGAGGAACCACAGGCGTTGCTGGCCGAACGACAATGGCCAGGCCTGATCGCGTGCCACCGGTACGATATCCGGCAGGATGCTGCGTCCGGCCTGGGCGATGGCCAGTGCCAGTGTGCTCAGTTCGGGGTGGGCAAACAGCGCGGCCAGGCTCAGTTCGACGCCCAGTTGTTGACGAATTTGCGAAATCAGGCGCATCGCCAACAAGGAGTGACCGCCCAGCTCGAAGAACTGGTCGTGACGGCTGACGCGTTCAACCTGGAGCAGGTCGCTCCAGATTTGCGCCAGCAGGGTTTCGGTTTCGCCTTGGGGGGCTTCGTAACCACGGCGGATCAGTGCATCGGCTTCCGGTGCTGGCAGTGCCTTGCGGTCCAGCTTGCCGTTCGGCGTCAGCGGCAGTGCGTCGAGCAGCACATAGGCTACCGGGATCATGTAGGCTGGCAGTTGCTCCTGCAGCCAACCGCGCAGGCTGTCGATGTCTGTCGAAGCCTGCTCTGCGCTCAGGGTGTAATAAGCCACCAGACGCTTGTCACCCGGAACATCTTCGCGAGCAGCCACCACTGCTTCATGGACGGCCGGGTGTTTGGCCAGGCGTGCATCGATCTCGCCCAGCTCGATACGGAAGCCGCGGATCTTCACCTGATCGTCGTTACGACCCAGGTATTCGATATTGCCGTCTGGCAGGTAGCGCCCCAGGTCTCCGGTGCGGTACATGCGTGCCGCTGGCTGTTCGCTGAACGGGTCCTTGAGGAAGCGTTCGGCGGTCAGGTCGTCACGGTTCAGATAACCCCGTGCCACACCGGCACCGCCAATGTAGATTTCACCGCTAACACCCAGTGGAACAGGCTGCTGTTGCTCGTCCAGCAGGTAAAACTGTGTATTGCCCACTGGTTTGCCGATGTGAGCTGCGAAGCCGTCTTCGCGGTTCATCGCCACCCAGCTTGAGTACGTAGTGGTTTCCGATGGGCCGTAGAGGTTGCACAGGCGCTGCACGCCGGTTTTTTCGAACAGATTTTCCACGAGGCTGCGTTTCAGCGCTTCACCGGCCACGTTCACCGTATGGACCGATTCCGGCAACCCATCAACGTCCAGCAGTGCTTTAAGCGCCGACGGTACGGTGTTGATCAGGCCGATATCGTGCTCGCCGTGTTGCAGTTCAAGCACATTCTTGACGATTTCGATGCTGCCACCCGAGGTCAGCGGTGCAAAGCACTCGTAGACCGCAAGATCGAAGTTCAGCGAGGTGGAGAACAGCGTTTTTTCCAGTGCAGAGCCGTAAAAAGCCGCGTGCGCCCAGGTCAGGAAGTTCACGGTGTTGCGATGTTCGATCATCACGCCTTTCGGCAGGCCGGTCGAGCCCGAGGTGTAGATCAGATACGCCAAGTGCGCCGAGGTCAGCTCAGGCACCTGCGGATTCTGGACGGATTGGTCCTGCCAATCGCTCAGATCAAGATTGATGACAGGTACTGATTCGTCGGCCAGCAAGCCCTGAGTCGCGGTTTGCGCCAGTACTGCGGCCGGAGCGCTGTCCTGCAACATGTAAGCAATACGTTCCGCTGGATAGGCCGGATCCAGTGGCACGTAACCGCCGCCCGCCTTGAGGATCGCCAGCAACCCGACGACCATCTCCACGCCGCGCTCTACACAGATCCCGACCCGCGAATCCGGCTGAACGCCCTGCTTGCGCAAGGCATGGGCCAGGCGGTTGGCCTGTTCGTTAAGCTCGCGATACGTCAGACGCTGCTCGCCGTGGACCACAGCGAGCGCCTGAGGCGTGCGTTCGACCTGTGCCTCGAACATCCCATGGATGGTCTGCTGCTGCGAGTATTCCAGCGCGGTAGCGTTCAAGCCATACACCAGATGCTCACGCTCCGCGGCCGACAGAACCGACAAGCCTGCCAGCGGCACCTCGCCGGACTGCTCCAGTGCGCTGACCACATTCTCCAGAGTGGTCTGCACATACGCGCAGACGCGTTGCGCGTCGATGCTGGCACTGGCTTGAATCGTTAAACTGAAGCCCGTTCCCTCATCGTTTACTGAAAGGGTCAGCGGATAGTTGGTGCGCTCTTCGCCGCGCAGGCTTTCGATGCCTTGCCAGGCGTCCAGTGTCTGTTGGTTGACCTCAGCGGCGATATGTCGGTAGTTGAGCAAAGCGCTGAACAGCGGCGTCGAAGCGGACACGCCACTGCAACGCTGGGCCAGTACCAGCGAGGCGTGTTCATGGGCAAGCAGCCCACTGAGCCTGGCGTGGGTAGCCTTCAGACTGTTGCGCACGCCCTGCTCGCCCAGCGTGACACGCAACGGCAAGGTATTGATGAACATCCCCAGCGCTCGGTCAGACCCGGCACCGCCTTGCAGGCGGCCAAGCAATACAGTGCCGAAGACCACATCATCTTCGCCTGACAAGGCGCCCAGAACACGAGCCCATGCCAGGTGATACAGACTGGCGGAGCTGACCCCGAACTGGCGGGCCTGCACGCGCAGGCGGCGGCTCAGGTCCATGTCGACCTGTAGGCGCGCTTCCTCGATACCGCGCCCGTCGCCCTGCACGTCCTGCAGACCAAACGGCAGCGTCGGCTCATCGATGTCACCGAGCATGTCGCGGAAAAACGCTTCGTGCTCTTCTCGGCTCACGCCGAGCATGGCCTGCGCTACGTAATTGCGATAAGGCACGGACGGTGGCAGCGAGGCTTGCTGTCCGAGCATGTATGACTCGATTTCGCTGGTGAGAATGCGCAGCGACGTGGCGTCGTCCACCAGGTGATGGAACAGCAGCATGCCCAGCCAGCGGTCGTTCTCCGCGTCATGTGCATAACCGATGCGTAGCATCGGTGCCTGACGAATGTCCAGACGCGTGTGGCGAGGGTCCAGACGTTCCAGCAGTTGTTCGGCGATATCGCCATCGGCAGGGTCCAGTATCAGCTCATCCAGGCCCAGAGGTGCTTCACGCCAGACCACCTGCACCGGAGAGTCGAGACGTTCCCAAAGCACGGCGGTGCGCAGGATATCGTGCCGCGCGATCACGCCTTGCAGGGCCTGAGCGAAACCGTGCAGACGCTCGAGGCTATCAAAGGCAAACAACGCGTATTGCAGGTACGGGTCTCCCTCGGTCGCGGCAAGGTGGTGATACAAAATACCTTCCTGCAGCGGTGCCAGAGCGTAGATGTCCTGCACGTTGGCCAGGCCGCCGGGGACGCTTGCCACTACACGGTCGATATCATTCTGGCTCAGGACTGTCAGAGGCAGCATGTCCGGGGTGATGCGCTCGCAGTTGGCGGGAATGAGGTTGGCGGGTACTTCCAGTGCCCCCTTGCCGCCTACCGCTGCTGCCAAGGCAGACAAGGTCGGCTGACTGAACAGCACGCGCACGTCGGCAACCAGGTCGATCTGGCGCATCCGCTCGATCAGTTTGACGGCCAGCAGTGAGTGGCCGCCCAGCTCAAAGAAGTTGTCATGACGACCGACCTGCTCCAGTTGCAGCAGGTCTTGCCAGATCCGCGCAATGGCCATCTCGGTGTCGTTTTCAGGCGCTGCATAGCCACGACTGGCCACCGCCGAACGGTCGGGCACCGGCAAAGCCCTGCGGTCGAGCTTGCCGTTGGCCGTCAGTGGCAACTCATCGAGTTGCACGTAGGCTGCGGGCACCATGTGCTCCGGCAATGCACCGTGCAGATGCTCGCGCAGGCTTTCGATGTCCAGCAGGCTTTCCGGCTGCTGCGTCGTGACATAGGCCACCAGGCGCTTATCGCCGGGCACATCTTCACGGCACAGCACCACGGCATCGCGGACGTCCGGATATTCAGCCAGACGCGCTTCGATCTCGCCCAGTTCGATACGGAAACCACGAATCTTGACCTGTTCGTCGTTGCGGCCCAGGTATTCAAGGCTGCCATCGGCCAGCCAGCGTCCCAGGTCGCCGGTACGGTACAGGCGCGCACCCGGTGCGGTGCTGAACGGGTTATCGAGGAAACGCTCGGCGGTCAGAGCTTCACGGTTCAGGTAGCCACGAGCAACACCGGCACCGCCCACGTACAGCTCGCCGATTACGCCTGCCGGCACCGGTTCGCCATGGGCGTCGAGCAGATAAAGCTGCAGGTCCGGGATGCGCTTGCCGATCGGGCTGGCACCGACGCGCTGGGCGTCTTCGGGCTGCAACGGGTAATAGGTCACATGCACTGTGGTTTCAGTGATGCCGTACATGTTCACCAGTTGCGTGCCAGCGTTCACGCTGCGGGCGTACCACGGCTTGAGCATCGCCGTTTCCAGCGCTTCACCGCCGAAAATCACCTGACGCAGCGAATGTGCCTGAGTGTTTTCAGCCTGGGCAGCAATCAGTTGACGGAACGCACTTGGCGTCTGGTTGAGCACCGTCACCCCGGTACTGCACAGCAGCGTGTAGAAGTCTTCCGGCGAGCGGCTGACCAGTTGCGGGACGATCAACAGACGGCCGCCGTGCAGCAAGGCGCCCCAGATTTCCCAGACCGAGAAGTCGAAGGCGAACGAATGGAACAGCGCCCAGACATCCTGTTCATTGAAACCGAACCAGTCTTCGGTGGCCGAGAACAGTCGTGCAACGTTGCGATGCTCGACCATCACGCCCTTGGGCAGACCGGTGGAGCCCGAGGTATAGATGACGTAGGCAAGGTCAGCGGGCTTGACCGGTACTTGCGGATTGCAGACGGATTCGTCCTGCAGGTCGGCATCGTCGAGATAGATCAGCGGCACTTCGCAGACAGGCAACGTCTGCTGCACCGACTGCTGGCTCAACAACGCGACCGGCGCACTGTCACCGAGGGTATAGACCAGGCGCTCCAGCGGATAAGCCGGATCCAGTGGCACGTAACCGGCGCCGGATTTGAGAATACCCAGCAAGCCAATGATCATCGCCGGGCCGCGTTCGACGCAGATCGCTACCCGATCATCCGGGCGAACGCCGAGGGCCAGCAGGCGATGTGCAACCTGGTTGGCACGGGCGTTGAGTTCGCCGTAGCTCAGGGTCTGCTCTTCGAACACCAGCGCCACGGCATTCGGCCGCTCTGCTGCGCGCGCTTCAAATTGCAGATGAATCGGTGTCTCGCTCGTATAGGTATTGCCAGGCTCGTTCCACTGTTCGAGCAACTGCTGCCGCTCGCTGTCCGGCAGGATCGAAATAGCGTGCAACGGTGTCTGCGGCGCCTGCTCAAGCGCGTTGACCAGATTGCTCAATGTTTGCAGCATGTAGGCGCAAATCCGGGCGCCGTCGATCAGCGGTATGGTCTGTACGGTCAACAGGAAGTCTTCGCCGCGGTCATCGACGTTGAGGGTCAGTGGATAGTTGGTGCGTTCTTCATCGCCCAGTGCTATTGCCTGCATGCCATTCCAGGCCGTCAGCGTTTCATCGGTCACGGCAACGCTGGTGTGGCGATAGTTGAGCAAGGCGCTGAACAACGGCGCCGGTGCGACCACGCCACTGCAACGTTGGGCCAGCGCCAGAGACGCGTGTTCATGCCCGAGTAATGCGGTCAAGCGCCGGTGCGTGGCCTTGACCCCGTCACGCACGCCCTGGTCGCCCAGGCCCACACGTAGCGGCAAGGTGTTGATAAACACGCCCAGCGCTCGCTCCGAGCCTTCGCCACCTTGCATCCGGCCCAGCAGCACGGTGCCGAACACTACGTCGTCACGCCCCGAGGCCTTACTCAACAGCTGCGCCCAGGCCAAGTGGACCAGGCTGGCGGCACTGACTCCCAGTTGACGGGCCTGGGCCCGCAAACGACGGCTGAGCTCCATATCCACCGGCAGAAAGTCTTCTTCGATGTCATGACCGTCACCTTGCACCTCCTGCAAACCAAACGGCAGCGTCGCCTCGTCAACATCGCTCAACATGTCGCGGAAGAACACCTCATGTTCCTCCTGACTCATGCCCAGGCGGACCTGAGCAATATAATTGCGATAGGGTGCCGCCAGGCCCAGTTGAGCCCCCTGCCCCAGCAGGTAGGCCTGCATCTCATGGCGCACTACTTCCAGCGTTGTATGGTCCATGACCAGGTGATGGAACTGTAACCAGCCCAGCCAGCGCTGGTTTGACTCATCCCAGGCATGTACAAGACGCATCATCGGCGCCCGACGAATGTCCAGACGGTGGCGGCGGGAGTCGAAACGCTGGTGCAACTGTGTCGCGACATCGCCGCCTTGCGGATCCGGGTCGAAGCTTTCGCGCATCAGCAACGCCTGACGCCAGACCACTTGCATCGGTTCGTCCAGTCCCTCCCAGACCAGTGCAGTGCGCAGAATGTCATGGCGCTGGATCACGAACTGCAAGGCGCGGGCAAAGTCGTCGACATGCTCCTGGCTGTCGAAGGCGAACAGCGATTGCAGCAAATACGGATCTCCGCGCTCAGCGCTGAGGTGGTGATAGAGGATGCCTTCCTGCAACGGCGCCAATGGGTAGATGTCCTGCACATTTGTCACGCCGCCCGGCACGCTGTCGACTACCTTATCGATCTGTGCCTGGGTCAGGTCGGCCAGTGGCAGCAATTCAGGCGTAATGCGTTGGCAATCCTCGGTAATCAGATTGGCTGGCACCACGATGTCCGTGTTACCGCCGACTGCGGCCGCCAAGGCGGATAACGTCGGCTGGCCGAACAGCACGCGCACGTCAGCGCTCAAACCCAACTGGCGCATACGGCCGATAAGGCTCACCGCCAGCAGCGAATGACCGCCCAGCTCGAAGAAGTTGTCGTGACGGCCGACCTGGGCAACGCCCAGCAGGTCTTGCCAGATGGCTGCGATCTGCGCTTCGGTTTCACCTAGTGGGGCTTCATAACCCCGGCTGATCAGTGCATCGGCTTCAGGTGCTGGCAAGGCCTTGCGGTCCAGCTTGCCGTTCGGGGTGAGTGGCAGTGCATCGAGACGTACGTAGGCCACCGGGATCATGTAGGCCGGCAATTGCTCCTGCAGCCAGCCGCGCAGGCTGTCGATGTCTACCGAAGCCTGCCCTGCGCTCAGGGTGTAATAAGCCACCAGACGCTTATCACCCGGCACATCTTCGCGGGCGTTGACCACCGCTTCGTGTACGGCCGGGTGTTTGGCCAGGCGTGCATCAATCTCGCCCAGCTCGATACGGAAGCCACGGATTTTCACCTGATCGTCGTTACGGCCGAGGTATTCGATATTACCGTCTGGCAGATAACGGCCAAGGTCGCCGGTACGGTACATGCGTGCCGCTGGGTTTTGGCTGAACGGGTCTTTGAGGAAACGCTCGGCAGTCAGGTCGTCACGGTTCAGATAACCGCGCGCCACGCCAGCACCGCCGATGTGGATTTCACCGGCAACGCCCAGTGGCACAGGCTGTTGCTGTTCGTCCAGCAGGTAAAACTGTGTATTGCCGACCGGTTTGCCGATGTGAGCTGCGAAGCCATCTTCACGATCCATAGCCACCCAGCTTGAATAGGTGGTGGTTTCGGATGGGCCGTAGAGGTTGCACAGGCGCTGCACGCCGGTTTTTTCGAACAGGTTTTCCACCAGGCTGCGTTTCAGCGCTTCACCGGCGACGTTGACCGTATGGACCGATTTCGGCAGTCCATCGACTTCCAGCAAGGCCTTGAGCGCCGACGGTACGGTGTTGATCAGGCCGATATCGTGCTCGCCGTGTTGCAGTTCCAGCACGTTTTTGACCACTTCGATGCTGCCGCCCGAGGTCAGCGGCGCGAAGCACTCGTAGACTGCGAGGTCGAAGTTCAATGAGGTGGAGAACAGCGTTTTTTCGAGTGTAGAGCCGTCGAAAGCCGTGTGCGCCCAGGTCAGGAAGTTAACGGTGTTGCGGTGTTCGATCATCACGCCTTTCGGCAGGCCGGTGGAACCCGAGGTGTAGATCAGGTAGGCCAGATGCGCTGAAGTCAGCCCCTGTACCTGCGGATTCTGGACGGATTGGTCCTGCCAATCGCTCAGATCAAGATTGATCACAGGTACCGAAACGTCCGCCAGCAAGCCCTGAGTCGCGGTTTGCGCCAGCACTGCGGCCGGAGCGCTGTCCTGCAACATGTAGGCAATTCGTTCTACCGGATACGCCGGGTCGAGCGGCACATAACCGCCGCCCGCCTTGAGGATCGCCAGCAACCCGACGACCATCTCCACGCCGCGCTCTACACAGATCCCGACCCGCGAATCCGGCTGAACGCCCTGCTTGCGCAAGGCATGGGCCAGGCGGTTGGCCTGCTCGTTAAGCTCGCGATACGTCAGGCGCTGTTCGCCGTGGACGACCGCAAGAGCCTGCGGCGTAAGCTCGACTTGTGCTTCGAACAGCCCGTGAATGGTCTGTTCGTGCGGGTAATCCAGCGCGGTGTCGTTGAAATCCACGAGCAACTGATCACGTTCGACAGCTGGCAGAATCGACAAACCTTGCAACGGCGTTTCTGGCGTCTGCTCCAGTGCCGTCAACAGGTTTTCCAGTGCCGTGTGCATATAGCCGCACACACGTTGCGCACCGATTGACGAAGCCACCAACGCCGTCAGGCTGAACCCATCGGCCAGATCATCGACGTTCAACGTCAATGGGTAGTTGGTGCGTTCTTCGCCACTGAGGACCGCAATGCCCTGCCATGCCTGCATGGCCTGGTCAGACACACTGCCGACCCCGCTGTGGCGATAGTTGAGCAGCGCGCTGAACAGCGGCGCTGGCGCGGCAACACCGCTGCAACGCTGGGCCAACGCCAGCGAGGCATGTTCGTGACCGAGCAAGGCAGTCAAGCGCTTATGAGTGGCCTTTACCCCGTCGCGTACGCCCTGCTCGCCTACCGAAACCCGCAGCGGCAAGGTGTTGATGAACATCCCCAAGGCTCGCTCGGTACCTTCGCCACCCTGCATCCGGCCCATCAGGACGGTACCGAAGACCACATCCTGCTTGTTTGATACCTTGCCCAACACCTGAGCCCAGGCCAGGTGCACCAGACTTGCGGCGCTCACACCCTGTTGCCGGGACTGAGCACGCAGGCGCAGGTTGAGTTGAGGATCCAGCGCCAGGCTGGCTTCCTCGATGTCACGACCTTCACCCTGCACGTCCAGCAGGCCGAACGGCAGCGTCGGCTCGTCGATATCGCCGAGCATGTCGCGGAAAAACGCTTCATGGTCAGCCTGGCTGACACCCAGGCGTGCCTGGGCCACATAGTTGCGATACGGCACAGGCACCGACGCTGCCAGGCTGTCTGCCTCGCCCGCCAGCCAGGCCTGCATTTCATGCTTCACCACTTCCAGCGCAACGTGGTCCAGCGCCATGTGGTGGAACAGCAGCATCGCGAAGATGCGCTGGTTGAGCGGGTCTTCGGCATAGGCCACGCGCATCAGCGGCGCCTGGCCGATGTCCAGACGGTAATGGCGCGGGTCAAAGCGGCTGTGCAGTTGTGTTCCTATATCGCCGTCTGCCGGATCAAGCTCAAGCGCGTCCAGGTGCAACCGAGCCTGACGCCAGACCACTTGCACAGGTGAGTCCAGACCGTCCCAGACCACGCTGGTGCGCAGAATGTCATGGCGGTCGATGACCGCCTGCAAAGCCTGAACGAAGGCATTCAGACGCTCGCCGTCAGCAAAGGCGAACTGCGTCTGTAACACATAGGGGTCGCCGATTTCGGCGGCCAGGTGGTGATAAAGAATACCTGCCTGCAACGGCGCCAGCGGGTAGATGTCCTGCACATTGGCCACGCCGCCCGGCACGGTTGCCACGACTTGATCGATCTGCGACTGAGTCAGGTCCGCCAGTGGCAGCAGCTCAGGCGTAATGCGTTGGCAATCTTCGGTGATCAGGTTGGCTGGCACCACAATCTCGGTGCCACCGCCCACAGCTGCGGCCAGTGCTGCCAGCGTCGGCTGGCTGAACAGCACGCGTACATCGGCGCGAAGACCCAACTGGCGCATACGCCCGATCAGGCTCACCGCCAGCAACGAATGACCGCCGAGTTCGAAGAAGTGGTCGTGACGCCCGACCTGTGCGACGCCCAGCAGGTCTTGCCAGATAACCGCGATCTGCTCCTCGATTTCGCCTTGCGGCGCCTCGTAGCCACGGCTGATCAGCGCATCACCGTCCGGTGCGGGTAGCGCCTTGCGATCCAGCTTGCCGTTCGGCGTCAATGGCATGGTATCGAGCAATACGTAGATGGCCGGAACCATGTATTCAGGCAACTGTTGCTGCAGGTGACCGCGCAGGGTTTCGATATCGACAGCAGTGTGCCCGGCAGACCGTGTGTAGTAGGCCACCAGACGTTTGTCGCCCGGAATGTCCTCGCGGGCGGTAACTACCGCTTCATGGACCGCCGGATGTTTGGCCAGAGCGGCCTCGATTTCGCCGATCTCGATACGCAAGCCGCGGATCTTCACCTGGAAGTCATTACGGCCCAGGTATTCCAGCGCACCATTGGCCAGCCAGCGGCCCACGTCGCCGGTTTTGTATAGGCGGGCCTGCGGGTCGCTGGAAAACGGGTCAGCGACGAAACGCTCGGCACTCAATTCTGGCTGGTTCAGGTAACCCCTGGCCACGCCGATGCCGCCAATGTGCAGTTCACCGGCAACGCCCAGCGGTTGCAAGTGACCTGACGCATCCAGCACGTGCATTTGAATATTGGCAATCGGACGGCCGATGGGCACGCTTTCGCCCGGATCCGTCGGGCGGCATTCCCACGCAGTAACGTCGATGGCCGCTTCGGTCGGGCCATACAGGTTGTGCAGTTCAACACCCTTGAGCTGTTGCTCGAAGCGGCGCTGCAACGCGCGAGGTAAAGCCTCGCCGCTGCACAGTACGCGGCGCAGTTGCGGGAAGTCGCGGGTTGAACGGTGCTCCAGAAATACATCGAGCATCGAGGGCACAAAGTGCAGCAGGGTAATGCCCGCGTCACTCATGACCTGCGCCAGATAGTCAGGGTCCTGATGGCCTCCGGGACGGGCCATGACCAGTTCGGCACCGGCCAGCAGCGGCAGGAAAAATTCCCAGACCGACACGTCGAAGCCGAACGGGGTCTTTTGCAGTACCCGATCGTTGCTGTCCACGTGATAGGCGTCGCGCGCCCAGAGCAGGCGGTTGACGACTCCAAGGTGCTCGTTCATTACGCCTTTGGGCGTGCCGGTGGAACCGGAGGTGTATAGCACGTAGGCCAGATGATTCGGCTGAAGGCCCAAAGCGTTGGCATCCGGGTTAACGCACGGTTGCTTAGCCAGTTGCGCGCTATCCTGATGGTCATCCAAAACCAGTATCGGCAGCTGCATGGCATGCAGGTTGCCATGCAGGTCCAGAGTAGTCAGCACCGCCTGCGGCGAACTGTCCTCAAGCATATAGGCCTGACGCGCGCTCGGCAGGTCAGGGTCGATCGGTACATAGGCACCACCGGCCTTGAGAATACCCAACAGCGCCACGACCATTTCCGCGCCGCGACGCAGGCTTACTGCGACCCGCGAGTCCGGCTTCACACCCAGTTCGATCAGGCGATGGGCGAGCTGGTTGGCCTGTTGGTTGAGTTCGGCGTAAGTGAGCAACGGCCCGCTGTCGCCGCGCACAGCGCAGGCATCCGGACGCTGGTTGACCTGTTGTTCGATCAGTTGGTGAATCAACACATCGCGAGGATAAGGGTGGGCAGTGTCATTGAAACCCGTCAGCAACAGCTCGCGTTCATCGTCCGGCAGCATCGGCAGGCTGTTCAGCGCTGCTTGCGGGGTGTGTTCCAGTGCTTCCACCAGGCTGCGCAGTGCAACCTGCATGTACTCGCCGATGCGCTGGGCATTGATTTGCTGGACGGCCTGAATGGTGAGCATAAAGTCATCGCCCAGGTCATCGACGTTCAGGCACAACGGATAGTTGGTGCGTTCTTCCATGCTCAGGGTCTGAATGCCCTGCCAGGCTGACAATGTGTCGGTCGATGCCGCACCGTTGTTGCTGTGGCGGTAGTTGAGCAAGGTGCTGAACAGCGGCAGCGAACTCGGCACGCCGCTGCAGCGCTGGGCCAGCGACAGCGAAGCATGCTCATGCCCCAGCAGTGCCGAGAGGCGTTGGTGAGTGACCTTGACCGCCGCCAGAGCGCTCTGGCTGCCGACGCTGATGCGCAACGGCAAGGTGTTGATGAACATGCCCAGCGCCCGGTCGGCACCGTTGCCGCCCTGCATCCTGCCCATCAGTACGGTGCCGAACACGACTTCTTCGCGCCCCGAGACCCGACCAGCTACCTGAGCCCATGCCAGGTGGGCAAGGCTTGCAGCGCTGACCCCCAACTGCCGCGCAATGCTGCGTATACGGCTGCTCAGCTGGCTGTCGAGTAACTGATTCACTTCCTCGATGCCACTGCCATCGCCCTGCACGTCCTGTATGCCGTAAGCCAGAGTCGGTTCGTCGATGTCGCCGAGCATGTCGCGGAAAAACGCTTCGTGTTCAGCCTGGCTGATACCCAGGCGCGCCTGTGCCACATGGTTGCGATAAGGCACGGGGGCCGGCAATTGCTCGATCTGACCCTGCAGGCTGGCCTGCATTTCCTCCACTACCACTTCCAGAGAGGTGTGATCCAGCGCCAGATGGTGGAACAGCAACATGCCGACCAGACGCTGGTGGGTGGTGTCCTCGGCATAGGCGATGCGCATCAGCGGCGCCTGGCCGATGTCCAGGCGATAGTGCCGTGGGTCAAAGCGCTCGCGCAGTCGTGTCAGCACGTCACCGTCGAGCGGATCGATGGCCACCTCTTCCAGACTCAGTTTCGCGTTGCGCCATACCACCTGTACCGGCTGCTCAAGCCCCTCCCAGACCACGCTGGTGCGCAGGATGTCGTGGCGTTCGACCACGCTCTGCAAGGCTGCGGCGAAACCGGCCAGGCGCTCGCGATCATCGAACGTGAAGAGCATCTGCAAGATGTAGGGGTCACCTTCATCCGCGGCCAGATGGTGATAGAGAATGCCTTCCTGCAAGGGGGCCAGGGCGTAGATGTCCTGAATGTTGGCCAGGCCGCCCGGCACGCTCGCAACGACCCGATCAATCCCTGCCTGATCGAGGTCAGCCAGCGGCAGCATGTCCGGGGTAATACGCTCGCAGACCGGCACGATCAGGTTATCCGGCACTTGCACGTCGGTGTACCCGCCCACCGCCGCAGCGAGTGCGGCCAGGGTCGGCTGGTTGAACAGCACGCGCACGTCAGCCGACAGGTCGATCTGGCGCATGCGCTCGATCAGTTTGACGGCCAGCAGCGAATGCCCGCCCAGTTCGAAGAAATGATCGTGGCGGCCAACCTGCGGCACTTGCAGCAGGGACTGCCAGATCTGCGCGATGGCGATCTCGACATCGCCCTCTGGCGGCGCGTATTCGCGCATTGCCAGTGCCTGCGCATCCGGAGCAGGCAATGCCTTTTGGTCGAGCTTGCCGTTGGCGGTCAGGGGGAAGCTGTCCAGTGCCACAAAAGCACTGGGCACCATGTAGTCGGCCAGAGACAGCAGCAACCGCGCACGCAAGTCAGCCGCGACGATCTCGTGGCCCGGCTCGGCGATCACATAGGCCACCAGGCGCTTGTCACCCGGTTGATCCTCGCGGACCAGCACCAGCGCTTCGCGGACCGTATCGCAGGCAGCCAGCACCGCCTGAATTTCTCCCAGCTCGATACGGAAGCCACGGATCTTGACCTGGTCGTCGTTGCGGCCCAGGTAATCGAGACTGCCGTCAGCCATCCAGCGACCCAGGTCGCCGGTTCGGTACAGGCGCGCTTGAGGATCCTTGCTGAACGGGTTCGCCAGGAAACGCTCGGCGGTCAGCGCTTCACGGTTCAAGTAGCCCCGCGCGACACCGGCACCGCCGACATACAGCTCGCCAACAACACCCACCGGCACCGGCTCGCGACGTGCATCGAGTACATACAACTGCAAATCGGGAATGCGCACACCGATAGGACTCACGCCCGCCCGCTGAGCATCTGCCGCCACCAGGGGGTGGTAGGTCACATGCACCGTGGTTTCGGTGATGCCATACATGTTCACCAGTTGTGTACCGGCGTTGATCACCCTGCCGTACCACGGCTTGAGCATGCTGGTGTCCAGCGCTTCGCCGCCAAAAATAACCTTGCGCAAGGAGTGCCGCTGATCGCTCTCGCCCTGGGCGTTGAGCAACTGGCGGAAGGCGCTCGGGGTCTGGTTGAGCACCGTCACTTCTGCGTTGCACAACAGCGCATAGCAGTCTTGCGGGGAGCGGCTGACCAGCTGCGGCACGATCAGCAAACGCCCGCCGTGCAACAGCGCACCCCAGATTTCCCAGACCGAGAAGTCGAAGGCGAATGAATGGAACAACGCCCAGACATCCTGCTCGTTGAAACCAAACCAGCTCTGTGTGGCCGAGAACAAACGGGCCACGTTGCGATGCTCGACCATTACGCCCTTGGGCAGGCCGGTCGAACCGGAGGTGTAGATGACGTACGCCAGGTGGCGCGGGCTGAGCCCGGTCAGCTGTGGATTGTGACCCGGTTGGGCCTGCAACGCCGGACTGTGCAAATCCACGCGTGGGCCATCGAACGTGCCCAGCAGCGCCAGCCCTGCAGCATCGGCCAGCACCGCCATCGGTGCGCTGTCCTGCACCTGGTAGGCGATACGCTCGGCCGGATAGGCCGGGTCAATCGGCACGTAACCCGCACCGGCCTTGAGCACCCCTAGCAGACCGACGATCATTTCCAGGCTGCGCTCGACACAGATCGCTACCCGGTCATCTGGCTGCACGCCCAGGCCCAGCAGATAATGGGCCACCTGATTGGCGCGAGTGTTCAGCTCGGCATAGGTCAGGGTGCGGTCTTCGTAATGCAAGGCCACGGCATTCGGCTGCGCCACCACCCAGGCTTCGAAGGTACGGTGAATCAGGGTGTCGTCGGCCTGCAGGGCATGCGGAGTGTTCCAGCTTTCCAGCAGTTGCTGGCGCTCGATCGCGGGCAGGATATTCAGCGCTCCCAGCGCAGCGTCCGGGGTCTGTTCCAGTGCTTGCACCAGATTTTCCAGCACACAGTGCATGTAGGTACACACACGTTTGGCACCGATCTGCCCTTCGGTCATGACGGTCAGGGCGAAACCTTCGCCCAGATCATCCACGCACAAGGTCAGCGGGTAGTTGGTGCGTTCTTCGCCATGCAGCGCCTGAATGCCTTCCCAGGCGACCAGCGCCTGGTCACTTGCGTCGAGATCACCGGTATGGCGGAAGTTGAGCAGCGAGCTGAACAATGGCGTCGAAGCGGGTACACCACTGCAACGTTGGGCCAGTACCAGCGAGGCGTGCTCATGGGCCAGCAGCCCGCTGAGCCGTGCGTGGGTGGCTTTCAGACCGCTGCGCACGCCCTGCTCGCCCAGCGTGACACGCAACGGCAAGGTGTTGATGAACATCCCCAGCGCCCGGTCAGACCCGGCACCGCCCTGCAGACGACCGAGCAATACGGTGCCGAACACCACATCGTCCTTGCCGGATGCAGCGCCCAGTACACGGGCCCAGGCCAGGTGATAAAGGCTGGCGGAGCTGACCCCGAGCTGTCGGGCCTGCACGCGCAGGCGGCGGCTCAGGTCGATGTCGACCACCTGGCGTACTTCCTCGATACCGCTTCCGTCGCCCTGCACGTCCTGCAGGCCGAATGGCAGCGTCGGTTCATCGACGTCACCGAGCATGTCGTGGAAAAACGCCTCGTGCTCTTCACGGCTGACACCGAGCATGGCCTGGGCCACGTAGTTGCGATAAGGCACGGACGGTGGCAGCGAGGCTTGCTGCCCGAGCATGTACGCCTCGATTTCACTGGTGAGAATGCGCAGCGAGGTGGCATCGTCCACCAGGTGATGGAACAGCAGCATGCCCAGCCAGCGATTATTCGCCGCGTCCTGTGCATAGCCGATACGCAGCATCGGCGCCTGACGGATGTCCAGACGCGTGTGACGAGGGTCCAGGCGCTTGATCAGTTGTTCGGTGATGTCGCCTTCGGCCGGGTCCAGCACCTGCTCATCCAGGCCCAGAGTTGCCTCACGCCAGACCACCTGCACGGGTGCGTCGAGACGCTCCCAAAGCATCGCGGTGCGCAGGATATCGTGGCGGGCGATCACGCCTTGCAGGGCCTGAGCGAAACTGTGCAGCCGCTCGAGGCTGTCAAAGGCAAACAGTGCATATTGCAGGTACGGGTCACCTTCGACTGCGGCAAGGTGGTGATACAAAATCCCCTCCTGCAACGGTGCCAGGGCATAGATGTCCTGCACGTTGGCCAGGCCGCCGGGCACGCTTGCCACCACGCGGTCGATATCGTCCTGGCTCAGCGACACCAGCGGCAGCATGTCCGGGGTGATGCGCTCACAGCCGGCGGGAATAAGGTTAGCGGGGGCTTCTACAGCACCCTTCCCGCCCACTGCGGCCGCCAGGGCAGACAGGGTCGGCTGGCTGAACAGCACGCGCACATCGGCAACCAGATCGATCTGGCGCATGCGCTCGATCAGTTTCACGGCCAGCAGCGAGTGGCCGCCCAGCTCAAAGAAATTGTCATGACGACCAACCTGCTCCAGTTGCAGCAGGTCTTGCCAGATACGCGCAATGGCCATCTCGGTATCGTTTTCAGGTGCTTCATAGCCGCGACTGGCCACCGCCGAGCGGTCGGGTGCTGGCAAAGCCTTGCGGTCGAGCTTGCCGTTGGCCGTCAGCGGGAAACTTTCCAGGCTGACAAAGGCGCTTGGCAGCATGTACTCGGCCAGCGACAGGCGCAGTTGCTCGCGCAGTTGCGTAGCGTCCGGTTCCAGTCCCGCCGTACCGATGACGTAGGCCACCAGACGCTTGTCACCGGGCTCGTCCTCACGCACCAGCACCAGCGCATCCTGTACAGCGTCACACGCGGCCAGTTGTGCTTCGATCTCGCCCAGTTCGATACGGAAACCGCGAATCTTGACCTGTTCGTCGTTACGGCCCAGGTATTCCAGGCTGCCATCGGCCAGCCAGCGCCCGAGGTCGCCGGTGCGATACAGTCGCGAATCCGGCGCAGTGCTGAACGGGTTATCAAGAAAGCGCTCTGCCGTCAGTGCTTCGCGGCTCAGATAGCCCCGTGCCACACCTGCCCCGCCCACGTACAACTCGCCGATCACGCCTACCGGCACCGGTTCGCCATGAACATCGAGCAGATAAAGCTGCAGGTCCGGGATGCGTTTGCCGATCGGGCTTGCACCGACGCGCTGTGCGTCTTCAGGTCGCAACGGGTGATAGGTCACATGCACCGTGGTTTCGGTAATGCCGTACATGTTTACCAGTTGTGTACCGGCATTCATGTTACGGGCGTACCACGGCTTGAGCATCGCCGTTTCCAGCGCTTCACCACCGAAAATCACCTGACGCAGCGAATGCGCCTGCGCGTTCTCGCCCTGGGCAGCAATCAGTTGCCGGAACGCGCTCGGCGTCTGGTTGAGCACCGTTACCCCAGCGCTGCATAGCAATGTGTAGAAGTCTTCCGGCGAGCGGCTGACCAGTTGCGGCACGATCAACAGACGTCCGCCGTGCAGCAGCGCGCCCCAGATTTCCCAGACCGAGAAGTCGAAGGCGAACGAGTGGAACAGCGCCCAGACATCCTGCTCGTTGAAGCCGAACCACTCTTCCGTGGCCGAAAACAGCCGTGCAACGTTGCGGTGCTCGACCATTACGCCCTTGGGCAGACCGGTGGAGCCGGAGGTATAGATCACATAGGCCAGGTCGCTGGACTTGACCGCTACCTGCGGATTGCACACGGATTCGTCCTGCAAGTCGGCATCGTCAAGACTGATGATTGGCAGTTCCGTCACTGGCAAGGCTTGCTGCACGGTCTGCTGGCTCAACAGTGCGACCGGCGTGCTGTCGCCGAGGGTATAGGCCAGGCGTTCTAGCGGGTAAGCCGGGTCCAACGGTACATAACCGGCACCGGATTTGAGGATGCCCAGCAAGCCGATAATCATCGCCGGGCCACGCTCGACGCAGATCGCCACGCGATCGTCCGGGCGCACACCCAGCGCGAGCAAGCGATGGGCAACCTGGTTGGCGCGGGCGTTGAGTTCGCCGTAGCTCAGGGTTTGATCTTCGAATACCAGCGCCACGGCGTCTGGTCGTTCTGTAGCGCGGGCTTCGAATTGCTGGTGGATCGGTGTTTCGTGTGCATAGGTGTTGCCGGGCTCGTTCCACTGTTCGAGCAACTGCTTACGCTCGCTGAGCGGCAATATTGAAATAGCATGCAGCGGGGTTTGCGGTGCCTGTTCCAGCGCATCGATCAGCCCCTCTACGGCCAGTTGCAAATAGTCACACACACGCTGCGCGCCGATGCTCGCCGTGACCAGCGAGGTGAACAGAAAACCTTCACCTGTATCGTCGACGTTGACGGTCAATGGGTAGTTGGTGCGTTCTTCATCGGCCATCCCCAACGACTGCATGCCACTCCACGCCGTCAGTGCCTCATCGGTTACGGCAACGTTGCTATGCCGATAATTGAGCAAGGCGCTGAACAGCGGCGTCGGTGCGACCACGCCGCTGCAGCGCTGGGCCAGCGCCAGCGACGCATGCTCGTGCCCGAGTAAGCCGGTCAAGCGCCGGTGCGTGGCCTTGACCCCTTCACGCACGCTCTGGTCGCCCAGGTCTATCCGTAGCGGCAAGGTATTGATGAACATGCCAAGGGCTCGTTCGGCACCTCGACCGCTCTGCATCCGGCCCATCAGGATGGTGCCGAACACCACGTGTTCACGTCCGCTGACGCGGCCCAGCATCTGCGCGAACGCCAGGTGGATCAGGCTCGCCGCACTGACCCCAAGTTGCCGCGCCTGAACTCTCAAGCGTTGATCCAACGCGCCGTCCAGCTGCAGGCGGGCATGATCGAGAGCGCTGCCGTCGCCTTGCACATCGTGCAGGCCGAATGGCAGCGTCGGCTCGTCGATGTCGCCGAGCATCTTCTGGAAGAACTGCTCGTGATCCTGCTCGTTCAGGCTTTGTCGGGCCTGAGCGACATAATTGCGGTAGGGAATGGAGTCGCCAAGTTGCTCGGCCTGACCGAGCAGGCAGACCCGCATTTCATGCTGCACCTGATCCAGCGCGGTGTGGTCGAGGATCATGTGGTGGAACATCAAGATCGCCACCCAGCGCTGGTTAACGGTGTCCAAAGCACACACCATGCGCATCAAGGGTGCCTGACGGATGTCCAGGCGTATCTGGCGTGGGTCAAGGCGCTCCTGCAACTGACGGGTTACATCACCTAGCCTGGGGTTGAGTTGAACTTCTTCGACGCCTAGCTCGACCTGGCGCCAGACCACCTGCAACGGTTCATCAAGGCTTTCCCAGTGCATGGACGTGCGCAGAATGTCATGGCGGTCGATGACCATTTGCAGCGCTTTGGCGAAGGTGTCAACGTGTGCGCGGCTGTCAAAGGCAAACTGCGCCTGCAACACATAGGGGTCGCCCCGTTCGGCGCTGATGTGGTGGTAGAGAATGCCTTCCTGCAACGGCGCCAACGGGTAGATGTCCTGCACGTTCGCTGCGCCACCGGGCACGCAGGCCACCACCTGGTCGATCTGCTCCTGATTCAGGTCGATCAACGGCAGCATGTCCGGAGTGATTCTCTGGCAGTCCGCAGGAATGCGGTTGGCTGGAATAACCAGATCGTCGACCGCGCCTGCCGCTGCCGCCAGTGCCGCAAGGGTTGGCTGGCTGAACAGCGTACGCACGTTGGCGCTCAGGCCCGCCTGGCGCATACGTTCGATCAGGCTTACCGCCAGCAATGAATGCCCGCCCAGTTCAAAGAAATGGTCGTGGCGACCGACACGTTCGATCTTGAGCAAGTCGCTCCAGATTTTCGCCAGAGTGATTTCTGCTGTGCCTTGTGGCTCCTCGTAGCCGCCACGGATCAGTGCATCACCGTCCGGTGCTGGCAGGGCCTTGCGGTCGAGCTTACCGTTCGGGGTCAGCGGCATTGCGTCGAGCAGCACATAGGCCGCCGGGATCATGTGGGCCGGCAGTTGTTCCTGCAGCCAGCCGCGCAGGCTATCGATGTCCACCGAAGCCTGCCCTGCGCTCAGGGTGTAATAAGCCACCAGACGCTTGTCGCCGGGAATGTCCTCACGCGCGGTGACTACCGCCTCATGGAACGCCGGGTGTTTGGCCAGGCGTGCATCGATCTCGCCCAATTCGATACGGAAGCCGCGGATTTTCACCTGATCGTCGTTACGGCCCAGGTATTCGATATTGCCGTCTGGCAGATACCGGCCAAGGTCGCCGGTACGGTACATGCGTGCCGCAGGCTGTTGGCTGAAAGGGTCCTTGAGGAAGCGTTCGGCAGTCAGGTCGTCACGGTTCAGGTAACCGCGCGCCACACCGGCCCCGCCGATGTAGATCTCGCCCACAACGCCCAGTGGAACGGGCTGTTGCTGTTCATTCAGCAGGTAAAACTGTGTATTGCCGACCGGTTTGCCGATGTGTGGAGCGAAGCCGTCTTCGCGATCCATCGCCACCCAGCTTGAGTAGGTGGTGGTTTCAGATGGGCCGTAAAGGTTGCACAAGCGCTGCACGTCAGTTTTTTCGAACAGCGATTCAACCAGGCTGCGTTTCAGTGCTTCACCGGCCACGTTCACGGTGTGCACAGATTCCGGCAGGCCGTTAACTTCCAGCAGTGCTTTCAGCGCCGACGGCACGGTGTTGATCAGGCCGATATCGTGCTCGCCGTGTTGCAGTTCCAGCACGTTCCTGACGACTTCGATGCTCCCGCCCGAGGTCAGCGGCGCGAAGCACTCGTAGACCGCGAGGTCGAAGTTCAGCGAAGTGGAGAACAGCGTTTTCTCCAGTGCTGCCCCGTCAAAAGCCGTGTGCGCCCAGCTCAGGAAGTTCACAGTGTTGCGGTGTTCGATCATTACGCCTTTTGGCAGGCCGGTCGAACCCGAGGTGTAGATCAGGTAGGCAAGATGCGCTGAAGTCAGCCCCGGCACCTGCGGGTTCTGGACGGATTCGTCCTGCCAATCGTTCAGATCAAGATTGATAACAGGCACCGAAACATCGGTCAGCAGCGCTTCAGTTGCCGACTGCGCCAACACAGCGGCAGGCACGCTGTCCTGCAACATGTAAGCAATACGTTCCGCTGGATACGCCGGGTCGAGCGGCACATAACCGCCGCCCGCCTTGAGGATCGCCAGCAAACCGACGACCATCTCCACACCGCGTTCCACACAGATCCCGACCCGCGAATCCGGCTGCACGCCCTGCTTGCGCAAGGCATGCGCCAGGCGGTTGGCCTGCTCGTTAAGCTCGCGATAGGTCAGATGTTGTTCGCCATGCACTACGGCCACATCATCTGGCGTGCGCTCGACCTGTGCTTCGAACAGCCCATGAATGGTCTGTTGCTGCGGGTAATCCAGCGCGGTGTCGTTGAACTGCACCAGCAACTGCTCACGTTCGGCAGCAGGCAGGACCGGCAGGCTGCCGAGGGCCGAGGACGGTGACTGTTCCAGCGCATCCACCAGCTGCTCCAGCACAGTCTGCATGTAAGCGCAGACCCGTTTGGCACCCACGGTACTGCTGACCAGCACGTTCAGGTTGAAGCCTTCACCGGAGTCATCGACATTCAAGGTCAATGGATAGTTGGTGCGTTCTTCGCTGTTCAGCGTATGAATACCCTGCCAGGCCTGGGTAGCCCGCTCGGATACGCTGCCAGGCGCACTGTGGCGATAGTTGAGCAGCGAACTGAACAGTGGCGTCGGTGCGGCAATGCCGCTGCAACGCTGAGCCAGCGCCAGCGAAGCATGTTCGTGACCCAGCAAGGCAGTCAGACGCTCATGGGTGGCCTTGACCGCGTCACGCACGCTCTTTCCGCCCACTGAAACCCGCAGCGGCAAGGTGTTGATGAACATCCCCAAGGCCCGCTCGGCGCCTTCCCCGGCCTGCATCCGGCCCATCAGCACGGTGCCGAACACTACGTCCTGCCTGTTGGAAACCGTGCTCAACACCTGAGCCCAGGCCAGGTGCAGCAGACTGGCGGCGCTCACGCCCTGTTGTCGGGCCTGAGCGCGCAGTCTCAGGTTCAACCGAGGGGTTAGCGCCAGGTTGGCTTCCTCGATATCAAGGCCATCGCCCTGCACATCCAGCAGACCGAATGGCAGCGTCGGCTCGTCCACATCCCCAAGCATGTCGCGGAAAAACGTTTCGTGCTCGGCCTGACTGACGCCCAGGCGTGCCTGGGCCACATAATTGCGGTATGGCACCGGTGTCGACAGGTTTTGAGCTTCGCCCAACAGCCAGGCCTGCATTTCATGCTGTACCACGGCCATCGCCATGTTATCGAGGACCATGTGATGGAACAGCAGCATCGCGCAGATACGCTGATTCAGCGGATCTTCGGCATAGGCCAGGCGCATCAGCGGTGCCTGAGTGACATCCAGGCGGTGGTGACGCGGGTCGAAGCGGCTGTGCAGTTGCGTGCTGACATCACCGGCTGCGGGGTCGAGTTGCAACGCCTCAAGAGGCAATTGCGCGTGGCGCCAGACCGCTTGTACGGGTGAGTCCAGGCCTTTCCAGATTACACCGGTGCGCAGAATGTCGTGTCGATCAATAACTGCCTGCAAAGCCTGGACGAAAGCGTCCAGGCACGCGTGGTCGTCAAAGGCGAAATGCGCCTGCAGCACATACGGATCGCCCTGCTCGGCGGCGATGTGGTGATAGAGAATGCCTTCCTGCAACGGCGCCAACGGGTAGATGTCCTGCACATTCGCCACGCCGCCCGGCACGCTGGCAACCACCTGGTCGATCTGTGCCTGGGTCAGGTTGGCCAGTGGCAGTAGTTCAGGCGTAATGCGTTGGCAATCCTCGGTGATCAGATTGGCTGGCACCACGATGTCCGTGCTACCGCCGACTGCGGCAGCCAGTGCAGATAACGTCGGCTGACTGAACAGCACGCGTATATCGGTGCTCAGACCCAACTGGCGCATGCGCCCGATCAGGCTGACTGCCAGCAGCGAGTGACCGCCGAGTTCGAAAAAGTTGTCGTGACGACCAATCCGGGCAACGCCCAGCAGCTCTTGCCAGATGGCCGCGATCTGCGTTTCGGTTTCACCTTGTGGAGCTTCGTAGCCACGGCTGATCAGTGCATCGGCGTCCGGTGCTGGCAAAGCCTTGCGGTCGAGTTTGCCGTTCGGGGTCAGCGGCATGGCCTCAAGCCGCACATAAATGGCCGGCACCATGTACTCAGGCAGCTTTTCCTGCAAATGCCTGCGCAGGTTATCGATGTCGACCACGGTGTTTCCGGTCGCCAAGGTGTAATAAGCCACCAGACGCTTGTCGCCCGGCACATCTTCGCGGGCTGTCACTACGGCTTCGTGGACGGCCGGGTGTTTGGCCAGACGCGCATCGATCTCGCCCAGTTCGATACGGAAGCCGCGGATTTTCACCTGATCGTCGTTACGGCCGAGGTATTCGATATTACCGTCTGGCAGATAACGGCCAAGGTCGCCAGTACGGTACATGCGTGCCGCTGGGTTTTGGCTGAACGGGTCTTTGAGGAAACGCTCGGCAGTCAGGTCGTCACGGTTCAGGTAGCCACGGGCCACGCCAGCACCGCCGATGTAGATCTCACCGGCAACGCCTAGTGGCACAGGCTGTTGCTGTTCGTCCAGCAGGTAAAACTGTGTATTGCCGACCGGTTTGCCGATGTGAGCTGCGAAGCCATCTTCACGATCCATAGCCACCCAGCTTGAATAGGTGGTGGTTTCGGATGGGCCGTAGAGGTTGCACAGGCGCTGCACGCCGGTTTTTTCGAACAGGTTTTCCACGAGGCTGCGTTTCAGCGCTTCACCGGCGACGTTGACTGTATGGACCGATTTCGGCAGTCCATCGACTTCCAGCAAGGCCTTGAGCGCCGATGGTACGGTGTTGATCAGGCCGATATCGTGCTCGCCGTGTTGCAGTTCCAGCACGTTTTTGACGACTTCGATGCTGCCGCCCGAGGTCAGCGGTGCAAAACACTCGTAGACCGCGAGGTCGAAGTTCAGCGAGGTGGAAAACAGTGTTTTTTCCAGTGCAGAGCCGTCAAAAGCCGTGTGCGCCCAACTGAGGAAGTTCACAGTATTGCGGTGTTCGATCATCACGCCTTTCGGCAGGCCGGTGGAACCCGAGGTGTAGATCAGGTAGGCCAGATGCGCTGAAGTCAGCCCCTGTACCTGCGGATTCTGGACGGATTGGTCCTGCCAATCGCTCAGATCAAGATTGATGACAGGTACTGAAGCGTCGGCCAGCAAGCCCTGAGTCGCGGTTTGCGCCAGCACTGCGGCCGGAGCGCTGTCCTGCAACATGTAAGCGATACGTTCCGCTGGATAAGCCGGGTCGAGTGGCACGTAACCGCCGCCCGCCTTGAGGATCGCCAACAAGCCGATGACCATCTCCACGCCGCGTTCTACACAAATGCCTACCCGCGAATCCGGCTGAACGCCCTGCTTGCGCAAGGCATGGGCCAGGCGGTTGGCCTGCTCGTTAAGCTCGCGATACGTCAGGCGCTGTTCGCCGTGGACGACCGCAAGAGCCTGCGGCGTAAGCTCGACCTGTGCTTCAAACAGCCCGTGAATGGTCTGCTGCTGCGGGTAATCCAGCGCGGTGTCATTGAAATCCACCAGCAAATGATCACGCTCGACAGCTGGCAGAATCGACAGACTTTGCAACGACGCTTGTGGCATTAACTCAAGCGCGTCCACCAGTTGTTCCAGCGCCGTGTGCATGTAGCCACACACACGCTGCGCACCGACCGTGCTCGCCGCCAGCGCGGTCAGTTTGAAGCCGTCACCAAGGTCATCGACGTTCAAGGTCAATGGATAGTTGGTGCGTTCTTCACTGTTCAGGGCTTGAATACCCTGCCAGGCCTTGGCAGTTTGTTCTGCAGCGCTGCCCACCGCGCTGTGGCGGTAATTGAGCAGTGCGCTGAACAGTGGCGTTGGTGCGGCTACACCGCTGCACCGCTGGGCCAACGCCAGTGAGGCATGTTCGTGAGCGAGCAACGCGGTAAGTTGCGCGTGTGTTGCCTTGACCCCGGCGCGTACCCCTTGCCCGCCTACGGCGACCCGCAGCGGCAAGGTATTGATGAACATTCCCAGCGCCCTGTCAGCGCCCTCGCCGGCCTGCATACGGCCCAGCAGTACAGTACCGAACACCACATCGCGACGATCGGAAACCTTGCCCAGCACCTGTGCCCACGCCAGATGCACCAGACTCGCGGCACTCACACCCTGTTGTCGGGCCTGAGCACGCAGTCGCAGGTTCAACTGGCTGTCCACGACAAGAGCGGCTTCTTCGATATCACGGCCATCGCCCTGCACATCCTGCAGGCCGAAAGGCAGCGTCGGTTCGTCGATATCGCCCAGCATGTCGCGGAAAAACACTTCATGATCCGCCTGGCTGACCCCCAGACGCGCCTGAGCCAGGTAATTGCGATAGGGCACCGGCGCCGACAAGGATTCTGCCTCGCCCAACAGCCAGGCCTGCATTTCATGCTGCACCACTTCCATGGCCATATGGTCCAGGGCCATATGGTGGAACAGCAGCATCGCGATAATTCGCTGGTTGAGCGGGTCCTCGGCATGGACCAAGCGCATCAGTGGCGCTTGAGTCATATCGAGGCAGTAGTGACGCGGATCGAAGCGGCTATGCAGTTGCGCGCCAATCTCACCGTCAGCCGGGTCAAGTTCAAGCCCCTCAAGGTGCAATTTCGCTTCACGCCAGACCACCTGCACGGGTGAGTCCAGACCGTCCCAGACCACACCGGTACGCAGAATGTCATGCCGGTCGATAACCATCTGCAAGGCTTGAACGAAGGCGTCCAGGCGCTCGCGGTCATCAAAGGCAAACTGGCTCTGCAGCACATAGGGGTCGCCCTGCTCGGCTGCCATGTGGTGATAGAGAATGCCTTCCTGCAACGGTGCCAGCGCGTAGATATCCTGAACATTTGCCACGCCGCCGGGTACGGTAGCGACCACCTGGTCGATCTGCACCTGGGTCAGATTCGCCAGTGGCAACAGCTCCGGGGTGATGCGCTCGCAGCCTTTGTCTATCAGGTTGGCCGGTACCTTGATGTCATGGCCTGCGCCGACGGCTGCGGCCAGTGCGGCCAGCGTGGGCTGGCTGAACAGCACGCGTACATCGGCGCTCAGGCCCGCCTGACGCATGCGTTCGATCAGGCTGACGGCCAGTAGCGAATGCCCGCCGAGCTCAAAGAAGTGATCGTGGCGGCCGACGCGTTCAACGTTGAGCAATTCGGACCACAAGCGCGCCAAGGTGATTTCCACTTCCCCCTCGGGTGCCTCGAATTCACGGCTGGCATAGGCGTCAGCGTCCGGTGCCGGCAAGGCCCGGCGATCCAGCTTGCCGTTGGCGGTCAGCGGGAAAGAATCCAGCACCATAAAGGCGCTTGGCACCATGTATTCGGCCAGAGAAGCCGCCAGTTCGCGGCGCAGTTCGACCGCTGACAAGGCGCTGTTGTCTTCGCCGACCACGTATGCCACCAGGCGCTTTTGCCCAGGTTCGTCCTGGCGGGCCAACACCACGGCCTCCCTGACGCCAGAGCATTCGACCAGACATGCTTCGATTTCACCCAGTTCGATACGGAAACCACGGATTTTCACCTGGTCATCGTTACGGCCCAGATACTCGATAACCCCGTCTGCGTTCCAGCGGCCGAGGTCACCCGTGCGGTACAACAGGGCTCCAGCGTCGTCGCTGAAAGGATTGTCGACAAACTGTGTGGCGTTCAGCTCAGGACGGTTCAGGTAACCCTTGGCCACGCCCTGCCCGCCGATATACAGCTCCCCGCCCACGCCCACGGCCACCGGTTGGCGCAGGGTATCGAGCACATAAACCTGGCTGTTGCCAATCGGGCGACCGACAGGAATACCGCCGGTGCCGACCGAGGTGATCTCATGGGTCGTGGAAAAGGTCGTCGCTTCGGTCGGGCCGTAGCCGTTGAGCAAGTGTCGCGGAGCGCCTTGTTTCAATACCCGGGCGATCACCGCCGGGTCCAGCACATCACCACCGACGATCAGGTAGCGCAATTTCGCGAAGGCCTCCATCAGGCCGTCGGCATACTGATGGAACAGGCCCGCGGTCATCCACAGCACGCTGACCGACTGGGACAACAGCAGCGCGCGGAGCTCGTCCAGAGACAGCAACACCGACTGCTCCACCACAACCACGCAGCCGCCATTGAGCAGTGGCGCCCAGACATCCAGGGTGCTGGCGTCGAACGCCGGGTTTGAGGCGAACGCCACACGATCCTGTGCATTGAAGTCAGCGTAACCGTTGTTGATGACGAGGCGGCTGACAGCACGGTGCGGCACCAATACGCCTTTGGGCATACCGGTGGAACCGGAGGTGTACATGATGTAGGCCACCGATTCGGCGGACGCTGATGATGCCGGGTTGTGCGCATCGCTTGGCAGTTGCAGCAGGTCGAGGTCAATCCGCTGGATGCCTTCAGGCAGGTCGTGGCGAGCCAGCGTCAACACCTGCCGCGCGCCGCAGTCTTGCAGCATGAATGCCTGACGCTCGGCGGGAGCGTTGATGTCCAGCGGCACGTATGCCGCCCCGCATTTGATAATCGCCAACTGACCGGCCAGCAGATCGAGGGAACGCTCCAGCAGCAATGCCACCCGCTCGCCCGGTTGCACGCCGAGGTCGACCAGGTGACGAGCCAGCGCGTTGGCGCGACCGTTCAATTCCCGGTAGGTCAGGCACTGGTCATTCTGTACAGCAGCAAGTGCATCAGGCTGCGCCGCCACTTGCTGTTCGAAAAGTTCCTGCAGGCTGCTGTTGCGTGGGTAGTCGCGTGCCGTGTCATTGAAGTCATGCAGCACTTGCTGGCGTTCGGCTGAAGAGAGGACTTGCAGACGCTGCAAAGGGGTTTGCGGCTGCTGCTCCAGCGCCTCTACCAGCGCGCCGAGTGCCGTCAACATATACTCGCCGATGCGCTGTGCACCGATCTGCGCCAGGGCCTGAACCGTCAGGCTGAAGCGCTGGCCCAGGTCGTCCACCGACAGAGTGATCGGGTAAGTGCTCTGCTCCTCGCTGCCCAGGCTCTGCAAGCCATTCCAGGCCTGGAGCGCTTCGGCCGAAGCCACCGATTCGCTGGCACTGTGACGGTAATTGAGCAGCGAATTGAACAACGGCGCCGATGCGGCCACGCCGCTGCAACGCTGGGCCTGGGCCAGGGACGCATGTTCATGACCGAGCAAGGCAGTCAGTCGAGCGTGGGTGGTTCTGACCCCTTCACGCACCGCGTGCCCTTCCAGCTTGACCCGCAACGGCAAGGTGTTGATGAACATGCCCAGTGCCCGATCGGCACCGTCGCCGCCCTGCATCCGGCCCATCAGCACTGTGCCGAAAACCACATCCGATTTGCCCGACAGTGCACCCACCACCCGCGCCCAGGCGAGGTGATGCAGGCTCGCGGCACTGACCCCAAGCTGCCGGGCCTGTGTGCGCAGGCGCGCGCTCAACGCTTCATCGACGGGCAGGTGCACATCTTCGATCAGTTGCTCGCTGCCCAGCGTTTCGACCACGCCGAACGGCAGCGTCGGCTCGTCGATGTCGGCCAGCATCTCGCGGAAAAAACCTTCATGAGCATCAGCCCCGACACCCAGCCGAACCTGTGCCACGTAGTTGCGATACGGCACTGCTTCGGGCAAGGCATGGCCTTCGCCGAGCAGAAAGGCCTGCATCTCGTGTTTCACCAGCTCAAGCGCGGCGTGGTCAATGGCAATGTGGTGGAACAGCAGGATAGCGACCCAGCGAGCGTTGGCCGGATCTTCAGCACAGACCATGCGCATCAACGGGGCCTGGCGTAAATCGAGGCGGAACTGCCGGGAATCATAGCGTTCGTGCAACTGGGTTTCGATGTCGCCGTCAGCCACGTCCAGCGTCAGTTCATCCACGGCCAGCGCCGCATCGCGCAACACCACTTGCACCGGTTCGTCTAGGCCTTCCCAAACCATCGCCGTGCGCAGGATGTCATGGCGTTCGATCACCGCCTGCAGTGCCTGGGCGAAGTCGTCGAGACGTTCGCGGCTCTCGGCCCCGAACAACGCCCGCAATACATACGGGTCGCCCTGCCCGGCCGCCAGGTGATGATAGAGAATCCCTTCCTGCAGAGGCGCCAGCGGATAGATGTCCTGCACATTGCCAGCCCCGCCCGGTATCGCATCGACGATTCTGTCAATCGCCTCTTGGCTCAGATTGGCCAGCGGCAGCATGTCCGTGGTAATGCGAAACGCCGGACTGAGCCAGTCACCGCCCATTCGAGCTACCAGCGTCAGCAGTTCTGCCTTGTGCACGCTCAGGCTTTCAAGAGTGGCACTGTCCAGCCCCTCGTCGTCTCCGAGAATCACCAGATCATCTTCTTCCTGTTGAAGACGGATCGGGTGCGTGGAAAGAACTGCCATCAATTCGCTGAAGTGCATCGAATAACCTGCTGTTTTTCATTTCGGAGAGGGTTGACGACTCCGGGGCACGGTGTCGCAAACAGTGTTTCGCACGATAAATACGGAGGGGCTTCGAAACTCGAAGACAGAACGGGATCCGGGCGCAGGTATGATTGGAGCCGCAGCAATAAAGGGCTGCGATCCTATGACACACACGAAACTTCCCATTCGCCGTGCTTCCCACACGCCGCAAAAATTAGAGCATCCACAGGCGACTGTCTGTCGTGGGAAGCTGGGACAAGACTTGAGGGTGACGTCAACGCAGCGATGTGCGAGCGCTTGGCTGAACAAGCAGGGGGGATGTTGGGAAAACGTTGGGAAAGCGTTGCGAAGGGCTTCAGGGTGGAAGGCAACCACTCGACCGTTTGCAAACCGGTCGGGTGGTTGCCGTGGCTTCAGATACGGCGTTTGCGCTTGAACGTCGGAATTTTCGTCTCCGGCACCTCCAGCCGCTTGACCTTGCCCACTGACGCCGCCACCTGAATAAGCGTCGGATGACCGAACAGCACTCTAACGTCAGCTTCGAGGTCCGCCTGACGCATGCGCTCAATCAGGCTCACCGCCAACAAAGAATGCCCGCCCAGTTCGAAGAAATGGTCATGACGTCCGACCTTTTCGACATTAAGCAGGTCCGCCCAAAGCGCTGCCAGTTTGATCTCGACGTCACCCACCGGGGCTTCGTAAGCGCGCGAGACAAGTGCGCTGCTGTCCGGTGCCGGCAGGGCCTTGCGGTCGAGCTTGCCGTTCGGCGTCAGCGGCCACGCGTCAAGCGGCATATAAGCTGCCGGGAGCATGTAGTCCGGCAGCAGCCCTTGCAGGTACGTGCGCAGATCGCTGCTTTCCGGTAGCCGTGCAGGGTCGGACGCTGTGAAATACGCCACCAGACGGGTTTCGCCTGGTACGTCCTCACGGGCGACAACCACCGTTTCCTGTACCCCTGGGTGCTTGGCCAGACACGTTTCGATCTCGCCCAGTTCGATACGGAAACCACGGATTTTCACCTGATCATCGTTACGACCCAGGTATTCGATATTGCCATCCGGCAGATAACGGCCAAGGTCACCCGTGCGGTACATGCGTGCCGCGGGCTGCTGGCTGAACGGGTCTTTCAGGAAACGTTCTGCGGTCAGATCATCGCGGTTCAGATAACCACGGGCCACACCTGCCCCGCCGATGTAGATTTCACCCGGCATACCTCGCGGAACGAGCTGTTGCTGCTCGTCCAGCAGATAGAACCGGGTGTTGCCCACCGGCCTGCCGATATGCGGAGCGAAGCCGTCTTCGCGGTCCATCGCCACCCAGCTTGAGTAAGTGGTGGTTTCGGACGGCCCGTACAGGTTGCAAAGGCGCTGCACGCCGGTTGTCTCGAACAGTGATTCGACCAGACTGCGCTTGAGCGCTTCGCCAGCGACGTTGACGGTGTGAACCGATCCTGGCAACCCGTTGATTTCCAGCAGCGCTTTCAGCGCTGACGGCACGGTGTTGATCAGGCCGATATCGTGTTCGCCGTGTTGCAGTTCAAGAACGTTTTTCACCACGTTGATGCTGCCACCCGATGTCAGCGGCGCAAAGCACTCGTAGACCGCGAGGTCGAAGTTCAGCGAGGTGGAGAACAGCGTTTTTTCCAGTGCAGAGCCGTCGAAAGCCGTGTGCGCCCAGGTCAGGAAGTTAACGGTGTTGCGGTGTTCGATCATCACGCCTTTCGGCATACCGGTAGAACCCGAGGTGTAGATCAGGTACGCCAGATGTGCCGAGGTCAGGCCCTCGATTTCCGGGTTCTGTATGGATTCGTGTTGCCAGGCGCTCTGATCATCAAGGTCGATGGTCTGCACCGAAACGCCTGCCAGCAAATGCCGAGTGGCTGCCTTGACCAACACCGCCGCTGGCTCACTGTCCTGCAATATGTAAGTAATTCGTTCGGCCGGATAAGCCGGGTCCAGCGGCACATAGCCACCGCCCGCCTTGAGGATCGCCAACAAGCCGACGATCATTTCTGCCCCGCGTTCTACGCAGATCCCCACGCGGGAATCCGGCTGAACGCCCTGTTTACGCAAGGCATGGGCCAGGCGGTTGGCCTGGTCGTTGAGCTCGCCATACGTCAGGCGCAGTTCGCCATGCACCACCGCCAAAGCCTGCGGCGAGCGCTCGACCTGCGCTTCGAACAGGCCATGAATGGTCTGCTGCTGCGGGTAATCCAGCTCGGTAGCGTTGAGCCCGAACACCAGTTGCTCACGCTCTGCTGCCGGCACAACCGACAAACCTGCCAGAGGCATCTCGCTGGACTGCTCCAGTGTGCTGACCATGCTCTCCAGCGCCGTCTGCATATACGCGCAGACCCGTTGCGCATCGATACTGGCGATGGTTTGGACCGTGAGGCTGAAGCCCACCCCTTCATCGTTGACCGAAAGGGTCAACGGATAGTTGGTGCGTTCTTCACTGTGCAGATGTTCAATGCCCTGCCAGGCGTCGAAAGCCTGCTGATTGACCTCTGCGTCGACATGCCGGTAGTTAAGCAAGGCACTGAACAGCGGCGTTGACGCTGGCACCCCGCTGCAGCGCTGGGCCAGTACCAGTGAGGCGTGCTCATGGGCGACCAAGCCACTGAGCCGTGCGTGAGTGGTTTTCAGGCCACTGCGCACGCCCTGCTCACCCAGCGTGACGCGCAGCGGCAAGGTGTTGATGAACATTCCCAACGCCCTGTCGGAGCCGACACCGCCCTGCAAACGACCGAGCAACACGGTGCCGAATACCACATCGTCTTTGCCTGACACCGCGCCCAATACACGGGCCCAGGCCAGGTGATACAGGCTGGCGGAGCTGACCCCGAGTTGACGAGCCTGCGCCCGCAAGCGCTGACTCAGGTCGATATCGACCCGCTGGCATGCTTCCTCGATACCCCGCCCGTTGCCCTGCACGTCCTGCACGCCGAATGGCAGCGTGGGCTCGTCGATGTCACCGAGCATGTCACGGAAAAACGCCTCATGTTCCTCGCGGCTTACACCGAGTCTGGCCTGGGCCACGTAATTGCGATAAGGCACGGACGGCGGCAGCGAGGCTTGCTGGCCGAGCATGTGCGCCTCGATTTCGCTGGTGAGAATGCGCAGCGACGTGGCGTCGTCAACCAGGTGGTGGAACAACAGCATGCCCAGCCAGCGATTATTTACCGCGTCGTGGGCATAACCGATGCGCAGCATCGGCGCCTGACGGATGTCCAGGCGCGTGTGACGCGGGTCGAGACGCTTGAGCAACTGTTCGGTGACCTCGCCATCGGCCGGGTCTATTACCAGCTCATCAAGCATCAGAGGCGCTTCACGCCAGACCACTTGCACCGGAGCCTCGAGACGCTCCCAAAGCACGGCGGTGCGGAGGATATCGTGCCGCGCGATTACAGCTTGCAGTGCCTGGGCGAAACTGTGCAGACGCTGGTTATTGTCGAAGGAAAATAGTGCGTATTGCAGGTACGGGTCACCCTCGACCGCTGCAAGGTGGTGATACAAAATCCCCTCCTGCAGCGGCGCCAGGGCATAGATGTCCTGCACGTTGGCCATGCCGCCGGGCACGCTGGACGCCACGCGGTCGATGTCGTCCTGGCTCAGCGATGCCAGCGGCAGCATGTCTGGAGTGATGCGCTCGCAGTCGGTGGGAATAAGGTTGGCGGGCACCTCGACGGCCCCCTTGCCGCCCACCGCCGCCGCCAGGGCAGACAGGGTCGGCTGGCTGAACAGCACGCGTACATCGGCAATCAGATCGATCTGGCGCATGCGCTCGATCAGTTTCACGGCCAGCAGAGAGTGGCCACCCAGTTCGAAGAAGTGGTCATGCCTGCCGACCTGCTCCAGTTGCAGCAGGTCTTGCCAGATATGCGCAATGGCCATCTCGGTATCGCTTTCGGGCGCCTCGTAGCCACGGCTGATCAGCGCATCACCGTCCGGTGCTGGCAGCGCCTTGCGATCCAGCTTGCCGTTCGGCGTCAGTGGCATGGTATCGAGCAGTACGTAAATGGCCGGAACCATGTATTCAGGCAACTGCTGCTGCAGGTGACCGCGCAGGGTTTCGATATCGACAGCAGTGTGCTCGGCAGACTGCGTGTAGTAAGCCACCAGACGTTTGTCACCGGGTATGTCTTCGCGAGCGGTGACCACCGCTTCATGAACCGCCGGGTGTTTGGCCAGAGCGGCCTCGATTTCACCGATCTCGATACGCAAGCCGCGGATCTTCACCTGGAAGTCATTACGGCCCAGGTATTCCAGCGCACCATTGGCCAGCCAGCGACCCACGTCGCCGGTTTTGTACAGGCGGGCCTGCGGATCGCTGGAAAACGGGTCGGCGATGAAACGCTCGGCACTCAGCTGCGGCTGGTTCAGGTAACCCCGTGCCACGCCAATTCCGCCAATGTGCAGCTCACCGGCCACGCCCAGCGGTTGCAACTGGCCCAGGGCATCCAGTACGTGCATCTGAATGTTGGCAATCGGACGGCCAATAGGCACGCTTTCGCCAGGATCCGTCGGGCGGCATTCCCAGGCAGTAACGTCGATGGCCGCTTCGGTCGGGCCATAGAGGTTGTGCAGTTCAACGCCCTTGAGGTGTTGCTCGAAGCGGCGCTGCAACGCGCGGGGCAAGGCCTCGCCGCTGCACAGTACGCGGCGCAGTTGTGGGAAGTCGCGGGTTGAACGGTGTTCCAGAAACACATCGAGCATTGAAGGCACAAAGTGCAGCAGGGTAATGCCCGCGTCACTCATGACCTGCGCCAGATAGTCAGGGTCCTGATGGCCACCGGGACGGGCCATGACCAGTTCGGCACCGGCCAGCAGCGGCAGGAAAAACTCCCAGACCGACACGTCGAAGCCGAACGGGGTCTTTTGCAGTACCCGATCGTTGCTGTCCACGTGATAGGCGTCGCGCGCCCAGAGCAGGCGGTTGACCACACCCAGGTGTTCGTTCATCACGCCTTTGGGCGTGCCGGTGGAGCCGGAGGTGTACAGCACATAGGCCAGGTGGTTTGGCTGCAAACCCAGGGCCTTGGCATCCGGATTAACGCTCGGCTGCCTGGTCAATTGCGCGAGGTCATCGCGGTCATCGAGCACCAGCACCGGAAGGTCCAGGGCCGGCAGGTTGTCGTGCAGATCCTGAGTGGTCAGCACTGCCTGCGGCGAGCTGTCCTCAAGCATATAGGCCTGACGCGCGCTCGGCAGGTCCGGATCGATCGGCACGTAGGCGCCACCGGCCTTGAGAATACCCAACAGCGCCACGACCATTTCCGGTCCGCGACGCAGGCTGACCGCAACTCGCGTATCCGGCTCCACGCCCAGTTCGATCAGGCGATGGGCGAGCTGGTTGGCCTGTTGGTTGAGTTCGGCGTAAGTGAGCAGCGGTCCGCTGTCGCCGCGTACGGCGCAAGCACCCGGACGCTGGGCGGCCTGTTGTTCGAACAGTTGGTGAATCAACACATCGCGAGGATAAGGATGGGCAGTATCATTGAAACCCGTCAGCAACAGCTCGCGCTCATCGTCCGGCAGCATCGGCAGGCTGTTCAGCGCTGCTTGCGGGGTGTGTTCCAGCGCTTCCACGAGGCTGCGCAATGCAACCTGCATGTACTCGCCGATGCGCGTTGCACTGATTTGTTTGACGGCCTGAATGGTGAGCACGAAGTCATCGCCCAGGTCATCGACGTTCAGGCACAACGGATAGTTGGTGCGTTCCTCCATGCTCAGGGTCTGAATGCCCTGCCAGGCTGACAATGTGTCGGTCGATGCCGCACCGTTGTTGCTGTGGCGGTAGTTGAGCAAGGTGCTGAACAGCGGCAGCGAACTCGGCACGCCGCTGCAGCGCTGGGCCAGCAACAGCGAAGCATGCTCATGCCCCAGCAGTGCCGAGAGGCGTTGGTGAGTGACCTTGACCGCCGCCAGAGCGCTCTGGCTGCCGACGCTGATGCGCAGCGGCAAGGTGTTGATGAACATGCCCAGCGCCCGGTCGGCACCGTTGCCGCCCTGCATCCTGCCCATCAGTACGGTGCCGAACACGACTTCTTCGCGCCCCGAGACCCGACCAGCCACCTGAGCCCATGCCAGGTGGGCCAGGCTTGCAGCGCTGACCCCCAACTGCCGCGCAATGCTGCGTATACGGCTGCTCAGCTGGCTGTCTAGTAACTGATTCACTTCCTCGATGCCACTGCCATCGCCCTGCACGTCCTGTATGCCGTAAGCCAGAGTCGGTTCGTCGATGTCGCCGAGCATGTCGCGGAAAAACGCTTCGTGTTCAGCCTGGCTGATACCCAGACGCGCCTGTGCCACATGGTTGCGATAAGGCACCGGGGCCGGCAACTGCTCGATCTGACCCTGCAGGCTGGCCTGCATTTCCTCCACCACCACTTCCAGCGAAGTGTGATCCAGCGCCAGATGGTGGAACAACAACATGCCGACCAGACGCTGGTGGGGGGTGTCCTCGGCATAGGCGATGCGCATCAGCGGTGCCTGGCCGATGTCCAGGCGATAGTGACGCGGGTCAAAACGCTCGCGCAGTCGTGTCAGCACGTCACCGTCGAGAGGATCGATGGCCACCTCTTCCAGGCTCAGTTTCGCGTTGCGCCATACCACCTGTACCGGCTGCTCAAGCCCCTCCCAGACCACGCTGGTGCGCAGGATGTCGTGGCGTTCGACCACGCTCTGCAAGGCCGCGGCGAAACCGGCCAGGCACTCGCGATCATCGAACGTGAAGAGCATCTGCAAGATGTAGGGATCACCTTCATCCGCAGCCAGATGGTGATAGAGAATGCCTTCCTGCAAGGGGGCCAGGGCATAGATGTCCTGAATGCTGGCCAGGCCGCCCGGCACGCTGGCGACGACCCGATCAATCCCTGCCTGATCGAGGTCAGCCAGCGGCAGCATGTCCGGGGTAATACGCTCGCAGTCCGGCACGATCAGGTTATCCGGCACTTGCACGTCGGTGTACCCGCCCACCGCCGCAGCGAGTGCGGCAAGGGTCGGCTGGTTGAACAGCGCACGTACGTCGGTACTCAGGCCGACCTGACGCATGCGTTCGATGAGCATCACTGCCAGCAGCGAATGGCCGCCCAGTTCGAAGAAGTGATCATGACGACCGACCTGTTCGACCGTCAGTACATCCGCCCAGATCGCTGCCAGCAGGGTCTCGACTTCGCCTTGCGGTGCTTCATAACCACGGCTGATCAGCGCTTGCGCATCCGGCACTGGCAGCGCCTTGCGGTCAAGCTTGCCGTTGGCGGTCAGCGGCAGAGCGTCAAGCTGCACGTAGGCTGCCGGCACCATGTAGTCCGGCAACGTGCCTTGCAGATGGTTGCGCAGGTGTTCGATGTCGACAGGCTGCTGTGCGGTGAAATAAGCCATCAGACGCTTGTCGCCAGGCACATCCTGACGGCACAGCACTACGGCTTCGCGAACAGCGGAGTGTTCGGCCAGGCGCGCTTCGATTTCACCCAGTTCAACGCGGAAACCACGAATCTTCACCTGCTCGTCATTGCGGCCGAGATACTCCAGGTTGCCGTCGGCGCGCCAGCGAACCAAATCGCCGGTGCGGTACATCAGTGCGTTTTCCGACGGATTGAACGGATCGACGACAAACTGCGTGGTGCTCAGTTCATCACGGTTCAAATAGCCCTTGGCAACGCCTTGCCCGCCGATATACAGCTCGCCGGGCACGCCCAACGGCACGGGTTGGCCTTGGCTATCGAGCACATACAGGCGGCTGTTGCCTACGGGTTTGCCAATAGGAATAGGGCCATTGCCGACCGAAACAATCTCGTAGGTCGCGGAAAAGGTCGTCGCCTCGGTCGGGCCATAACCGTTGAGCAGATGCTGTGGCGGATTATTCGCCAACACCCGGCCGATAACGGCCGGGTCCAGCACGTCGCCGCCGACAATCAGGTAGCGCAGGCGCGAAAAGGCCTCGCCCAGCCCCGAAGCGTATTGATGGAATAAACCGGCGGTCATCCACAGCACGGTTACCGATTGCTCCAGCAGCAGACGCTGGAAATTCAATGGGGACAGCAAGTCGTTCTGCCCGATCACCACCACGCAGCCGCCGTTGAGCAACGGTGCCCAGACATCCAGCGTGCTGGCGTCAAATGCAGGGTTGGAAGCGAACGCCACGCGGTCCTGAGCGTTGAAATCGGCATAACCGTTGTTGATCACCAGACGGCTTATGGCCCGATGCGGCACCAGCACACCTTTCGGAACACCCGTCGAACCAGAGGTGTACATGATGTAGGCAACACTTTCGCTTGACTGCGGCAACGCCAGATCAGTGTCTTTCAGATCGTTCAGGGTCAAACCGTCGAGATCGATACGCTGGGCAGCGGTTTCCAGCGACACTTGGCTGTGAGTGAGCAGTACACTCGCCTGGCTGTCCTCGATCATGAACGCCTGACGTTCGACCGGTGCATTGACGTCCAGCGGCACATACACCGCCGCGCACTTGAGCACTGCCAGTTGACTGGCGAGCAGGTCATGGCTGCGCTCCAGCAAAATCGCCACGCTGTCACCCGGCTGTACGCCAAGACCGAGCAGATGCCGCGCCAGACGGTTGGCCCGAATGTTGAGTTCGGCATAACTCACTGCAACGCCGTCGTGGATTGCCGCACAAGCCTCGGGGCACGCCCGCACCTGAGCTTCAAACAGGCTATGCACGGTCTGTTGCTGCGGATAGTCCAGCGCGCTGTCGTTGAACCTCACCAGCAACTGCTCACGTTCGGCAGCGGGCAGGATCGGCAGGCTGTCGAGGGTCGAGGACGGTGATTGCTCCAGGGCATTCGACAGATGCTCCAGCACGGTCTGCATGTAGCCACAGACGCGTTTGGCACCGACGGTGCTGCTGACCAGTACCGTCAGGTTGAAACCGTTGCCTACGTCATCGATATTCAGGGTCAACGGGTAGTTGGTATGGTCTTTGGCACCGAAGGACTCGATCCCCTCCCAGGCAGTGGCGGTTTCCGCTGAAACGTCGCTCACGACACTGTGTCGATAGTTGAGCAACGCACTGAACAGTGGCGCCGGGGCATCCACGCCGCTACAGCGTTGGGCGAGTACCAGTGGCGCGTGTTCGTGGCCCAGCAAAGCCGTTAGTTGCCCGTGGGTCGCTTTCAATCCCTCGACCACCGTCGTCGCGCCGATATCGACGCGCAGTGGCAAGGTGTTGATAAACATGCCCAACGAGTGGTCTGCACCCTCGCCGGCCTGCATACGGCCCAGCAGTACCGTGCCGAACACCACCTGTTCACGGGCCGAGACGCTGCCGAGCACCCGTGCCCAGGCCAGATGCATCAGGCTCGCCGCGCTGACGCCTGCCTGTCGAGCCTGAGCCCGCAAACGCAGGTTCAGTTCAGCGGGCAGGATCACGCTCGCCTCTTCGATGTCACCGCAGCCGTCCTGCACATCCTGCAAACCGAACGGTAGCGTTGGCTCGTCGATATCACCGAGCATTTCACGGAAGAAAGCTTCATGCTGCGCATCGCTGACACCCAGCCGGGCCTGGGCCACGTAGTTGCGATACGGCACGCTCTGACCCAGAGAAGCACCCTGACCTAGCAAGTGCGCCTGCATTTCATGCAGCACCACGTACAGCGAGGTTGCGTCATTGACCAAGTGATGGAACAGCAGCATCGCCAGCCAGCGATCGTTGAGCGGGTCATGGGTAAAGACAATCTGCATCAAGGGCGCTTGACGCACATCGAGGCGGTAATGCCGGGGATCGAAGCGCTCGTGCAACTGTTCATCAATCGGGCCGTTTACCGGATCGAGGCACAACTCGGTGACGTGCATTTCAGCTTGGCGCAGCACCACTTGCACCGGTTCGTCGAGACCTTCCCACAGTACAGCGGTACGCAGGATATCGTGACGATTGATAACCGCTTGCAAGGCGTGGCTGAAATCGTCCAGTCGTGCGCGGTCGCGCAGACTGAACAGGGCTTTCAGGGTGTATGGATCGCCCTGCTCGGCACTGATGTGGTGATAAAGAATACCTGCCTGCAAAGGCGCCAGCGGGTAAATGTCCTGCACGTTAGTAGCACCGCCGGGCACATGCTTTACCACGCAGTCGATCTGCGCCTGAGTCAGGCTGATCAGCGGCAGCAGGTCCGGGGTGATGTGTTCGCAGCGTTCCGGAATCAGATTGGCCGGCACCACGACTTCCGTGCCACCGCCGACCGCTGTCGCCAGTGCCGCCAGCGTAGGCTGGCTGAACAGTACGCGCACATCGGCACTCAGGCCGACCTGACGCATGCGCTCGATCAATTTCACTGCCAGCAGCGAGTGGCCGCCCAGTTCGAAGAAGTGGTCATGGCGACCGACCTGTTCGACCGTGAGTACATCAGCCCAGATCGATGCCAGTTGGATCTCAACCTCGCCCTGTGGTGCTTCATAGCCACGACTGATCAGCGATTGCGCATCCGGCATTGGCAGGGCCTTGCGGTCGAGCTTGCCGTTGGCGGTCAGCGGCAGCGCATCGAGCTGCACGTAGGCTGCCGGCACCATGTAGTCCGGCAATGTGCCTTGCAGATGGCTGCGCAGGTGTTCGATGTCGAGCACCGTTTCAGGCTGCTGCGTCGTGACATACGCCACCATACGCTTGTCACCAGGAACATCCTGGCGGCACAGCACCACGGCTTCACGAACATCGGCGTGTTCGGCCAGGCGTGCTTCGATTTCACCCAGCTCAACGCGTAAGCCGCGGATTTTCACCTGATCATCGTTACGCCCCAGGTAGTCGAGAGTGCCATCGGCGTTCCAGCGTGCCAGGTCGCCGGTGCGGTACATCCGGGCGTTGGCGTGGAACGGATCACGCAGAAAGCGCTCGGCGGTCATCTCCGGTTGGTTCAGATACCCCCTCGCCACGCCTTCTCCGGCGACGTACAGCTCGCCCGCCACACCCAGCGGCACCAGTTGTTGATGCTCATCGAGCAGATACACGCGGGTATTGGCAATCGGTGTGCCGATGTCGAGTCTGCCGTCGGGCAGCAAACGCCCCGACGTGGCGACCACCGTGGCCTCGGTCGGGCCGTAGTTGTTGATGACGGTGAAGCCCGGATCGCGCTGGAACTGGCGCAGACGGTCGCCACCAATCAAGAGCGTACGCAAGGTGGGGTGAGACAGGTCGCGGCTGAAGGCATATTCGGCGACCGGCGTTGGCAGGAAAGCCACCTGCAGCGGTTGAGCGATCCACCAGTCGAGCAGTGCATCAAGCTGTTCATTACCCACGTCCGCAGGCGGCAGGTGCAGGGTCGCCCCGACACACAGCGCCGGCCAGACTTCCCAGGCCATGGCGTCGAAGCCGAAGCCTGCGACGCTGGCGGTATGACTACCAGCCTGGAGATCGAAGGCCTGGCAATGCCAGTCGATCAGGTTGCCGAGGGTGCGGTGCTCGACCATCACGCCTTTTGGCTGGCCAGTGGAGCCGGAGGTGTAGATCACGTAGGCCAGATGCGTGGGGTTGAGCCCTGCCACCTGCGGATTGTCCAGGCGTTGCGGCCATTCAGGGCGGTCGAAAGCGATGACGGGTGCAGATGCTTCCGGCACACGGCTCATCAGAGTCTGCTGGGTCAGCAGCACTTTGGGTGCGCTGTCGGCCAGCAGATAGGCAATGCGTTCGTCAGGGTGTGACGGATCGACCGGGACATAGCCTGCGCCTGCCTTGAGGACGGCGAGCATGGCCACCAGCGTGTCCAGCCCGCGACGGGCCATGACCGCCACGCGATCATCGACACCTACGCCGAGACTGATCAGGTGATGGGCCAGGGCGTTGGCGCGATGGTTCATCTCGCCGTAGTGCAGGCAATGCTCGCCCACCTGAGCCGCGACACTTTCGGGTGCGCTGACTGCCCGGGCTTCAATCATGGCGTGCACGGTCTGCTGCCGCGGGTAGTCCTGCGCGGTGTCGTTGAATGCCAGCAGCAGTTGCTGCCGCTCGGCTTCCGGCACTACCGGCAGGTCGCACACGGCTGAATCCGGGGCGGATTCAAGGGCCTCGACCAGATGACTCAAGGCGGTCTGCATGTAATCGCAGATGCGCCGCGCATCGATACCCGCCACCGCCTGTGCATTCAGGCTGAAAGCATCGCCAAAGTCATCGACGCTCAAGCTCAGTGGATAATTGGCACGTTCTTCACTGCTCAGAACATGAATACCTTGCCAGGCCTGGATCGCCTGTTCGGAAACGCTGGCAGCTGCACTGTGGCGGTAGTTGAGCAAGGCGCTGAAAAGCGGCGTCGGTGCGGCAACGCCGCTGCAACGCTGGGCCAAGGCAAGGGATGCATGTTCGTGACCGAGTAACGCGGTCACGCGCTTATGGGTCGCCTTGACCTCGTCACGCACGCCCTGCTCACCTACCGAAACCCGCAGCGGCAAAGTGTTGATGAACATGCCCAAGGCGCGTTCGGCGCCCTCACCGGCCTGCATCCGCCCCATCAACACCGTACCGAACACCACGTCACGCTTGCCCGACACAGTGCCGAGCACCTGGCCCCAGGCCAGATGCACCAGGCTGGCGGCGCTGACGCCTTGCTGCCGGGCCTGAGCCCGCAGGCGCAGATTCAGTTGAGGGTCCAGCGTCAGGCTGGCTTCCTTGACGTGGCTGCCATCGCCCTGCACATCCAGCAGGCCGTACGGTAGGGTCGGCTCTAGGATATCGCCCAGCATGTCGCGGAAGAACGTTTCGTGATCAGCCTGGCTGACACCCTGGCGTGCCTGAACCACATAGTTGCGGTACGGCACGGGCACCGACGCTGCCAAGGCTTCGGCCTCGCCGAGCAAGCCGTTCTGTATTTCGTGCTTCACCACTTCCAGCGCAGTGTGGTCCAGGGCCATGTGGTGGAACAGCAACATCGCGCAAATCCGCTGGTTGGGCGGATCTTCGGCATAGACCACGCGCATCAACGGTGCCTGACCGATGTCCAGGCGGTAGTGACGCGGGTCGAAGCGGCTGTGCAGTTGCTCGCCGATATCGCCGTTCACAGGATCCAGTTCGAGCGCTTCAAGGTGCAATTGGGCCTTACGCCAGACCACCTGCAGCGGGGACTCAAGGCCTTGCCACACCACACTGGTGCGCAGAATATCGTGACGGTCTATAACCGTTTGCAACGCTTGAACAAAAGCATCCATACGTTCGCGGTTATCAAAGGCGAACTGAGTCTGCAACACATAGGGATCGCCGCTTTCGGCGGCCAGGTGGTGATAGAGGATGCCTTCCTGCAACGGTGCCAGCGGGTAGATGTCCTGCACATTCGCCACGCCACCCGGCACGCTTGCCACGACCTGATCGATCTGCACCTGGGTCAGATTGATCAACGGCAGCAGCTCAGGCGTAATGCGTTGGCAATCCCCGGCGATCAGATTGGCCGGTACCATGACTGCCGTGCCACCACCGACCGCAGCAGCCAGTGCGGCCAACGTCGGCTGGCCGAACAGCGCACGCACATCGGCGCTCAGGCCCAACTGACGCATGTGCCCTATGAGGCTGACTGCCAACAGTGAGTGTCCGCCCAGCTCGAAGAAGTTGTCATGTCTACCGACCTGCTCAACGCCCAGCAAGTCTTTCCAGATAGCAGCGATCTGCGTTTCGGTTTCACCTTGTGGGGCTTCGTAGCCACGGCTGATCAGTGAGTCACTGTCCGGCGCTGGCAGGGCCTTGCGGTCGAGTTTGCCGTTCGGGGTCAGCGGCATTGCGTCGAGACGCACGTAGGCCGCAGGGATCATGTGGGCCGGCAGTTGTTCCTGCAGCCAACCGCGCAGGATTTCGATGCTCGGTTCCGTTTGCGCGGACTGGACCGTGTAATACGCCACCAGGCGTTTGTCGCCTGGAATGTCCTCGCGGGCGGTGACTACCGCTTCATGGACCGCCGGGTGTTTGGCCAGGCGTGCATCGATCTCGCCCAATTCGATACGGAAACCACGGATCTTCACCTGATCGTCGTTACGGCCCAGGTATTCGATATTGCCGTCTGGCAGGTAGCGACCCAGGTCGCCGGTGCGGTACATGCGTGCCGCTGGGTTTTGGCTGAACGGGTCTTTGAGGAAACGTTCGGCAGTCAGGTCGTCACGGTTCAGATAACCCCGCGCCACGCCAGTACCGCCGATGTAGATCTCACCGGCAACGCCCAGTGGCACAGGCTCCTGTTGCTCGTCCAGCAGGTAAAACTGTGTATTGCCGACCGGCTTGCCGATGTGAGCTGCGAAGCCATCTTCACGATCCATTGCCACCCAGCTTGAATAGGTGGTCGTTTCGGATGGGCCGTAGAGGTTGCACAGGCGCTGCACGCCGGTTTTTTCGAACAGGTTTTCCACGAGGCTGCGTTTCAGCGCTTCACCGGCGACGTTGACTGTATGGACCGATTTCGGCAGTCCATCGACTTCCAGCAAGGCCTTGAGCGCCGATGGTACGGTGTTGATCAGGCCGATATCGTGCTCGCCGTGTTGCAGTTCCAGCACGTTTTTGACGACTTCGATGCTGCCGCCCGAGGTCAGCGGTGCGAAGCACTCATAAACCGCAAGATCGAAGTTCAATGAGGTGGAGAACAGCGTTTTTTCGAGTGCAGAGCCGTCGAAAGCCGTGTGTGCCCAACTGAGGAAGTTAACGGTGTTGCGGTGTTCGATCATCACGCCTTTCGGCAGGCCGGTGGAACCCGAGGTGTAGATCAGGTAGGCAAGATGCGCTGAAGTCAGCCCCGGCACCTGCGGATTCTGGACGGATTGGTCCTGCCAATCGTTCAGATCAAGATTGATGACAGGCGCTGAAACGTCGGCCAGCAAGCCCTGAGTCGCGGTTTGTGCCAGTACTGCGGCCGGAGCGCTGTCCTGCAACATGTAGGCAATTCGTTCTACCGGATACGCCGGGTCGAGTGGCACATAACCGCCGCCCGCCTTGAGGATCGCCAGCAAGCCGATGACCATCTCCACGCCGCGCTCTACACAAATCCCGACCCGCGAATCCGGCTGCACACCCTGCTTGCGCAAGGCATGGGCCAGGCGGTTGGCCTGTTCGTTAAGCTCGCGATAGGTCAGACGTTGTTCGCCATGCACTACGGCCACATCATCTGGCGTGCGCTCGACCTGTGCTTCAAACAGTCCGTGAATGGTCTGTTGCTGCGGGTAATCCAGCGCGGTGTCGTTGAACTGCACCAGCAACTGCTCACGCTCGTCGGCCGGCAAGATCGGCAAGCTGTTCAACGACGTCTGCGGTGTCTGCTCCAGTGCATGCACCAGGCTTTCCAGCGCCGTCTGCATATACCCGCAAACCCGCTGGGCACCGATACCGGTGACAGCCTGAACATTCAGGCTGAATCCTTCGCCAAAATCGTCGAGGGATAAAATCAATGGGTAGTTGGTGCGTTCTTCGCCGCCCCTCACCTCAATCCCTTCCCAGAGTTGAGCGGTCTGATCGGTGACTTCCTGATCGGTCGCCGCTTCAGCGGAACTGTGGCGATAGTTGAGCAGTGCGCTGAACAGTGGCGTCGGTGCTGATACACCGCTGCAACGCTGGGCCAACGCCAGCGAGGCGTGTTCGTGGCCGAGCAATGCAGTCAAACGTATATGGGTCGCCTTGACCCCGGCGCGCACATCCTGCTCACCCACGTCCACCCGCAGCGGCAACGTATTGATAAACATCCCCAAGGCCCGGCGAACCCCCTCGCCGCCGCGCATACGCCCGAGCAGTACGGTGCCGAATACGACATTGCTGCGCCCGCACAGGCGCCCGAGCACCTGTGCCCAGGCAAGGTGATGCAAGCTCGCCGCGCTCACCCCTTGCAGTCGGGCCTGATTTCGCAAGCGCCGGCTCAGCTCTAAAGGCAGGGTCTGATGCGCTTCTTCGACACCATGGCCGTCGCCGCGCACATCGTGCAGGCCGAACGGCAGCGTAGGTTCGTCGACGTCGCCGAGCATCTCGCGGAAAAACCCTTCGTGCTGCTTGTTCGTGACGCCGAGCCGGGCCTGGGCCACATAGTTGCGATACGGCACTGGCTCGCCCAGGGTGTGGGCCTGACCGCTCAGGTGCGCGTGGAGTTCATGATGGATCTGGTCCAGCGCCGCATGGTCGATGGCGATGTGGTGAAACAGCAACATCGCCACCCAGCGCTGGTTGGCCACGTCGTGGGTGAAGGCCAGCCGCAGCAAGGGTGCCTGGCTGATATCGAGGCGGTAATGCCGTGGGTCGAAGCGTTGTTGCAACTGCTCGCTGGCGGTACCGGCGTCAGGCTCAAGGGTGATTTCGCTGAGCACCAGATCAGCCTTGTGCCACACAACTTGAACCGGCTCGTCCAGGCCTTCCCATACCACGCTGGTACGCAGGATGTCGTGGCGGTCGATGATCTGCTGCAAGGCCGTGGTGAACTCGTCGAAAAGCTCCCGGCTGGCAATCGTAAACTGTGCCTGTAGCACGTATGGATCGCCTTGTTCGGCGGCAATATGGTGATAAAGAATGCCTTCCTGCAACGGCGCCAGCGGGTAGATGTCCTGCACATTGCGCACGCCGCCAGGGACGCGGGCAACGATGCTTTCGATGGCTGCCTGGTCGAGTTTGATCAGCGGCAACATTTCCGGGGTGATGCGCTCGCAGCCCGGCACAATCGCCTGGGCGGGAACCTCCACTTCATCGGCCTTGCCGCTGTAATACTCGCCGGCATTGATCAGTTCGATCAATGCCGCCTTGTTCTCGCGCAACAGCGCCAGCACGGCGGGCTCCATGAGGGACTGTCGCTTACCGCTGACGACCAGTTGGTCGCCCTTGACGGCGAGCTGCACATCTTTCTCTTCCAGTACTGCCAACAGTTCAATCATGCTCACAGAACAATCTCCATTCTTTCCGTTGTTGCTGCGTATTCCATGAGGGTGGGGTGTTTGAACAGCGACTTGACCTCGGCCTCCAGGCCTTCCTGACGCATGCGTTCCATCAGGCTGACAGCGAGCAGAGAGTGACCACCCAGCTCAAAAAAATGGTCGTGTCGGCCAACCTGCGTGACACCCAGCAAGTCTTGCCAGATCTCCGCAATCAGTACTTCTCTCTCGCCTTGCGGAGCTTCGTAGCCACGGCTGATCAACGCGCCCTCGCCCGGCGCAGGGAGCGCCTTGCGGTCAAGTTTGCCGTTGGGGGTGAGAGGCAATGCATCGAGACGCACGTAAGCCACCGGGACCATGTAGGCCGGCAACTGCCCTAGCAGCCAGCCGCGCAGGCTGTCGATGGCAGGTTCCGTTTGCGCCGACCGGACTGTGTAATACGCCACCAGGCGTTTGTCACCGGGGACGTCTTCACGAGCGGCGACTACCGTATCCTGGACGGCAGGATGCCTGGCCAGACACGCGTCGATCTCGCCGAGCTCGATACGGAAGCCGCGAATCTTCACCTGATCGTCGTTACGGCCCAGGTATTCGATATTGCCGTCTGGCAGGAAGCGACCCAGGTCGCCGGTGCGATACATACGTGCCTGGGGCTGCTGGCTGAACGGATCCGCGAGGAAGCGTTCGGCAGTCAGGTCGTCACGGTTCAGGTAGCCGCGGGCCACGCCCGCGCCGCCGATGTAGATCTCTCCGGCAACACCCAGTGGCACGGGCTGTCGTTGCTCATCCAGCAGGTAAAACTGTGTATTGCCGACTGGTTTGCCGATGTGCGAAGCGAAGCCGTTTTCGCGATCCATCGCCACCCAGCTTGAGTAAGTGGTGGTTTCCGACGGGCCATAGAGATTGCACAGGCGCTGCACGCTGGTTTTCTCGAACAGGTTTTCCACCAGACTGCGTTTGAGTGCTTCACCGGCGACGTTGACGGTATGGACCGACTCTGGCAAACCGTTGATTTCCAGCAGCGCTTTCAGCGCCGACGGTACGGTGTTGACCAGGCCGATATCGTGCTCGCCGTGTTGCAGTTCCAGCACGTTTGTGACCACCTCGATGCTGCCACCCGAGGTGAGCGGCGCAAAGCACTCGTAGACCGCGAGGTCGAAGTTCAGCGAGGTGGAGAACAGCGTTTTTTCCAGCGCAGAGCCGTCGAATGCCGTATGCGCCCAGCTCAGGAAGTTAACGGTGTTGCGGTGTTCGATCATCACGCCTTTCGGCAGGCCGGTCGAGCCTGAGGTGTAGATCAGGTACGCAAGATGCGCTGAGGTCAGCCCCGGCACCTGCGGATTCAGGGCAGATTCGTCCTGCCAGTTGCTTGCATCAAGATTGATCACAGGTACCGATACGTCGACCAGTAACGCCTCAGTCGCCGACTGCGCCAGCACAGCGGCAGGCGCGCTGTCCTGCAACATGTAGGCAATTCGTTCTACCGGGTAAGCCGGGTCGAGTGGCACGTAACCGCCGCCCGCCTTGAGGATCGCCAGCAACCCGACGACCATCTCCACACCGCGTTCCACACAGATCCCGACCCGCGAATCCGGCTGCACGCCCTGCTTGCGCAAGGCATGCGCCAGGCGGTTGGCCTGTTCGTTAAGCTCGCGATAGGTCAGGCGTTGTTCGCCATGAACCACTGCCATGGCTTGCGGTGTGCGCTCGGCCTGCGCTTCAAACAGCCCGTGAATGGTCTGTTCGTGCGGGTAATCCAGCGCGGTGTCGTTGAACTGCACCAGCAACTGCTCACGCTCGGCAGCAGGCAGGATAGGCAGGCTTTCGAGCGCGGCGTCCGGTGACTGCTCCAGCGCAACAAGCAGATTTTCCAGCGCGGTCTGCAGGTACCCGCAGACTCGCCCGGCACCGACTTTGCCGGTCACCAGCACTGAAAATCTGAAACCGTCACCCTGATCATCGACGTTCAAGGTCAACGGGTAGTTGGTGCGTTCCTCACCATTCTGCACGTCGATGCCGCGCCAGGCCTCGATCGATTCGTTGGTGGGTTCTGCCACGCTGCTGTGGCGGTAGTTGAGTAGCGCGCTGAACAGTGGCAACGGTGCCGCCACGCCGCTGCAACGCTGCGCCAGCACCAGCGGCGCGTGTTCATGACCGAGCAATGCGGTGAGTCGGGCATGGGTCGCTCGTACGCCGTCCCGTGCACCCTGCCCGGCCAGATCGACGCGCAGCGGCAAGGTATTGATGAACATGCCCAACGCCCGTTCGGCGCCTTCGCCACTGTGCATGCGGCCCATCAACACGGTGCCGAATACGACGGTGTGCCTGCCCGATACCTGACTCAATACCTGAGCCCACGCCAGATGCATCAGACTTGCGGCGCTTACCCCCAGCTGCCGAGCCTGGGCGCGCAGACGCCTATTCAACTGCCGGTCCAGTATCAGGCTGCTTTCTTCAACATCGCGGCCATCCCCTTGCACATCCAGCAGCCCGAACGGCAGCGTCGGTTCGTCAATGTCACCGAGCAATTCGCGGAAAAACGCTTCGTGGGCCTCGCGGCTTACACCCAGGCGAGCCTGGGCCACATAGTTACGATACGGAATGGCTGCTTCGAGTTGGTCAGCCTGCCCCAGCAGATGCGCCTGCATGTCGTGGAGCACAATCTCCATCGCTGTATGGTCGAGGACCATGTGATGGAACAGCAGGATCGCCGCACAACGCTGGTTGGGCTGGTCTTCGGCGAAGATCAGCCGCAGAAGTGGTGCCTGGCTAATGTCCAGCCGCGAATGGCGAGGGTCGAAGCGCTGTTGCAGTTGCTCCATGATCGGCCCCTCGAGCGGGTCGAGTTCGACCTGCTCCAGCAACAGCCGAGCCTGACGACAGACAACCTGCACCGGTGTTTCCAGGCCTTGCCAAAGTACTGCAGTTCGCAGGATGTCGTGGCGATCAATCACACTTTGCAAGGCATCGACAAAGGCATTCAAACGCGTTCGGTCAGCAGTCTCGAATACCGTTTGCAGGACGTACGGATCGCCTTGTTCGGCAGCCAGATGGTGATAGAGAATCCCCTCCTGCAGTGGTGCCAGCGGGTAGATGTCCTGCACATTTTCCACGCCGCCGGGCACGCTGGCGACAATGAGGTCGATGGCGGCCTGATCGAGATCGGCCAGTGGCAGCAGCTCTGGCGTAATGCGCTTGCAGTCGTCCGGGATGGCGTTTTGCGGGACTGTTATTTCATTCAGGCTACCCACCGCCGCAGCCAGCGCGGCCAGCGTCGGCTGTGTGAACAGGGTGCGAATATCGGCATCGAGCCCCTGGCGCCGCATTTGCGCGATCAGGTTGACGGCCAACAGCGAGTGCCCGCCCAGCTCGAAGAAGTGGTCATGACGACCCACCCGCTCGACGTGCAGCAACGAACTCCAGATCTCGGCCACGGCCATTTCCACCGGCCCCTGGGGTGCCTCGTACTCCCGATCCGGAAGCGCGTCGCGATCCGGCATTGGCAGGGCCTTGCGGTCGACTTTGCCATTGGCCGTCAGCGGCCAGGCGTCCAGACGCACGAAGGCGATGGGCACCATGTAGCCAGGCAGCACTGTCAGCAAGGCAGAGCGCAGTTCTGCCACCGGCGTCGACAGCGAACCGTCGCGCTCGATGAAATACGCCGTCAGCCTTGGCTGGTCCGGTTCGTCCTCTCGGGCCAGCACCAGCGCTTCTTCGATGCCCGGCAACCGACTTAGCTGCGCTTCGATCTCGCCCAGTTCGATGCGCGCGCCGCGAATCTTAACCTGATCATCATTGCGCCCCAGGTAGTCGAGAGTGCCATCGGCGTTCCAGCGTGCCAGGTCGCCGGTGCGGTACATCCGTGCGTCAGTGTGGAACGGATCACGCAGAAAGCGCTCGGCGGTCATCTCCGGTCGGTTCAGATACCCCCTCGCCACGCCTTCTCCGGCGACGTACAGCTCGCCCGCCACACCCAGCGGCACCAGTTGTTGATGCTCATCAAGCAGATACACGCGGGTATTGGCAATCGGTGTGCCGATATCGAGTCTGCCGTCGGGCAGCAAACGCCCCGACGTGGCGACCACCGTGGCCTCGGTCGGGCCGTAGTTGTTGATGACCGCGAAGCCTGGATCACGCTGGAACTGGCGCAGACGGTCGCCACCAATCAAGAGCGTACGCAAGGTGGGGTGAGACAGGTCGCGGCTGAAGGCATATTCGGCAACCGGGGTCGGCAGGAAGGCCACTTCCAGCGGTTGAGCGATCCACCAGTCGAGCAGTGCATCAAGCTGTTCATTACCCAGGTCCGCAGGCGGAAGGTGCAGGGTCGCCCCGGCACACAGCGCTGGCCAGACTTCCCAGGCCATGGCATCGAAGCCGAAGCCTGCGACGCTGGCGGTATGGCTGCCAGCCTGCAGATCGAAGGCCTGACAATGCCAGTCGATCAGGTTACCGAGGGTGCGGTGCTCTACCATCACGCCTTTTGGCTGGCCAGTGGAGCCGGAGGTGTAGATTACGTAAGCCAGATGCGTGGTGTTGAGCCCCGCCACTTGCGGGTTTTCTAGGCGTTGCGGCCATTCAGGGTGGTCAAAGGCGATGACCGGTGCAGACGTTTGCGGCACACGGTTCATCAGGGCCTGCTGGGTCAGCAGCACTTTGGGTGCGCTGTCGGCCAGCAGATAGGCAATGCGTTCGTCAGGGTGTGACGGATCGACCGGGATGTAGCCGGCGCCTGCCTTGAGGACGGCGAGCATGGCCACCAGCGTGTCCAGTCCGCGACGGGCCATGACTGCCACACGATCATCCACACAGACACCGAGACTGATCAGGTGATGGGCCAGGGCGTTGGCGCGATGGTTCATCTCGCCGTAGTGCAGGCAATGTTCGCCCACCTGAGCCGCGACACCTTCTGGCGCGCTGGCGGCCCGGGCTTCGATCATGGCATGCACGGTCTGCTCGTCATTAACTTGCGCCAGCGCCGTCGTGTTGAGCGTTTCCAGCAGGTAACGGCGTTCCTCTTCGCCGACCAGCGGGATGCGATCAAGATGCGTCTGCTCATCAGCCGCCAGGGCTTCGAGGATCTGCATGAAATAGCCGAGATACCGTTGCGCCGTGGTTTCGTCGAACAGCGCCGTGGCGTAGTCCAGCGTACCTACCAGCGTCTCGCCCTGCTCGCTCAGGTTCAGCGAAAGGTCGAATTTGGACACCTGACTGTTCTGCTCGACCGGCTCCACTCTCAGATCGCCAAGCGAATCGGCAACGTTTTTTCCCGGCATCCAGTTCAGCGTGGTCTGGAACAAAGGAGGATGGGCCAGGCTGCGTGTCGGGCGAACGACTTCCACAACCTGTTCGAACGGCAGGTCCTGATGCTCCTGTGCTTCCAGTACGCGGGCCTTGACCCGGGCCAGCAGCGCCTCGCCGCTCGGATTGCCCGAGGTGTCGATGCGCACCGCCAGGGTGTTGACGAACAGGCCGATCAGGTCTTCAAGTTCGGTATGGCCTCGCCCTGCCACCGGGCTGCCAATCACCACGTCGGCCTGACCCGAAAGGCGCGTGAGTGTCGTCGCCCAGGCGGCCATCAGCGCCATGTACAGCGTGACGCCCTGACGTTGTGCCAGTTTGCGCAGGTCTGCTGCCAGATTTGCATTCAGTTGCACGGCAAGGCTGGCACCGGCGAAGTCCTGCTGCGCCGGACGTGGCCGATCAGTCGGCAACGTGAGCAGCGTCGGCGCTCCCTCCAGTGCCTGATGCCAATAGGCGGCCTGGTGTTGCAGGCGTTCGCCGGACAGCCAGCGACGTTGCCATACCGCGTAATCGGCGTACTGGATCGCCAGCGCCGGCAGTGGATCGGGCTGTCCCTGGCAGAACGCCGGGTACAGCGCCAGCAGTTCCTGGCTCAGTACAGCCATCGACCAGCCATCGGCGATGATATGGTGCACAGTCATCAGCAGCACATGACGGTCGTCGGCCACTTGCAGCAAATGAGCGCGAATCAGCGGGCCGTTAGCCAGATCGAACGGTGCTACCGCCTCGACCCGAATAAACTCTTCCAGGCCATGAGGCGCATGACGAATGTCTTCGACAGACAGCCCTGCGTCTGCGCAGGTGGGCACGAACAGTACTTGCGCAGCGCCTTCACAGGTCACAAATCGGCTGCGCAAGGTTTCATGGCGTTCGACGATACGTGCCAGGGCTCGGGCCAGGGCGGTGACGTCGAGCGCCCCCACAAGGCTCAGTGCCATCGGGATGTTATAGGCTTCGTTACCGCCGTCCATCTGTGCCAGGAACCACAACCTTTGCTGGGCGAAGGACAATGGCATTGGCTGATCACGCTTCACCGGCAGGATCGCTGTCAGTTCACTGCGCGCCACGCCATTCAGCGCTGCGGCCACCGCTGCCAGTTCACCGAGTGCAAACAGCTCGCCCAGCGGTAATTCCACGCCAAGCTGTTGGCGTACTTGAGACACCATGCGCATGGCCAGCAGAGAGTGCCCGCCCAGATCGAAGAAGTTATCGTAGCGACCAACCTGCTCGACCTGCAGTACCTCGGCCCAGATCTCGGCCAGCACTGCTTCGACCTCACCTTGTGGTGCTTCGTAACCACGACTGATCAGCGCTTGCGCATCCGGCACTGGCAGGGCCTTGCGATCGAGCTTGCCATTGGTGGTCAGCGGCAGCGCATCGAGCTGCACGTAGGCTGCTGGCACCATATAGTCCGGTAACAAGCCTTGCAGATGGTTGCGCAGGCGTTCGATGTCCAGCGCGGTTTCAGGCTGCTGCGCGGTTACATAAGCGACCAGACGCTTGTCACCAGGCTCATCCTGACGGCACAGCACCACGGCTTCACGAATATCCGAATGCTCGGCCAGGCTTGCTTCTATTTCACCCAGTTCAACGCGGAAACCACGGATTTTCACCTGATCGTCATTACGACCCAGATATTCCAGATTACCGTCGGCACGCCAGCGAACCAGGTCGCCGGTGCGGTACAAGCGTGCCTGTGGGTCGCTGTCGAACGGGTCGGCAACAAATTTCTCAAGGGTCAGTTCATCCCGATTCAAATACCCCCTGGCGACACCCTGCCCGCCGATATACAGCTCGCCGGGCACGCCCAACGGCACGGGTTGGCCTTGGCTACCGAGCACATACAGGCGGCTGTTGCCCACGGGTTTGCCAATAGGGATCGAGCCATTGCCGACCGACGTGATTTCGTAGGTCGCGGAGAACGTCGTCGCCTCGGTCGGACCATAGCCGTTGAGCAGATGCTGTGGAGGACTGTTGGCCAACACTCGGCCTATGACGGCAGGGTCCAGCACATCGCCGCCGACAATCAGGTAGCGCAACCGCGAAAAGGACTCGCCCAGCCCTGAGGCGTATTGATGGAATAAACCGGCGGTCATCCATAGCACGGTTACCGATTGCTCCAGCAGCAGACGCTGGAAGTCGCGCGGAGACAGCAAGTCGTTCTGCCCGATCACCACCACGCAGCCGCCGTTGAGCAACGGTGCCCAGACATCCAGCGTGCTGGCGTCAAATGCAGGGTTGGAAGCGAACGCCACGCGGTCCTGAGCGTTGAAATCGGCATAACCGTTGTTGATCACCAGACGGCTTATGGCCCGATGCGGCACCAGCACACCTTTCGGAACACCCGTCGAACCAGAGGTGTACATGATGTAGGCAACACTTTCGCTTGACTGCGGCAACGCCAGATCAGTGTCTTTCAGATCGTTCAGGGGCAAACCATCGAGATCGACACGCTGTGCAGCGGTTTCCAGCGACACTTGGCTGTGAGTGAGCAGTACACGCGCCTGGCTGTCCTCAACCATGAATGCCTGACGTTCGACCGGTGCATTGATGTCCAGCGGCACATACACCGCCGCGCACTTGAGCACTGCCAGTTGACTGGCGAGTAGGTCATGGTTGCGCTCCAGCAAAATCGCCACGCTGTCACCCGGCTGCACGCCAAGACCCAGCAGATGCCGGGCCAGACGGTTGGCCTGGGTGTTGAGTTCGGCATAACTCAAGGCAACGCCGTCGTGGATTGCCGCGCAAGCCTCGGGGCACGCCCGCACCTGAGCTTCAAACAGGCTATGCACGGTCTGTTGCTGCGGGTAATCACGCGCGGTGTCGTTGAACGCCACCAGCAGCTCCGTCCGTTCGGCTTCCGGCACCACTGGCAGATCGCGCACTGCTGAGTCCGGTGCCGATTCAAGGGCTTGAACCAGATGGCTCAGGGCGGTCTGCATATAGTCGCAGATCCGCTGGCCATCGAAACCGGCTGCTACCTGTACGTTCAACAGGAAGCCTTCGCCTTGATCGTCCACCGACAGGGTCAACGGGTAATTGGTCCGTTCGAGTACGCCGAGCACCTGGGTATCCGCCCAACGATCGCCACCGCTGGCTTCACGTGCCGGGCTGTGGCGATAGTTGAGCAACGCGCTGAACAGCGGCGACGCTGCATCCACCGCGCTGCAACGTTGCGCCAGCACCAGCGGCGCGTGTTCGTGGCCGAGCAATGCGGTCAAACGGGCGTGGGTGCGACGCACGGCCTGACGCACGGCGCAGGTACCGACATCGACCCGCAGCGGCAAGGTGTTGATGAACATGCCCAAGGCGCGGTCGGCACCCAGGCCGCTTTGCATGCGCCCCAGCAACACCGTGCCGAATACCACGTCTTCACGCCCGCTGGCGCTGCCCAGCACTCGCGCCCAGGCCAGGTGATGCAAGCTTGCTGCACTCACCCCCAGTTGCCGAGCCTGAGTGCGCAGACGCTGACACAAATCAGCCTCAAGCGCGTGGCGAACCTCCTTGATGCCCTGCCCGTCACCCTGCACCTCAAGCAGACCGAACGGTAGCGTCGGTTCATCGACATCGCCGAGCATCTCGCGGAAAAATGCTTCATGTTGTTCGCGAGTCACGCCAAGATGGGCCTGCGCCACATAATTCCGGTAAGGCATCGCCGCCGGCATTTGCGCCGCGCTGCCTTGCACGTGAGCGAGCATTTCTGCGCTCATCACGTCCAGCGCGGTGTGGTCGAGGGCAATGTGATGGAACAGCAGGATCGCCACCCAGCGCTGATTCTCCGAGTCCTGCGCAAAGGCCAGGTGAGCCAGCGGGGCCTGGCTGAGATCGAGGCGGTACTCGCGGGGATCAAAACGGCGTTGCATCTGGGCGACGATATCGCCGCCGCCCGGTGCCAGGGTGATTTGCTCAATCGACAGCTCGACCCGGCGTAGAGCCACTTGCAGCGGTTGTTTCAGACCTTCCCAGACCAGCGCCGTGCGCAGGATGTCATGGCGATCGATCATTGCCTGCAAGCCTTCGGCAAAGCGTCGTACGTGCGCCGGATCATGCAGGGCGAAGGTTGCTTGCAGCAGATACGGGTCGCCCTGCTCCGCGGCGAGATGGTGATAAAGAATGCCTTCCTGCAACGGTGCCAGCGGGTAAATGTCCTGCACATTGGGCGCACCACCGGGAACGCCGGCGACAATGCGATCGATAGTCCCTTGGTCCAGCGAAGTGAGGGTCAGCATGTCCGGGGTGATGTGCTCGCAGCCGTCGGGAATGCCGTTGGCCGGAACCTCGATCTCGATACCGCCGCCCACCGCCGCCGCCAGTGCGGCAAGGGTGGGCTGGCCGAACAGCACGCGTACATCGGCACTCAGGCCAACCTGACGCATGCGCTCGATCAGCTTCACCGCCAGCAGCGAGTGACCACCCAGTTCAAAGAAATGGTCCTGCCGACCGACGCGTTCAACACTCAGCACGTCGGCCCAGAGCTCAGCCAGCATGATTTCGGTGTCGCCGATCGGGGCCTGATAGTCGCGACTGACGAAGGCATCGGCTGATGGCTGCGGCAACGCGCGACGATCCAGTTTGCCGTTGGGCGAGACCGGCAGTTTTTCCAGGTGTACATAGGCTGCGGGGATCATGTAATCCGGCAGCAGCGCCTGTAAATGCAGACGCATCTGGTCGGCCTCGGGCACCACCTGCCCGGCGTGCACGCTGAAATAAGCGACCAGGCGCTTTTCACCGGGAACGTCTTCGCGGGCCAGCACCGCTGCATCGCGCAGACCTGGAAATTGACCGAGACGCGCCTCGATTTCGCCCAGTTCGATACGGAAACCTCGGATCTTGATCTGATCGTCGTTACGGCCCAGATAGACGATCCTGCCGTCGGCCTGCCAGCAACCCAGGTCGCCGGTCTTGTACAGGCGCGCGTGTGGGTTGCCGACATCGCTGGCGGCAAACGGATCAGCGATAAAGCGTTCGTTGGTCAGTTCATCACGGTTCAAGTAGCCACGCGCGACACACGCACCGCCGATGTACAGTTCACCCGCGACGCCCACCGGAACGGGGCGCATGTGTTCGTCGAGCAGGTAAATGCGGGTATTGGCCACCGGCTGACCGATGCTTGGTAAGGTCGGCCAGGCCTGCGGGTCACCCTCAAGGGTCAGCGCCGTGACCACATGGGACTCGGTCGGGCCGTAGTGGTTATGCAGGCGGGCGTCGTTCAAACGGGCGAATAACTGCCGCATCGGTTCGGTGATTCGCAGTTGCTCACCGGCAGTGATTACGTCCTGCAACAGGCAATCAGTCTGTTCGGGTTCAGCGACCACCGCCTCGGCCAATGCCTGCAGGGCAATACACGGCATGTACAGGCGTTCGATACGCTGCTCGCAAATATGTTGGAACAGGCGGCGGAAATTCAGACGAGTATCGCCGTGGATCAGTGACAGTTCGCCACCTGCACACAAGGTGCTGAAGATTTCCTGAAAGGCCACATCAAAACCCAGCGCGGCGAACTGCAAGGTGCGTTGCCTCGGGCGACCGTGCTCGACAGTCTGGGCGATCTGCCAATGCATCAGATTGACCAGCGGCGCATGGGGCATGGCCACGCCTTTGGGCTGTCCGGTAGAGCCCGAGGTGTAGATCAGGTAAGCCAGGTGCTGCGCGCCAAGCCCCGCAAGCTGCGGATTGGTCGTCGGCGTGCGGTCAATACCGCTCTCGGCGTGGGCATCAGCCTCCAGCAGCAACACCGGCATGACGGCCTGCGCAAAGCGCTCGCGCAAACCGCGTTGGGTCAGCAGCATTTTCGGTGCGCTGTCCTCAAGCATGTAGGCCAGGCGTTCCGCAGGGTAAGAAGGGTCGAGTGGTACGTAGCCTGCGCCGGCCTTGAGAGTGCCCACCAGGCCCGCGATCATTTCCAGACTGCGTTCCGCACAGATCGCCACCCGGTCATCAGCACCAATGTCTTCGGCGATCAACCGATGGGCAATCTGGTTGGCCCACTGATTGAGCTCGAGGTAGCTCAGTTGCTGGCCTTCGTAGGTGACTGCCACCGAGTCGGGTTGCGCAGCCGCCTGAGCCTCAAACATCTGGTGCAGCAAAACGTCTTGCGGGTAGCCGCAGTCGAATGCGTTGAAGTCTTCCAGCAATTGGCGACGCTCGTGCACGGGCAACCAGTCGAGGCTGTGCAAGGGTGCATTTGGCCGACTGTCCAGCGCGTCGGCCAGTTGCTCCAGCACGGTGTGTATGTAACCGCAGATGCGCCGGGCACCGATTCCGGCCACTGCCTGAACGGTCAGGCCGAAGGATTCGCCGAGGTCGTCCACCGACAAGGACAGTGGGTAGTTGGTGCGCTCTTCACCGCCGAGTACCTCGACACCGCCCCAAAGCCTGGTCTGCCCTGCCTCTTGAGGTGTCTGGGCGCCGACCGCGACATGGCGGTAGTTCATCAGTGCACTGAATAACGGTGTCGGTGCCGCCACGCCGCTGCATCCCTGGGCCAGTGACAACGGTGCATGCTCATGACTGACCAGCGCCGCCAACCGTGCGTGGGTGGTACGCACTGCAGCCTCAATGCCCTGCTCTCCGGCCGCGACGCGCAATGGCAAGGTATTGATAAACATGCCCAAGGCCCGTTCGGCGCCTTGACCACTGAGCAGGCGGCCCATCAGCACAGTACCGAAGACCACGTCCTGACGCCCTGACAGGCGCCCGATCACCTGAGCCCACGCGAGGTGATGCAGGCTGGCGTTGCTGACGCCGAGGCGTCGGGCATGGGCGCGCAGACGTTCGGCCAGCTCCGGGTCAACCGGTAGCAGGGCTTCGTCGACTCCGCTGCCGTCGCCTTGCAGGTCTTGCAGGCCGAACGGCAGGGTCGGCTCGTCAACATCGGCGAGCATGTCGCGGAAGAACGCTTCGTGCTCCTCGCGGCTCATGCCCAATCGCGCCTGAGCCACATGATTGCGATACGGTACCGACGCTGGCAGATGGTTGCCGCGCCCTTGTCTGAACGCCTCGATCTCTGCGCCCAGCAGGGCCAGCGAGGTGGCGTCATCGATCAGGTGATGGAACATCAACACCGCCACCCAGCTTTGGTTGACGGGATCCTCTGCGTAATGCAGGCGCATCATCGGTGCCTGATGCAGATCCATGCGTATCCGCCGTGGATCGAACTGTGCCTGCAATTGGGCCGCGACATCACCCTGCTCCGGATGCGGCAAAAACGCCTCGACGCGCAGCCGTGCCTGACGCCAGACCACCTGCACTGGCTCGTCGAGCTCTTCCCAGGCTACCGCCGTGCGCAGAATGTCGTGACGGTCAATGACTTGCTGCAAGGCCTCCGTGAAGTCCAGCAGTTGCTCGAAGCTATTGACCCGCAACAACGCCTGCAACAGGTACGGATCACCCTCCTCACTGCTCAAGTGGTGATAAAGAATGCCCTCCTGCAACGGCACCAGCCCATAGATATCCTGCACGTTGCCCACACCGCGCGGCACTGTGGCGACCAAACGGTCGATCTGTGCCTGGGTGAGTCGGGCCAGAGGCAGCATGTCGGGGGTAATGTGCCGACAGTCGGCGGGAATCTTATTGGTGGGCGCCTGCACGTCCGTGACATTGCCGCTCGCTGCCGCCAGCGAGGCCAGGGTCGGCTGGCCGAACAGCACGCGCACGTCGGCATTCAGACCGATGTCGCGCATGCGTTCGATCAGTTTCACCGCCAGCATCGAATGCCCACCCAATTCGAAGAACTGGTCATGACGGCCTACCTGCTCGACGCCCAGCAACTCGGCCCACAACCCGGCCAGGCGGGTTTCCGTCAGGCCTTGCGGTGCCTCGTATTGACGCCGGGCATAGGCCTCGGCCACGGGCAGCGGCAGTGCCTTGCGATCAAGCTTGCCGTTGGCGGTCAGCGGGAAAGCCTGCAGGCTGACAAAAGCGCTCGGCAACATGTGCTCGGCCAGCGACAGGCGCAGCTGTTCACGCAACCAGGTAGCGTCCGGTTCCAGGTCTGCCGTGCCGATGACATAGGCCACCAGGCGCTTGTCGCCCGGTTCGTCTTCACGCACCACGACCACCGCTTCACGCACGCCTTTGCAAGCGCTCAATCGAGCTTCGATCTCGCCCAGTTCGATACGGAAGCCACGAATTTTCACCTGTTCATCGTTACGGCCCAGGTATTCCAGGCTGCCGTCCGGCAACCAACGACCCAGATCGCCAGAGCGGTACATTCGCGCCCCGGGTTCCGGGGCGAATGGATCATCGAGAAAGCGCGTCGCGTTCAATTCATCGCGATTGAGGTAGCCACGGGCCACGCCTGCCCCGCCCACGTACAACTCGCCCGCCGCGCCTGGTGGCAGCGGATGGCCATAAGCATCCAGCAGGTACAGCTGCAGGTCGGGAATGCGCTTGCCAATCGGACTGGCGCCAACGCGCTGCGCGTCTCCAGGCTGCAACGGATAATAGGTCACATGCACCGTGGTTTCGGTGATGCCGTACATGTTTACCAGTTGTGTTGTGGCGTTGACTTTGCGGGCGTACCACGGCTTGAGCATCGCCGTTTCCAGGGCTTCGCCGCCAAAAATCACCTGGCGCAGCGAATGCGCCTGCTCTTTTTCGCCCTGAGCCGCAATCAGTTGGCGGAACGCACTTGGCGTCTGGTTGAGCACCGTGACACCGGCACTGCACAGCAGCCTGTAGAAGTCTTCTGGCGAGCGGCTGACCAGTTGCGGCACGATCAACAGGCGGCCGCCGTGCAGCAATGCGCCCCAGATTTCCCAGACCGAGAAGTCAAAGGCGAACGAGTGGAACAGCGCCCACACGTCCTGTTCGCTGAAGCCGAACCAGTCTTCCGTGGCCGAAAACAGTCGTGCAACGTTGCGATGCTCGACCATTACGCCCTTGGGCAGACCGGTGGAGCCGGAGGTATAGATCACATAGGCAAGGTCGCTGGACTTGACCGCTACCTGCGGATTGCACACGGATTCGTTCTGCAGGTCGGCGTCGTCGAGATAGATCAGCGGCACTTCAGATAACGGCAACGCTTGTTGTACTGACTGTTGGCTCAATAATGCCACTGGCGTGCTGTCGCCGAGGGTATAGGCCAGGCGCTCCAGCGGGTAAGCCGGGTCCAGCGGCACATAACCGGCACCGGATTTGAGGATGCCCAGCAAGCCGATAATCATCGCCGGGCCACGCTCGACGCAGATCGCCACGCGATCATCAGGGAGCACACCCAGCGCGAGCAAGCGATGCGCGACCTGGTTGGCGCGGGCGTTGAGTTCGCCGTAGCTCAGGGTCTGCTCTTCGAATACCAGCGCCACGGCGTCTGGTCGTTCTGTAGCGCGTGCTTCGAACTGCTGGTGGATAGTCAGGTCATCGGCGAAATGTGGCTGATCGGCATTCCACGCCTGAACCCGGGAGGTGTCGGTCTCGCTGATCAGCGAGAACCCGTTCACCGGGAGTTGTTCATTCGTCAGCCCCTGCTCCATAACACGCTGCAAGCGCTCGGCAAGGAGGACAATCTCGTCGTGCTGAAAAAACGCCTCGTTGTAGATGTAGTGCATCCACGATTCAGTTTCGCAGGCGTTGGTGCGCAGGTAGATAGCTAGCGGCGTCTGTTCGTGGTTGTTCGAACACTTGGTAGTGCTGGCGGCTGCCTGATTGAAATGCAGCGGAAGGTTCTGGCGCTCATAGGAGAACGTCAGATCGAACAATTGGGTACGCTCGGTACGGCGCAATTCCAGCAGCCGGTTGAGGTCGCTGACCGGGAACCGCTGGTGGCGGTAATCCTGCTTGACTGCCCGACATATACCCTGGACCAGTTCTGCGAACGGCAGGTCTGGACTGAATTTCAGGCGCACCGAACTGAGTTGGGTAAAAAGCCCCAGGGTCTTCTTGTAGCCGGCATTGGAGCGGTTGAGAATCGGCAGGCCGATGACCAGTTCATCACGCTGGTAGACGCGGGTGAAGTACACGTACAGCACTGCCAGCAAAACATGGAACGACGAGGCTTGCAGTCGAAGCGCCAGATCGTCGATCTGCTGCTCCAGACCACGGTCAAGACCGGAGCTGATGTGGCCGCTGCGGCTGTGTGCTGTCTGGTTCTGAATAGAGACCTGGCGCGGGCGCGCTGTCAGCAACGGATCGGGGATCTCACGGTATTTGTCCAGCCAGTAGGCTTGATCGAGCGAAAAACGTCGCGACCCGCGATACTTGAGGTCGTCCTTGATGAAATCGACATAGGACGGCGCCGCAACGTCAGGCGTGCGCTGATTGAGCAGCGCATTGTAAATCTCACTGAGGTACGTACAGACACCGTCGATGCTCCAGCCGTCGAGCACGATGTGGTGGGTATAAAACACAAAGTAGAAGCGCTGCTCTTCGAGTTTGAGCAAATGCATTCGGTAGAGTGGCCCACCCTCGAGCCTGAACGCTTTTTCAAGCCGGGTCTGCACCCAGTGTGCGGCTGCCTGACGCGGGTCGTCATGCCCTTGCAGGTCGATCGGAGTCATACACTGCGGCATGCTCGAGGCGAAGGCCTGTAGCGGCAAGCCCTCCTCGTCACGTTCGTCAAGCAGGACCATGCGCAGAGCATCGTGTTCTTCAATCAACAGGTCCACGGCCTGCTGGAACAACACGGAATCGACGGCACCATCGATCTCCATATAGCCGCCGATGTTGTATAACGGCGAGTCGCCCTGGGTCATCTGATCCAGCCAGATATTGCGTTGCGCAGCGGTCAGGGCAAATGCCATACATTTCTTCTCGCAAAGGGTCGGCCTGGCCGCATACAAAAGGCAGCGATAACCGGTAGTCGATTCGGAGCCAGGGACGAGCCTGCTTCATGCAGTTTTGTGAAGGACCATCCCTGGGAATTTGGACTGCGCTTGAGTTCAGGCGCGCTTGCCCTGGACCTCGCACTTCACGTCGGAGACGATGCAACCGTCGGCCAACTTGATGATGCGGTCGGCCAACTGGAAGTACTGATCGTCGTGAGTAATGATCAGGATCGTCTTGCCGCGACGTTTGAGGTCCGGCAGCAATTCCTCGTAAAAGAAACGCTTGAACGGCGGGTCCTGGTCGGCGGCCCACTCGTCCAGCAGGTAAATCGGACGGTCCTCCAGGTAGGCGCAAACCAGTGCCAGGCGTTTCTGCTGGCCGTACGACAAGTCCGTGGTGGTCGAGTAACCAAGTCCCTCGATCTTGACCTTTTCTTCCAGGCCCAGAGTCGACAGGTATTTCTGCGCCTGATCGGTACTGGGATGTTCTTTCTCGTCAGGACCTATCAATCGGTTGAACACATGGAAGTCAGAGAACACCGCCGAGAACAGATCGCGATAGTTGCCGCGCGAGTCGTCTGTGACCGCCGTACCGTCGAGCAGTAGTTGACCCTCTTGCGGGATGTACAGGCCGCAAAACACTTTGGCCAGGGTGCTTTTGCCACAACCGTTGCCGCCGACGATGTAGACCAGTTCACCGGAGTGGATCGTCAGGTCGATAGGTCCCAAGGCAAAACCGGAACTGCTCTGCGGGTCCTTGTAGTTCATGTGTACGTTCTTCAGCTGGATACTGCCCCATGACTTCTTGTGATCGAGGAGCAGCACATTGTCGGCATCGCTGGTTTCCGGTTCTGGGTGCGGTTCGTTGATGGAGAAACCGAAATCCGCCAGGCGCGTGCAGGCAATACGTCCCTGGGCCAGCATCGGCATGGCGCTGACCAGCATTACCAGCGGGCCCATGATGTACAGCACCGCCAACACACTGGCACTCATGGTCCTGGCATCGATAACAGCGAACATCGGCGCAACGAACAGCAGGCAGCCGACCAGCAACGACAGGGTCAACTGGCCAACGTTTTCGGCGCCAGTGAACCAGAGCCGTTCAATGTAGTTGTACTTCGCGACCCGCACCGAAGACTCCTGGATGGCCGAGCGGCTGAACCAGCGGCGGCGAATACCGTTGAGTTTCAGTTCCTTGAGGCCGAACACCAGCGCGTGTGTGTATTCGTTGAAGGCCGTGAACTCGTCGCGCACCTTGTGGGTGAACTTCATGCCACCCATGAAAAACAGCATGTACATTGCAACGCCCAGCACCATCAGCGAGATGGTTATTGCAAACACCACCCAGGACAGGTAGGCCAGGTAGGCAATACCGAACAGGAACACCGCCGACTCCACCAGGATCGTTGGCATGACCAACAGCGTAGCGTTGAGTTGCGGCATATCACTGGTCAGCAGGGTCAGCACATTCGGCGCACCACGGCGGTCGATTTCCTCAAGCGGCGTGCCGAGGATCTTGCGGCACAGGGCGATGCGCATACGGGTCATGATGCGCATGCTGGCGTAGGCCGGAAACAGCGACGCACCGTTGCGGAAAACCAGGGCAACCAGGCTCAGGCCAACGAACCAGAACAACGACTCACGCTGAAAGGTCTCCTCGTGAATCGCCTGGTTGATCACATTGACCACGGCAATGGACGCAACGCCGCTGATGAGCCCGGTCAGCAGCGTAAAGAACGTCAGCCAGGGATGGCTGCTCCACAACAGACGCATGATCGAGCCTGGTCTGGCCTTCTTTTCTTGCTTGGTTTTCATTAGCTGCTGCCCTTGAATTCATTAGCCAGCGCGGGCGCCGGTGGTTGAAAGTCCTGGCTTGATAACGGGATGTCGGTCATTCAGGCCGGTTGCCAAACGTCGCCGCGAGCGGTCATTTCGCCCATGGCGACAACGATCAGCCGGGGTTCCTCATAAGGGTCACGGGCGTGTGCGGCAAGCATGTTGTCAAGCATCACCACATCACCCTTGCGCCAGTCGAAACGCACAGCGCAAGCCTCGTAGGCTTTACCGATCAAGGCCATCACCGAGTCCTCGATGGCTGAGCCGTCGCCATAGCTGACCAACCGTGGCAGGCGCTCGGGGCCGAACATGTCGAGCAGGTCCTCACGCAGTTCCTCGCCCATGCAATACGGGTGATGCAATTGCACCTGATTGAAGAAACAACGCTCGCCCGTGAAGGGATGGGTGATCACTGCCGGGCACTGGGTGCGCAGCTGCAGGGTGTCGCCGTCAAGCCACTCGAAGTCTGTACCTTGCTCGCGGCAACGCTGCTCGATAACGCTGCGTTCGGACGTGCCGAAGAACGATTCCCAGCTCGGCTCGACACCGGCGGTGAAGGTCCGGCTGTAAAGCAGACCTTTGCTCTCGAAGCGCTCGACCACCTCTTGCGGCAGGTACGCGAGCACTTGACGGATATCCGCCAGCGGCGTTGCTCCACCCACCCGCGATGGCTGCTCGCAAAAGAAAAATTGCTTGCGTGGCCAGCTTTCCAGGTGCGAACTCTCGTTGTGATAAAGGATCATCTCGCGCTCTGGATACGGCGTTGAGCGATAGACATTGCGCCCGCCTTCCTTTTTCGGAAGGTCGCCGTACGCGCCGTGCAGGCCAGGTGAAAGCGCCTCTGCAAAGCCTTCGAAGGCAGCGACCGAAGGCAGATCAAATCCCCGAAACAAGACCGCGCCGTGACGGCACAGCAGCGTCTCGATCGCTTCGCGCCGGGCGCTGGCCCACAGCACCGGATCCAGTCCGTCAACTGTTGGCTCGATCACCACAGGCAAACGGGTACCGGTAGCCAGCAAGGACAACCGCACCGACGGGTCAGCGGCCCTGTCAGGCCAGGTTGGCGCATCCGTTTGCTGTTCATCAGCGAAAACGGGCGCAGTGTTAGCTTGAAGACTCATGAACAAACTCCTGGACCTCAGCCCTTCACATCCACTTTTTGTATGGAGCCAGACCAGTACGCTCCGGCACCGCGCAAGAATAAAAACACTGATGGCCAGAGGCGTCTGTCACCGCAATCCGGGACATCGGTCGCGAAGAGTGTCGATGCGTACTGATCAGAATCGGCAGGCTTTGTCCCCATTTCCCTCGACAGACGCAGCCCGGCAGTCGGTGCTGAAATGCGCCAACTGCGGATCATGCCGGCCCATTGACGGATTCGTCAGGCCGCAGGGATGTCTCGATTGCAGCGGATTTGAACGCTGCGTCTGGTTATTACACAGGAGCCTTGGTCATGCCGATTACGAACACTGACGAATCGCTTAGCGCCGCGTCAGCCCCTCTCAAACCCGGTGCTTTCCTGCACGAGATATTCAGTGACAGGGCGCGACAATTTCCTGAGCGCACCGCCGTCAGCGATGCCGCCCGGACGTTGAGCTACGCACAGCTCGACGCGTTGTCGACAAAGCTGGCTGCACGCTTACGCGATGAAGGTGTGACCTATGGCACGCGTGTGGGCATGTACCTGCCGCGCAGCGTCGATCTGGTCACCAGCCTGCTGGGTATTCTCAAAGCCGGTGGCACCTATGTGCCGGTCGACCCGCAATACCCTGGCAAACGCGTCGAGCACATCGTGCGTGACAGCGAGCTGAGCCTGATCATCGGTGATGCCACCAACCTGCCGAAAATACCGTCGCTGCGCGTATTGGCACTCGACGAGTTACTGTCCGCGCCGGCGCTGCAATCGGCCGCTGAAGACACCCGTATCGACCCGAGTACTGCCACTGCCTACATCATCTACACCTCGGGTTCCACCGGTGAGCCCAAGGGCGTACAGGTTTCCCATGGCAACGTCAGTCGCCTGCTGGAAAGTACTCAACGCGTCTATGGCTTCAACGCCCAGGACGTCTGGTCGATGTTCCACTCCATCGGTTTCGACTTCTCGGTCTGGGAAATCTGGGGTGCCCTCGCCCATGGCGGCCAGGTGGCCGTTGTCCCGTATGACGTCTCGCGTTCTCCTGCCGCCCTGCGTCAATGGCTCGCCGATCAGCGCATCACCGTGCTCAGCCAGACGCCATCGGCTTTCCGTGGTCTTGATGAAGCCGATCGTGGCAACACTGCTTCTCTGGCGCTGCGCTATGTAGTGTTCGGTGGCGAAGCGTTGCCCGCCAGCGTGCTGCGTTCCTGGGTCGAGCGCCATGGCGACCAGAAGCCTGCGCTGATCAACATGTACGGCATCACCGAGGCCACCGTTCACACCACCTTCAAGCGAGTGTTGGCGCAGGATCTGGAAACAGCGGCCATGGTGTCTCTCGGCAAGCCGCTGGACGGCTGGCGCCTGCACCTGCTTGACGCGAGTCAGACTCCGGTCGCGGCAGGCACTACTGGCGAGTTGTACATCGAAGGCGCGGGCGTGGCTCAGGGCTACCTGAACCGTGAGGCGCTCAACGTCGAGCGCTTCATCGAGTTGCCCGGTGCTGTACGCGCCTACCGTACTGGCGACCTGATGACTCTGGAGGGTAATGGCGAATACCGTTACGCCGGTCGCTGCGACGAGCAATTGAAAATCAGCGGTTTCCGCATCGAGCCCGGCGAGATCGAAGCCTCTCTGCAAACCAGCCCGAGCGTGGCCGCTGCCCATGTTGGCGTACATGATTACGGCGATGGCGACCTGCGCCTGGTGGCTTACGTGGTGCCAGCCCAGGGCGTCGAAGCCTGGACCGAACAGGCCCGCAGCGAAGTTGCTGCATTGATGGCCGAAAATTTGCCAGAGTACATGCGTCCCTCGCTGTATGTGCCACTGGCAGAGCTGCCGGTGACCCCCCACGGCAAAATCGACAAGCAACAACTGCCCTCGCCAACCGCTGCCGCGACGACTTCACAAACGACTGACGTCAAAGGCCTCAGTGAACAGGAGCACTTCGTGCTCAAAGTCTGGAGCGAAGACCTGGGTCTGAAAAACATCGGTGTCAATGACGATTTCTTCGATTCCGGCGGCACTTCTCTGGCATTGATCCGCTCGCTGAGCAAGCTCAAGACACATTACAAAATCAACCTCGACCCCGGGATCCTGGCGGATGGCGCAACGGCCAAAGTCCTGGCCGACCACATCTCCCGTAGCCTTGTTCAAGCCCATTGACCGAAAAGGAAAAGCTCATGAGCAAAAAATTCGCTTTAACTGCGGAACAGCGTGCCTCGTTCGAGAAAAACGGCTTTATCGGTCCGTTTGACGCCTATTCGCCAGAAGAAATGAAGGAAACCTGGAAGCGCACCCGTCTGCGCCTGCTCGACCGTAGCGCCGCCGCCTATCAGGACCTGGACGCCATTTCCGGGGGTACCAACATCGCCAACTATGACCGCCATCTGGACGATGACTTTCTGGCCAGCCACATCTGTCGCCCGGAAATCTGCGATCGCGTCGAAAGTATCCTCGGCCCTAATGTGCTGTGCTGGCGCACCGAGTTCTTTCCCAAGTATCCGGGCGATGAAGGCACCGACTGGCATCAGGCCGATACGTTCGCCAATGCCTCCGGCAAGCCGCAGATCATCTGGCCGGAAAACGAAGAGTTCGGCGGCACCATCACCGTCTGGACGGCGTTCACCGACGCCAACATTGCCAATGGCTGCCTGCAGTTCATTCCTGGCACCCAGAACAGCATGAACTACGACGAAACCAAGCGCATGAGCTATGAACCCGACGCCAACAACTCGGTGGTCAAGGACGGCGTGCGTCGCGGTTTCTTCGGTTACGACTATCGCCAGTTGCAGATCGATGAGAACTGGAAGCCCGACGAGGCCTCTGCTGTGCCCATGCAGATGAAAGCCGGGCAGTTCATCATTTTCTGGTCGACCCTGATGCATGCGTCCTATCCGCACAGCGGCGAATCACAGGAGATGCGCATGGGCTTTGCGTCACGCTACGTACCGTCGTTCGTGCACATCTATCCGGATTCGGACCACATCGAAGAGTACGGCGGCCGCATCAGCCTGGAGAAATACGGTGCGGTGCAGGTGATCGGTGACGAAACACCGGAATACAACCGCCTTGTGACTCACACCACACGCGGCAAGAAATTCGAAGCGGTCTGACCCACATACGTCAGACGACAGTAGCCTCGCGCAATGTGCCTGAAAAAAGCGCCCGACAAAGAGTGACGATCCATGACTATTTCCTCCGATGCAGCGATGCGTCTGTGCGAGACGGTGAGGATGCTCAGGCACCTTGCCCTCAATTTGCCCGATCCCGTGTGCCTGAGCTTTCTCGCCCGGGACGACGGTCCTCTGCCAGAGCCGGCGTGCTCCAGCGTGCGAGCCGCCGAGCGGGCAATCAATGCGGCGTTTGCGCGCATCGGTGTGCGCACCCTCCAGTACTTGCATGGGGGCGAGGCACAACTGTCGTCGTTCGAATACTTTATAAGCCGCAAAATCTGCGAAGCGCTCGACTATACCTACGAGCACTTCGACGATGCTGAAGACGTCACCGCCTTCAATCGACTGCTCAAGCATTTCGAATTCAGTGGTGCAGTGCCGCACATCGAGACACTGCATCTAACCACCCGTGACCATGCGCCTTTGCTGGTGCATGCCAGTACCAACCGCGAGCTGCCTCCTGTGGTTCTGGCATTACCCTGCGGCATTCCGTTCGATCTCTGCCGCGACTGGTTCAATGCCTTGAGCGAGCGGTTTTTTGTCGTGACCTGGGAGACCCGGGGACTGTTCGGTGCCTGCGAGGCGTTCGACCAGATCGCGGTGGACACCGATGCCCAGGTTGCCGATATGATCAGCGTAATGAATCACTTCAGGTTATCCAGCGCGCATCTGATGGGTATCTGCGGCGGCGCGGTCATCGCCCTGAGCGCCGCTGCAGCCCATGCCGACCGGGTCAACTCCCTGAGCCTGTGGCATGGGGATTACAACCTGGGCGACAACGACCTGCGCACCGCTCATCAGCAAAACTTCGAATGGCTGATGGAAAGCGCAGCTCAGGATCGCGGCGAGGCTGCTGACCTGCAAGCGATGTTCCTGGACCAGTCGACGCTGGCCACTACCCCCGAGTCCATTGCCCACGTGGTGCTTTACCCCTATGTCAATCCCGAGTTGTTCTATCGCTATGCGCGTTTGAATGACGCACTGAACAAGACCGAGCTGGCATCACGACTGGCGCGCATCAGCGCGCCAACTCTGGTCGTGGCTGGCGATGCCGACTCGACGACGCACATCGGTGGCTCACGGCATATCGCTGCGTCGATCAAGGACGCCACGCTGCACATAGAACACAATGGCAGCCACCTCGCGTTCTTTGTCTCCAGCCCGCAATCGAAACACACCGCCTTCAGCTTCCTGGACGAAGTTCTTCAGCCCGCTGTCGCCTGACAGTCGCGCGATACCTCGGCGAATAAAAGGGCGGGGGCTCAGGCCCCCGACTTCACTCTGCGCTGCGGCCTTGAGCGCGGCGGTAACCGGCTCACCTTCCAGGCGGCACACTGGCGCAGCACCAATCACCAACCTTCCCTTCACCACCCCGCTCCACAAGCCAGTCGAATCGGTCCGGGCCTTTATACCGAACAGTCTTGAATCATTGAACACCCAGCCCGGAAGCCCGCAGTTGTCCCAGCTTCCCACGACAGACATCCCCAAGGGGATGCTCTATTTTTTTTCAATGTTTTTAGTCCTCCCTCCGACTGGCAGCCGTCCAGCCACATGCCGCGCCGCCCTTCGACCGGAGACGAGCCAATTGATTTCGCAAACAGGTGCTTTGAGATGAATTCGTTGATCGACAATCTGTGCACGCAAGGACAAGAACCCCTTTCGCTGGCTTCGGTTCAGCAAGGTATCTGGCTCGATCAGCTCACACACCCGCACCTGCCTTACTACAACATCGGCATGACTCTGGAGATCAAGGGCGAGATCGATATTGTGTTGTTCGAGAAAGCCATCCAGATGGTCATCGACAGCCATGACGCGTTGCGCCTGAGTTTCAGCCACGAGAGGGGCATGGGCGGCCAGCGTGTTCTGTCAGAGGCGCCGTTCAAGCTTGAAGTGACCGACTTGCCTGAGGTCGACGGCGACGCCGAGCATGCCATTGCGCATCTGCGCGAGTCCTTCCGCCAACCCTTTGAGTCAATGACCGGACAACTCTGGGAGTCGCGTCTGGTTCGTTGCGGTCCGCAACTTTATTACTGGTTCAATCGCTTGCACCACCTGGTCGCCGACGGTATCGGTGCAGTGCTGATCGCGCACGCCGTAAGCGATGCCTACTCAGGCTTGCTGGAAGGCAAGCAAACGCTTGCTGAGGGGCCTTCTTACCTCTCGTTCCTTGAAGAAGACAAGGCCTACATGACGTCTTCTCGCTACGAGCGTGATCGACTGTTCTGGGAGCAGACCTACGCCCAACTGCCGCCGGTTCTGCTGCAACGCAGAGCGGATTTCAAGGCAGGCGTAACCAACGGTCCAGCTCCCAGTGACCAGGTTCAAGCCATGTTGCCCCGCGCGCTTTACAACGCGCTTACGCAGTTTGCCAGCGAATGCAACCTGTCCGTGGCTCATGTACTGGTCGGAGTGATCAGCACCTATTTCTGCCGTACCGTAGGCGTCGATGAGATCGTTGTCGGAATGCCGGTGCATAACCGCACCAATGCTCGTCAGAAAGCCACCATCGGGATGTTTTCCTCGATCAGCCCGATTCGCGTGGGCTTCGATCCGCATGCAACGCTGGTCGACCTGATGAATAACATCGGTACGCAACTACGCCGCACTTACCGTCACCAGCGTTTCCCGATTGCCGAACTCAACCGTAGCCTGCGGCTGGCGCAAACCGGACGCCATCAGCTGTTCGATGTTTCACTGTCATTCGAAAGCTTCGATGGTGATGTCACGTTCGGCTGCGAAGACCCGGCGCGGGTGCTGATGCTGGACAACGGCTACGAACAGACGCCCATGGCGATCTTCGTACGCGATTACCATCCCTCTGAAGACATCCACCTGGACTTCAACTTCAACACGGCTTACTTCACCTTCGAGGAAGTTCAGCGCATACAGCAGCGCATTTTCGCCATGCTTGAAGCTGTGCTGAATCAACACGACAACCCTTTGGCACACTTCCCGCTGATGAGCCAAAACGAGCATCAGCAACTGGCAACTTTCAACCAAACCGCCCTCGCCTATCCTCGCGACATCCTGATTCACCAACTGATCGAACAACAGGCCGCCCAGCGTCCGGATGCCTGCGCCGTGCGCAGCGACAGCGGGCCGTTGCTCACTTACGCCGAACTCAACCAACAGGCCAACCAGCTCGCCCATCGCCTGATCGAACTGGGCGTGGAACCGGATACGCGGGTTGCGGTAAGCCTGCGTCGCGGTCCGGAAATGGTCGTGGCGCTGTTGGGTATTCTCAAGGCCGGTGGCGCCTACGTGCCGATCGATCCGGACCTGCCCAGCGCTCGCCAGACCTATATGCTCGAAGACAGCTCGCCAAGGGCGGTGCTGACCACTCAGGATCTGCACGACAACCTGCCGGCCCTGGACCTTCCGGTGCTGGTGCTCGATGACCGCGATGACAGTGCGCAATTGACCAGGCAGCCGAGCGTTAATCCGGATGCCAAGGCCCTGGGTTTGCAGCCAAATCACCTGGCCTATGTGCTGTACACCTCCGGTTCCACCGGCACGCCCAAAGGCGTGATGAACGAACACCTGGGTGTGGTCAACCGCCTGCTCTGGGCGCGCGACGCCTATCACGTGGACAGCAACGATCGGGTACTGCAAAAGACCCCGTTCGGCTTCGACGTGTCGGTCTGGGAATTTTTCCTGCCGCTGCTCGCCGGTGCCGAACTGGTCATGGCCCGTCCCGGTGGCCATCAGGACCCTGACTATCTGGCGCAGGTCATGAGTGACGCGGGCATTACCCTGCTGCACTTTGTGCCCTCGATGCTCGATGTATTTCTGGAGCACCGCTCAACCCGCGACTTCCCGCAACTGCGCCGCGTACTGTGCAGCGGCGAGGCTTTACCTCGCGCGTTGCAGGGCCGCTTCGAGCAACAGCTCAAGGGTGTTGAATTGCACAACCTGTATGGCCCGACCGAAGCGGCCATCGACGTTACTGCGTGGGAATGCCGCCCGACGGATCCGGGCGAAAGCGTGCCTATTGGCCGTCCGATTGCCAATATTCAAATGCACGTGCTGGATGCGTCAGGTCACTTGCAACCGCTGGGCGTTGCCGGTGAACTGCACATTGGCGGCATCGGCGTGGCCAGGGGTTACCTGAACCAGCCAGAATTGAGTGCCGAGCGTTTCGTCGCTGACCCGTTTTCCAGCGACCCGCAGGCCCGCCTGTACAAAACCGGCGACGTGGGCCGCTGGCTGGCCAATGGCGCGCTGGAATACCTGGGCCGTAATGACTTCCAGGTGAAGATCCGCGGCTTGCGTATCGAGATCGGCGAAATCGAGGCCGCTCTGGCTTTGTGCACCGGTGTGCGTGAAGTGGTAGTGGTTGCCCGCGCAGACGACCCGGCACAACCTGACAGCAAGCGTCTGGTGGCCTACCTGTGTGGCGAACCGGTCCCCGCCGAAAACCTGCGCAAAGAGTTGCTTGAACACCTGCCCGAATACATGGTTCCCAGCGCTTTTGTGCAGCTGGACAGCCTGCCCTTGACGCCCAACGGCAAGCTGGATCGCAAGGCACTGCCTGCTCCGGATGCGCAATCGCTGATCAGCCGTGGTTACGAAGCGCCGCAAGGCGAAGTGGAAACGCTGCTGGCGTCGATCTGGGTCGACGTGCTCAAGGTTGAACAGGTGGGTCGTCATGATCACTTCTTCGAGCTGGGCGGCCACTCGCTGCTGGCGGTGAAATTGATCCAGCAAATGCGCGATGTCGGTCTGAGTGCCGATGTGCATGTGCTGTTCGGCCAGCCGACCGTGGCGGCGCTTGCCGCAGCAATCGATGGCGGCACGGACGTCGTGGTGCCGGCCAACCTGATTCCCGAACGTTGCGAACACATCACCCCTGATTTGCTGCCGCTGATCAGCCTCACTCAGGCGCAGATCGACCGCGTGGCGAAGGACGTGCCCGGCGGTGCTGCCAATGTGCAGGACATCTACCCGCTGGCACCGTTGCAGGCGGGGATTCTTTACCACCATATCAGTGCCGAACAGGGCGACCCCTATACCCTGAAAGCACTGTTTGGCGTGTCAGACCGTGCGCGGCTGGACGCTTTCAGCGGCGCTTTGCAAGGCGTGATCAACCGCCACGATATCCTGCGCACCGCAGTGCTGTGGGAAGATCTCGATGAGCCGGTGCAAGTGGTGCTGCGCCAGGCTGAACTGCAAGTCACCGAGTTGTTCCTCGACCCTGCAGACGGCCCGGTTGACGAGCAATTACACCAGCGCTTCGACCCTCGGCATTACCGCCTTGATGTGCGTAACGCGCCATTGATGCGCATTGTCTATAGCCATGACCCGGTCAACGACCGCTGGCTGGCGATGCTGCTGTCCCATCACCTGGTCAGCGACGCCACCTCCCTGTCCGTGGTCCTGCATGAAATTCAGGCGCACCTGCTCGGTCAGGGCAATGCGTTGGCTGAGACGGTGCCGTATCGCAACTATGTCGCCCAGGCTCGCCTGGGGGGGCGTGATGCGCAGCACGAAGCGTTCTTCCGCGAGATGCTCGGCGACATCGACGAGCCGACCCTGCCATTCGGTGTGCAGGATGTGCAGGACGGCGGCCGTGACCTCAAAGAGGCCAGCGTGCCCCTGGCCGCCGAGCTGAGCCTGCGTTTGCGGGCTCAGGCTCGACAGGCAGGCGTCAGCGTCGCGAGCCTGATGCACCTGGCCTGGGCGCGGGTGCTGGGCAATGTCTCGGCCTGTGAAAAAGTGGTGTTCGGCACGGTACTGCTGGGCCGTATGCAGGCCGGCGACGGTGCCGACCGTGCGTTGGGCATGTTTATCAATACCTTGCCGCTGCGCGTCGATATCGACGCGACGACAGTAGCCGAGGGATTGAAGACGACCCACGAGCAGCTGACATCCTTGCTGGGGCATGAGCATGCTCCGCTGGTGCTCGCCCAGCGTTGCAGCGGCGTGGCCGCACCGACGCCGCTATTCAGTGCATTGCTCAACTACCGGCACAGTGTCGTGGGCGATGTTTCGGCACAAGCTGCCGCCGCCTGGGAAGGGATCGAGTCTTTCGGCACCGAAGACAATACCAACTACCCGTTGACCCTGAACGTCGATGACCTGGGCGATGCTTTCACGCTCACTATTCAGGCCGTCCAGCAAATCAATGCCCAGCGCATCGGCGAGTACATGCAGGTTGCACTGCACAGCCTGGTGGAAGCGCTGGAACACACCCCGCATGCCGCGTTGAACAGCCTGCCGATACTGCCGGATGACGAGCTCGAGCTGTTGCTGGCGGGCTTCAATAATACCGCTCACCCTTATCCACGCGATGTGTTGATTCACCAACTGATCGAACACCAGGTCAACCAGCGTCCGGATGCCTGCGCCGTACGCGGCGACAGCGGACCGCTGCTCACCTACGCCGAACTCAACCAACAGGCCAACCAGCTCGCCCATCGCCTGATCGAACTGGGCGTGGAGCCGGATACGCGAGTTGCGGTCAGCCTGCGTCGCGGACCGGAAATGGTCGTGGCGCTGTTGGGTATTCTCAAGGCCGGTGGCGCCTACGTGCCGATCGATCCGGACCTGCCGAGCGCGCGTCAGGCCTATATGCTTGAGGACAGCTCGCCGCAGGCAGTGCTGACCACTCAGGATCTGCACGACAACCTGCCTGCCCTGGACCTTCCGGTGCTGGTGCTCGATAACCGCGATGACCTCGCGCAAATGGCTAAGCAGCCGAGCGTTAATCCGGATGCCAAGGCCCTGGGTTTGCAGCCAAACCACCTGGCCTACGTGCTGTACACCTCCGGTTCCACCGGCACGCCCAAAGGCGTGATGAACGAGCACCTTGGAGTCGTTAACCGCCTGCTCTGGGCACGTGACGCCTATAAAGTGGACAGCAATGATCGCGTGCTGCAAAAGACCCCGTTCGGCTTCGACGTGTCGGTCTGGGAATTTTTCCTGCCGCTGCTGGCCGGTGCCGAACTGGTCATGGCGCGTCCCGGTGGCCATCAAGACCCTGACTATCTGGCACAGGTCATGAGTGACGCGGGCATCACCCTGCTGCACTTTGTGCCCTCGATGCTCGATGTATTTCTGGAGCACCGTTCAACCCGCGACTTCCCGCAACTGCGCCGCGTACTGTGCAGCGGCGAGGCCTTACCGCGCGCATTGCAGCGCCGCTTCGAGCAACAGCTCAAGGGCGTCGAACTGCACAACCTCTATGGCCCGACCGAAGCGGCCATCGACGTTACTGCCTGGGAATGCCGCTCGACGGATCCGGGCGAAAGCGTGCCCATCGGCCGTCCGATTGCCAACATTCAGATGCACGTGCTGGATGCCTTGGGCCAGCTGCAACCACTGGGCGTGGCCGGTGAACTGCACATTGGCGGCATCGGCGTAGCGCGGGGTTACCTTAACCAGCCGCAGCTGAGTGCCGAGCGTTTCATCGCTGACCCGTTTTCCAACGATCCGCAGGCCCGCCTGTACAAAACCGGCGACGTGGGTCGCTGGCTGGCCAATGGCGCGCTGGAATACCTGGGCCGTAATGACTTCCAGGTGAAGATTCGCGGTTTGCGTATCGAGATCGGCGAAATCGAGGCGGCGCTGGCCAAACACCCGGCGGTTCATGAAGCGGTGGTCACGGCTCGTGAAGATGTGCCGGGCGATAAACGTCTGGTGGCTTATTACACCCTGATCGCAGAGCATGCTTCGGTAGACATCGAAAACTTGCGCGACTGGCTGCAGGAACAACTGCCGGCTTATATGATCCCGATGGCCTATGTGCTGCTCGAGTCAATGCCATTGACGCCGAACGGCAAGCTGGACCGCAAAGCCTTGCCAGCCCCACAAGCCGATGCACTGATCAGCCGTGCCTATGAAGCCCCGCAAGGCGAAACCGAAACGCAGATCGCGGCTATCTGGCAAGACCTGCTGGGCATCGAGCAGGTAAGCCGTCACGACCATTTCTTCGAACTGGGTGGCCACTCACTGCTGGCCGTCTCGCTGATCGACCGTCTGCGCAAGCAGGGCCTGAATCTCAGCGTAAACACTGTATTCACTGCGCCCAGCGTGCGTGAAATGGCTCTGGCTATCAGCCAGGACAAACAACCCCTGTTCCAGGCACCGGCCAATCGCATTCCTGCCCACTGCACGCAATTAACGCCAGACATGTTGCCGCTGGTGGAACTGAGCGTTGATGAGATTGAACTGATTACCTCCGCCGTTCCGGGTGGAGCCACCAATATCCAGGACGTCTATCCGCTTGCACCGCTTCAGGAAGGCATCCTGTTTCATTACCTGCTGAATCATGAACGCGACGCCTACCTTGTGCGCTCGACGATCGAGTTCGACAGCCGTGCACGTCTTGACGCCTTTCTTGAGAGCCTGCAAACGGTTATCGACCGCCATGATGTCCTGCGCAGTTCGGTGCATTGGACCGGCCTGCCGCAAGCGGTGCAAGTGGTGCACCGCCAGGCGCAATTGCCGGTACATACGCTCACCCTGACGCCCAATGAAGATGTATTCAGCCAGATGGATCGTCTAAGTGATCCCAGTCGTCTGCGTCTGGACCTGCGCCAGGCACCGCTACTGCTCGCCTACATTGCTGGCGATCCAAACTCGGATCGTTGGCTACTGGCGCTGATTGATCACCATATGATCAGCGACCACGTCACCCTGGAACTCATACTCGAAGAAATTCGCCTGCTGATGCGCGGCCACAGCGCAGACCTGCTGCCACCGCAGCCTTACCGGGAGTTTGTCGCACAGACCCTCGCCAGCCCTTCAAGTGCCCACGAAGCCTACTTCACCCGCCGCCTGGCTGATGTTGATTCACCCACCGCTCCGTTCGAACTGCTGGAAGTTCAGGGTGACGGTAATGACGTCGAAGAGGCCGAACTGGCATTGAGCATTGACCTCTGCGCACGTATCCGGACTCAGGCCCGGGAGCGCGGCATGTCCCCGGCGGTGCTGTTCCATGTCGCCTGGGCCCAGGTGCTGGCCCGTTGTACCGGTCGCGATGATGTGGTGTTCGGCACTGCGGTCACCGGCCGCCTGCAAGGTACGATAGGCGCCGAGCGAGCCATGGGCATGTTCATGAACACCCTGCCGGTTCGCGTGCAACTGGCCACGCAAGGCGCCCACGAACTGGTCATGGCCACCCACCGTGATCTCAGCGAGTTACTGAGCCACGAGCAGGCATCATTGGCCCTGGCTCAGCGTTGCAGTAGCGTGGCCGCGGGAGTGCCGTTGTTCTCCAGCCTGCTCAACTACCGGCACCAGAGTGAGGACAGCCAGTTGCAATGGCCGGGCCTGCGCCTGCTCGACAGCTCCGAGCGCACCAATTACCCGTTGTGCCTGTCGGTCAATGATTACGGCAGTGACCTCAGCCTGATGATACACAGCGTTCAGCCCGCGGATCCGCAACGTCTGGGCGCCATGATGCAGTGTGCGCTGGAGCAATTGACCGACGCGCTGGCGCACACACCACAGATGGACGTTACGCAGCTGGATGTGCTGCCCGCCGCCGAGCGCAACCTGCTGCTGGAGACCTTCAACCAGACCCGCAAGGACTACCCGACGGACCTGTGCATTCAGCACCTGTTTGAGGCACAGGTACGCACGCAACCTGACGCCATCGCCGTCGCTTCCAAGGGGCAGCGCCTGAGCTATGACGAATTGAACCGTCAGGCCAACCGCCTGGCTCATCACCTGATCGGCCTGGGTATCGGCCCGGATGACCGGGTAGCGATCTGCGTCGAGCGCGGTGTGGAAATGATGGTCGGCCTGCTCGGTGTGCTGAAGGCAGGGGCGGCTTATGTGCCACTGGACCCGGCCTACCCGGCCGAGCGCCTGGCCTACATGATTGAAGACAGTACGCCGTCGGCGTTGCTGACACAGCGTCACTTGCAGGAATATCTGCCGACCCTCACCTTGCCACTGGTGTTGCTCGACGATGATCAGCGCAAAACCTTTACCGAGCGTGACGACAACCCGGTGGTTGAAGCCCTCGACGTGCGCAATCTGGCCTATGTGATCTACACCTCGGGCTCCACCGGT
>NZ_JAIZAZ010000004.1:0-533338 GCF_020515645.1 Pseudomonas sp. MWU16-30316 | reverse complement strand
AACCTTAAAGGCCCCCTGGCTATATAGAAGAGCTCTTCGCAAACGCTTTCTTCTATATAGCTACAGCACCCCCGCCTCGCGCAGCACAGTGATCTCTTCCTCACCAATCCCCAGCAGCGCCTGCAGCACTTGCGCCGTATGCTCTCCCAGCAAGGGCGGCGCCCTTGTGTATTCGACTGGCGTTTCGGACAGCCGAATAGGGCTGGCCACCTGCGGAACACGCCCGGCCAGCACATGAGGGAGCTCTATGGCCAAACCCCGCGCCACCACTTGCGGATCGGCGAACACCTGAGCCAGATCATTGACCGGCCCGCAGGGCACACCGGCTGCCTCCAGCTCACTGACCCACTGGGCAGTGGCCTTGAACACTGTCACTTGGCGAATCAACGGAATCAGCTCGGCACGATGAGCTACTCGCAGTTTGTTGGTCAGGAAGCGAGGATCTTCCGCCCACTGCGGCTGCCCCGCCACAGCGGCAAACTTCCTGAACTGACTGTCATTGCCGACAGTCAGGATCAGGTCGCCATCGGCAGTGGGAAAATCCTGATAGGGCACGATGTTGGGATGAGCATTTCCCAAACGCTTGGGCGCTATTCCGGTAGTCAGGTAGTTCATGCCCTGATTGGCCAGACAGGCCACCTGTACATCCAGCAGCGCCATATCAATGTACTGGCCGATATCGCTTTGATCACGATGGGCCAGAGCGGCGAGAATGGCCGTCGTCGAATACAGACCCGTCAGGATGTCGGTCAATGCGACGCCGACCTTCACCGGCCCCGCACCCTCCTCACCATCAGGCAAGCCGGTAAGACTCATCAAGCCACCCAGCGCCTGAATCATGAAATCGTAACCCGGACGCCGCGCATACGGCCCGCTTTGCCCAAAGCCGGTAATGGAGCAATAGATCAGCCTCGGGTTGACCACCTTCAGCGACTCGTAATCCAGCCCGTAAGCCGCCAGCCCGTCGACCTTGAAGTTTTCGATCACGATGTCGGACTTCGCCGCCAGCTCGCGCACCAGCCTTTGCCCTTCAGGGCGCGTGAAGTCGATAGTGACTGACTGTTTATTACGATTGGCGGACAGGTAATAGGCCGCCTCGGTAGTGTTCTGCCCCGCAGCATCCTGAAGGAACGGCGGCCCCCATGAGCGAGTGTCATCGCCGCCCCCTGGGCGCTCGACCTTGATCACATCGGCGCCAAGGTCAGCAAGGATCTGTCCGGCCCATGGCCCGGCCAGGACTCTCGACAGGTCGAGCACCCGGATATGCGAAAGCGCGCCCATGATCAGCCCTCCTTAATAGAAAGCCTGAATGCCGGTCTGCGCACGCCCAAGAATCAACGCATGCACGTCGTGCGTGCCTTCGTAGGTATTCACAACCTCCAGGTTGACCAGATGCCTGGCGATGCCGAACTCATCCGAGATGCCATTGCCGCCCAGCATGTCGCGAGCCATGCGCGCGATATCCAGCGATTTGCCGCACGAGTTGCGCTTCATGATCGAGGTGATCTCCACGGCAGCCGTACCTTCGTCCTTCATGCGCCCCAGACGCAGGCAACCCTGCAAGGCCAGAGTGATTTCGGTCTGCATGTCTGCCAGCTTCTTCTGGATCAGCTGATTGGCCGCCAACGGACGGCCGAATTGCTGGCGGTCCAGGGTGTACTGCCGCGCGGTGTGCCAGCAGAACTCTGCAGCACCCAGCGCGCCCCAGGAAATGCCATACCGTGCCGAGTTGAGGCAGGTGAACGGCCCCTTCAGACCGCGCACGTCGGGGAAGATGTTCTCTTCGGGCACGAACACGTTATCCATGACGATCTCGCCGGTGATCGATGCGCGCAAACCGACCTTGCCGTGGATGGCCGGAGCGCTCAGGCCCGCCCAGCCTTTTTCGAGAACGAAACCGCGGATATCGCCGGCATCGTCCTTGGCCCACACTACGAACACATCAGCGATCGGGCTGTTGGTGATCCACATCTTGCTGCCGCTCAAGCGGTAACCACCCTCGACGCTCCGGGCGCGGGTGATCATCGCTCCAGGGTCGGACCCATGATCGGGCTCGGTCAGGCCGAAGCAACCGATCCATTCGCCAGAAGCCAGTTTGGGCAGGTACTTCTGTTTCTGGGCCTGCGTACCGAACTCGTTGATCGGCACCATGACCAGCGAGGACTGCACACTCATCATCGAACGGTAGCCCGAATCGATACGTTCGACTTCACGCGCGATCAGCCCATAACACACGTAATTCAGACCGCTGCCACCGAACTCTTCCGGGATGGTCGCCCCCAAGAGCCCCACCTCGCCCATCTCGCGAAAGATGGCCGGGTCGGTTTTCTCGTGACGGAATGCTTCCAGCACGCGCGGGGCCAGCTTGCTCTGGGCGAACTGCTCGGCCGTGTCGCGGACCATGCGCTCTTCTTCGGTGAGCTGTTGATCCAGCAACAAGGGGTCAATCCAGTTAAAGCTTGCCTTACCGCTCATGCCAGTTCCTCGCGTTCAGATGAAATCCTGCAGTGATCCTAGTCCTGGCCCATGCCAGCGACAAACGAGGTTTTATCAAGCGTGTGTGCTAATTTCTCACTCCGAGACACATAAAGGCGCTCCAAAACAAAAATACCAGTGAGAAGAAAGTACATGAGACGCAAGATACCCAGCACGACTGCACTGGTCAGCTTCGAGGCAGCCGCCCGCCACGAGAGCTTCACCAAGGCCGCTCATGAGCTGTCCCTCACGCAAGGCGCCGTGTGTCGGCAAATCGGCGGGCTGGAAGAGTTTCTCGGCGTCGAGCTGTTCCGGCGTTCGCGCAGGGGCGTAAAGCTCACGGAAGCCGGGCTTTCCTATAGCCGTCGTGTTTCCCAGCAACTGGACGCGGTCGAGCGCGACACACTGTCGGTCATGGGCCAACAAGGCGCCAATGCCATCGAGCTCGCCGTGGTGCCGACCTTCGGCACTCAGTGGCTGCTGCCGCGCCTGAAGGACTTCCAGCACAAGCATCCCGACGTCACGGTCCACCTGACCAACCGCACCCGCCCATTCCTGTTTGCCGACACCGACTTCGATGCCGCCATTTATTTTGGCGATGCGGACTGGTCCGGCACCCAGTCGCATCGACTGATGAGCGAAAACTCCATGCCGGTCTGCAGCCCCTCTTTTCTTGAAGGTCGCGACAGTCTGGGAGCACGTGAACTGGCCGAACTGCCGCTGCTGCAACAGACCACCCGGCCCTACGCCTGGCGCCAATGGTTCAATGCGCAGGATCTGGATGTCGCGCGCGACATGACCGGTCCGCGCTACGAGCTGTTCTCGATGCTGGCGCAGGCGGCCATGCATGACATGGGCATTGCTCTGATTCCCCCCTTCCTCATTCAACGCGAACTGCAGGAAAAGCGTCTGGTGATCGCGAACACTCGGTCGCTGCCCGGCAGTAAGGCCTATCACCTGATGATTCCTGAGCGCAAAGTTGAATCGGCATCGCTGACTGCGTTTCGTGACTGGCTGATCGAACAGGCCCGGGCTTACCAGTTGCCCCAGGAAAAATCCGACCCATATCTCAGGTAGCCCATAGCTGTTGGCACCTACAGATATAAACTTATGTCGCCCTGAAGTAACTTCCAATCGCGCACAGAAAACGGGACATAACCCTTTATTTATAGGGTCTATAGGTCGATACGGCGCATTTATCGGATTTTCGGCAGAAAAACTTTTATCACCTGTTTTTCGTAAGGAATATCGTCGCAGCCCATACAGACAAAGGGCCCTGTCGAATAAGTGCGACAATAGGTCACAGTGTGACTTGTAGTTCACCTATAGTTTCGTTACAGAATGTATTGAAGCCTGCAAACTTCGCCTGCAAAATGCCCCGCCCCTGCTGCAAAGGGGTGTGCTGATTGGCCAAGCCAGACGCACCAGCCGTAGTGCACTGGCCTACATACGAACGATAAAAAATCGCGCAGGAGATTTGTCGTGCACATTGGCGTTCCTCTCGAAACACAAGCGGGCGAAACCCGGGTAGCTGCTACTCCGGAAACCATCAAAAAGCTGATCAGCCAGGGTCACCGGGTTACGGTGCAAAGCGGCGCAGGCCTTCATGCCAGCGTTCCGGACAGCGCTTACGAGGCTGCTGGCGCGGTGATCGGTGACACGCACCAGACCTATGCGGCCGAACTGATTCTCAAGGTCGTCGCACCTGACGAAGAGGCGCTGAGCCTGATCAAAAGCGGCTCGGTGGTCATCGGCATGCTCAACCCCTTCAACAACGAACTGATCGGCAAGATGGCCGCACGCGGCATTACCGCGTTCGCCCTGGAAGCCGCGCCGCGCACATCGCGGGCGCAAAGCCTTGATGTGCTGTCTTCGCAAGCCAACATTGCGGGCTATAAGGCAGTACTGCTCGCCTCGCATCACTACCCGCGCTTCATGCCTATGCTGATGACCGCTGCCGGCACCGTCAAAGCTGCCCGGGTGCTGATCCTCGGCGCAGGCGTTGCCGGCCTGCAGGCCATTGCCACCGCCAAAAGACTTGGCGCCGTGGTAGAAGCTTCGGATGTGCGTCCGGCAGTGAAGGAGCAGATCGAGTCGCTGGGCGCGAAATTCATTGATGTGCCCTACGAGACCGACGAAGAGCGCGAATGCGCCGAAGGCGTTGGTGGCTACGCGCGCCCTATGCCAGCCAGCTGGATGCAACGCCAGGCCGCCGCCGTGCATGAGCGCGCGAAACTGTCGGACATCGTCATCACGACCGCACTCATTCCCGGCCGCAAGGCCCCGGTGCTGCTCGGCGCAGAAACCGTGGCGCAGATGAAGCCCGGCTCGGTGGTGATTGACCTGGCCGCTGCACAAGGCGGCAACTGCCCGCTGACCGTTGCCGATCAAGTGGTTGTCGAGCACGGCGTGACCATCGTCGGCCACACCAACCTGCCCGCTCTGGTCGCTGCCGATGCATCGGCGCTCTACGCCCGCAACCTGCTGGACTTCATGAAGCTGCTGTTCGACAAGGACGGCACATTCTCGATCAACCTCGAAGACGACATCGTCGCCGCATGCCTGATGTGCCGCGACGGGCAAGTTGTCCGCAAGAACGGCTGAGGACACACCAATGGAAGAGCTGATTTCCCCCGGCGTCTACAACCTGATCATTTTCGTACTGGCGATTTATGTCGGCTACCACGTGGTCTGGAACGTCACGCCTGCGCTGCACACGCCACTCATGGCGGTCACCAATGCCATCTCTGCCATCGTTATCGTAGGTGCCATGCTAGCCGCCGCGCTCACGGTCACACCGCTGGGCAAGACCATGGGCACGCTGGCGGTCGCACTGGCAGCCGTGAACGTGTTTGGCGGGTTTCTGGTCACTCGGCGGATGCTGGAAATGTTCAGGAAAAAGGCCCCCAAGGCAAAGGATGAGGCGCCCAAGTCATGAGCATGAATCTGGTTACCCTGCTGTACCTGATCGCATCGATCTGCTTCATCCAGGCACTCAAAGGCTTGTCGCACCCGACCACCTCGCGCCGTGGCAACCTGTTCGGCATGCTTGGTATGGGCCTGGCGGTCATCACCACGATCGGCCTGGTCTTCAAGCTCGCGGCACTGTCTACCGCTGAAGGGACCAGCGCGGGGATCGGCTACATCGTAGTCGGCCTGCTGGTGGGCGGAACCGCTGGCTCGATCATGGCCAAGCGCGTCGAGATGACCAAAATGCCGGAGCTGGTGGCGTTCATGCACAGCATGATCGGCCTGGCCGCGGTGTTCATCGCTATCGCTGCAGTCGTCGAGCCTCAATCACTGGGCATCGTTCGCAATCTGGGCGATGCGATTCCGGCCGGCAACCGTCTGGAGCTGTTCCTCGGGGCAGCCATCGGTGCGATCACCTTCTCGGGTTCGGTCATCGCTTTCGGCAAACTCTCGGGCAAGTACAAATTTCGCCTCTTTCAAGGCGCACCGGTACAGTTTTCCGGCCAGCACACGCTCAACCTGGTCCTTGGCCTGGCCACGCTGTTCTTCGGCCTGACCTTCATGTTCACCGGCAGCCTCACTGCCTTTGCGATCATGCTGGTGCTGGCCTTCGTCATCGGTGTGTTGCTGATCATCCCGATTGGCGGGGCCGACATGCCGGTAGTGGTGTCGATGCTCAACAGCTATTCAGGCTGGGCAGCCGCCGGCATCGGCTTTTCGCTGAACAACTCGATGCTGATCATCGCGGGCTCACTGGTGGGCTCCTCGGGCGCGATTCTCTCCTACATCATGTGCAAGGCAATGAACCGCTCGTTCTTCAACGTGATCGGCGGCGGCTTCGGCGGCGCAACGGACTCGGCAGGCCCGGCGGGTGCAAAGGAAGCACGCCCGGTGAAGTCCGGCTCGGCAGACGACGCGACCTTCTTGCTGACCAACGCCGACACGGTGATCATCGTGCCCGGTTACGGCCTGGCAGTGGCTCGTGCCCAGCACGCACTCAAGGAACTGACCGAGAAGCTCGTACACCGTGGCGTTACCGTGAAGTACGCCATTCACCCGGTGGCCGGACGCATGCCGGGTCACATGAACGTGCTGCTGGCCGAAGCCGAAGTGCCTTACGACCAAGTATTCGAGATGGACGACATCAACTCCGAATTCGGTCAGGCCGATGTGGTGCTGGTGCTCGGTGCCAACGACGTGGTCAACCCGGCCGCCAAGAACGATCCGAAATCCCCTATCGCCGGGATGCCCATCCTGGAGGCGTTCAAGGCCAAGACCATCATCGTCAACAAACGCTCGATGGCCAGTGGTTACGCAGGTCTGGATAACGAATTGTTCTACCTGGATAAAACCATGATGGTGTTCGGAGACGCCAAAAAGGTGATCGAGGACATGGTGAAGGCCGTCGAAAACGCCTAGCCTGACCCCGCTCCATTGAAGCCCCGGCTCGCTTGGCGACCGGGGCTTTTTACATTCCGCGTAACAGTGTTTTGCGCTGGAACCCGCTAATTAGAGCGGTCAAATGCGACCTTGGTAGCAGGACGAAGATCGGCCAAGGCTCTAGACTTGTCGTTCGCTTCTATCTACGAGACAGACCCATGTACCGTGACCGTATCCGCCGGCCCTCCCTGATGAGCAAGGTTATGAGCGCAGCCGACGCTGCCGCCTTGATTGAAGACGGCATGACCGTCGGCATGAGTGGCTTCACCCGTGCAGGCGAAGCCAAGGCTGTGCCCCACGCGCTGGCCGAGCGCGCCAAAGTGACGCCGCTGAAAATCAGCCTGATGACCGGCGCCAGTCTGGGCAATGACCTGGACAAGCAGCTGACCGAGTCCGGTGTACTGTCCCGGCGCATGCCCTTTCAGGTCGACAGCACGCTGCGCAAGGCGATCAACAACGGCACAGTGATGTTCATCGATCAGCATTTGTCCGACACCGTCGAGCTGCTGCGCAATCGGCAGATCAAGGCGGTGGACCTGGCCGTGATCGAATGCGTGGCGATCACCGAAGAGGGCCATCTGGTGCTGAGCACCTCCGTGGGCAACTCGGCCAGCTTTGCCATCCTGGCCAAACAGGTCATCGTGGAAATCAACCTGTCCCAGCCACTCGACCTTGAAGGCCTGCACGACATCTATATACCCAGCTACAGACCGACACGCCTGCCGATTCCAGTCCTGGAGGCAGATTCGCGTATCGGCAGCCACGCGGTGAAGATCGATCCGGCAAAAATAGTCGGCATTGTCATCAGCAACCAGCCTGACTCGCCCTCCACGGTAACGCCGCCTGACGCCGACACTCAGGCCATTGCCAATCATCTGGTGGAGTTCTTCAAGAAAGAAGTGCGCGAAGACCGGCTGACCGACAAGCTGATGCCATTGCAGGCCGGGATAGGCAACATTGCCAACGCCGTGATGCACGGCCTGCTGGCGTCGCCCTTCACCGACCTGACGATGTACTCCGAGGTGCTGCAGGACTCGACATTCGACCTGTTCGATGCAGGCAAACTGACCTTTGCCTCGGGCAGCTCCATGACCTTGTCGGCGGCCAAGCACGCTGAGGTCTTTGCCGACTTCAATCGCTACAAATCCAGGCTGGTACTGCGCCCGCAGGAAATCTCCAACCACCCCGAGGTGATCCGTCGCCTGGGTATCATCGGGATCAATACCGCGCTCGAGTTCGACCTGTACGGCAATGTGAACTCCACCCACATCTGCGGGACTCGCATGATGAACGGCATTGGCGGTTCCGGGGACTTCTCGCGCAACGCGCACCTGGCGATCTTCGTCACCAAATCGATCGCCAAAGGTGGCGCGATCTCCAGCGTTGTGCCCATGGTCAGCCATGTCGACCACACCGAACACGATGTCGACATTCTGGTCACCGAGCAGGGCCTGGCGGACCTGCGCGGTCTGGCGCCACGCGAACGCGCGCGAGTGATCATCGATAACTGCGTGCATCCGGATTATCGCGATGCGCTGAACACCTATTTCAGTGCCGCTTGCGCCGTGGGCGGGCATACCCCGCACATCCTGCGCGAAGCACTGAGTTGGCACATCAACCTGGAAGAAACCGGGCGCATGCTGCCAGCCTGAACAGGACAGTTGGAAGTGAGCAATCGCTTTTCCGATTCACTTTCAGCTGGGACCCAAGGGCTTATGGAAAAACTGTACTGCTGTACCGGTCATAAAACTGCCTTGAAAGGTCAAAATCACCACAATCGACCACAAAATGCACTCATAAAGTGCAGACCGGTACAGTTGCCCCATTTATGAACAAAACAGTGTCCAATCACAGTTAACTGAACCCTCACAATACAGGTGAACTGTGTCTATGGAAGCTGGACGCACGCGAGGAAAATGGGCACCAGTCAAGCAACTCACTTATCCCGCCACAAGCGGAAGGAAGTCACACCATGGAACGTACAATCAGTTCCGATCTGTTCAGCGAAAGCACCGTTACCACCGCAAAAGCCTCTCTGCCTCTGCGCGTATTCGCCAACCTGATGCTCTGGCAGCGTCGCCTGTCCAGCCGCCACCAGCTGGCACGTCTGGATGCACGCCTGCTGGCTGACGCCGGTATCAGCGAATCCCAGCGTTACGAAGAGCTGAGCAAGCCGTTCTGGCGCTAAACATGCGCCCGCTGGTCCTTGACCTCTAGGTCTCCCACCAGCAACCCGAATTGCTTCATACAAAACCCGTCTCAGGCAACTGAGACGGGTTTTGTCGTTTCAGGGGCAGATTCAGAGCGCGCCGGCCAAACCAGTACAGATTTAACAAAATCAAAATACGGCAGGTACAGTCATCAAATATTGCAAACTGTGTAAGCCGAAACCGTCGACCTTCATGACAACTGCAGTATGGGTGGGATAGTCTAGCGCTCTACCTCAGCCCTTCGGCTTCGCAGGCAGTCTGTGCCCACTTTTCCACAACGGAACTCGATCATGTCTCTGCTACGTAACCTTGGCGCTGTCTTTCTGTTGACCGCCGCAGCCGGTGCAAACGCCTCCAGCTTCATCGTCACCACCGACGCAGTGGTCGATGCCGTCAATGCATCGACCCGCGCGACCTCCAACGTGTCCTCGTCCCTGAAAGACGACAAGATCGTTCTTGCCGCCCGTGACGACGCCGCCAGCTTCGTGGCCAGCTCCGGCGACATCCGCAGCGCCCGCCTTGAAGGCGCCTTGCAGCACATCCGCCAGGTCCTGCCTGAACTGCAAGCCAGCGACAGCCAGCTGGCTCAGGCCATTCTGGCCATCTGACCGCTGCGCCCCGGCTACGTGCCGGGGTAGCTCTGGCCCGCGCATTGCGCTAGCCTTGGAGCCTGTTTTGCCGGTTCGTGAAAGTCATGCGTTTAGTGCACCTTCTGTATATCGCTCCCTTTGCCAGCCTGATGTACGTCAGCCAGGTTCAAGCGTTCGATACGACCACGCAAGGCCTGGTCAAGACCGCCTATGCCACCAGTCAGGTCTCGACAGGACCGTTCGATAACAAACTGATCATGGCTGCCCGTGACGATGCGGCTGCATTCATCGCCAGCGACGGAGAAATGCGTGGCGCCCGGCTTGAGTCAGCGCTGCACGCCCTGCGTCAGGCAGATGCAAAACTTCATGCCAGCGACCTTGAACTGGCGCAGGCAATCCTCGTCCAATAGCCACTTTCCCCTCTTCGCGTAACTGGAGACGTCACTACATGCGTACCCCGCTGATTGCTGCTTCCCTTGGCCTGCTCTTGCTGGCCGACTTTGCCCAGGCCCAGACTGTTGTGGCCACGAGCAACATCATCGTTCGTGCGTTCGGCCGTACCATCGATTTCACCTCCGACACCACCACATCGATCCGCGACTCCAAGGTCGTTCTCCAGGCCAAGGACGATGCTGCCAGCTACGTTGCCACCGGTGGTGATATCCACGGTGCCCAACTGGATGCTGCGTTCGACACGCTGCGTAGCCGCGTGCCGGAAGCGCGTGATGCAAGCGATCAGACCCTGGCTGAAGCAATCCTCGCATTGTGAGGCGGTTTCGCGCCTGGCTGCTTGCTGGCGCGCTGTCGCTGGTCGGTACGCATGCCTTTGCCAGCCTGAAGCTGGAACTGCACACCGACGGCCTCGATGCGCCCCAACAACAAGCCAGCCAGGCGCTGCTCGACGAAGCCCTGCACGCATTACCGCCCAGCTTCGTCGAAGCACTGGACCGCACCGTCGAGGTGAGCTGGTCCGCTGACATGCCGCAGAACGCCTACGGTCAGGCCGCCGGTCCCTATCAGCTGTACCTCAACAGCCACCTGCTGACGTCCTTGACGGACGGCTCGGCAGCCACCGCCCAGACGGGCCGGCCGCACGGTACGGTGCGCCGGGAGTTGCTCGCTACTGTCCTGCACGAGCTGACCCACGTCTACGACCGCGCCCGCCTGTGGTCTCCCAGCGAGCGAGCGGCGATTTTTCGCTGCACATCACGTAGCAGTTCGCTGGGCAAGATCGGTCTGCCTGACGACTGCCGCGGCCAGACCGAGCGACGCTTCACCCTGAGTGACGATCCACGCCTGCTGGACCTGGCGGGCTGGCAGCAATATGTCGGACGTCGTGGCGAACGCGAGGAACATAACGGCCAGGTCGCCCGCAGCCCGGACATCTACGAAACCACCAGCCCGCTGGAGTTCGTGGCGGTGAACATGGAGTACTTTCTCCTCGATCCGGCCTACGCCTGCCGTCGCCCTGCCCTGTATGCCTATTACAAGGAGCGTTTTGGCTGGGCACCTGCAGCCCATAATGAATGCCCGACGTTTTACCCCTACCTGAATGCCGGCAGCGACTTCGGCCGAGAGCCACTGGGCAAGCTGGACCCGGAGCGGGTGTATGCGGTGGATTATCTGCTGGCCGAGGCGAACCAGAACTGGGCAAGCCGCTGGGGCCACAGCATGTTGCGCCTGGTGATTTGCAAACCCGGCCGCCCGCGTGGTCCGGATTGCCGACTGGACCTTGATCAGCACCTGGTGCTGTCGTACCGGGCGTTTGTCGGCGACGTGCAGTTGTCCAGCTGGGACGGCCTGATGGGGGCCTACCCGTCGCGCCTGTTCGTCCTGCCACTGGCGCAGGTCATCGATGAATACACCAAAACCGAGCTGCGCAGCCTGGCGTCGGTACCAATCAAGCTGTCGCGTCCGGAAATAGAAGGGCTCGTGCAGCACGCCGCCGAGATGCACTGGAGCTACGACGGCAACTACTACTTCCTCTCGAACAACTGCGCCGTTGAAAACCTGAAGCTGTTGCGCGCCGGTACGCACAACCCCAAGCTCGTCGGCCTGGACAGCATCTTGCCCAACGGTTTGCTTGAAGTCCTCGAAGGCCGCGGGCTGGCTGACACCAGTGTATTGGACGATCCCAAGGAAGCGCTGCGTCTGGGCTATCGGTTCGACTCCTACCGGGATCGCTATCAGGCGATGTTCGAAGTGCTGAAGAAGCACCTGCCGATCAAACAGAACACCGTGGAAGACTGGATGGCGCTGCCCGCCAGTGAGCGCAGCCAGTGGTTTGCTAAAGCAGATCTGCGTACCAGCGCTGCGATTCTGCTGCTGGAGCAGGCCAGCCTGCGCAGGCAACTGTTGTTGGCCCAGGACGAAGTGAAACAGAGCTATCTGGGTGCACGGGAGTTGAAAGACGGCAAGGTTTCCAACGCCACCAAAACGCTGCAGGAGATCCTCGCCAGCAGCGGGTTCCTCAGTCGGCCTGCCGAGCTGCTGGGCAGCGACGGGTACGGTTTGCCACAGGCAGGAGAATGGCAGCGTCTTGAAGCAGAAAGCAGTCAGCGCCAGAAGCAGCTCAAGCGCCTGACCGGTGATCTCGACAAGGAAGTGCGAGCCCTGCTGGAGCCTGAGCGCGCCAAAGAGATTGCCGCCAACGAAGCCAACCTCAAACAGGTGTCGGAGCACCTGAGGGCGTTGCACAAGGCTGCAGGCGGGCTGCAGCTGCCGTGATCAGGCTGCTTTCTTTTTCGGTTTGAGGTATTTGACCAGGCCCTGGAACCAGATCACCAGGGCCGGGTTGCCCTTGATCTGAATATCCTTGTCCTGAATGCCCTTCATGAACGCCAACTGCTTGTTCTTCGCCTGGAGAGTATCAAAGCCAAAGGCTGCATCACGAAACACGATGGCAAAGGCCGGCTCTGCAACCGTACCACTTGCACTGCGGATCCGTTGATCATGGACCACGAAGTGACGTGAAATCTTGCCATCTGCAGTCTGCAACTGAAAGGTCAGGTCCTTGCCAGCCAATTGCTGCTGGAACGCCGGATTGTTACGACTGGCGCGGGCCATCAGCAGGCCCAGCATCCACAACAGGAAACGAAATTTCATACACGGCCTCTGAACACGCGGGTTCCGACTCGGAATCGGCGTAGCAGTGTAGCGGGTTATCGGCGCAAAACCTGTAGGACAAAAATGGATTTCGAGGGAGATCGGCACAAAACAGCCCTCGAATATGAGGATGCTGCTCCGCGTGGGGAGCAGCATCACACTGACATCAACGAATGCTGTTGATGCTGCCTTTGTTACCCGTGACCTTTACATCGACCTTCTTGAAGATGAAGTAGTCTTTGACGCTGACTTCGTAGCGCGGCGCAACAATCAGGTCGGCACCGGAGGATTTAACCGCCTTGAAGGCAGCTGCCGCTTTGGTCGTCGAGACAGGATCAGGCAACGCCAGACCCAGGCCGCCACCACCAGCTGTGCCGCCGTAGGTCATGCCGTCGGCGAACTGATTATCGCCGCCGAAGCTCAGGAAATTGAACAGCACGTTGGTGGACGACTCGCCGCTGATGGTGCCGCCAACCTTGACGTCAGCCTTCAGGTCGGTTTTGACCGTGCCTTCCAGCGGCGCGCTTGGCTGGCTGACGTTGTAGCTCACACAACCGCTGGTTGTGGCGATCAGAGCCGCAACAGCAGCAAACTTCCATGGCTTTTTCATTCTGGATTTCCCAAGAGTAATTGAAGGGGTGCAGCAGGGGCGGCACTCTAAGGGAATCAGCAACAAGAAAAAGTCAGGCAAAGCTGGGGCTTTGGAAGGCAATTACACGCAATGGAGTAGGACAATTCTCACAGGGAGCGAGAGGCATCATCGGCGTCATACGGCAGAAACAAGAAACGGGCACCCAATCCGATTGGTGTGCCCGCCTGTGGGTCGTGCGCCTCCCGCCGAGGCGCACACCGGGGTATCAAGGGTTGACGCTATCTTTCAGGGCTTTCCCCGGCTTGAAGGCAACCGTGTTGCTTGCCTTGATTTTGACCGGCTCCCCGGTCTGTGGGTTCTTGCCAGTGCGGGCGCCACGGTGGCGTTGCAGAAAAGTACCGAAACCTACCAGCGTGACACTGTCCTTGCGGTTCAGTGCGCCAGTAATCTCTTCAAGGATGGCATTGAGAACGCGATTGGATTGCTCTTTGGTGAGATCCGCCTTTTCAGCGATGGCGGCTGCAACTTCTGGTTTACGCATATGAAGCCTCTTTTACGGTTTTTTGTTTTTATGTCCCGCGCCGCTTTTGTAAAACAGCGGCCACAAGGCGCCGCGACAGCTCTACGTAGCGGCAGACAAGACCGAGGATGGCATGCCGAACTGACCCGCGCCAGTGCATGAGCGCGGTTTATTGGCAGAAATACGGGGTCAATCCGACAAAATGACGAGAAATCACGCCAATAACGCGGGCAGCACCTTGTTGAGTGCGAGTTTTTCCATAACCGCAGCGCCTGTCAGGGCATAGCCCAGCAGATGGCCGTCGGCGTCGTGACACAGCGCTTTGATATCAGCGCCCTGCCCTTCGACGCTCCAGTGGCCATCGCTGCCACGCGGCGGCGGCGAAACCACCAGCGGGCAGGCTGGCGTCTTCACGGTGATCGGCATGGGCCCGTATTTGACTGAGGTCGGGTTTCCGGCCAGCGTCTGGGCCAAGGCACGAGCGCAGCTCATCAACGGCATCACGTAGAGCAGGTTGAGACCATCGACCTCAGCGCAATCACCCAGCGCGTGGATGTTGGCGTGGGAGGTTTGCAGCAGGCGGTCGACCAGAATGCCGCGCCCGGTCTGCAGGCCGGCAGCAGCGGCCAGCTCGATGCGAGGACGCAGGCCGATGGCTGAGACCACCAGATCGCAGTCAATCACCTGCCCGTCCGACAAGTGCGCTTGCAGGCCCTCGCCATTGCGATTCAGACGGGTCAGCACCTGCCCCAGATGGAAACGTGCACCCAGGCTTTCAAGGCCGGTTTTCACCGCAGCCGCCGCCTCAGGGGGCAACAGGGTCGGCATGACCTGTTCGCACGGCGCCACCAGATCCACTTCATAGCCGCCCAGGATCAGGTCGTTGGCGAATTCACAGCCAATGAGCCCTGCGCCGAGAATCAGCACCCTACGCTTGCCCGACGCAGCCGCACGGAAACGGGCGTAATCCTGAAGATCGTTGATCGGGAAAATCGCGTCGCCTGCATCGCCTTCCACCGGTACACGAATGGCTTCGGCGCCCCAGGCCAGCACCAGATCGCGGTAATACACCGCCTCTTCGCCGATCCACAGGCGTTTGTGCCCGGCATCGATCCCGCTGATGCGCGTGTGCGTGCGGATCTCGGCCTTGAGCTGATCGGCCATGGCGCCGGCTTCAGCCATGCTCAGGCCGTCGGCTTCCTTGTTTTTGCCAAAGCCGGTAGAGAGCATCGGCTTGGAGTAGGAACGGCCATCATCGGCCGTGATCAATAGCAGCGGCGTGTCTGCGTCCAGCTTGCGAAACTCCCGAGCAAGGTTATACCCCGCAAGGCCGGTGCCGATGATGACGACAGGTGCGCTCATTGTCCTTCCCTATTTCACTGTGCCTGGTGCTCGTTGTTGCCAGCCCTTGTCTGCAGGCAGCAATCAACCGATTTCGATCATTTCAAAGTCCATCTTGCCCACGCCGCAATCCGGGCACAGCCAGTCTTCCGGCACATCCTGCCAGAGGGTGCCGGGCGCAATTCCGTCATCCGGCCAGCCATCGGCTTCGTTATAGATCAGGCCACAGACGATGCATTGCCATTTCTTCATGTCAGGTTCTCTCGTTTATCAGGCTCAATAGCGTACGACGGTCGGTTGCCGTCTTCTGAAGGGGCGTTGTACTGATCGACAGGCGCGGATGCAAGTCTGATTCTATAACTCAGGCTCTACCGACCGTCGGTCGAAACCGGCAATCATGCTAAGCTCGCGGCCTCGTTGGCTGCCGGAACTGGCTTACCGTGACCCAGCAATCCCCCGCATTCATTGGCCCTGTCTGGTTTGAGCGCGAGCAATTGATCGACGTGCCGGACCCGGTAATGCTCGACTGGTTGTTCAATCAGGACTCCCTCACTCGCCGCTTGGACCGTTTGTCTGATGGTCGTTTCAGCGTATTTCCGCAGTTTGAAGGCTGGCAGCCGTTGCGCCCTGACGAGTGCCTGGCGCTGGGCCTGCCAGAGGCTGGCGAGGGCTGGGTGCGCGAGGTGTATTTGCGCGGCAACGGCAAACACTGGGTGTTCGCGCGCAGCGTCGCCGCCCATAGCGCCCTGCAGGATGGCGGCCTGAATATGGATGAGCTGGGCACTCGCTCTCTGGGTGAGTTGCTGTTCAGCGACCCGGCGTTCGTGCGCGGCACACTTGAGGTGTGTCATTACCCCGAGGCCTGGCTACCCGCTGCCGACGCAGCGCGCGGACTGTGGGCACGCCGCTCGCGATTCGATCGCGGCGCATTGAGCGTGCTGGTCGCCGAAGTTTTCCTGCCAGCCCTGTGCACTGCGATCCACGACAAGGACCACGCCTGATGTACCTGTCCCTCCTCAAATCCCTCAATCGTCTGAGCCCGCGCGCCTGGGACTTCATCCAGCTGACACGCATCGACAAGCCCATCGGCGTCTACCTGCTGCTGTGGCCGACCCTGTGGGCGGTCTGGATTGCAGGCAAGGGCGCGCCCTCGCTGCAGACCGTGTTCATTTTTGTGCTCGGCGTGTTTCTGATGCGGGCGGCAGGCTGTGTGATCAATGACTTCGCCGACCGCAAGGTGGACGGCCACGTCAAACGCACCGAGCAACGTCCGCTGGTCAGCGGCAAAGTCAGCTCCAGGGAAGCGCTGGTGCTGTTTGCGGTGCTGGTCGGCCTGAGCTTTGTGCTGGTGCTGTTTACCAACGCGACGACCATCTGGCTGTCGTTCGGCGGTCTCGCCCTGGCGGCCAGCTATCCGTTCATGAAGCGCTATACCTATTACCCGCAAGTGGTGCTGGGTGCTGCGTTCTCGTGGGGCATGCCGATGGCCTTCACCGCCGAAACCGGCGAGTTGCCCGCTGCAGCCTGGTTGCTGTACATCGCCAACCTGCTGTGGACGGTGGGCTACGACACCTACTACGCCATGGTCGATCGCGACGACGACCTGAAAATCGGCGTGAAATCCACGGCAGTACTGTTCGGCGATGCCGACCGGGTCATCATCCTGACCCTGCAAGGGCTGGCACTGGGCTGCCTGATACTGGCCGGTGCGCGCTTCGAACTGGGCGCGTGCTTCTACGTCGGTCTGCTGGCAGCGGCAGGCTGTTTCGCCTGGGAATTCTGGAGCACCCGTGAGCGCGGGCGAGACGCCTGCTTCAAGGCCTTCCTGCACAACCACTGGGCCGGGCTGGCGATATTCCTGGGCATCGTCGCCGACTACGCGGTGCGCGGATAACGGCCACTGCCAGCCTGCGCACGACGGAAATAAATTCATGATCGCGAGGCCTGCGGGCCCCCGCAGCCTGTCAGCGTGCTAGCCTCATTCAGACCTGTCACACGACTGCAATAATTCCGTTATCTAATGCGCCCCAAGACAGTTAAATGACAAGAGGTTCGAGCATGGCTGGCAGGAGCATCCTGATCGTTGACGACGAAGCGCCAATTCGCGAAATGATCGCCGTTGCGTTGGAAATGGCTGGATACGACTGTATTGAAGCCGAAAACTCTCAGCAGGCCCACGCGATCATCGTGGACCGCAAGCCTGACCTGATTCTGCTCGACTGGATGCTGCCTGGCACATCCGGCATCGAACTGGCCCGGCGCCTCAAGCGTGATGAACTGACCGGGGACATCCCGATCATCATGCTCACCGCCAAGGGTGAAGAGGACAACAAGATCCAGGGCCTGGAAGTGGGCGCCGACGATTACATCACCAAGCCTTTCTCGCCCCGCGAACTGGTGGCGCGCCTCAAAGCCGTGCTGCGTCGTGCCGGCCCGACTGACGGCGAAGCGCCCATCGAAGTCGGCGGCCTGCTGCTCGACCCGATCAGCCACCGTGTCACCATCGACGGCAAACCCGCCGAAATGGGCCCGACCGAATACCGTCTGCTGCAGTTCTTCATGACCCACCAAGAGCGCGCCTACACACGCGGTCAGCTGCTGGATCAGGTATGGGGCGGCAACGTCTACGTCGAAGAACGCACCGTCGATGTTCACATCCGCCGCCTGCGCAAGGCCTTGGGGGATGCGTATGAAAATCTGGTACAAACCGTGCGCGGCACTGGCTATCGTTTCTCGACCAAGAGCTGACAACCGCTGCGTCGATGCAAGGCAATGGCCAGTGCAGACCAGACAAGGATTTACCCCTAATTGAATCAAAATTGGCACGGCACTCTGATACGCCACATGTTGTTGCTGGTCACCGCCTGCCTGTTGGTCGGTCTGATCAGTGGGCAGTATGCCTGGAGCCTGGCCGCCGGGCTGGGACTGTATCTGGCCTGGACCCTCAAGCAACTGTTACGCCTGCACGACTGGCTGAGCAGCCACAAGGCTGATGAGCCGCCTCCGGATGGTTATGGTCTGTGGGGCGAAGTCTTCGACAGCATCTACCACCTGCAACGTCGGGATCAGCGCGTCCGTGGCCGCCTTCAGGCTGTTATTGACCGCGTGCAGGAGTCCACCGCCGCGCTGCGTGATGCAGTGATCATGCTCGACAGCGATGGCAACCTGGAGTGGTGGAACCGTGCCGCGGAAACCCTGCTGGGCCTGAAGACGCCACAGGACAGCGGTCAACCCGTGACCAATCTGGTGCGGCATCCACGCTTCAAGGAATACTTTGCGCTGGGCGACTACAGCGAACCGCTGGAAATCCCGTCGCCAACCAACGATCGCCTGCGCATTCAGTTGCTGATCACCCGTTACGGCAACAACGAACACCTGATGCTGGTCCGCGATGTGACGCGCATCCATCAGTTGGAGCAGATGCGCAAGGACTTCGTCGCCAACGTGTCTCACGAGTTGCGGACACCGCTCACGGTGATCTTCGGCTATCTGGAAACGCTGCTCGACAACGTCGACGAGGTCAATCCGCGCTGGGTACGTGCGCTGCAACAGATGCATCAGCAAGGCGGGCGCATGCAGACGCTGCTCAATGATCTGCTGTTGCTGGCCAAGCTCGAGGCCACCGATTACCCGTCGGACAATCACCCGGTGGTCGTCAATACACTGCTCAAGACCATCACCGCCGATGCCAACGCGCTGTCGGGCAGCAAGAACCAGCAGATCCACCTCAGCCTGGAAAGCGACATGCGCCTCAAGGGCAGCGAAAGCGAGCTGCGCAGCGCGTTTTCCAACCTGATCTTCAATGCCGTGAAATACACACCGGCCGAGGGCGTGATCCGTATTCGCTGGTGGGCCGACGAACGGGGCGCGCACCTGAGCGTGCAGGATTCAGGAATCGGCATCGAGACCAAACACCTGCCGCGCCTGACCGAGCGCTTCTACCGGGTCGATACCAGCCGCGCGTCCAATACCGGCGGTACAGGGCTCGGTCTGGCCATCGTCAAACATGTGCTGCTGCGCCATCGCGGCAACCTCGAGATCAACAGTGTTCTCGGCAAGGGCAGTGTTTTTATCTGTCACTTTGCCAGCGCTCAGTTGTCCAAACCCGCGAGCGACGATTCAGACTACTAGGCAATCCTGCTTCGAGCCGCTACATTGCCGGGTTCATGGCGTCTTCTCTGACGTGACACGACCCTCTTCCTGATTAATACGGACCCTGCAAAACCCCATCATGGACCCTTCCCCTAGTTTTAACCTGTCTTCACTCTTCGCCGATTTCGGCATGATTCTTTTTGCTTTGTTCCTGGTCCTGCTCAACGGCTTTTTCGTTGCGGCAGAGTTCGCCATGGTCAAACTGCGCTCGACCAAGGTTGAAGCCATTGCCGACAAGAACGGCTGGCGCGGGCACATCCTGCGCAAGGTCCATGGCCAGCTGGACGCCTACCTTTCGGCCTGCCAGCTGGGTATCACCCTCGCCTCTCTGGGTCTGGGCTGGGTCGGTGAACCGGCCTTCGCGCACCTGCTGGAGCCATTGCTCGCGGCGATGGGCGTGGACACGCCGGAATTGATCAAGGGCGTGTCGTTCTTTACCGCCTTCTTCATCATTTCCTATCTGCACATCGTGATCGGCGAGCTGGCCCCCAAATCCTGGGCGATCCGCAAGCCGGAGCTGCTGTCGCTGTGGACAGCGGCGCCGTTGTACTTCTTCTACTGGTTGATGTACCCGGCCATCTACCTGCTCAACGCCAGCGCCAACGCCATTCTGCGCATCGCTGGCCAGGGTGAGCCCGGCCCGCACCATGAACACAGCTACAGCCGCGACGAACTGAAACTGATCCTGCACTCCAGCCGTGGCCAGGACCCCAGCGATCAGGGCATGCGCGTGCTGGCGTCGGCAGTGGAAATGGGCGAGCTGGAAGTGGTCGACTGGGCCAACTCCCGCGAAGACATGGTGTCGCTGGACTTCAATGCGCCGCTCAAGGAAATCCTCGCCTTGTTCCGCCGTCACAAATTCAGCCGTTATCCGCTGTATGACGCTGAACGTGGCGAGTTCGTCGGCCTGTTGCACATCAAGGACCTGCTGCTGGAGCTGGCAGCGCTGGACCATATTCCGGAGTCGTTCAACCTCGCCGAGCTGACCCGCCCGCTGGAACGTGTTTCCCGGCACATGCCTTTGTCACAGTTGCTCGAGCAGTTCCGCAAGGGTGGCGCGCACTTCGCCGTAGTAGAAGAAGCCGACGGCAAGATCGTGGGCTACCTGACCATGGAAGACGTGCTCGAAGTGCTGGTGGGCGACATCCAGGACGAACACCGCAAGGTTGAACGCGGCATTCTCGCCTATCAGCCCGGCAAACTGCTGGTACGGGGCGATACGCCATTGTTCAAGATCGAGCGCCTGCTGGGCGTCGACCTGGATCACATCGAAGCCGAGACGCTGGCCGGTCTGATCTACGACACGCTCAAGCGTGTGCCGGAAGAAGAGGAACAGCTGGAAGTCGAAGGCCTGCGCATTATCATCAAAAAGATGAAAGGCCCGAAAATCGTTCTGGCCAAGGTACTGAAGCTGGACTGACCCGATCAGCGCCGCCTGCCCAAGGGCGGACGCAGGGCGTGGAGCTATGAATAGCTCCCCCTCAATTCCCGCCGACGGCGAAGTTGGGCAGACTCTGTACTGGTGTGGCGAATTCGTAGGGGATCGAGACCAGTTCGTTCCCCGAGTTGCGCTGCACGACGAAGTGCAGGTGCGGGCCGGTGCTGTTGCCGGTGTTGCCCGAACGTGCCAGCGCTGTTCCAACACTCACCCGTTGACCCTCCCTGACACTCACCGAGCCGCGCATCAGGTGCAGGTAGACGCCCATGGTGCCGTCGTCGTGCAGAATGCGCACAAAGTTGCCTGACGCATTCGAGCCGCGCCCTGACTGGCTGTTTTCGATCTTCACAACCGTGCCGCCGCGCGCGGCAATGATCGGCGTGCCCTCCGGCATGGCGATGTCCATTGCATAGCGCCCTTTGACGCCGTAATGGCTGTATCGGCCATTCGGGCCCTGCGTCAGGCGGAACGGCCCGCCAATCCACGGCAGCGGGTATTTATAGGCTTGCACCGAGCCCTTGGGATCACCCAGGGTTGAAGTCAGCACCGAGGCGTAGTTCATCGGCTTGCTCCCCACCCTGGGGCTCAAGACCACCACGCGCTGGTTGCTGCGCGCAGGGATCGTGCGACGCAACGTTGCCGACGAGCCAGAGACCCCCAGCACGTTGGTCACACTGGAAAGCCTGAGTTCGACTTCGACCGGGGCGTACAGATCGTTGCGCACATACAGGCTGTGTACGCCCTTTTCACGCCTGACACTCAAGTGCACCTGGCCGTCGATACGCTCGACCATGCGGTCCCGAAACACCATGACCGATGCGCCGGGCGTCGGCCGGTCCGAAAAGGACACCACGCCATTGGCATCGGTGAATTTATAAATCGTGACAGCCCCGGCCGACTGCACAGTCAACGTCAGGGCAAACAGGATAAGCAGGCGTTCAAGCATCGGAGATGTTCGGGTTCAAGGGCACTGGGTGCCAAGCCTAGCAGCCTTGCAGGCAGAAGAGGACGCAAGGGTATCAATCGGACATGAATGAAGCGTCAAGGAAGGCGCGCCAGAGGCTCGGTACGCGGTGTCGTGTAACACCGCGCAAGGCTGACGCGCATGGGCATGCCACTCAGCTCAGAGGCAAGTATCAGGCGCCCGGGATGAAGTGCTTCTGCGCCGTGCCACGAGCGATCAGACGCGACAGGTAATCGAGCTTCTGCGCGTCGTGATCGACAAAGCGGAAGGTCACTTGCAACCATTCGCTGTCGGGCTTCTGCTCGAACGCGGCAACAGAGTGCAGATAGCCGTTCAGGCGTGCGACCTCGTTTTCCTCGCCCTGCTCCAGGTCCAGCACCGCGCTATCGAGTACCTGTGGCAGGTTTTCGCTGACGCGAATCACCAGTGTGGCGTCTTTCAGGGTGAGGGCCTTGATCACACACGACTGAGTGCCGTTGGGCAGGCGCAACTGGCCCTGGCCGCGACCGGTCGGCTCTGCCGATCTGACGGGTGCAGGGGCTGGCTTGGGGGCAGCGGCGGCGGCAACAGGCGCGGCACGAACCACTTCGGCCTTGCCACCGGTCAATGCGCTCAGCGAGTCATTGAGCGGCGAGTTCATGCGCGCCGGGGCTGTGGACATGACGGCGTCGAGCTTGCCGACTTTTGCCAGTGCTTTCTTGACCTTGGTCAGCAGCTGTTCATTGGTGAACGGCTTGCCGACAAAATCGGTCACACCGGCCTGAATGGCCTGCACGACGTTTTCCTTGTCGCCACGGCTGGTCACCATGATGAACGGCACGGTTCTCAGGTAATTGTCTTGCTGACGGCACCATGTCAACAGCTCCAGGCCGGACATTTCTGGCATTTCCCAGTCGCACAGAATCAGGTCGAACGCCTCTTTGCCCAGCAACGTCTGAGCCTTGCGACCATTGACCGCGTCCTCGGTATGAATCCCGGGAAAATAATTGCGCAGCCCTTTCTTGACCAAGTCGCGAATGAAAGTCGCGTCATCCACCACCAATACACTGACCTTACTCATCGACGCTCCTGCGGGCGTGTTCACCTGGAGGCGAACTGCGGTATGCCAACACGCCCTTTGTTTCGGCAAGCATAGCGTTGACCGATAGCCAACTGCCATATTGATTGACTGCGCCGCGACATTTAATCCGCAGGCGACGGGAAATACTGATCTGCGTAACGAAAAACGCCCAGCGCGTGCTGGGCGTTTTTCTCGCAGGCAATCTTACTTATCGTCAGCGTCGCCCGGAACATTAGCGGTTTCGCTCGATATACCCTGCACTTCTTCCTTCATGCGCTTGAGACCCATGTGCCGCACGTCGGTCCCACGCACGAGATAGATCACCAGCTCGGAAATGTTGCGCGCATGGTCGCCGATTCGCTCCAGAGAGCGCAGCACCCAGATGACGTCCAGTACCCGGGAGATCGAGCGTGGATCTTCCATCATGTAGGTCGCCAGCTCGCGCAGGGCCGTCTTGTACTCGCGGTCGATGGTCTTGTCGTACTGCGCCACCGACAGGGCCAGCTCGGCGTCGAAACGGGCGAACGAATCCAGCGCATCGCGCACCATGTTGCGCACCTGATCGCCGATGTGACGTACCTCGACGTAGCCGCGTGGTGCCTCGCCCTCTTCGCAGAGCTTGATGGCACGGCGCGCGATCTTGGTCGCTTCATCACCAATGCGCTCCAGGTCGATCACCGACTTGGAAATGCTGATGATCAGGCGCAGGTCGGACGCCGCAGGCTGACGACGAGCCAGAATGCGCAGGCATTCCTCGTCGATGCTGCGCTCCATCTGATTGATCCGGTCGTCGACCTCGCGAACACGTTGGGCTAGACCGGAGTCTGCCTCGATCAGCGCTGTGACCGAATCGTTCACCTGCTTCTCGACCAGGCCACCCATTTCGAGCAAATGGCTGCGAACGTCTTCGAGTTCAGCGTTGAACTGTTGGGAAATGTGATGCGTATGGCTGTCTTTGTGGATCATGCTGGGTGTCCTTGGAACGTCCGGTTAATTGCGAAAACGCAGCGGTGGTTCAGGGCTGACGAAGCACGTACTACCCGTAACGACCGGTGATGTAGTCTTCTGTCTGTTTTTTTGCCGGGTTGGTGAACAAGGTATCCGTATCACCAAACTCGACAAGCTTGCCCATGTACATAAACGCGGTGTAATCCGACACCCGAGCCGCCTGCTGCATGTTGTGGGTAACGATCACAATGGTGTATTTCGATTTCAGTTCGTAGATCAGTTCTTCGACTTTAAGGGTCGAAATCGGATCGAGTGCCGAACAGGGTTCGTCGAGCAGCAGGACTTCCGGCTCCACGGCGATCGTTCGGGCAATGACCAGACGCTGCTGCTGCCCCCCGGACAAACCCAATGCCGACTCATGCAGCCGATCCTTGACTTCATCCCAGAGCGCAGCGGCTTTCAGCGCCCACTCGACAGCTTCATCGAGCACGCGCTTCTTGTTGATCCCCTGAATACGCAGCCCGTAGACCACGTTTTCATAAATCGTCTTGGGGAACGGATTGGGCTTCTGAAACACCATGCCGACGCGGCGACGCAACTCGGCGACTTCCTCGCCCTTGGTGTAGATGTTGTGCCCGTACAGGTTGATCGCACCCTCGACCCGGCAACCATCGACCAGGTCGTTCATGCGGTTGAAGCAGCGCAACAACGTCGATTTGCCACACCCGGACGGACCGATGAACGAGGTCACCTTCTGCTTCGGGATATTCAGGGCAATATCGAACAGCGCCTGTTTGTCGCCATAGAACAGATTCAGGCCCGGCACTTCGATGGCCACGCTCTCGTCGGCCAGATCCAGACGTTGCTTGTGACGCCTCAGGGCCGACATGTTCATGCCACTCGTCGGGCTTTCATGCTGCATGGATTGCTCCTGTGCGAACTGTTCGCGTCATCGCACGGCCGCGTTTGCCAAAGGGCGAATTCGGGATCAATTGTCGAGCGCCTTGTACTTTTCCCGCAAATGGTTACGGATGCTCACCGCCGACAGATTGAGCAAGGCGATGACCAGCACCAGCAGCAGCGCGGTGGCATACACCAGCGGGCGTGCGGCCTCGACGTTGGGGCTCTGGAAGCCGACGTCGTAAATGTGGAAACCCAGGTGCATGATCTTCTGATCGAGGTGCAGATAAGGATAGTTGCCGTCCAGCGGCAGCGACGGCGCCAGCTTGACGACGCCCACCAGCATCAAGGGCGCAACTTCCCCGGCGGCACGCGCTACCGCGAGGATGAGCCCGGTCATCATCGCGGGGCTAGCCATTGGCAGTACGATTTTCCACAGCGTCTCGGCCTTGGTTGCACCCAGTGCCAGCGAACCTTCACGCAGGGTCAGCGGAATGCGCGCCAGCCCTTCTTCCGTCGCCACGATCACTACCGGCACGGCAAGCAGTGCCAGGGTCAGCGAGGCCCATAACAGGCCCGGCGTACCGAACGTCGGGGCCGGCAGCGCTTCAGGAAAGAACAGCCGATCCACCGAGCCGCCCAGCACATAGACGAAGAATCCCAGACCGAACACGCCGTAGACAATCGCAGGCACACCGGCAAGGTTGTTCACAGCGATGCGAATCAACCGGGTAACCGGCCCCTGGCGCGCATACTCACGCAGGTAGACCGCCGCCAGCACACCGAACGGCGTGACGATCACGGCCATGATCAGGGTCATCATCACCGTGCCGAAGATCGCCGGGAAGATACCGCCCTCGGTGTTGGCTTCGCGTGGGTCGGCGCTGAGAAACTCCCACAGTTTCTCGAAGTAGAAGCCAAGCTTGGTCACCGTGCCCATCGCATTGGGCTGATAGGCACGCACCACTTTGCCCAGGCTGAGCTCGATCTCTTTACCGTTGCCATCGCGTGCGGTCAGGCTGTCGCGATCAAAGGCCTGGTGCAGCCCGTCAAGGCGCGCCTCGATCACCTTGTAACGCGCATCCAGCTCGGCCCGCTCGGCAGCCATGTCCGCTTGCGCGGCGGCATCCAGTCGGCCATCGAGTTCCAGCTTGCGGGCCTGCAGGCGCAGGCGCTCGATACCGTGATTGATGGCACCAATGTCTTTCTTTTCCAGGCTGTAGAGCTCGTCAGCCAGCTTTTCGACGCGTTTGATGCGCTCTTGCAGGACCGGCCATGCTGCCTCGCCTTCGGCCACGACACGCCCGTCTTCCTTGACGTTGACCAGATAGCCGTAGAAATTGCCCCACTCGCGACGCTCCAGCGTCATCAGGTCTGCAGGCCGGCTCTGCCCGGTCAGCCATTCGCCTACCACCCAGTTGAAGTCACTGGGGTTGAGATCGCGATTGCCGACCTTGAACAGCTCGCGGGTCATGAATTCCGGCCCTTGATCAGGCACCGGCAGGCCCGCGCTTTTCAGGCGCGCACGAGGTACTTGCTCCTGCTCGACCCGCTCGCCGACCAGAACGCTCGGTTCCTGATTGGGCACCGCGTACTGCGCGCTCACCAGATCGGCGGGCCAGAAATGCCCAAGGCCACGCACGGCGATCACCGCCAACAGGCCGATGGTCATGATCACAGCGATGGATACGGCACCCGCACTCATCCAGACGCCGGGGGCGCCACTTTTGAACCAGTTCCTGAGGGAGTTCCGCTTCACCAACGCCTACCTTCCTTACAGCGACGAGTATTGCTTGCGCAGACGCTGACGAATCAGCTCTGCGAGGGTGTTCATCACGAAGGTGAACATCAACAGCACCAACGCCGCGAGAAACAGCACCCGATAATGGCTGCCGCCCACTTCCGACTCCGGCATCTCCACCGCGACATTGGCCGCCAGCGTACGCATGCCTTCAAACAGGTTCATGTCCATGATCGGCGTGTTACCGGTCGCCATCAGCACAATCATGGTTTCCCCCACGGCCCGGCCCATGCCGATCATCAAGGCGGAAAAGATGCCGGGGCTGGCGGTCAGAATCACCACCCGCGTCAGGGTCTGCCACGGCGTCGCGCCCAGTGCCAGCGAACCCAGCGTCAGGCTGCGCGGCACGCTGAACACAGCGTCTTCGGCAATCGAATAAATGTTGGGGATCACCGCGAATCCCATGGCGATGCCGACTACCAGTGCATTGCGCTGATCGTAGGTGATACCCAGGTGGTCACGAATCCAGGTGCTCATGTCACCCGCGAAGAACCAGTTCTCCAGATGCGGGCTCATGCTCAGTGAAAACCAGCCCACCAATAGCACGACCGGAATCAGAATCGCGCCTTCCCAGCCATCGGGAATACGCAAGCGAAACGAATCAGGCAGGCGGGTCCAGAAAAAGCCCACCAGCAAAATGCCGATCGGCGTAAGCAGCAACAGGCTGAAGATGCCGGGCAAATGCCCTTCCAGATATGGGGCCAGAAACAATCCGGCAAAAAAGCCGAGAATCACCGTCGGCATCGCTTCCATCAATTCGATCACCGGCTTGACCTTGCGGCGCATGCCCGGGGCCATGAAGTAGGCGGTGTAGATCGCGGCAGCCACGGCCAGCGGCGCGGCCAGCAGCATGGCGTAGAACGCCGCTTTCAGCGTGCCGTAGGTCAACGGCGCCAGGCTCAGCTTGGGCTCGAAGTCGGAGTTGGACGCCGTGGACTGCCAGATGTACTTGGGTTCATCGTAATTCTCGTACCAGACCTTGCCCCACAGCGAACTCCAGGAGACTTCCGGGTGCGGGTTGTCCAGCGTCAGCGGCAGCAGCTTGCCAGCGCTTTCAATCAGAATCCGGTTGGCGCGTGGCGATAACGCCAGAATACCGGGCCCCTCGGCGACCTTGTCGATCAGCAGGGTGCGGTGCGCTGTGCTGTGGAATACGCCCAGCTTGCCGGAAGCATCCAGAGCGATGAACCCCTTGCGGCGCTGCTCGGCCTTGATCTGCGCGATCGGTGCGCTGCCCAGGCTGAAATCGCGGATGCGCATCAGGCGCTGCTCACCGTCAGTGTCCCGGGCCATGAACCACTGGGACATACTGCCTTTCGAGTTGCCGATGATCAGCGAAATGCCGCCGACCAGTTGAGCGCTCGCCGTGATCTCGGCGTTGCCGTCTTCCAGCAATTTATAGCGGCCATTGAGGCTGCGATCGCGCAGGCTGAACACATCCGCCTGCGCGCGCCCGTTGATGACATACAACCATTGCTGACGCGGGTCGATGTAGATCGCCTTGACCGCTGCGGACATCTGCGGCAACTCGACACGCGTCTGCTCGCGGGTCATCTCGCCGGTCATCATGTTTTCTTTCTGTTCGAGCGAGATGACATGCAACTGAGTGCCGGTAGACCCTGCCAGCTTCAGGCTGTCGCCATCGGCACTGACGGTGACATGCTCGACCGCACGCCCGGCCTCATCCAGTACCAGGGGCGCTTCGCCGTAAGGCCAGGCCACGCTCGGGGTGATGGTTTTCTGATCGTTCGGGTAGGTCGTCAGGTAGGAGTGCCTGAACACCAGCACCTGACCGTTGGACAAACCCAGGGCTATCAAGGGCGCGCCGGGCTGATCCTTGCCGATGGACGCAACGGACACGCCCGCAGGGAGCGGCAAGGCAATGCGCCGCAGCTCTGCGCCGTCCTCGCTGTTGAAAAAGACCACTTCGCCCTTGTCGGAAATGCGCATGCCGATCTGGTTCTGCTCTTCGATGGTAATCATCAGCGGAGCGCCGGCATCCTGCAGCCAGGCGGTATTCAGCGCAGGTTCGGCGGTCAGGCTGGCGCCTTTGAAGAGCGGCGCAACGACATAGGCCAGGTAGAAAAAGATCAGCGTAATGGCAGCCAGCACGGCAAGGCCGCCAATAGCGACGTACCAGTGAGTGAGCCGGTCGGTAAACGCACGGACACGACGCTTGCGCACCATCGCGGGCGTATTGAAATCAATACGCGCTGGAGGCGAGCTCTGGTCCATCGTCGATTTGAACAGCTCATTCATGCGCACACACCGTAGACGCCTTGTATGACAGAAACATTACAGCAAGGTGACGCAAGAAAGCCCGCTGCCTGCGAAACCGGCGGCGGACTGTTTAATTTGTATGCAGGCCAGTCCATTGAGCCCCGCTCCAACGCGTACGTGACTACTTTACCGCCACGCCGCCCGCGCCCTGCAGGCCAAGATCGGCCAGCGTCTTCTCGACGACACGGGCGGGCAGCGGGATGTAACCGTCCTTCATCACCACTTCCTGGCCCTGTCTCGACAGCACCAGTTTTACAAACTCGGCCTCCAGCGGCGCCAAGGGCTGGTTTGGCGCCTTGTTCACGTAGACATAAAGGAAGCGCGACAGTGGATAACTGCCGTTCAGGGTATTGGCTTCGCTGTCTTCGACAAACTCGCCCCCTTCCTTCTTCGCCAGCGGCACAGTTCTGACGTTGGATGTCTTGTAACCGATGCCCGAATAACCGATGCCGTTAAGCGAATTGCTGATCGCGCTGACCACCGAAGCAGAGCCGGGCTGCTCGTTGACGTTGGCCTTGAAGTCGCCTTTGCACAGCGCTTCTTCCTTGAAATAACCGTAGGTACCCGACACTGAGTTACGACCGAACAACTGGATCGGTTTCGCTGCCAGATCGCCGGTCACGCCGACATCACCCCAGGTTTTCGCATCTGCCCTGGCGCCGCACAGGCGGGTCGCGGAGAAGATCGCGTCCACTTGCTGCAGGGTCAGGCCCTTGATCGGGTTGTCCTTGTGCACAAAAACCGCCAAAGCATCCACCGCGACCGGGATGGCAGTGGGCTTGTAGCCATGCTTCTGCTCGAAAGCCGACAGCTCGCCGTCCTTCATCCTGCGGCTCATCGGGCCCAGATTGGCCGTGCCCTCGGTCAGCGCGGGTGGCGCCGTGGAGGAGCCGGCCGCTTGAATCTGGATGTTCACGCTCGGGTATTCTTTCTTGTAGGCCTCGGCCCACAGGGTCATCAGATTTGCCAGGGTATCGGAGCCGACACTGGAGAGATTGCCCGACACACCGGAGGTCCTGGTATAGGCCTGGATGGCAGGGTCGACCGCAGCCAGCGTATTGGCTGCCGTCACTCCGGCGGCAACCAATGTCAGTGCAGTCATCAAACGCTTGAGTGTCATCCTTGCGCTCCTGGCAGGGTGTGTAGGTGTCCACGAGCCTTTTTGGGCCAGTCTTATGACTACTCTATGAATTGATTATGACAATAAGATGAAAAGGCTATCGACCTGTGCAGGTAGATAGCCTTTTGCTGTAGCGGTGCCCGAGCGATTCAGCAGCGGCTGATGATCAGCGCTTTCGGCTCAGCAAAAACACACCGATGGCCATGCCCAGACCGCAGAGGATCGCGACATACCACGCCGGCCCCATCGGACTGCTCTTGAGCATGAAGGTCACGACCATCGGCGTCAGACCGCCGAAGATCGCGTACGCCAGGTTGTAGGAGAACGACAGCCCCGAGAAGCGCACCACAGGCGGGAATGCCTTGACCATGACGTAAGGAACCGCGCCGATCGTACCGACGAACAGACCCGTCACGGCATACAGCGGGAACAGCACTTCCGGATGGCTGCCGAGGATGTGATAGAACGTCCAGGAACTGACCAACAAACCTGCGCTGCCCAGCAGAAACACCCAGCCTGCGCCGAAACGATCCGCCAGCGCGCCCGCAGCGATGCAACCCACGCTCAGGAAGACAATCGCCAGGCTGTTGGCTTTCAGCGCGGTAGCGGCCGGAAAGCCATAGATGGTTTGCAGGATGGTCGGTGTCATCAGGATCACGACGATGATGCCGGCAGACAGCAACCAGGTCATCAGCATCGACAGCGCAACGGCGCCACGATGATCACGCAGTACCGCCTTGAGCGGCACCTCTTCGGCCAGTGCCTTGCGCAGTTGCAGCTCGGCAAACACCGGCGTTTCATGCAGCAGGCGACGCAGATACACCGACATCAGACCGAACACGCCACCCAGCAGGAAAGGGATACGCCATGCGTAATCCGATACCTCGACCGGGGTATAGATGCTGTTGATCGCCGTGGCGACCAGCGAGCCCAGCAGGATGCCCGCTGTCAGGCCCGCGGTCAGGGTGCCGCAGGCATACCCGACACGCCGTGCAGGCACATGCTCGGACACGAAGACCCAGGCGCCAGGCACTTCACCGCCGATGGCGGCACCTTGAATGACGCGCATCAACAGCAGCAGAATCGGCGCCCACATGCCGATCTGTGCGTAGGTCGGCAGCAGACCCATGATCAGGGTCGGCACCGCCATCATGAAAATGCTCAGCGTGAACATTTTCTTGCGCCCCAGCAGATCGCCGAAGTGCGCCATGATAATGCCGCCCAGGGGTCTCGCCAGATAACCGGCGGCGAAAATGCCGAACGTCTGCATCATGCGCAGCCAGTCGGGCATGTCCACCGGGAAAAACAGTTTGCCGACCACCGCCGCGAAAAACACGAAAATGATGAAGTCGTAGAACTCCAGCGCGCCACCCAGGGCCGACAGCGAAAGGGTTTTGTAATCGCTGCGAGTCAAAGGCCGCGCAGGCTGCGTGGAACTTGGAGGAACAGATGACATGACAAGGCTTCTCTTTACGTGTTCTTTGAAAAGGGGCGAGCGACAGCAACGCTGGCTGCTGCGGGGTGCCGTGCAGAAGCGATTGTCGGGAGCAACGGCGCAGATAGGCACCAAAATTGCGTGTACAGGCAGTCTTGTCACCTGTAGAGGTCCAGCAAGATAGCAAATTGCTACAAAAAACACATGGCAGAACTGCCACTGACACAAAATGAAGACCCACGGTCGTTCTATGACGCAACGCCCGATATACTCGCAAGTCGTCAACAGCCTTGGGAAGTTGTGCGAAAACGTCTGAATCAGCGGGTTTCGCAGAGTTTCCCTTTGGGCCACACCGGCGCTGAACACATAATGTTCATGCTCATGGTTTTGAATGGCACCTGTTAACCGCGGCATACAATAATGAGAGTCATGGGTCAGAGGCACCCTAGGCATGATCGAGCTCGAACAAGAAGATCCAACCCCGCAAGGCGACCTTGCACTGCAAATCACCGCCCTTCCCCGCGAAACCAATGGCTTTGGCGACATCTTTGGTGGCTGGCTGGTGTCCCAGATGGACCTGGCAGGCACAGCTATGGCCAGCAAAGTCGCGGGTGGCCGCGTGGCGACCGTCGCCATCGATCGCATGGCATTTCTGGTCCCGGTCGCGGTCGGCGAACAGCTTTCCTTCTATACCCGCACCCTGGAAGTCGGACGCACCTCGATCAAGATGATGGTCGAAGTGTGGAGCGACGACCCGCTCACCAGCGAATGGCGCAAGGTCACCGAGGCCGCGTTCGTATTCGTGGCCATAGATGCCAGCGGCCGGACGCGCTCGGTTCCCGCGCGACGGTAAATTGTCGCTCGGCTCCAGGTTGGCTGCCCGGTTAAACTCGCCCTGCATGAAGCGGTCTATTTTCGTCACGGTCATTGAGTGAGAACTTTGCATGCCAACATCCCCGGTTGAACCCACCGTTGAATCCATCCTTTACGATGAGCTGAACTGCTGGCGTATTTGCCACGGCGAAGCAGAGCTGCTGGTTGCGCAACAAGGCGCACACATCCTCAGCTATCAAGTGGCCGGGCAGCAGCCGCTGGTGTGGCTGAACGAAGAGGCCGTTTTCAAGCGCGGCAAACCCATTCGTGCAGGCATGCCGATCTGCTGGCCGTGGTTCGGCAATCTGGAGCGCAACCCGCAAAGCGTTCAGGCCATGCGCGACAGCAGCGAACCTGCCAAGGCACATGGCGAAGTGCGAGCGCTCGACTGGCAGTTGCTGGGTATCGGCGCAGATGGCGATGCACTGCTGGTGGAGTTCGTCCTTCCCGAGGCCGAAGGCCATTTGCCGGGCTGGCCGCACAATGTCGCCCTGAAATTGAGCATTCGTCTGGACCACGCACTGAATGTCAGTCTGGTCAGCTACAACTTTGGCACTGAGCCTGTGGTGATCAGCCAGGCGCTGCATACCTATTTCGCAGTCAGCGATGTACGTCAGGTCAGCGTCGAAGGGCTCGACGGCCTGCGTTACATCGAAACCCTGGCAAACTGGGAAGAACGCGAGCAGACCGGCGACCTGACCTTCACAGGCGAAACCGACCGCATCTACAAGGACACACCAGGCGTGCTCAGCGTCGTTGACCCGCAGTGGCAGCGACGCATCCACATCCGCAGCACGGGCTCGAACTCAGCCATCCTATGGAACCCGTGGATCGAGAAGACCGGCAAGTTCACCGACATGGCAGCGGACGGCTGGCAGCGCATGGTCTGCGTCGAAACCGCCAACGTGCTGGACGACGTGGTCACCCTGGCACCGGACCAGATGCATGTTCTGGGAGTGAGTATCTGGAGCGAGGCGCTCTGATCAGTAATTGATCAAGCCCATCAAAGGTCCGACTCAACCACCACGCGGACCTTTGACGCATCCATCGCATACGCAGCATCGGCAAGGTCGTTACTGACCTTCTCGATTTTCAGGGTGCCTTCTACCCACAGTGGTGTGTAGATATCATCCAGCTTCAGACCCTTGGGGTAACGCACCAGCACCAGCTGGTTAGGCGGCGGTGGTGGAACGTGAATGCAGGCGCCTGGATAAGGCACGATGAAGAACAGCGTGCTGCGGCCCTTGGCGTCGGTTTCGAGAGGCACAGGGTAGCCGCCAAGACGAATCGTCTTGCCGTTCATTGCCGGGACGGTTTTGGTCGAATACATGACTGCAGGCAAACCCTTGCTCTGCTTCAGTCCACCCTTGCTGTCGAACGTGCCCATGGCTTCCGGAGAATTGTGGTCAATCTCGGGCATGGCTTCGAGGGCTTTTTGATCGGACTTGGGCATCAGCTCAAGCCAGTCGGTTTCCGGCAACTGGGCGTATGCGGGACCGCAGAGCGCGGATAACAGCAGAAGAGTCATCAACAGGAAGCGACGCATGATAAAGCTCGGCAAAGGGGTGGAAAGTTGCCGAGCATTCTAGCCCTCTGCGCACTGTAAAACAGAGGGCTGACGCCTAAGCGTTATTTCTTTTTGATCATGCCGTAGATAACCAGCAGGATGATTGCACCTACCAGCGCGCCGAGGAAACCTGCACCCTCGCCTGCCTGATAGATACCCAGCGCCTGACCACCGTAAGTGGCTGCAAGCGAACCGGCGATACCCAGCACGATGGTCATGATCCAGCCCATGCTGTCGTCGCCCGGCTTCAGAAAGCGAGCCAACAGACCAACGATCAGGCCGATAAAGATGGTTCCAATGATACCCATGCCATTTCCCTCTGTATTAAGTGAATACGCCCGGGCTGACAGCAGCCCCGACCTACTGCTATCTGAGAACGACGAGAGGGAATGGTTCCGGCGCAATGGCCAGTTTGCTTCGGGGTGGAGAATTCTTCATGAATGACGGGGCTGAACCTACCTGAACGGAGGCCAGGCGTCTCGAACAGTGCTTCAACGCGACGCATCGGCACGACAGTTAGAAACGCTCGTTCCGCACGCTCTGCGTGGGAATGCAGTTCTCGACGCTCCGCGTCGCAAAAGGACGCGGCGTCTCTTGAAACTGCGTGCCAACGCGGAGCATCGGCACGCTAGCCGTGGGCCTGATCAGCCTTTGATCAGCGCTTCTACCAACTTCACCTGACGATCCAGTGTTGCGCGGTCAGCGCTGCGAACCGTGGCGTGTCCGACCTTGCGGCCAGCCTTGAACGCCTTGCCGTAGTGATGCAGGTGGCAGTCTTCGACAGCGATGACCTTGTCCACTGCGGGCACTTCACCGATGAAGTTGAGCATGGCGCTTTCACCGACCTTGGCTGTAGAGCCCAGCGGCAGACCGGCAACCGCCCGCAGGTGGTTTTCGAACTGGCTGCACTCGGCGCCTTCGGTGGTCCAGTGACCGGAGTTGTGGACGCGCGGCGCAATCTCGTTGGCTTTCAGGCCACCGTCGACCTCAAAGAATTCGAATGCCAGCACGCCCACGTAATCCAGCTGCTTCAGGACGCGGCCGGCGTAGTCTTCGGCCAGTGCCTGCAAAGGATGATCAGTGCTGGCGATGGACAGACGCAGGATGCCGCTGTCATGCGTGTTGTGCACCAGCGGGTAGAACCGGGTCTCGCCATCACGCGCGCGCACGGCAATCAACGACACTTCACCGCTGAACGGTACGAAGCCTTCCAGCAGGCACGGCACGCTGCCCAGCTCGGCGAATGTGTCGACCACATCGGCTGCCGAACGCAGGACCTTCTGGCCCTTGCCGTCATAACCCAGGGTGCGGGTTTTCAGCACGGCAGGCAGACCGATGCTGGCTACTGCAGCATCCAGGTCGGCCTGCGACTGGATATCGGCGAATGCCGGTGTCGGGATGCCCAGGTCCTTGAACATGCTCTTTTCGAACCAGCGGTCACGCGCAATGCGCAATGCTTCGGCGCTCGGATAGACCGGTACGAACTGTGACAGAAACGCCACGGTCTCGGCCGGAACGCTTTCAAACTCGAAGGTCACCAGATCGACTTCATCCGCCAACTGACGCAGATGATCCAGATCGCCGTAATCGGCACGCAGATGCTCGCCAAGTGCCGCAGCACAGGCGTCCGGCGCAGGATCGAGAAAGGCGAAGTTCATGCCCAGCGGCGTACCTGCCAATGCCAACATGCGGCCCAGCTGGCCGCCACCGATTACACCGATCTTCATGGAAAAACCTCAGGCGTGGCGTGGGTCTGGATTGTCCAGGACGCTGTCTGTCTGTTCAGTGCGAAATTTCTTCAGCGCTGCGTGGAATTGCGGGTGCTTTGCGCCGAGGATGCTCGCTGAAAGCAGCGCTGCGTTGATTGCACCCGCCTTGCCGATCGCCAGGGTCGCGACCGGGATACCGGCCGGCATCTGCACGATCGACAACAGCGAGTCGACACCCGAGAGCATTGAAGACTGCACCGGAACGCCCAACACAGGCAGGTGGGTCTTGGCAGCGCACATGCCCGGCAAGTGAGCGGCACCACCAGCACCGGCGATGATCACTTCAATGCCACGGCCTTCCGCTTCGTCGGCGTACTGGAACAGCAGATCCGGTGTGCGGTGCGCTGACACCACCTTGACTTCAAAAGGGATGCCGAGCTTTTCCAGCATATCGGCGGTGTGGCTAAGGGTGGACCAATCGGACTTGGAGCCCATGATCACGCCAACCAGTGCGCTCATCGTCGTGCCTCTCATCGGGCGCCCGCAGGCGCGTCTGAAAACAACAAGCCACGCGGGGGAACCGGCGTGGCTTGTTGTACGAATAATGACCGGTTTAACCGGCCAAAGGCCGCGCAGTATACCGCAAAGCGCCAGGATGACAGCCCCCATACGCTCAACCGTCCAGGTTTTTATAGCGGGAGGCAGCACGGAAAAATCCGGCAGAGAATCGGCACTTGTACTGCACACTAATCAAACAAGGGCTACTGCGATAGATGTTGATCCTGATTTCCTGTCAACGCCAGTTGCTATTAGATCTCCGGCACCGGACTACACACGGCCCGGCCACAATCCACCTACTCAAGGATGAGTGCGATGATCAAGAAATATACAAGCTGTCTGCTGCTATGTGCGCTGGCGCTGAGCCATGCGGCATGGGCCAACAATAGCGCCTCCAGGCAACCGTTGACCCTGTACCTGGTTCTCCACAACGACACGTCACATCACGGCACCCAGGAACTACGCCAAGACTACTTCGCCTGGCTCATAAAAGATCTGCAAAGCTTCACGGGTCGTTATGTGCGATTGGCGTTCATTCGCGACGTCCCGGGCCTTACTGACTTCGCTTATCAGAGCGACGATGTAGACGAAACCTATTACGCCTGGAAAAACAGGATGGATCGGTATGTCATCGACCAAGGCCTGGAGCGCAACGCGACCACCAAGTACCTGCTGTTGACTCAGAACAGGATCAACTCAAAGACTCTGGGCGCCAGTACCGACAAAAGCTACACAGGCATAGCCTCACTGGAAACGTTCGCAATCACCGCGCACGAGCTGGGCCATATGCTCGGCGGCACTCATGAGGCCGCAGAGGTTATCTATAAGGGGGATGGTGGTGTCAGACGAATATCATCGAAAGCCACGAAAAAATACGCTCCAATTGCTATGCCTACAGCGACGCCAACAAGCAAATCATTGCTGATCATCTGAACAGATTTCCCTGAGCAGACCAGGGTCGCTCTCCGGCATCGCCAGGAGCGGCGCTTGTCACCGGGAATCTGGCGCCGCCGCACCTTCAAGCTTGCGCCACAACAGGCGCACGTTGGCCTTGCGCACCAGTGCGCAGCGGTACAGGCGGATCTCCAGCGGCACATGCCACTGCGGTCCGCCACACACCACCAGTTCACCACGCGCCAGCTCGGCGCGCACACTCAGTTGCGGCACCCAGGCAATCCCCAACCCTTCCAGCGCCATGCTTTTCAAGCTGTCGGCCATGGCCGTCTCGTAAACCGTCGTGAAGCGCAGATTGCGCTGACGCAACAAGAGGTTCACCGACCGCCCGAGAAAGGCCCCGGCGCTATAGGCAAGCAGCGGCACACTGCCCTCGCCTTCCATATCGAATAACGGCCGCCCCTCGGCATCGGCGGCACAGACCGGCAACATCTCGGTGTGGCCCAAATGCAGCGAGGGAAAGATTTCGGCGTCCATCTGCAGCGCGGCATCGGGATCGTAGAACGCCAGCATCAGATCACAGCCACCTTCGCGCAACGCATGCACTGCGTCGCCGACGTTGGTTGCCACCAGCCGGGTGGCAATGTTCAGCCCTTCGTTGCGCAATTGGGCGATCCAGCGCGGAAAGAACCCCAGTGCCAGAGAGTGCGCCGCAGCCACCTGCATGACCTCGCCCTGCCCGCCTTCCAGGTGATGCAGATGACGCACGACTTCGCCCAGTTGCTCGACCACGGTACGGGCCGTGACCAGAAACAATTGTCCGGCAGCGGTCAACTCGATGGGTGTACGCGAGCGATTGACCAGTGTCAGCCCCAATGCCGACTCAAGACTGCGAATACGCCGGCTGAATGCCGGCTGAGTCACGAAGCGACGCTCGGCGGCCTGAGAAAAGCTGCGAGTGGCCGCCAGGGCGCTGAAATCCTCCAGCCATTTGCTTTCCAGATTCATCAGGTCCTCCCGGACAATGGATGACGGCTTCGACAGGCAATTGCGCGTGCCCTGCGGCACCAGTTTGCAGCGTCCTGGTGGGACGCCCGGCGAAGCGAGGCGGATACATACCCTGACGGCGCAGCAAATGTGACCGAAGAAGCGCACCGGTGCGACATTTTGCCCCCTTTACGCACTGAACGGAATCCAGGTCACGCGCTGATTATGCCGTTATTGCATAGGCCAGCGTTTAACAGCATTGGTCAATCGAAGACGGCAAGCCCACTATTCGTGGCGTTCCGGCATTGTCCGTGCCTTTTTGAGACTTTTTTTATCATGTCCTCGCCTGCATCATCGCGCATCGAAAAAGACCTGCTTGGTGTTCTCGAAGTACCTGCCAACGCTTATTACGGCATCCAGACCCTGCGAGCGGTGAACAACTTTCACCTCTCCGGCGTGCCGCTTTCGCACTACCCGAAACTGGTAGTCGCGCTGGCCATGGTCAAGCAGGCGGCAGCAGATGCAAACCATCAGCTCGGACACCTCAATGACGCCAAGCATGCGGCGATCAGCGAGGCCTGCGCCCGCCTGATCCGCGGCGACTTCCATGATCAGTTCGTGGTCGACATGATTCAGGGCGGCGCCGGCACGTCCACCAACATGAATGCCAACGAAGTCATCGCCAACATCGCTCTGGAAACCATGGGTTTCGAGAAAGGCGAATACAAACACCTGCACCCCAACAACGATGTCAACATGGCGCAGTCGACCAACGACGCCTACCCCACCGCGATCCGTCTGGGTCTTCTGCTGGGTCACGACGCCCTGCTCGCCAGCCTGTCCAGCCTGATTCAGTCCTTCGCCGCCAAGGGCGAAGAATTCAACCATGTGCTGAAGATGGGCCGCACCCAGTTGCAGGACGCCGTTCCAATGACCCTGGGTCAGGAGTTCCGCGCCTTTGCCACCACCCTGACCGAAGACCTCAACCGCCTGCGCAGCCTGGCACCCGAGCTGTTGACCGAAGTGAACCTGGGCGGAACCGCCATCGGTACCGGCATCAACGCCGACCCCGGCTATCAGAAGCTGGCGGTCGATCGTCTGGCGCTCATCAGCGGTCAGCCTCTGGTGCCTGCTGCCGATCTGATCGAAGCGACCTCCGACATGGGCGCCTTCGTGCTGTTCTCGGGCATGCTCAAGCGTACCGCGGTCAAGCTGTCGAAAATCTGCAACGACCTGCGCCTGCTGTCCAGCGGCCCGCGCACCGGCATCAACGAAATCAATCTGCCGGCACGCCAGCCAGGCAGCTCGATCATGCCCGGCAAGGTCAACCCGGTGATCCCGGAAGCGGTCAATCAGGTTGCTTTCGAAATCATCGGCAACGACCTGTCGCTGACCATGGCTGCCGAAGGCGGACAACTGCAGCTCAACGTGATGGAGCCGCTGATCGCCTACAAGATCTTCGACTCGATCCGTCTGCTGCAGCGCGCCATGGACATGCTGCGCGAGCACTGCATCGTCGGCATCACCGCCAACGAACAGCGCTGCCGCGAGCTGGTCGAGCATTCGATCGGTCTGGTCACCGCCCTGAACCCCTACATCGGTTACGAAAACTCCACCCGTATCGCCCGCATCGCGCTGGAAACCGGCCGCGGCGTGCTGGAACTGGTGCGTGAAGAAGGTCTGCTCGACGACGCCATGCTCGACGACATCCTGCGCCCGGAAAACATGATCGCTCCGCGTCTGGCCCCCTTGAAGGCCTGACAGGGAATGACCTGCGCAACCTGCTCACCAGATTGAGGGCCTAGACACCCCTCAATTTTTTGAGGGTCTGGGAGTGATTCTCCAGACCCTTTTTTTTGCCCGCAGCAAAGGGCTCCGACACTGGACCCAGAGCCTTCGGCACACCACTTTTGCGGAGCCATCCGTGGAAGTATTCATTCATCGTCGCGAATGAAGAATCAGCCGTACAAGAAAGCGACTACAGACGTAAAAACTTTGCACCGGTATAGTGCGCCCCCTCAAAAGTAGCGAGGAATAACAAAAATGCTGGAAATGATTAACGACTTTCTCTCCGGTAAAGTACTGATCGTACTTATCGTAGGCCTGGGTAGTTACTTCACGATCCGCTCGCGTTTCGTTCAGTTTCGACACTTTTTCCACATGTTCTCGGTTTTTCGCGACAGTCTGCGCAGCAGCGCGGGCCAGTTGAGTTCGTTTCAGGCCCTGATGCTCAGCCTTGCGGGCCGCGTCGGTGCCGGTAACATCGCAGGCGTCGGCATTGCCGTGACGCTCGGCGGTCCGGGTGCCGTGTTCTGGATGTGGGTGACCGCACTGGTCGGCATGGCCAGCAGCTTCATCGAGTGCTCCCTCGCTCAGCTCTACAAGCGCAAGGATTCCGAAGGCCAGTTCCGTGGCGGTCCGGCTTTCTACATCCAGCATGGTCTGGGTAAACGCTGGCTGGGCATGGTCATGGCCGTACTGCTGCTGGTGACCTTCGGTTTTGCCTTCAACGGCCTGCAATCGCACGCTGTGACCGACTCGCTGAAAAGCGCGTTCAACGTCGACACCCGAACCACCGGCATCTGTCTGGTCGTACTGCTGGGCCTGGCCTTCATTGGTGGCATCAAGCGTATCGCGGCTATTTCCGACCTGCTGGTTCCGGTCAAGACCCTGATCTACATCGCGGTCACCATCTACGTCATCGTCCTGCAGATCGACCACGTTCCCGGCATGCTGATGACCATCGTCAGAAGCGCCTTCGGCCTTGATCCGGTATTCGGCGGCCTGATCGGCAGCGCGATCGTGATGGGCGTCAAACGTGGCGTCTTCGCCAACGAAGCCGGTCTGGGCAGTGCGCCCAACGTGGCTGCCGTGGCACACGTCGAGCACCCGGTAGCGCAGGGCGTGGTTCAGGCGTTCAGCGTGTTCCTCGACACCTTCGTGATCTGCACCTGCACCGCCTTGCTGATTCTTCTGTCCGGTATCTACGACATCGGCTACGACGGCAACGGTATCGTTCTGGCACAGAACTCGCTGGCAGCCGTAGTCGGTGACTGGGGCAGAATCTTCATCAGCGTGGCGTTGGCACTGTTCGTCTTCACCTCGATTCTCTACAACTACTACCTGGGCGAAAACAGCCTGCGGTTCCTGTTTGGCGAGAAGATCCAGACCATCATCATCTACCGTATCGCGGTGCTGGTATTGATCATGTGGGGTGCCGTCGTCGACCTGAAAGATGTACTGGCGTTCGCCGACATCACCATGACCATGCTGGCGTTCGTCAACCTGATCGCGCTCGCAATGCTGTTCAAAGTCGTCAAGCGCATTTTGAACGACTACGATGCGCAACGCCGGGCAGGGGTCAAGACGCCGGTGTTCGATTCCAGCCAGTTCCCTGATCTGGACCTGGACCGCAACGCATGGCCGGCCAATCCGACGCGTCAGTCGACACAGGATGCCGAAGCGGCAGCCAAGCCTGTACCCGAAGCACGATAACCACCGCGACACTACGCCGGAGTAGAGCCATGCCTCATGACGCACAACAACCAGCCCAACGCGTAATGGTTCTTTACACCGGCGGCACCATTGGCATGCAGGCCAGCGCCAACGGCCTGGCACCGGCCTCCGGTTTCGAAGCGCGAATGGCCGGGCAACTGGCCGAGCACCCGGAACTGGTGGTGCCGCAGTGGCACTTTCGCGAGATGTCGCCGCTGATCGACAGCGCCAACATGACGCCTTCCTACTGGTTGCGTCTGCGCGAGGCGGTAATCGAGGCGGTTGAGGTCGACGGTTGCGATGCAGTGCTGGTTCTGCATGGCACCGACACCCTGGCGTACAGCGCAGCGGCGATGAGCTTCCAGTTGCTGGGGTTCAGCGCGCCGGTGCTGTTCACCGGCTCTATGCTGCCTGCCGGCGTGCAGGACAGCGATGCCTGGGAAAACGTCAACGGCGCCCTGCTGGCGCTGGGGTCGGGTCTGGTGTCAGGCGTTCAGTTGTATTTTCACGGGCAACTGATGACACCTGTACGCTGCGCGAAAATTCGCAGCTTCGGCCGTCAACCGTTCGCACCGCTGCAACGCTCGCGTGGCGGCCATGCGGTGGTTTCGCTCCCTGACGCATTGAACTATCGCCAGCCGAAGACACTGGCAGAGGTCGCAGTATTACCACTGTTTCCGGGTGTCGGTGCTGCTCAGCTGGACGGTTTGATCAATAGCGGTATCCGCGGTCTGGTGCTCGAGTGCTTTGGCAGCGGCACAGGCCCAAGTGACGATCCGCAATTTCTGGCCAGTCTGGAGAACGCCCGAGCGCTGGGTGTCTGTGTGGTCGCGATTACCCAGTGCCATGAGGGCGGTGTCGAACTGGATGTCTACGAAGCGGGGAGCCGACTGCGTGGTGCAGGCGTGCTCTCCGGTGGTGGCATGACCCGTGAGGCCGCGCTCGGCAAGCTGCATGCGCTGCTGGGCGCACGCCTGACGACCGAGGAAGTACGGCGCCTGGTCGAACTGGACCTGTGTGGCGAGCTGCGTTAAGCGGCTACTTCTGCTTTACCCGAGGCGTCACGCACTCGCGCGACGCCTCACCCCTTCATGAAGCCTTGCATTCTTCCTGCGCGCCCCTGAGCATCGAATCCAGATTGCGCTCGATGTTTTCGCACAACGCCGTCATCTGAATCTCATGTTCACTGGCACGGAACGGGCTCTGCAGGTCAGTACCGATCTTCTCGATCGCCAACAGCATGAAACCCACCACCGTCGACGCCAGCGGCGTGAACCAGCCAAGGGTCTCCACCAGACCAATCGGTACGATAAGGCAGAACAGCGTGATGAACAGGCGCGGAAAGGCTACGTACGGATAAGGCAACGGTGTATTGGCAATACGCTCCATGCCGCCCTGGCAATTGGAGATGTCCACCATGGTCGACTCCAGACGTGCCAGACGAATGCTGTCCAGCCGCCCGGCCTGATACTCCTTGGCCAACAGCGCAGCCGACGTATTGAGCAGGTCGTTGGGAAAGTTGTTGGTGTCGTGACGACGTTCAAATTCCTCGCGAGGAATCAGCATCTGAACCTCATCACCACATTTGGCGCCCTTCAGGTGCGCAGACAGGCACTTCACATACGCGACATGGCGACGCAACAGTGTGGCCTTGACCGGGTTGATCCCGTCGTCATCCTCGACCAGCGTCAGCACTTGCCGAGCGAAGCTGCGTGAACTGTTGACCAGCGCACCCCATAGCGTCCTGGCTTCCCACCAGCGGTTATAGGCACTTGAGTTGCGGAAGCTGGTCAGCACCACCAGCGCCGAGCCCAGCAGGGTCAACGGCATGGACGGCAAGGTGATCTTGCGTTCCAGGTAGAGCATGAAGTCGACCGTGACAATCACGTCCCAGATCAAAAGCCAGAAAAGCGACCATCCTACGTAGCCGATGGTCTTGCCGAGAAAACGGATTTTCGAAATGATCGTTTGCTGCAAAAGAACCACCCCATCGAAAAATAAGCGAACCGCATACGCACAGTTACCGCATGGCCTTTGAATACGAAACCGGCAGTTGGTTCGCAAGCGGCCCGCTTGTCTCGGGGTTTCAGACGTTTTCAGCAGCCATTAAGAGCCACCTGTGGACGCTCGCCGGTGAAGAAAATCGGCCGCAGGCGGACACCAACGACGTTACCGGCGTAGGCCGCTACCAGCCACAGCCAGCCGTGCAGGCTGCCGGATGCGATACCGCTGAAGTACGCACCAATGTTGCAGCCGTAGGCCAGTCGCGAACCGTAGCCCAGCAGCAAGCCGCCGATGACCGCCGCCACCAGCGAGCGCGTGGGGATATCGAGGCTGGGTGCAAAACGACCTGCCAGACCTGCCGCCAGCAAGGCACCGAGCATGATGCCGATGTCCATCACACTGGTGATGTCTTCCCACACCGGAGCCGCCAGCGCCTTGGCGTTTGCAGCGCTCTGCCAGAACACCCAGCTGCCGACGTCTACCCCCAGCCCGCTGGCCGCTTTTGCACCCCACAGCGCGAACGCCGAGGTGATGCCCCACGGACGACCGGCCAACGCCAGCGTTGCGTAATTGAGAAGCGCCAGCGCGACAGCGCCCCAGACCAGAATCCACGGCCCGCGCAGCACACGACTCAGACCGCGATGGTCCGTGGCTGGCGGCGTTTCAAGCTGGCCATGACGGCGCTTTTCGAGCTTGACGGTCACCAGGGCGATCAAGCCGAACAGCGCCAGATTGACCAGCAGCGCAGGCAGCACGCCGAAGGTTTTGACCACCGACACCGCCGGGAACGAAGGCAGGGCAAACCACCAGTCGACGTGATGGGTGGCAATCAGTGAGCCGAGGATGAAAAACAGCAAGGTCACCAGCATCCGCGCATTGCCACCACCGGCAGTGAACAGTGTGCCGGACGCACAGCCACCGCCCAGCTGCATGCCGATGCCGAAAATGAACGCGCCGACGACGACCGAAATCCCGACCGGAGCAACCAGACCAGTGACTGGCTGGCCAAACAGCGTGCCCGCGCCCAGTGCCGGGAAAAACAACACAACGGCGACCGCCAGCATGACCATTTGCGCGCGCAGGCCTGCACCCCGCCGCTCGCGGATGAACACCCGCCAGGCCGAGGTGAAACCAAATGCCGCGTGATACAGCGTTACGCCCAACGCCGCGCCGACGATCCACAGCATCACCTGACGGGTGCCGACACTGAGCAGAAGGAACTGGGCGCCCATCAGCAGCAGGAACAGCGCGGCCAGCGGCGCGCCGAACTTGCGTCCGGGTGTTGCAGTAAGAGAGTTGTTCATGGGTATCTCAAGGACAGGTAACAGAAAGCGCAGATTATACGCCTGCCAAGGGGACTACTCGGACCAGACCTCGCGCAGTCTGTTCAATGCCTCGACCATCTCGTCCTCGGGCACTGCGGCAAACCCCAGCACCAGCCCGGCCCGGTTATCCACAGGCTCAGTGGAATCAGGCAGCCAGTAATCACTCAGGGCATTCATTTCGACCCCGACGCCATTGGCCTTGGCAATCAGCGCCTGCTCACGCGCCACGCTGTCGACCTTGACCATGACATGCAGCCCGGCAACCCCTCTGGGCATTGTCGCGCATCCCGGAATATCGGCAGGCCAGTTATCCAGCAGCACATTGCGCCGACTGAGCGCCGCGCGCCGCATGCGACGTATGTGTCGCTGGAAATGACCCGACGCAATAAATTGCGCCATGACCGCCTGAACGCCAATTTCGGTATGGCGCATGTCCACGGCCTTGCGCTGGCTGAACATCGGCACCAGTTGCTCTGGCAAAACCAGATACCCGAGGCGCAGCGCCGGGAAGGCGATTTTGCCGAACGTCCCGACGTAGAGCACGCGCGCGTTGCGGTCGAGCGCGGCCAGAGGCGCCAATGGTGAACCGCTGTAGCGATACTCACCGTCGTAATCATCCTCGACAATCCAGCCGTTGTGCTTCTCGGCCCAGGCCAGCAACTCCAAGCGCCTTGCCAGGCTCATCACCACGCCGGTCGGGTATTGGTGTGAAGGTGTCACGTAGGCCAGCCTGCAGTCTGCCTGCTCGAGGTCGGCGCAACGCATGCCTTCGTTATCCACAGCCACCCCGTGCAATCGGGCACCTGCCAGTGCAAACGCATGACCGGCCGCCCGATACCCCGGATTCTCAACGGCGACGCCCTCGCCCGGGGCAAGAAGCAACTGTGCACAAAGGCTGATCGCATGCTGTGCACCACTGGTGATCACAATTTGCTCAGCACTGCAATGCAGCCCACGCGATGAGCGCAGGTAGACCGCAATCAGTTCACGTAACCGCGAGTCTCCCGCCGCCGACCCATAACCGAGCTGAGCAAGGTCCGGCTTGCGCCAAAAAGCGGCATACAGCTTGCCCCACAAGGCAAAGGGGAAAAGATCGAACGCCGGTACGCCTACCCGAAAGGCCCGCGGCCTACCCGTTGGTGGTTCATGCAAACGATGCTTTTCGAGCAGCGCGCGTGTCGGGTTGTGGATAACTTCACAGGAGGAATCTGACGGCATTTCAGCCGCGATTGTGGACAAACCTGTGCGTAACCCTGTGGATAGACCTGTGGGTAAGTTGGTGGATAGTTTTTTACGGCTTGCCCGTCGGGGCGCAGCGCTTGCTTCAGAGAGCTGCGCGACATACGTGCCGTCGCCAACGCGCCCTTCAATGAAGCCCTCGGCATACAGCTGGTCGTAGGCCCGTATCACGCTGTTACGGGAGATGCCCAGTGAATGTGCCAAATCGCGGCTGGCTGGCAGGCGCGTGCCGCTGCTCAGGCGCCCATCGAGGACCTGCTGGCGCAACAGGCTATAAAGCTGCTTGCTCAGGCCCTGATTCGGGTCCAGCGCGATACCGGTGAGCGTGGACGGAAACGCAACGGGGACATCAGGCATGCATTGGCCCTATTGAAACTATAAAAAATGGATCTTACATCAGACCAATGCCTTGCCTACGATCCGGTCATCAGCCAAGGATATTCCCCATGTACATACCCGCCGCTTTCAAAGACAACGACACACCGAGCCTGCATCAGCAGATGGAGCAGACGCGCCTGGCGATTCTGGTCACTGACGGCGCAGAGGGCTTGCAGGCGACCCACCTGCCGCTGCTGTTGCGCCGCGACGAAGGCCCCCGAGGCACACTTTACGGGCATCTGGCCAAAGCCAATGCACAGTGGCAGCAGTTGAGCTCCGGCGCCGAAGCACTGGTGGTTTTTCCTGGCGGCGATGCCTACGTCAGCCCGTCGTTCTACCCAGGCAAGGCAGAGCACGGCAAGGTCGTACCCACATGGAATTATGTGGCCGTGCATGCCTATGGGCAGGCCGAGGTTTTTACCGACGTCGCGCACTTGCATCAATTGCTGGCTGACCTGACCCATCGTCATGAATCCGGCCGGGCGCAACCCTGGTCCATTGACGATGCGCCGGCGGACTACATCGCAAAAATGCTTGGAGCGATTGTCGGATTCGCCATTCCGGTGCAGCGGCTACAGGGCAAACGTAAACTCAGTCAGAATCGCAACGCTGCGGACATAACCGGTGTGCGCGACGGCCTCGCCGCAAGCCAGGATGCAAATGACCAACTGATCGCTCGCTTGATGAGCGAAGGAAGCAGCTCATGACCGATGTGCGAATTCGCCCCGTTAGCGTCGACGATCATCACGCGTGGCTGCCTCTGTGGCAGGCCTATCTGCGCTTCTACAACACCGAGCTGGCCGAAGGCGTCAGCGACACCACCTGGCAACGCCTTGTGGCCCCAAACGAACCGACTCACTCGGCGCTCGCCTGGCTGGGTGACGAGGCGGTGGGCATGGTGAACTTCATCTACCATCGCTCCAACTGGAGCATCAATAACGCCTGTTACCTGCAAGATCTGATCGTCGCACCCGAAAAACGCGGAACAGGCATCGGCAGGCGACTGATCGAGTTTGTCTATGCCACGGCCAAGGCAGACGGTTGCGACAAGGTGCACTGGCTGACCCACGAAACCAACGCCACGGCCATTCAGTTGTACGAGCGAATCGCCGAACGGCCCGGCCTCATACAATTTCGCAAAGCACTCTGAAACAGGAAGTGACTGATGTCCGACACCCTGCTGGACTGGCAAGCCGCTGCATTACCCACGCCCCATACACTGACAGGCCGTTTCATTCGCCTGGAAAAACTCGATGTCGCGCGTCACGCCGATGACTTGTGGGCGGCATTTGAAGGCCCGAATGCGGACCCGAAGCTGTGGGATTATCTGCCTTACGGGCCGTTCATCGACCGTAGCGCCTTCGATGCGTGGCTGGTCGGGCATCAGGCAGCCACCGATCCTTGGTTTTACACCGTGGTCGATCAGCAGACCGATAAGGCCGAAGGCGTCATCAGCCTGATGTCGATTGTCGCTGCCCACGGGCGAATCGAAATAGGTCATGTCACCTTCAGCGCCGCCATGCAACGCACGCCCAAAGGCACCGAAGCCATTTACCTGCTGGCCAGAGAGGCCTTCGCACTGGGCTATCGCCGCCTGGAATGGAAGTGCAACGCCAACAATGCCCGCTCCAAACGCGCTGCCGAGCGATTCGGCTTCAGCTACGAAGGCACCTTTCGCCAGCACATGGTGGTCAAAGGCCAGAGCAGGGATACCGCGTGGTACTCGATCCTCGACAGCGAATGGCCTGAATTACGAAAGGCATTTGAAAACTGGCTGGCTGTGGATAACTTCACTGACGGGCAACAGATCAAGGGGCTTGAGGCGTTTCGCTGATCCTGAGGACGCAAGGCGCCCAGAACTGCATTCCCACGTTGGAGCGTGCGGAACGATAGTCGTGACCACTGGGCCCGCCTGCACAAAAAAAAGGGAAGCCACGAGTGCTTCCCTGAGGTAAACCTTTGGATGATGCGCAGGTGTCAGCTCAACCTTCGATCTCGATCAGCAATTCGCCCGGATTGACGCGGTCGCCCTTGGCGACGTGGATGGCGACGACCTTGCCTGCGACCGACGCCTGAACCTCGGTCTCCATCTTCATCGCTTCAGTGATCAGCACTGCCTGACCGGCCTTGACCACATCGCCCTCCTTGACCAGCACATCGACGATGTTGCCGGGCATGGTCGTGCTGACGTCGCCCGGTGCATGGGCTTGCTTGCGTTTACTGGCCCCGCCGCCGACGAATTCGTTGAGCGGCTCGAACACCACCTCTTCCGGCATGCCGTCTATGGTCAGGTAGAAGTGGCGCTTGCCCTCAGCCTTGACGCCCACACCGGTGATGTCGACCCGATAAGTCTCGCCGTGCACATCAATGACGAACTCGGTCGGTACGCCCTCACCGCCTGCCTTCGCCACGCTTCCGGCTTCGGGAATCGGCAGCAGCACTTCCGGCGCCAGCGTCCCGGCAGCGCGTTCCTCCAGGAACTTGCGGCCAATGTCCGGGAACATGGCAAACGTCAGCACGTCCTCTTCGGACTTGGCCAACGCGCCGATATCGGCCCTTAGCTTGGTCATCTCCGGCTTGAGCAGGTCGGCCGGACGAACATCGATCAGTTCTTCATTGCCGATCGCCTGGCGACGCAGCTTCTCATCCACCTGCCCCGGCGCCTTGCCGTACCCTCCCTGCAGATACAGCTTCACTTCATTGGTGATGGTTTTGTAACGCTCCCCGGCCAACACGTTGAAGAACGCCTGAGTACCGACGATCTGCGAAGTCGGAGTGACCAATGGCGGATAACCGAGGTCTTTGCGCACGCGCGGAATTTCAGCCAGTACTTCGCTCATGCGGTTGAGTGCGCCCTGCTCCTTCAACTGATTGGCCAGGTTGGAAATCATCCCGCCCGGCACCTGGTTAACCTGCACCCGAGTGTCGACTGCAGTAAATTCGCTCTCGAACTGATGGTATTTCTTACGCACCGCGTAGAAATACAGACCGATTTCCTGCAGCAGTTCCAGGTCCAGCCCGGTGTCGAACTCGCTGCCCTTGAGCGCGGCCACCATCGATTCGGTGCCCGGATGGCTGGTGCCCCAGGCAAAGCTGGAAATCGCCGTGTCGATATGGTCCGCGCCGCTTTCGATCGCCTTGAGCTGGCACATCGCGGCCAGACCGGCCGTGTCATGCGAGTGGATGAACACCGGCAACGACTGCTCGGCCTTCAGCGCCTTGACCAGCTCACCCGTGGCATAAGGCGTCAACAGGCCGGCCATGTCCTTGATCGCCACCGAGTCACAGCCCATGGCTTCCATCTGCCGGGCCTGCGCCACGAAGGCCTCGATGGTATGCACCGGGCTGGTGGTGTAGGCGATGGTGCCCTGTGCATGTTTGCCCGCCGCTTTCACCGCCTCGATGGCAACCCGCAGGTTACGCACATCGTTCATGGCATCGAAAATACGGAACACATCAATACCGTTGACCGCCGCCTTGGCGACAAACGCCTTGACCACGTCATCGCTGTAATGCCGATAACCCAGCAGGTTCTGGCCACGCAGGAGCATCTGCAACCGGGTATTGGGCAGGGCCGCACGCAGCTGGCGCAGACGTTCCCACGGGTCTTCCTTGAGAAAACGCACGCAGGCATCGAAGGTGGCGCCGCCCCAGACTTCCAGCGACCAGTAGCCGACCTGGTCGAGCTTGTCGCAGATCGGCAGCATGTCTTCGGTACGCATGCGCGTCGCCAGCAACGATTGATGAGCGTCACGCAGGATGGTGTCGGTTACGAAAATCTTCTTGGACATTTCACTGTTCCTTACAGACCGGCGTGTGCGGCAATGGCGGCGGCGATGGCCAGGGCCAGCTCTTCGGGTTTGCGTTTGATCGAATAATTGGTCAGCTCGGGGTGGCTCTCGACAAAGCTGGTGTTGAACTCACCGCTGCGGAACTCCGGGTTGCGGAGGATTTCCTGGTAATAGGCAGCCGTGGTCTTGACCCCTTGCAGGCGCATGTCATCGAGCGCACGCAGGCCGCGGTCCATGGCCTCCTCCCAGGTCAACGCCCAGACAATCAGCTTCAGGCACATCGAGTCATAGAACGGCGGAATGGTGTAGCCGGTATAAATCGCCGTGTCGGTGCGCACGCCAGGTCCGCCGGGCGCGTAATAACGAGTGATCTTGCCGAAGCTGGGCAGGAAGTTGTTCTTCGGGTCCTCGGCATTGATCCGGAACTGCAGGGCAAAACCGCGATGGATGATGTCTTCCTGCTTGACCGACAGCGGCAGACCGGAGGCAGTACGGATCTGCTCGCGAACGATATCAATGCCGGTGATTTCTTCGGTGATGGTGTGCTCGACCTGCACCCGGGTGTTCATTTCCATGAAGTACACCTCGCCCTCGGCGAGCAGAAACTCCACGGTGCCAGCGTTCTCGTAACCAACCGCCTTGGCCGCACGTACCGACAGATCGCCGATGTAGGCGCGCTGTTCGGGCGTCAGCTGCGGGCTGGGGGCGATTTCGATGAGCTTCTGATTGCGTCGCTGAATCGAACAGTCGCGCTCGAACAGGTGCACCACATTGCCAAAGCTGTCGCCCAGAATCTGCGCTTCAATGTGCTTGGGATTGACGATGCACTTCTCAAGAAAGACTTCTGCCGAACCGAAGGCCTTGGTCGCTTCGGAAATCACGCGCGGGAAGGCCTGCTCGAGTTCTTCGCGGCTGTTGCAGCGACGGATACCACGTCCACCGCCCCCGGAAGTGGCCTTGAGCATCACCGGGTAACCGATACGCTCGCCCTCGGCCAGCGCCTCGTCGATATCTGCCACGTTGCCTTCGGTACCGGGCGTGACCGGCACACCGGCCTTGATCATGCTGCGTCGGGCCTCGGTCTTGTCCCCCATGCGGCGAATCACTTCGGCTGAGGGACCGATGAATTTGATCCCTCGTTCGGCACAGATATCGGCCAGTTCGGTATTCTCGGAAAGAAAGCCGTAACCGGGATGCAGCGCATCGCAGCCGGTTTCCACTGCCAGATTCACCAACTTGCGCGGGTTCAGGTAACCCGCCAGAGGTTCGGCACCAATGCTGTAGGCTTCGTCGGCACGTTTGACATGCAAGGCATGCCGGTCAGCGTCGGAAAAGATCGCCACCGAGCGAATGCCCATCTCGGCGCATGCACGCACGATACGAACGGCAATCTCCCCGCGGTTGGCGATCAGAATTTTTGTTATCACTGGCGTTTCCCTCGACCCACACTTGTAACCGTGTATGTGACTGAATGTCGCAGAGCCACCCTATGCCGAATCGAGGATTAACAAAAATGAGTAAAAGTTGGGAGGTGCATAAGTAAAAGCTTATAGTTAGCGCTTCGGTTGGATAGTGGAGCGTTTGTAAATGCGTAAGTCATTGATGCGTATGACATTGCGTCAGTTGCGCATTTTCAATGAGGTGTGCGATCTGCGCTCCTACAGCCGTGCGGCTGAAGAAATGTCGCTCACACAGCCCGCTGTCAGCCTGCAGATTCGACAGCTCGAAGAGCTGATCGGCCAGCCGCTGTTCGAATACGTCAGCAAAAAGCTCTACCTGACCGAAGCGGCGCAAGCCCTGCAACAGGCCAGCCGGGATATTTTCGGGCGCCTGGAAAGCCTGGACATGCAGCTTTCCGATATGCAGGGCTCACTGCAAGGCCAGTTGAAGCTGGCAGTCGAATCGAGCTGCAAGTACTTCATCCCCCACCTGTTCGCCGCCTTCAAGCGCCAGCACCCGGAAGTCAGCCTGAGCCTGATGGTGGTCAATCGCGCGCAAGTCATCAGGCGCCTGGCGGATAACCGCGATGATCTTGTGGTGATGTCGGCAGTGCCCCTGGACATGGGCCTGGAGTTCTTGCCGTTCCTGAATAACCCGATTGTCGCCGTGGCACCGCCTGACCATCCGCTGAGCACCCGCACGGCGCTGAACCTGAAAGACCTGGAGCCATGGCCGTTGCTGACCCGGGAAACAGGATCGGGCACGCGACGGGCCTGCGAGGAGTTCTTCAAGGAGAAGCGCGTGCACTTCACGCAGACGCTGGAAGTCTCTTCCAGCGAAGCACAACGTGAATGCGTGGTTGCCGGGCTGGGCCTGGCGATGCTGACCCGACACGCGGTCTGCCAGGAACTCGCCACAGGCGCCCTGATTGAGCTGCCCGTGGCGGAGTTGCCACTGTATCGAAGCTGGTGCGTGGCTCAGGCCGGGGACAAACGCCTTTCACCCGTGGCACATGCGTTTCTTGCGTTCATCCGCACCGAACGTGCGCAGATCAGCCAGCTTGTCGAGCGTTTCGACGGTCGACCGCGGGCAACTTGATCGTCTGCCAGACAGCGTTATCCATGCCATCCATGTAGTCACACAGCTCCTGATTGAGCTGACGTGCCTCACTGTAGCTTTCAATTGCCCGACGAAACTCCATGCGACGCTGATCTTCCTGCTGACGGCGGGTTTTCACGGTGCTGGTAGGTAAATCATCGTAATGCCGAGCCATATCCTGTCTCCCAATACGTTTTGTGGGAGCACCAGAATGGAGCGTGACAGTGACAATCAGACGGCACGCAGGTGACAGATCGATGAACTTTCGTTCAGCGCTCATCAAAAAAATTTCAAAAAATATATATGTATTGCCGCTCGCTGACGCGCCACACACAAACTTGCCCTGCTGAAAGCAACTCACTCATTAAACAATTACTAGCAAGGAGCTACCCAATGACGACCAAAGACAAAAACTGGATCGCGCGTGATGACAGAACGCCGGAAGTTAATACGCTGACCGTGGCTGGCCTGGTGCCTACATCCGCCAGTCACTCTCTCCCATGGCTGAGTCTGCGCAACATACCGAGCGAAGCGGGCCAATTGAATCTGGACCTCAACTACTACGCGACAGGTCTGGGGCCGTGGACAGGGCGCGAGACACCCGCCGTATACGCCCAGCCCAGCGATGCATCCATCACCTCCGTCCGTATCTATCAAGACGACGAGTTGCTGGTAAGCATCGATGAGCTGACCGTTATACAGTGATCAACAAGTAACAGATTCAGTAAAGCCCTCGCCAGACGCCTCAGGGTTTCCGGGGAGGGCTTTCTTCGTTGCGCAAGCTGACTGCAGCGGACACATGACAGTCTGGTTAATTCTTGTAACGTGATAGCCGGAAAAAAACGCCAAAAGTATACAATTACCGCATCTCGGGAGCCGAATCGATAGAAACTGGCCCTGCAGGATGCAATTCACTCATTACCTCAATTAATCCAGTCGCGGGCCCCTGCCAATAACCGCAGGTCATTGGCGGGACTCTTGACGTCGTTTTCAAATTGAAAACGACGTCAATCTTCGTGAGCCTTGATCGACTTCGGCGACAGGCGCAAACCACGCAGGCTGCGTTTGACGCTTTTGAGATGGTTCACCAGACCGGGGCCGCGCGCCATTGCAACGCCCATTGCCAGCACATCAATGACCACCAGGTGGGCAATGCGAGAAGTCAGCGGCGTGTAGATTTCGGTGTCTTCATGCACGTCGATGGCCAGATTGACCGACGACAGCTCGGCCAGCGGCGTCTGACTGGGGCACAGGGTGATCAGCGTCGCGCCGCTCTCGCGGACCAGATTGGCGGTGATCAGCAGATCCTTCGAACGCCCTGACTGCGAAATGCACACCGCAACATCGGTCGGCTTGAGCGTAACGGCTGACATCGCCTGCATGTGCGGATCGGAATACGCCGCAGCGGTCAGCAGCAAACGAAAGAACTTGTGCTGCGCATCAGCGGCTACTGCACCGGACGCGCCAAACCCGTAGAACTCGACCCGATTGGCTCCGGCCATGGCCGTGACCGCCAATTGCAACGCATGGGGGTCGAGGTTTTCGCGCACTTCCATGAGCGTGTGCAGCGTGGTGTCGAAAATCTTCAGGCTGTAGTCGGCGACCGAATCGTCTTCGTGAATCGCGAACTGCCCAAAACTTGCGCCCGCCGCGAGGCTCTGCGCCAGCTTCAGCTTGAGGTCCTGAAACCCGGTGCAACCGATGGCGCGGCAGAAACGCACGATGGTCGGCTCGCTGATACCGACGCTGTGCGCCAGGTCTGCCATGGAACTGTGCATCACGGCCGCAGGGTCGAGCAGCACATGGTCGGCTACCTTGAGCTCCGATTTGCGCAGCAAATTACGTGACTGGGCGATGTGTTGCAGCAGATTCAAGGGGCAGACTCGGCAAAAGAGAGGTGGGCTGGGTTGTAGCTTTCTTGTAGTTATACTACATGACCCGCCAGCCGCCCAGTTAAACGAAGCTGGAACGTGCCGTGCGGGCGTTATCAGCGGCAATTGTGGGAATAATCCTACATTAAGCCGAATCGCCCGTCAGACACTGCCTGCTCACAGGTAAAGGTAGACGCAACGCATTCGCTCCCGGCAACAGGCGACGACCGGTCGTCAGCGCCCCGCCATTTTTATTGCCTGACGCAAAGCATGGTTTGCCCGTCATCGCGCGGCACCCTAGAATGCGCTGATGCGCGATGATCTCTCTCTTCTTCTGAATTCCCTCAACGATGCCCAACGTCAGGCCGTAGCCGCCTCTCTGGGTCGTCAGTTGGTCCTGGCTGGTGCTGGCTCCGGCAAAACCCGTGTGCTGGTGCATCGCATCGCATGGCTGATGCAGGTCGAGCAAGCCTCCCCGCATTCGGTCCTGTCGGTGACGTTCACCAACAAGGCGGCTGCCGAAATGCGCCACCGTATCGAGCAGCTGATGGGCATCAGCCCGGCTGGCATGTGGGTGGGCACCTTCCACGGGCTGGCCCACCGTTTGCTGCGTGCGCACTGGCAGGAAGCCGGGCTGGTACAGACCTTCCAGATTCTCGACAGCGATGACCAGCAGCGTCTGGTAAAGCGCGTGATGCGCGAGTTGGGTCTGGACGAACAACGCTGGCCTGCACGCCAGGCCCAGTGGTTCATCAATGGTCAGAAAGACGAAGGCCTGCGCCCGAAACATATTCAGGCCAGCGGCGACCTGTTCCTGACCACCATGAAAAGCGTCTACGAAGCCTACGAGATCGCCTGCCAGCGGGCCGGCGTCATCGACTTCTCCGAACTGCTGCTGCGCGCACTCGACCTGTGGCGCGATAACCCGGGCTTGCTGGCGCATTATCAGCGCCGCTTCCGTCACGTCCTGGTGGACGAGTTCCAGGACACCAACGCCGTGCAGTACGCGTGGCTGCGCCTGCTCGCTCAGGGCGGTGACAGCCTGATGGTGGTCGGCGACGACGATCAGTCCATTTACGGCTGGCGCGGCGCGAAGATCGAGAACATCCACCAGTATTCCTCTGACTTCCCGGACACCGAAGTCATCCGCCTTGAGCAGAACTACCGCTCCACGGCGAGCATTCTCAAGGCTGCCAACGGCTTGATCATCAATAACAGTGGTCGCCTGGGCAAGGAGTTGTGGACCGACGTTGGTGATGGCGAGCTGATCAATCTGTACGCCGCGTTCAACGAGCACGATGAAGCGCGTTACGTGGTCGAGACCATCGAGAGCGCGCTGAAAACCGGTATTTCGCGCAACGACATCGCCATTCTGTACCGCTCCAACGCCCAGTCGCGGGTACTCGAAGAAGCCCTGCTGCGTGAGCGTATTCCGTACCGCATCTATGGCGGACAGCGCTTCTTCGAACGCGCTGAAATCAAGAACGCCATGGCCTACATGCGTTTGCTGGAAGGCCGTGGCAACGATGCGGCGCTGGAGCGGGTGATCAACGTTCCGGCGCGCGGCATCGGTGAAAAGACCGTCGAAGCGATTCGCGAACATGCGCGTCATGCCGACGTTTCAATGTGGGAAGCCATGCGCCTGCTGGTGGCCAACAAGGGCCTGACCGGACGCGCCGCCACTGCCTTGGGCGGGTTCATCGAGCTGATCGAGAACCTCGCGGCCAAGGTCATGGAAATGCCGCTGCACCTGATGACCCAGACGGTGATCGAACAGTCCGGGCTGATTACCTATCACGAGCAGGAAAAAGGCGAGAAAGGTCAGGCGCGAGTAGAAAACCTTGAGGAACTGGTCAGCGCGGCCCGTGCTTTCGAGAATCACGAAAGCGAAGAAGACCTGACGCCACTGGCAGCGTTTTTGGGGCATGCCTCGCTGGAAGCGGGCGACACCCAGGCGCAGGAGCATGAAGACAGTATTCAGCTGATGACCCTGCACAGCGCCAAGGGCCTGGAATTCCCGCACGTGTTTCTGGTGGGCATGGAGGAAGGGCTGTTCCCGCACAAGATGAGTCTGGAGGAACCGGGCCGTCTTGAAGAGGAACGGCGCCTGGCTTACGTCGGTATCACCCGGGCCATGAAACAGCTGGTGATGACCTACGCCGAAACGCGTCGCCTGTACGGCAGCGAAACCTACAACAAGGTCTCGCGTTTCGTACGCGAGATTCCGCCTGCGCTGATTCAGGAAGTCCGACTGTCCAACAGCGTCAACCGTCCGTTCGGTGGCACGCCGAAATTCAACAGCAGCAGCCTGTTCAACGGCACCGGCATTCCGGAAACCGAGTTCACCATGGGCCAGCGCGTCCAGCATGCGGTGTTCGGCGAAGGCGTGATCCTCAACTTCGAAGGCGCTGGCGCCCAGGCCCGGGTGCAGGTCAACTTCCCCGAGGGCAGCAAGTGGCTGATGATGGGCTACGCGAAGCTGGTGCCGTTGTAGGCCGGTCGATCATTGTCCATGCGCCCATGACTATCGTTCCCACGCCGTAGCGTGAGGAACGATAATCCTCGTACACATCTTACGAAGCGCGTAGAAAAGTCCTACGCTGTTTATGTAAAAGTCCGAAACACTAACGCGCTGGTCATGTCGCCATCCGCTGTGCAACATGGCGCGCGTGCAATCACAAAACGGGAATACCCTTATGCAACGTTTTCTAAGCATCGCGATGGCGCTGTGCATCGGGCTCACCATGAGCCTGGATGTGAACGCCGCGCGCTTCGGTGGCGGTAAGAGCATGGGCTCGGCGCCTACGCACCAGACACGTCAGGCCGCCCCCTCCACGCCTGCGGCAGCGCCCAACGCTGCGGGCCGTCCTGCCCCTGCGGCAAGCGGTGCTTCGCGCTGGCTGGGCCCATTGGCCGGTATCGCTGCCGGCGGCCTGCTCGCGTCGATGTTCATGGGTGACGGCTTCAACGGCCTGCAACTGTTCGACATCCTGATCATGGGCCTCATCGCCTTCCTGATCTTCCGCTTCATTGCGCGTCGTCGTCAGCAGCAACAGCCGAAAATGGCCGCTGCCGGTGCGCCGTACCAGCGTGAAACCAGCCAGCCTGCGCAGAACCCGATCTTCGGCAGTTCTTCCCCGGCCTCCGCTGCGCCAGTGATCAACGCACCGGCCTGGTTCAATGAACAGCGCTTCCTGGACGCTGCTCGCGGCCACTTCCAGTCGCTGCAGCAGCACTGGGACGCCAACGAAATGGACAAGATTGCCGAGTTCGTCACTCCGCAAATGCTGCAGTTCCTGAAAAAGGAACGTGCGGACCTGGGCGACGGCTTCCAGTCGACTTACATCGAGAACCTCAATGTCCAGCTGGACGGTGTGGATGACCGGGCCGACAAGACCATCGCCACGCTGACGTTCTCGGGCGTGTCCAAGACCTCGCGTTTCGACCAGGGCGAAGTGTTCAGCGAAAGCTGGAACATGGAACGCCCGCAAGGCGATAACCAGCCCTGGCTGGTGGCAGGAATTCGCCAGAACGGTTGAACCAGAACCCGTTCTCGCGTTCAGAACCCCGGATATGTCCGGGGTTTTTGTTTATCCGTTCGGATAGTTATTTTGAGAAAGGCTTTACGCTACTGTATAACCCGCGCCATCAAGTGAGAGGATCTGTGTCGTGGAAGAAGTCATTGAACAACTGCGTGAAGCAAATGAACCGGTTCCGGTTCCGCTTGAGCTGCCTGACGAAGACCAACTGGTCGAGATCGAGGAACAGCTGTTCATCAACATTCCGTTTGTCTTCAAGGAATTTCTCCTGACAGTCAGCGATGTGGTGTATGGCAGCCTTGAACCCGTCACGGTGACCGACCCGCAGTCGCACACCTACCTGCCAGACGTGGCTGCCACGGCCTGGGATCTGGGCGTGCCGCGCGAGCTGATTCCGATCTGCCAGGACGGTGACGATTATTACTGCGTCGAGGAAGACGGCACGGTGCTGCTGTGGTCCGCCGAGGAAGAACTGGTTACCGAAGACAGCTGGGAATCGGTCTGGCACTGGGCTCGGGATGTCTGGCTGGAAAGCTGAGACACCCCTGCTGCGCAGTATTCAAGAATCTCCGGGCCTCAGTGCCCGGAGTTCTCTTGATGGTTACCCAGTGTTTCCAGTAACGCAATCTGCATCCGCGTATGCACGCGGATCAGCCAGCGCCACAGCAACGCGGCGACCAGGGCGGCTATCAGTCCAACCACCAGCAGCAGTTCGTTGGCCGGCAGAATGCTTGCCGACAATGCCGCCAGCATCACGAAAATCACCACCAGCGATAACAGCGGAATCACCTCGGCCACGACCTTGCGCACGCGCACGGTATGCCGGCCCGCCATCTCGGGTTTCACCCCCATCTCGGCCAGCAGCATCGACAGCGCCTTGAGCTTGCGATAAGCGGCAATCAGAAACGGCAGTGACAGCAGCAGCGCCGCGCCGCAGATCCAGGCTTTCTGATGGCTGATATCGGCCACCCACTCGCTCATGTAGCCGCCAAGACGCTCGGCAAAATAGCCACCGCTGAAAAAGATCGCCATCACCAGCGCCAGGTTGACGCCGACCTGCAAGAGAATCCGCCTGATCATACCGGCAAGGACTGCACTCTGGCCTTGCGGCTGAATGCTGCGCAACCACTCGCCGTACATGCCGAACACCCGGGCAACGCGCCGAGGCATGATCGCCGCCAGCTTGAGCGACAACGGGTCTGCGCCGCGAATCAGATACGGTGTCAGCAGGGTGGTGATGGCGGACACGGCGACTGCCACCGGGTACAGAAAGTCGCTGGTGACCTGCAGGGTCATGCCCAGCGCCGCGATGATGAAGGAAAACTCGCCAATCTGTGACAGTCCCATGCCCACGCGCAGCGAGGTACGGCCATCGTTGCCTGCGATAAAGGCACCCAGACCGCAGGACAGCATCTTGCCCAGCACCACGGCAACGGTAATGACGGCGATCGGCCAGGCGTATTGCAGCAGGATGCCCGGATCGATCATCAAACCGATGGCCGCGAAAAAGATGGCACTGAACATGTCGCGAACCGGCTCGATAAGGCGCTCGATCTTCAGCAGCTCACGCGACTCGGCCATGATTGCGCCGATCAGGAAGGCACCCAGTACCATGCTGTATTCCAGCTTGACCACCAGCAGACAGAAGCCGAAACACAGGCCCAGCACGGTGATCAGCAGCATCTCGTTGCTTTCGAACCTGGCGACATAGGACAGCAATCGAGGCACCACGAGGATGCCGACCACCAGCGCCACGATCATGAACAGCGACAGCTTGCCGACGGTGGAGAACACTTCCCCGGAACTGACCGAGCCGCTGACAGCGATGCCGGACAACAGCGCGATGATGCCGATGCCGAGAATGTCTTCCACGATCAACACGCCGAAGATCAACTGGGCAAAGCGCTGGTTCTTCATCTTCAGGTCGTTGAGCGCCTTGACGATGATGGTGGTGGAGGAGATCGCCAGAATCGCGCCGAGAAACAGCGAGTCCATGGTTTTCCAGCCAAAGAACTGCCCGATCTCGTAACCGATCCAGATCATCAGGGCAATTTCCAGAAAGGCCGCGATGAACGCCGTGGCGCCCACCTTGAACAGCTTACGCAGGCTGAATTCCAGCCCCAGGCAGAACATCAGGAAGATCACCCCCAGTTCGGCCAGAATTTTGATGGTTTCTTCGTCATGGATCAGACTGAACGGCGGAGTGTGCGGACCGATGATGAACCCGGCAACGATATACCCCAATACCACCGGCTGCCTGAGGCGATGGAACAGAATGGTTACCACGCCGGCCACCAGCATGATCACTGCCAGATCCTGAATGAAATTGATGGCATGCATGGTGGCGAAGCTCCTTGTGATGATGATGTTGCAAACCGATATCGCCGTGTCCTACAGGGCGACAGCCATCCTTTTCGTCATTAAAATCCGATAAAGACGCAGGAAAAACCCCGATCCACAGGTTTTTGCAGGTTAACACCGCCCCCTTCGACATAAAGGCGGTGCAATATATGGAAACAGATAGTTATGACGCGTGACGGCCGCCTGTTGGCCAGCGTCCCGATAACTGTCACAAGCCCCTTGAGCGCCAGCATAGGCGCCCCTTGAACACCTTGACCGTGTGAGTACGCTATGGAACCCGGAAACGCCCAGCTGTCGATGACTGTATTAATGACCCCGGACATGGCCAACTTCTCTGGCAACGTACACGGTGGCACGCTGCTCAAGTACCTGGACGAAGTGGCCTATGCATGTGCCAGCCGCTACGCCGGACGCTACGTGGTGACGCTGTCGGTAGACCAGGTGATTTTCCGTGAGCCGGTGCATGTCGGCGAACTGGTGACCTTTCTCGCCTCGGTCAATTACACCGGCAACACGTCCATGGAGGTGGGCATCAAGGTGGTCACCGAAAATATCCGCGAGCGGTCGGTACGCCATTCCAACAGCTGCTTCTTCACCATGGTTGCCGTGGACGACAATCGCAAGCCCGCCAGCGTGCCGCCCCTGGAGCCCGAATCGGCCGATGCCAAGCGGCGTTTCATCCAGGCGCAGCAACGCCGCCAGATCCGCCAGGAACTGGAAAAGCGTTATCAGGAGATCAAGGAAGAAGCGTTGTAATTTTCTGGCTCGGGCATCGATGCCCGAGCCTTTGAGGGTATGGCGCTTACAAACGCACGGCTTCGAACTTTACCCGTGGGTGCGCGATGCGATCCTGAGCGCGCACCAGTTCCAGCTCGTAGCTGCCACAGGCCTGGGTTTCCAGCAGCACCTCATGGACGGCGGCCGCAGCGAACTCGAATGCTGCAACCAGATCGTCGCCCAGCAGCACACGCGACAGGAACAACCCGGAGGTCAGATCACCCACGCCGACCGGCTGACGCGGAAACGCCAGTAACGGGCGGCGCAGGTGCCAGCTGGCCTCGGCGGTGACCAACAGCATTTCAAAGCCATCGGCGGCCTTGCCGGGGTAATCGAGGTGTTTCACCACCACCGCTTTGGGGCCACGCGCCAGCAAAGCCCGCGCCATCGCCAGGCAGTCGTGCAGTGATTCGGGCTTGCGCCCCGAGAAGCTGTCCAGCTCCAGTTGATTGGGGCACATGAAGTCCGCCATGGCCGCCGCTTCCTGCAGCAGGAAGTCACTGACTTCAGGCGCTACGATGCAGCCTTTTTCAGGGTGGCCCATCACCGGGTCGCAGAGGTACAGCGCCTTCGGATTGGCCGCCTTGATGCGTGCCACGCCGGTCAGAATCGCCCTGCCCTGCGCCGCACTGCCCAGATACCCCGACAGCACCGCGTCACAGTTGCCCAGCTCGCCAATGGCGGCAATCCCGTCGATCAGCGCAGGAATCTGCTGCGGAGCCAGCACTTCACCGGTCCACTGCTTGTATTGCGTGTGGTTGGAGAACTGGACCGTGTTGAGCGGCCAGACGTTAACCCCGATACGCTGCATCGGGAACACCGCTGCGCTGTTGCCGGCGTGGCCGAATACCACATGGGACTGGATAGCGAGCAAATGAGGCGTACGTTTCATGGGGAGCGGAATCCTGAACACGATGCAAATGCAATAATGAGAAATATAAGTCGCGCAGTATGGCTGTAAATCACTCAGGACAGTTAAGCTGACGACTCCTACGCTGGAGCACTCCGTCATGCTGACCCTGGGAAACATCTTCGTGCTGATGCTGTTCGCGAGCGCCGCGGCCTGGTGGTGGCACGCCCATGGTCTGCGCGAAAAAGCGCTGGCACGCGTCAAGCAGCACTGCGAACGCCTTGAGCTGCAACTGCTGGACGACGCGGTTGCCCTGCGCCGCCTGACCTTCGCGCGCGACGCTCAAGGCCGCAAACGCCTGGCCCGCGTGTATGGCTTCGAGTTCACCGTGACCGGCGAGCAACGTCACCCTGGCACGATCACCCTGTTCGGCGCGCACACTGCGCAAATCGAACTGGCACCCTACCCGTTTGAAATCAAAACACCACCGCCCAGCGCTGAAGTTATTCAGATGAGCGAATGGCGTCAATCGCATCAGAAATGGAAGCAGTAGCCGAGCACGACGCTGGCTGCCGCGATTCAGCGCTCATCCTTACACAAGTGCGCTTTGACTATCGTGCCAATGCTCTGCGTTGGCATGCCGTTCCGGACGCTCTTCGTCCTGCCTTCAGTTATTAACTGGCAGCTGTCACGCCAGGCATCCCGCCATCTGCGCCTGCAACTTATCCACATCCTGAGCGGTGGCAAAGATCAACTCAAGGCGTGAGTCCTGACGCCATTCGCTGACTTGCCAGGCCAGCGGAGCCCCATCAACCACGTTGCCGGAATACCAGCCGCCCTCGCTGTGGATAACCATCTTCGCCCGCCGCCAATCAAGGCTTTCCAGCCAGTGCAGGATGCGCTGCAGATCGAAGCGCTGCGAGGGATGCCAGCGCCAGCCGATGCTCCAGCCGTCGGCACTGACCTGACTCAGACAGATCGGCACCTTCGGGTCGGTCCATAGCGCGGGCAAGTGGCCGACGCCGTTGGGCAGCATCAGCTTATCCACAGCCTGTTTATCCACAGCAGTACCGCTGGCAAACCCTGGCACACGGTTCAGAAGCAGCTCCCCATGTCGGGTCCAGATCAAGGCGTGTGGCAGCAACTGTTCGGCCAATGCCTGGCGAGAGACATCATCCAGTTGCTCGGACTTGTTCATGACCACCAGCCCGGCATGTGCCAGCGCTTCCTGCTGAGTACTCGGCAACGGCTGTCCGGCGAGCATTGCCTGCGCGTCCAGCACCACCACGCCGGGCTGCACATCCAGGACGCCGCGCCACGGCGCTTCGCCCAATTGCGTCATAAGTTGCGCGGGATGGCCCAGCCCTGAAGGCTCGATCAATAAACGATCAGGCCGCGCCTTGCGCAATAAACGCCCCAGGCCGATCTGGAACGGCACGCCATTGACGCAACACAGGCAGCCGCCAGCCACTTCGCCAAGTGCGATACCATCGGCATCCGTGGTCAGCAGCGCGGCGTCCAGGCCGATCTGCCCGAATTCGTTGATCAATATGGCCCAGCGCTCATGGGCAGGCTTCTGCGCCAGCAGGCGCTTGATCAGGCTGGTCTTGCCGGCGCCCAGCGGGCCACCGATGACATGCGTCGGTATGTTTTGCAGCATGAGATCACTTTTGGCGAATGCGTGGTTCATTGAAGAGCAAGGAAGGATAACGATGCAAGTAATGCGGCTGCCTGCCCGCCTGGTGTTGATGTTGCTGACAGTGTCTTCCGGTTCGGCGTGGGCCGAAGCGTGTCTGGTCCACAGCCAGGCCGAAAGGCTCGACGTGAAGGTCTGCCAGGAAAATATCAACATCCCGGCAAACCTGTTTCACGACAGCTTCTGCCAGCCGCAACTGGCCGGGCAGAAGACCGAGACCACTTACTCGCAACAGTGCCCGGCAGGCGCCTTCGGTGTCTGCCGCAATGCGCAGGTTGCCAATATGCCGTATCGCGAGCATATCCACTATTACGGCGTCGCCGGTGACGCGCTGTACCTCAAGCCTTTCTGCGAAGGCCAGAGCAAGGGGCAGTGGATAACTCCTGACTGATCTTCAAGCCAGCCAGTCCAGCGTCAGAATCAACCTGCGCTCGTTGCGCAGCAGTTGCGGCGAGCGATGGATCAGGCCAAAACCTTCATTGCCGTGCCAGCGTTCGCCCTTGAGCAGCGCCACTTCACCGCTGTTGATCTGCTGGATACGGGCAGCATCCGTCGGCTCGGCGTCCAGACACCCCAGTTGTTTACGGTCCATCACCCCTTCATGCAGCCATTGACTGCCAACCCCGCCATAAGTGGTGATAAGACGTACCGGCACATGATCGACATGGAAGCGCGGGCACATGGCCTTGTCGAGCACCCGCAAACGCAGGCCAACGCACTCGGCACCCAGCAGACAGGCATAGGCGCCGACCAGCCAGGAAACGTCGGCAACGAACCCCTGATAGCCCAGCAGATCGGAGTAGCCCGATGCCAGCGCGCTCAAGTCAGGCTCGACCTCGCCGCCCCGCACTTCCAGGGTCATGGACTCGGCCAGAGGCTCGTTCATCGACAGTAGCAAGGCGCCGAAGTCCTCTATGTGTGCAGGCAATTGACGCTGCCAGAGCGCAAGGTTGACGCCGTCCTGCAGAATCTCGCTCAACACGTCGGGCGTATCACCGTGCGCCTGGCGGACTGCGGTTTCAGGTTTAAAACGATAAGCCAGCATCAGGCAGCCACCTCTTCGTACCAATCGCCAAACGGATCGGCCAGCGCACGCCAACGCTCGACACCCGCCTCCATCTCCGCATCAGTGAGCAGGCAGTTATCCAGCTCGGCGGTCAGCCGCACAAAATCGATGTTCTGGCCGATGAACACCAGTTCCTGCCGACAGTCGCCGGTTTCAGTCGACCAGTTCTCCAGAATGGATTTGACGCTTTCCTTGTCCTCGGGCCAGCTGTCTCGGTTCACGAAACGCCACCAGCGTCCGGCAAAGCCATGGCGCATCAAGCCGCCTGCCTGCGACCAACTGCCTGCGTCCTTGTATTTGCTGGCCAGCCAGAAGAAGCCTTTGGAGCGCAGCAGCTTGCCGTTGCCCCAGGGACGATTGATGAAATCGAAAAAGCGCTCCGGATGGAACGGTCGGCGAGCGCGATAGGCCGTTGATGCTATGCCGTACTCTTCGGTTTCCGGCGTGTGTTCGCCACGCATTTCCTTGAGCCAGCCCGGTGCCTGGGAAGCGCGCTGGAAGTCAAAACGCCCGGTGTTGAGAATCGTCGCCAACGGCACCTGGCCCATCACCATCGGTACGATCTCGGCCTCCGGGTTGAGGCGCTTGAGGATCGCCATCAGCTCTTCACGCTCACTGGAGCTGATCAGGTCGATCTTGCTGAGCAGGATGACGTCGGCAAACTCGATCTGCTCGATCAGCAGGTCGGTGATCGAGCGATCATCGTCTTCACCCAGGGTTTCACCGCGTGTGGACAGACCGTCTGCCGCCTCGTAATCGAGCAGGAAGTTCACGCCGTCGACTACGGTGACCATGGTGTCCAGGCGCGCCAGGTCCATCAGGCTTTTGCCGGCCTCGTCGCGGAAGGTGAAGGTTTCAGCCACGGGCAACGGCTCGGAGATTCCTGTGGATTCGATCAATAAGTAATCAAAACGACCGTCCTGAGCCAGACGGCTGACCTCTTCGAGCAGGTCCTCGCGCAGGGTGCAGCAGATGCAGCCATTGCTCATCTCGATCAGCTTTTCTTCGGCACGGTTCAGGCTGACATCACGCTGAACTTCGCTGCCGTCGATGTTGATCTCGCTCATGTCATTGACGATCACCGCAACCCGCAGGTTTTCACGGTTGCGCAGCACATAATTGAGTAAAGTGCTTTTACCGGCCCCGAGAAAACCGGACAAAACGGTAACGGGTAGAAGATTTGCCATCAGGACTCTCCAGGCAGCTGCAAGGCTTGAACCTTGTTCATATCGGCTGCGACGAATCCCTCAGGCAGCCAGCTCTAATCACATCCGGATGTTATAGTATAACAACCAAAAATAGCTATGGCCTTGGTGAAGGGATCTTCATGAGACGGGTTTCAACAGGTTTGATGGCGATGCTGATCAGCGCGCATGTGATGGCTGCACCTCCAAGCCCCTCCGCCGACCTCGCCACCTGTACGCGTAGCGCGACGGTATTGGCGTGCAGCGATGCGCAGGGCAATAGCTACAGCGTGGCCACTGCCGGATCGACGACCTGGTTGAAGGGATACGAAGTGCGCGACAAGCGCCGCTGGGCGCAGACCAACAGCCGCTATGGTCAATTGACGTTTTTTACCGGGTTGGCTTCTGATGGCGAGGCTTGGGCAGGCACTGTGCAGCGTGTGGGCTGGACGACCATCACTCGGGTATCCAGCTCAAGCGGCACGCGCAGCAAGATCACCTGCAGCCGCTTGAATGGCTGCCGCTGAGCCGATCAGACCGGCAGTTCCTGCTTCTGCGCCTGCAGCCAGGCCATGTGCGAGTCCACTGGCGGGTTACGCTGAAAATAGCGCTGCAGGCCATCGAACAGGCCATCGGCAACGGCTTGTTGATGACGCGCAGTGACCAGGCGCTGGCTGTCACGGCTGTTGGAGATGAAGCCGGTCTCGACCAGAATCGACGGCACATCGGGTGATTTGAGAACGGCGAAACCGGCCTGTTCAACGCGCTTCTGATGCAGCGTGGTGATACCTTCGAGACTGCCCAGAACGGTGTGGCCCAATTGCAGACTGGCTGCAATAGTGGCGTTCATCGACATGTCGAGAATCACCCCGGCGAGCATCGGGTCCTTGTCCTTCAGATTGAGCAACGACGTGGCACCCAGCAGGTCCGCGCCGTTTTCCCGCTGAGCCATGAAGCGCGCCGTTGCCGACGTTGCTCCGCCTTCGGAAAGGGCAAACACCGACGCACCCGATGCCGTCAGACGAGGCGCAGCATCGGCGTGCACGGAGATGAACATGTCGGCGTTGGACTTGTGCGCGAACTCGACGCGCTTGCGCAGCGGTACGAAAAAGTCATCGTTGCGCACTAGACGTACGTCGAAGCCTTTCTCGCGCTTCAAACGTCTGGCCAGCAACTGAGCGATGGACAGCACCACATCTTTTTCGCGTTCACCCCGCGAACCAACAGCGCCAGGATCCTTGCCGCCATGACCGGCATCGACCACCACCATGATGTCGCGTCCGGTGTGCGCCTTGCTGGTCGGGATTGGCACAGGCACCGGCGGCGGCAGCTCAGCCATCTGCACCGGCGCATGGACCGTGGAACTCATGTCCAGGACCAGCCGATGCCCCTGCCCGCCTTCCGGGCCGAGCAGGAAACTGTTGAGCTGTACCGGTGCGGTGAGGTCCAGCACGATACGTGTGTCGTCACCCTGGCCGTAATGCCCGGAGCGAATCGATTTTATAACGGTACGGTCCAGCGCCAACTGACTGAAGTCGCCGGTCAGCCGCGAACCGCTGACGTCGATGATCAGGCGGTCGGGGGCTGTCAGGGTGAAAGTCTTGTATTGCACCGGGCCGCTCAGGTCGAGGACCAGTCGCAGCTTGTCGTTGGTACGCCAAAGGCGGGCGTTACGAATTTGCGTGGCATAGGCACCCAACGGCAACGTCAGGGCCGCGCTGGCAAGCAGCATGTTGAGCAACACTTGGCGTCGGTGCATGGAACGTCTCAAAGAGCAAATTGAGCATCCCGGCTCACGAAGGGTTCATCCACATCATTAGTAACAATATAACATGCAGTTACGGACGAAAGATGAGGTCCTTCATGAAGATTAAGTTACCTGCCACACCATCAGAGGTGACAAAAAATCATCACCTCTGCGCAGCGTGTTCCACGTGGAACATAACTCTATGAATTTGATCAGGTACGCGGGGCGACGTTGCCACATTGCGGCCCAAGCCAAACCGCGCGGGTGTCCATGCTGCCGTTCTGTTGCTGCCCGGTGGCATTGAACGTGCCCACCACGTTGGTGGTGAACTCGCGATCACTCAGGAACTGCGCCTGTCCGGTGCCCTTGGCTTTCGGGCAGCTGAACTGGAAGTTCCAGGTCTTGCCGTTGCGCGCAGTAATCTTTTGCGTGCATCCGGATGCCGGGTCAGTCAGCGGAATGTCGTCCGACTGCACCTGCGCCTGAGTCAGGCAGGCCCTCACGCCTTTGCCGCCAAGGGTGACGCCCTGCTTCTTCATCATCTGTTCCATCATCGCACGCTGCTCGGGCGGCAGATTCTGCAACTGTCCCAGCATCAACTGCATGTCCGGCAGCTGTTGTCCGTCCACTTTCATATTGCTGGACGTCAGCTCCCACAAACCCGGTTGCAGCATCTGCGCCTGAGCCATAGGAGCCGCCAGACAAAACATCCAAGCCAACATGCGTTTGTTCATTTCAAGATTCCTGATCAGGCACTGCGGATGAAAACGAGACTGGAATAATCCAGCCAAAAGATAAACCTTAGACGGCACACATGTCGCCCAGTTGCACCCGGAATTAAATAGCGACATTCCTGTTCAGCTGTGGTCTGTTAGGCAGCAAAGGCGAGGAGCATTGTTCCACATGGATTATCACGACCCGTACTTTTTCGGTTATGTCCTGGGTTTCATTCATTTACTCGGTACAGGCGCCGCCATCCATGCGTTGCTGACTGTGCGCACCTCCCAAGGCGCGATTGCCTGGGCGATGCCGCTGCTGTTCATTCCCTATTTCACCCTGCTGCCTTACCTGGTGTTCGGCCGAAGCTCATTCGACGCGTACATCAAGGCGCGTCGCCAGGCCAACCAGGAAATGCGGATCGCGATCGGCAGCCTCAACTGGCGGCCGTGGATGGAAGAAGCCGTGGCTGCGCGTCGGTCAGATGCCTATGCGGCGCTGCGTGCAATGCCCAAGCTGGGCAACATGCCGGCGCTGGCCAACAACAAGGTCAAGTTGCTGATCAATGGCGAGGAAACCTTCGGAGCCATTTTTCAGGCTATCCGAGAAGCGAAGAAGACCATCCTGATTCAGTTCTTCATCATTCATGACGACAAACTCGGGCGCGAGCTGCAAGCGCTGCTGCTGGAGAAAGCGGCAGAAGGTGTGGCGATCTTTGTACTGTACGACCGCATCGGCAGCCACGCCTTGCCAGGCAGTTATATCGATAAGCTACGCGACGGTGGCGTGCAGATAAAAGCCTTCGCCACACGTGGCGGCTGGCTCAATCGCTTTCAGATCAACTTCCGCAACCACCGCAAGATCGTCGTTGTCGATGGCCTGAAAGGTTATATGGGCGGTCACAATGTGGGTGATGAGTACATGGGCCTGAAGCCGCCGCTGGCTCCATGGCGCGACACCCATGTGCAAGTCATCGGCCCGGTGGTCGCCTGCTTGCAGGAGTCGTTCGCCGAGGACTGGTTCTGGGCCACCCGCGAACTGCCTCCGTTAAGCCTGCCTGATGAGTTTCCCGAAGACGGTGTGCTTTGCCAACTGTTGACCAGCGGCCCGGCTGACGCGCAGGAAACCTGCTCGCTGTTCTTCGTTGAAGCCATCCACGCAGCCGAAGAGCGCGTGTGGATCACCAGCCCCTACTTCATCCCTGACGAAGCCGTGACCGCTGCGCTGACCCTGGCAGTGTTGCGCGGCGTGGACGTGCGCCTGCTGCTGCCGTCGCGCCCCGACCATTACGTGGTCTACGCCGCTTCAAGTCTGTACGCCTTCGACGCCGTACGTGCCGGGGTACGAGTGTTCCGCTACGAGCCGGGCTTCCTGCATCAGAAGGTCGTCCTGGTCGACAACGAGATCACCGCCATCGGCAGCGCGAACCTCGACAACCGCTCGTTCCGCCTCAACTTCGAATTGATGCTGCTCACGGTCGACAGCGACTTCTCCAGCCAGGTGGAATCCATGCTCACCGCCGACTTCAACCTCGCCCGTGAAATCTCCGTGCAGGAAAGCCACGAAACACGGCGTCTGCATCAACTGGGTATGCGCGTGGCGCGGCTGATTTCACCGATTCTGTGAGACCTCTGTGCACTACGCTGCCTGTCTTGAAGAGACGAGCGGGACTTCACCCATAAATATCCTCGCGCGTCAGTGGCAGTCCGGTGTTGCCGTCGGCGAAGGGTTTCACGGCGAGTATCTGGTGCAGGTTGATCCAGCCCTTGGTGAATCCATAGGCGCAGCCTGCGAGGTATAGCCGCCAGATCCGCAGGGTCTGTTCGGGTACGATTCGCGCGGCTTCGTCGAGCCGGGATTCCAGTCGTGCGCTCCAGTGCTCCAGGGTTTTCGCGTAGTGCGGGCGCAGGCTTTCCACGTCGACCACTTCAAGCCCGGCTTCGCTGATATGGGCGCTGATCATGGCCATGTGCGGCAGCTCGCCATTGGGGAAAACATAGCGGTCAATGAACTCCCCGGCACCACGCCCCACAGGACGACCGTCGGTGTGCCGCGCGGTGATGCCGTGATTCATCACCAAACCGCCCTCCTTCACCGCGCCGAACAGGCGTTGCGCGTACAACGGCAGGTTGGCGTGCCCGACGTGCTCGAACATGCCGACACTGACCACTTTGTCGAAGCGCGCATCCTGCGGCAGGTCGCGGTAGTCGAGCAATTGCAGGTCGACCTTTTCCTGCAGACCTTCGGCTTGCACGCGTTCGCGGGCCAGTGCCAATTGTTGCTGGCTCAACGTGATGCCAAAGACCTTCACGCCGTATTCGCGAGCCGCAAAACGCGCCAGCCCGCCCCAGCCGCAGCCGACGTCCAACAGGTATTCACCACGCTTGAGCCGCAACTTGCGGCACAGGTGGTGGAATTTATCCTGCTGCGCCTGCTCCAGCGATTCGTCCCCGGTCTTGAAATACGCGCAGGAGTAGACCATCTCCCTGTCGAGCCAGAGCTGGTAGAAGTCGTTGGAGACATCGTAGTGATAGGCAATCGAGGCCGCGTCAGTGTCCTTGTCATGCTCGACCCGGATCGGATTGCCAGCGCTGTCGTCATCATCCACCAGCGCGTGGGTCAGTTCATCGCAGACCCGGACCACTTCGCTGATGGAGCCCTCCAGTTCCAGCCGCCCCTCCACAAACGCGCTGCCGAGCAGGCCCAGACTGGGGTGACTGAAGTCGGAGACCAGTTGCGGATCCTTGACGACTATCGTGACGCTGGGCGCAGGCCCGAGGTCCATCTGATGACCGTCCCAGAGCCGGAGCCGCAACGGCAGGTGGAGATTCTGCAAGGTCGTTGGAAGTTGTGTAAGCATTTCAAAATCACCCCCTTATCCAGAAACTCAAAAAAGAGTAATCCAGCAAAGGCCCCGCAAAAGGGCCCGAAAAGGCATTGGCGACGGCAAAACTGCTATGAATCAACTGCGGGGGAACAGCCCTGTGCCCTCTGATTCGAGCCGAGAGTCAGCCTGAATTTGGATCACACAATGAAACACAGCGCTTAATCTGTAACAGAATTAGTCAAAGCTCAAGCCGTTTGACGCACTGATCATCAGTGCAGGCGTGAGACCTGATGTTGCACACCCACGTCTTCGAGCTTGAGCAATGGCTCCTGAAAGCGCAGCAAACGTCCGGCGTTGCCCAATACCAACAGGGTGCTTAGATTGTGCAGGATAGCTGCGACCATCGCGCCCGCAGCGCCAAGCAGACCAAAGGCGGCAAGAGCCACGATGGCCAGCGTCCAGCCCAGCCCAATGATGACGTTGACCTGCAAGGTGTGACGGCACTGGCGACTGAGTCGCACACAGGTGCCCAGGCGGCGCAGATCGCTGCCGATCAGCACGATGTCGGCGGATGCCAGCGCGATATCCGCCCCACCCGCGCCCATCGCCACGCCGACCACGCCCGCCTTCAGGGCCAGCGAATCGTTGACCCCGTCGCCGACCACCATTGGCCGGAAACCACTGGAGATCTCGCCCATGACGCGGTTGAGTTTGTCTTCAGGCAGCGCCTGCGCCTGAACGTCAGCGATGCCGATATCTTGCGCCAGATTGTCGGCCACGCTCTGCCGGTCACCGGTCAACAGCAATTGTCGGCCCAGGCCCAGGCCGCGCAATTCCAGCAGCGCCGCCTGAGCTTCGGGTTTGACACTGTCGGCCAGCAGCAGCCAGGCCAGAAAAACCCCGTCCAGCGACAGACCGGCCAGCGGGCCGTCGTGTGCAGGGACAGCAGGCGTGACGATGCCCATCTGTGCGAACAACTCCGGGCGGCCCAGTGCTGCATCGCCCTGCCCGGTCGAGGCCACCACACCCAGGCCCTGGCGCTCACGGGTGTCGGTCAGCGGCAGCAGTCGGGCATTATCCACCAGCCCGGCCAAGGCCCGACTCACCGGGTGACTGCTGGCAGACCCGAGGCTCGCAGCCAGCTCCAGCAATTGTGGATGCTGCGAACCGTCAGCCTGCACTGACTGCAGACGCAGACGGCCATAGGTCAGGGTGCCGGTCTTGTCCACAACCAGTGAGTTGAGGTCAGCCAGTTCTTCAAGAAACGCCGAACTGCGGATCAGAATCCCGTGCCGCGCCGCGACCGCAATACCTGCAATGGCGGTGGCCGGGGCCGAAAGCACCAGCGCACAGGGACAGGCTGCGACCAGTACTGCCAGCATCGCCTGGGCATCCTGAGTGATAAACCAGGTGAGCGCCGCGATCAACAAGACCAGCACCATGTAACTGCCTGCGTAGCGCTCCAGCAGACGCGTGATAGGCGGCTTGGAACGCTCTGCGCTCTGCATCAGCGCGATGACCTTGCCCAGCGTCGACTGATCGCCGATGCGGGTCACTTCGATGCGCAGCAGGCCGTCGAGGTTGATGGCGCCACCGAACACCTCGACCCCGACACTGGCTTCCAGCGGGACCGATTCGCCAGTGATCGACGACGTATCCAGACTGGCTTGCCCGGACAGCACCCGACCGTCCGCCGGAACGCGGTCGCCCGCCCGCACTTCCACCTGATCGCCGGCTTTGAGCGTCGCGTTGTCGACCTCGCGCACGCTGCCGTCGGCGCCGAGCAAACGCGCCTGGCTACGAGTCAGGCGTCCCAGCGCTTCGATGGCCTCCTGCGAGCCGATCACGCTGCGCTCTTCCAGCACATGACCGAAGATCATGATGATCGGCAGCAACGCGGCGGTCATCAGGTCACCGGTGGCCCAGGCACCGAGCATCGCCAGTGCGATCAACTGATCGGTGATGCCGTGCAGGCTCGGATGCCGCAGGCTGTGCCAGCCGGCGCTGATCACCGGTATCGCCACCAACAGTGACGCAGCGCCCAACAGCAATTGGCTGACACCTGCCTGCTCCGGGGCGAAAAACCGCCAGACCAGTCCCAATCCCAGCAAGCCCAAGGCCAGCATCGCGAGGGTCAGTTGCCGGGCGGCACTGCGCTGTTCTGCGCTGCTCAGCAGACTGCCAGGCGCTTGCGGTTGACCAGCGTCGTGGGTGTGAACGGCTTCGCCACTCATTGTGGTGCTCCCTGAATGATCAGGCGGGAATCGTCTTTGGGATCGACCGTGGTCACCGAACCCGCCTGATGCAGAATGACCGGTACGCGTTCACGGTAGAGACGTTGCATCAGGCCGGGGTCGCTGCGGGTTTCGGCTGATTGGGTGAGGCTGACAACGGTTGCGGTAGCCGACTGCGCCTTGGCCAGACGCTCGGACGCCTGTGCATGCGCCACTTGCAGGGTTCGGTCGGCCTGTTGATTGGCGGTCTGGGTCAGCTTTTCGGCCTCCGTGCGCGCGTTGGCCACGGCCTGATCGGCCTGCTGACTGGCCGTCAGCACAGCATTGAACGCGTTGACCGCCGAGGTCGGCAGGCTCGACTGCACATCCACCCGAGCGACCTCGACACCAATGCCCATGCCGGTCGCCTTGAGCTCGGCCAGACGCTGATTGATGCCGCGCACCAGATCGCCACGCAGCCGCTCACGGCGCTCGGCGGCCTGGCTGTCAGCACCGATCAGCTCGGGACGGGCAACCAGAATGGTGTCCAGATCCCGCGCCGCCGTCAGCGCCACAGCGCTGCGATTGACCAGCCGGTCCAGCGCGGGCAATACATGCTCGCCCTGCAACACGAAGGCAGTGGGGTCAGTCACTTTGTAAAACACCGTGACGTCCAGTTGCACCACACCGGCATCGCCAGTCAGCAGAAAACCGGAGCCTGCCAGTGCATCGCTCATGGGTGCCGACAGGGTCGCGACTTCATCGGCTTTCAACGCGGCAGGCGAACGCAGCAGGGTTTCCACGCGCCGCTCTATCACCCGATCAGCCGAAGGCAGCAGCACCACCTGTTCGAACGGCTGCGGCCAGGCGATCAGCAGCCCTGCGTTCTGAACCCGCTCGATCGCGCCGAAGTGCATGACCACCGCGCGGTTCTGTGGATCGATCTGGCGTATGTTGGACGTCGCCCAGGCAAGCGCGGCGAGCAATGTCACGCCATACAGCCCCAGAAACGCCAGACGGCTCGCCTGCAACCAAGGGCTGTTTACCGGCGGGCGCTGCGCCACGGCTTCGTCGACCGGCTGGCTCATGGCTGCGTTCCGCTCTTGCCATCCAGCGTCGGCGGGCCGTCCACCAGCACGCGGAACGGCGCCGCGTCGGTGCGCAGTATCAGGCGGGTGCCGGGCGTCACGATAGTGCCCAGCGTATCCAGCGAGCGCAGCAGGTTGTAGAGCTGCGGCGAGCCCGCATAGGCACGGCCATAGATCTGCGCGGCTTCAACCCGCGACTGTGCTTCGATATCGGCCGCCTTGACCGTGGCATCGGCTTCGACAATCCGTGCATCGCGCTCGGCGGCCGAACGAATCTGCGCCGCCTCACGCTTGCCCACGGCGGTTCGCTCGGTGGCGATGGTCTCGCGTTCGGCGCGCATGCGGTCCACGGTAGCGTTGAGCGTTACCGAAGGCAGGGTCAGTCGCTCCACGCCGACCTGCAGGACACGCACCCCATAAGTCGCCAGCAGTTGCTGATCGATCTGCTGGCGCAGCTGATTTTCGAAGGCAGTGATATTCACCTTGCTGGCGTCGGTATTCACCAGGCTGGAGAGGTCGAAACTGCTCGCCGTGGTTTCCAGCGCCGAGCCGACAAAGGTACGGATCTGCCGCGCCGCCTCGTCGGGCTGGTTCTGTACCGCGCGCATGAAGCGCTGCACGTTGTCGGCGTCGCCCTGCACCTGCCACGCCACGTAGGCCTGAACGATGATGCGCAAGCCATCGCGGGTACCGACGTCCTGCAGACCGCTGGAAGTGGTTCGCAGGCGCAGATCCACCGGGATGGTCGCCTCGAACGGTGCCGGCCAGCGCCAGTTGAGGCCCGGCTCCAGCAGGACGCGGGACGGGTTGCCGAAGCGTGTGACGACGGTCGCCTCGCCCGAACGCACCTGCACCAGGCTCGCTGCTGCAATCGCAAACGCGATCAGCACCGCAGCCAGGCTTGCCCGCCGCCAGGGAAACGCTGCCGGGCCGCTCGCGCCATGATGATGGTGGTGATGACCATGGCCGCCATGGCCGTGACTGTCATGGCTATCGTGGTCGGCGTGATCGTGATGATGATGGAACAGACTCAAGGGACGACTCCTTACTGAACGGCTTTACGCGGCGCCGTTGGGTCTGCCGGTGGGGTGAAGGTACGCAGGTCGATGGTCGGCGCACTGTCGCCGCCCAGACGGTGGTCGAGTATCAGCAACTTCGCATTGCCCAGGCCCTCGGTCAGTTGGGCCAGGTATTGCTCCAGCAAAAACGCCTGGCCTGCCTTGGCATAGGCCTGACGTTCGGCACTGAAGCGCAGGTCTGCACCCTGTGCGCCGGCCAGAATCTCGCGGGCGACGGCACTGGCCTGATCACGCGCCACGCTGGCATTGAGCTGCGCCTGATTGGCCCTGTCGCTGGCCGCGCCGCGTTCGCGAGAGATCAGCGCCTGTGCACCAATCTGCGCAGCCTGCACAGCATGATAGGCGTTGGCCGCACCGGCAGGCGGGTGGATGGCTTCAACCACCGTAGCGAGCAATTCGACGCCGCTGTCCAGCCGCTGCAAGTCGGCCTGCACGGCCTTGCCGATGTCATCGGCCAGCTCGCTGCGCTGTTCGCCGAGCAGTTCATCCAGCGTGCGCGAAGCAAAGTCATGCACCAGCACCCGGCTGGCCGTGCTGCGAATCAGGGCTGGGATGTCAGCGCTGTTATAGGTCGACGCCATGGCTGCGGCATCTGTCAGGCCGATACGGTAGACGAACCGCACGTCCATATTGACGATCTGAAAGCTCTGCTTGTCGCCTGCACTGCTGGCAATGACCTGGGATTTTTCGTTGATATGGCTGGCATCCCACAGACGGTTGGCGCTACCCGGTGGCGGGCCTTCGGCCGGGTCCAGCGTTTGCTCGGCCGTGTCGGCAGCAGAAACGCTGGTCGCCAGTTCATGAACCACGCCGTTTTCAACGGCCAGCACACGCCCGAACGGCCAGGGCAAACCCACGTGCAGACCGGGCCCGAACACGTCGACCGGCTTGCCGAAGCGTTCATAAATGCCCCGCCCCTGCATGGGAATTTCATGCACGCCGCTCAGCACCCAGCCCAGCGCTGCGACCACCGTCAGTACCGGCAAAAAGGCGCGACGCATGTAGGTAAAGGCCCAGATCTGGCGCAGATCGATGCCAAAGCGGTTGTGCAGTTCGTGCTGCAAGGCGAGCAGCGGACGCGGCGGCCAGCGCAACAGGTCGGCGATGAAACTGGCGGCCAGCAGGCGCGGTTCGCTGCGTGGGTTGCGCGGGCTGAACACCGACAGCACAGCGCGCAGCAGAAACTCCAGCGCCACGCCAAACGGCAGCAGGCCGATCAATACCGCCAGCCGCGCAGGCCAGACACGTTCTGCATTGGAGAAAAACAGGCACAGCGCGCCGACCAGCAGGACGATCAGCGTCATGCGCACCAGTTGCGCCAGCGCACCGGCCTCCGGCGACTGACTGTCGGACTCGCTGCTCAGTTGTCGCTCGATGACCAGCAGCCCGAATGCCAACAACAGCATGACGCTGCCGGCCAGGCTACCGGCCGTGGAGAGGTCGACGCCGGCCAGCGCCAGGTTCCAGAAGGCACGAACGACGATCAACGCCAGCACCGCCCAACCGGCAAGCCACAGGGTCGAGCTGCCCACGTGCCTGACCAGCGATTTGCCGGAGTCACTCAGCCGTTCAAGCAGGCGCTCGTACCAGCCGCTCTCGTCGTCAGCAGACAGGTTTTCGTCGAGGGTGTCTGCGTCCGGCGAACGCAGCGCGCGAGCCCGCCACAGCGCGACATGCCGCGCCGACTGCAAGCCCGCCGTGAGCAGAAACAACGCCGCCGAGGCGTTGCACAACACGGCCATCCACAAAGAGCCGGGGGAAAACAGATCGATGGACAACGCCAGCAGCAGCCCGAACGCCCCTGCTCCACCGGTCACATACATCAATCGTCCCAGACGCCTAACCTGTTGCACCGCCATTTGAAAACGTGGCAGGCCTTCAAGGCCTTCGTGCTCATCCAAATCAACCCGCATCACTACCCCGGCACCCGCTGATTTATCGCCCTTTGGAGAGCCCTGCATTGGCATCTGAATGCCAGTGAATCATAGCGTTACGATATAACACGCGGAATGAAACTTTCGTCAGGACTATTAGCTGAACGGATGTGAGATAGCGGTGCTGCCCAGCGGGCGAATCGACCTGAAGTCAGGCAGAGAGCGAGCCCGCGCGCCAGCAAAATGATTGCTGAATATTGCCTGGCGAAAAAAGTTTTCGTGCGGGTCGAAGACGTCGAGTTGATCAGCGTTTCTTGCCCCGATCGTCTGGAAGCCTTGCGCCAAGCGGCGATGCGCTTAATCGATTAGTCTGCAGCGACACAAAAATCAGCGTTATAGCCGTCAACACGCCGGATTCATTAGCCATGATCGGCGTTTTTTTTTGGCCGATTTCCGAACCGTATCTCGTCTTTGTTATCTGTTGTGGGTAGTTTGCGTTCGGCAAGGAGTCGTTGGCGCGCCATTTTTTGTGCAGGACGCACAGAATTACTCAGAGGCTTCACCTTTATGAATCGCAGAAATCTCCTGAAAGCGTCCATGGCGTTAGCCGCCTACGGCAGCGTATCGGCCTCAGGGCTTTTTGCTGCGCGGGCACTGGCCGCCGCAGCCGATGGCGAGATCGAACACTTCGATTTTGCTGAGTTGCAGGCGCATGCCAAGAAGCTTGCGAGCAAAGGGTATGTGAGCAACAAGCAGGTGCTGCCACCGGTACTTGCGAACATGACGCCGCAGCAATTCAATGCCATCCGCTACGACCCGAATCACTCGCTGTGGAAAGACGTCCACGGCCAGCTCGACGTGCATTTCTTCCACGTCGGCATGGGCTTCAAGACGCCCGTGCGCATGTACAGCGTCGATCCGCAGAGCAAGCAGGCGCGCGAAGTGCATTTCCGCCATGACCTGTTCAACTACGAGAACAGTGGCATCGACAAGAACCTGGTCAAGGGCGACCTGGGCTTTGCCGGTTTCAAACTGTTCAAGGCGCCTGAAATCGCCATCAATGACGTCGTTTCGTTCCTCGGCGCCAGCTACTTCCGCGCCGTGGACAGCAACAAGCAATACGGCCTCTCGGCCCGCGGCCTGGCCATCGACAGTTACGCCAAACGTCAGGAAGAATTTCCGGACTTCACCAAGTTCTGGTTTGAAACGCCGGACAAGAACGCGACACGCTTCGTGGTTTACGCACTGCTCGATTCGCCGAGCGCGACCGGCGCCTATCGCTTCGACATCGACTGTCAGGCCGGCCAGGTGGTCATGGAAATCGACGCGCACGTCAATGCGCGTACCGACATCCAGCAGCTGGGCATTTCGCCGATGACCAGCATGTTCAGCTGCGGCACTCACGAACGCCGCATGTGCGACACCATCCACCCGCAAATCCACGACTCGGATCGCCTGTCGATGTGGCGTGGCAACGGTGAGTGGATCTGCCGTCCGCTGAACAACCCGGCCAAACCGCAGTTCAGCGCGTTCTCCGACACCGATCCGAAAGGCTTCGGGCTGGTACAGAGCGATCACGAATTCTCCAGCTATCAGGACACCGTTGTCTGGTACAGCCGTCGTCCGAGCCTGTGGGTCGAGCCGATCACGGCGTGGGGCGAAGGCGAGGTCAGCCTGCTGGAACTGCCGACCACGGGCGAAACGATGGACAACATCGTGGTGTTCTGGACACCGAAGACGCCGGTCAAGGCCGGGGATTCGATGAACTACGGCTACAAGCTGTTCTGGAGCCCGCTGCCGCCGGTAAGCACGCCGCTGGCACAGGTCCACGCGACACGTTCAGGCATGGGCGGCTTCCTCGAAGGCTGGGCACCGGGCGAGCATTACCCGAAAACCTGGGCACGCCGCTTCGCGGTGGACTTCAACGGCGGCGGTCTGGATCGCTTGCCGGAAGGCACTGGAATCGAGCCCATCGTCACGGTCACTCATGGCAAGGTGCAGGACTTCAACATCCTCGTGTTGCCGGACATCAAGGGCTACCGCGTCACCTTCGACTGGGTACCGGACAGCGACTCGGTCGAGCCGGTTGAAATGCGCATGTTCATCCGCACTGGCGACCGTACGCTGAGCGAGACCTGGCTCTATCAGTACTTCCCGCCTGCACCGGACAGACGTAAATACCCGTAATCCGCAGATGGGTGACGCAGAGCGTCACGAAAGGCATTCCCACGCGGAGCGTGAGGAACGATAAATGTCTGGGCTGGAGCGTGAGGAACGATAGGTGTCTGCAGGATCGCGTCCGCAAGAACACCATCGTGCCCATGCTCCAGCGTGGGCACGCCGTTCTGGACGCTCCGCGTCCTGTCCTGGGTACTAAGTGCAGCGCATAACCATTAATCCTGACTAATTAATTGACAGTTGCCCCAACTGCGACTGATATACCTGTTGTCATGCCGTTGCGAGCGTCCGCTCCAGACCCCCCATCTCCCAAAGCTTCCCTGTGTCGACACGTCCCCGTGATCGTCGGGCGGTAGCTTTGTCCGCGCAATTCCCCTGACGTATTTCACAAGGCAGCCAGCATGGCGTTGAATACTGCGAACGGCGTCGACGCCAGGTCGTCGTTGATGTCCTTTGACAAGTCCACGGTGGTGGTGTGGGTCGCCATCAGCCTGATTCTGGTCGAGACCTTTTCCGGAGCCTTGCGCTTCTACTTCGACCAGGCAGGCATAAGCCCCTTGCTCTATCTGCCCAAGGCCGCCTGCATCCTGCTATTTACGCTCGAACTGCGCACATTCAGAGCCGGGCGGTTGTTCTGGACGTTCACGATCCTGTGGCTGATTTCCGCGCTGCTGGCCATGCTGCATCGCGCCAGCGCGCACAACCTGGCGTTCAGTCTGTTCGCGCTGAGCCCGCTGGTGTTCGGCCTGGTATGTGGCCGGCACCTGCTGTATCGCAGCAAGCTGTTGTACCGCGCCATTGCTTTCTGCCTGCTGGCCTCGCTGTTGGGGATTGCCCTGGACAAGCTCACCTCCGTGCCATGGAAGGGCTACAGCTACAGCGTCGGTGAAACCCAGTTGAGCGCCAATACCTCATGGAGCGCGGACGAGGTGGACCGCATTGCCGGTTTCGCCAGGGTGTCCAACGTGCTGTCGATCATGATCGCCTTCTACACGCTGTACCTGATCATGTTCCTGCGCTCGCGCCTGATGATGATGTTGCTGAGTGCGGTGGCGCTTTACGCCATCGTGCTGACCACCAGCAAAGCGCCAGCCGCGGCCTTCGCGCTGACCATCGTGCTGCTGTTGTTGCGGCGGATGAGCTGGACCTGCAGGGCAGTGTGCACCGTGGTGGTAGGCATCGGCCTGCTGTTGCCGGCACTGGGCCTGATTGTGAGCCCTGACGCTTACGCGGTCAGCAGCGGCGGCTCTCTGGCCTCGCTGTATGACCGGCTGATCAACACCTGGCCCGGCCTGATCAATGCGATGAGTCGCGAAGGCTGGATGATCAGCGGGGCAGGCTTCGGCATGGTCGGCAGCACGATGGGGTTGTTTCCGGTGGACGGTGCCGGGGTATTTCTCGGCATGGACAGCTCTGCCCTGTACCTCTGGGCAATGCTGGGCGTGCTCGGCCTGCTGCTGTATGCGCTGCAGATTCCGCTGTTGTTCCGCCTGATCGATGATCAGACCCGTGTTGGCCATATGCTCCTGGCGATCAGCTTTTGCTGGTGCCTGATCAGCTGGACCACCGACATGTTCGAGGTCGCTGTCGCCAACCTGTTCATCGGCCTGGCCATTGGTCATGTGATGGCCGGCAAAGAATCTTCTGCGGGCCATGTGCCCGGGCTGACGTCGGCTGCACGCTGATCAACCAGCACAATCACCACAACGCTGGCTGCCGATAAGCTTCGGCTGATCCCCGGCCCCTCCCCCTCACGATCAGCCAACGGATGGCTTTCTCAAATGGACTTCAGAAAAGACATCAATGGCCTGCGCGCCATCGCAGTGATCGCAGTGCTGCTCTTCCACTTCCACCCCGACTGGCTGCCTGGCGGCTTTGCCGGTGTCGACGTGTTTTTCGTGATCTCGGGGTATCTGATCACCGGCATCATCCTGCGCGGCTTAAGGAGCGGTAAATTCAGGCTGGCGGCGTTCTACACGTCACGGGCCAAGCGCATCGTCCCGGCCCTCGCTGTGCTGTGTTTTGCCTTGCTGTTGCTTGGCTGGTTCGCTCTGCTGCCGCTGGACTACAGCGCGCTGGGCACACATGTGGCGAGCAGCCTGGGGTTCGTTTCCAACTTCGTCTATTGGCGTGAGGCGGGGTATTTCACCGCCAGCGCCCATGAGAAGTGGCTGCTGCATACCTGGTCGCTGTCGGTGGAATGGCAGTTCTACCTGCTGTACCCGATTGCGCTGCTGATGCTCAGTCGCTTCGTCGCGCTGCACAACCTGCGCTGGTGGGTACTGGGCGCAAGCCTGACAGGCTTTGTGGTGTGCGTATCTGCCTCCTCGCAATGGCCGGAGGCAGCGTTTTACCTGCTGCCGACCCGCGCTTGGGAGTTACTCGCAGGTGGCGTGGCCTGCCTGTTCCCGCTGCAATTGAAGGCCCTGCAGCAGCGCGTTCTGGAACACATAGGACTGACGCTGATCGTGGCCGGCTTCTTTCTGCTGTCCGTGCAGGACACGTGGCCGGGTTATCTGGTGTTGATGCCGGTGCTGGGGGCGTTCGCGGTGATCGTCGCCGCACACAACGACTCGCTGCTGACCTGTAACCCGCTCGCCCAATGGGCCGGCACACGCTCGTACTCGCTGTACCTGTGGCACTGGCCGGTGGTGGTGTGGATGAATGACGCCGGGTTACTGGGCGAGACCCGCGCAGTGCTGGTGGGCATCGGCGTGGCCGTGATGCTGGGTCTGGTCTCATGGCGGCTGATCGAGCAGCCCGTCAGCAGGCCGTCGTCTGATCAGCGCAGCAGACGTGCCACGTTCGGCACGCTGATCGCTCTGCTGTTCGTCGGCGGAACGCTGGTGAGTGCAACCGGCGGCGTGATTTCTCCCCTGCGCCCGGTGAGTGTTTCGGACAAGGCGCGTTTCATTCAGGAGTACGCTGATCGCCAGCACAATCTGTACGAGCCCTACTGGCTGAAATGTGACGCCTTCTCCGCCCTGACCCAGCGCGGCCAATCAGGCATCGATGAAGCCTGCACCCGCAAACAAGGGGTAGGTGGCGTGTTCCTGTGGGGCGATTCTCATGCACAAGCGCTGTCGCTCGGCCTGCGTACCTTGCTGACACACAGCACGCCCTTCTATCAGGTCGCCTCGGCCAGTTGCCGTCCCGCGCTGAGGGACCAGCAAGGACGTACCTCTGCGACCAGCAGGGCCTGTGACTACTCCAACAGAACGGCCCTGCAGGGCATCGAAAGGCTGCGTCCGGACATCGTGGTCATCGCGCAAAAGGACGGGCACGACAAGACCGACTGGACGCAGATCGCGGTTCGGCTCAAGGGCATTGGTGTGAAGCACATCGTGCTGATCGGCCCGGTTCCGCAGTGGAACCCGTCGTTGCCCAGCGTCATCGCCAACCGTCATTGGGGGCTGAGCGAATCGTACATCCGCGATCCGGCTCTGGATCAAAGTGTCATGCTGGTGGATCAGGCAACCCGCGCACTGGCCGCATCGGCAGGCATCCAGTTTGTGTCGCTGATCGACAAACTGTGCATCGCCGATGCCTGCCGGGTACGCCTGGAAGACAACCGCTCTCTGCTGCAGATCGACTCAGGGCACTTGAGCGCAGAAGGTTCGCTGTACGTCGTGCGCAACTACGTACTGCCGCAGCTGGTGAATTAGTCAGCCGCTGAGTACAAATGTCCTGTTTCTGGAGGCTGTAGCGGCCTCTTCGCGCCTACTCCTACCGCCGCCGGCCAGAATCAAAAGCGGACTTGTGTATAACGATGAGGGCTCGGCGTGGGCCGGTGATCAGTGCAGCTCTTTGAGGCGCTCGGCAAACTTGACGAGGTCGGCCAGGGAATCGGCTTCCATCTTGCGCATCACCGAGCCACGGCGGACCTTGACGGTGATTTCGCTCACGTTCAGCCGGGCTGCAATCTGTTTGTTGAGCAGGCCGCTGACCACCAGCTCCATCACCTGCTGCTCACCGGAATTGAGGCTGGCGTGACGGCGCTGAAGTTCGGCTTCGACCGCGGCACTTTTGCGTCGACTGCGATCCTGCGCCAACCCCTGCTGAATGGCGTCGAGCAAGTCCTGATCGCGAAAAGGCTTGGTCAGAAACTCCACCGCACCGGCCTTCATGGCCCGCACGGACATGGGAATGTCGCCATGCCCGGTGATGAAAATGACCGGCAGGGAAATCCCCGACCTGGCCATATGCTCCTGGAAGTCCAGACCACTCATTCCAGGCATGCGAATGTCCAGAATCAGGCAGCCCGGCGCGTCAGGACGCGGCGTGTCCAGGAACTCGCGGGTCGAGCCGAACAGCATGCTGCGCAACCCGACCGAGGCCAGCAGATCCTCCAGCGAGGAGCGCACCGACAGGTCGTCATCAAGGACGTAGATGATCGGCTCTTCGGCCTGTGATGCGGCGGCAACTGTGCTCATCAGGTTTCCATCTTTCCGGTGGGCAGGGTGAAGTGAAACGTAGCACCGATTGCAGGGTTTGAGGTGACCCAGATGCGCCCGCCATGAGCTTCGATGATCGAACGACTGATCGCCAGACCAATCCCCATCCCTTCCTCCTTGGTGGTGTAGAAAGCATCGAACAACCGATGGATGTTTTCCGGTGGCACGCCGATACCGTTGTCGCTGACCGCAAATTCGATATCACCGCCGTCATGCCAGCCCACCCGAATCTCCAGTTGCGCCTGATCCGCCTCGAGCTTTTTCATCGCATCGACGCCATTGAGCATCAGGTTCAGCAACACTTGCTGGATCTGCACCCGATCAGCCAGCAGCGGCGGCAGGCCCTCCGGAACGTCGACCAGCAGTGCGACGCCCTGCCCCTCTATCTCGCTGTGTGCCAGCGCCACGATCTCGGCGACGGTATCGGCCACGCTGATCCACTCCTTGTGAGTGGACGAACGCTTCGCCAGCGCGCGCACCCGGACGATGATGTCCCCGGCGCGGTTCGCGTCACTGATCATGCGGTCGACGGCCTGCCGGGCCTTCTCCAGATTAACCGGCTCGGTGGCCAGCCAGCGCTGGCAGGCATTGCCGCTGGTGACAATGGCCGACAGCGGCTGATTGACCTCGTGAGCAATGGACGCCGTCAGTTCACCCAATTGATTGACCCGTGCGATCCGCGCCAGCTGTGAGCGCGCTTCATGTACCGAGCGGATGGCCAGCGCCATGCGCAGCGCCAGCCAGGTGGTCATGGCGATGGCCGCCAGGCTGATGATGCAATTGATCAGCCCGGACGCCTCACTGCCTCTGGAGGTCGTCATCTCGTAACTGATCACGGTCAGCACCATGCACAGCAACGCCATCGCGATAACGCCTGTGGACGGCAGGAACCTGACCGCCAGCAGCACCACAACAATCTGGAATACGCCCACGGCGATTTCCAGGTCGGTCAAGGTGTCGGCAACTGCAATGACCAGCGCCAGTATGAGCAACGCGATCAGCCGCACCGCCATAGCAGCCTTGCCGTAGGATTCCGGTTCACGCATGCGCATCATCCCGCTGGTTGCAAAAGGCCTGTTGAGTATGTCCTACAAACCTCAGGACGGGTTGTCCAGGCTGAACTGATCGGTCAGTTCGTCATAGGCGAACAACTCCGCGTAGCGCCCCCATTGAATCACTGCGTTGAGGGTCTGCATGGCATCGCTTTCAGACATGAAGTCTTCGAGTTGATCACGAAAGCGCCGTGCCGGTGCCGTGTGCGTGGGACGGTCATCCAGCACCCGACGGATATGCGCCACCAGCGGCACAAAGCTCAGCAGGTGCTGGGCGAACAGTTGCTTGCGCTCGTCGACATCCGCCAGCGCATAACGATTGGCGGCAGGCAGCAGGCGAATGTCGCCGCCCTTCAGTTCAGCGAAGCGCAATAGTTGCAGCACCTCGGCAATCGGGAACAGCTCGTCGGCGTTGTAGTGCAGCGCAGCGGCCAGCTCCGGCAGGTCGGCTTTGAGGCTGTAGGGCGGCGCGTGAATCGCCTCGATCAACCCTGCCAGTGCGTTGGTGGAAACCTGTGGCAACACCATTCCCAGCCCGGTGCCCGGAAACACGCCCTGACGAATCTCGCCGGCGTCGTTGTCCTGGGTCATCAGCACGTAGATCTCTTCCACCAGCGCCCGAAAGATCGGGTCCTGGCGGTTGCGCGGCTGGGGCAGATCGACCTTGATCTCGCTGATCACCCGGCCAGGATTGGAGGAGAACAGCAGGATGCGATCGCACATCAGCACGGCTTCGGCGATGTTATGCGTCACCATCAGGATCGACTTGATGGGCATGCGCCCCTCGCTCCACATGTCCAGCAAGTCAGTACGCAGGGTTTCGGCGGTGAGCACGTCGAGCGCGGAAAACGGTTCGTCCATCAACAGCACGTCAGGATCGATGACCAGCGCGCGCGCCATGCCGACCCGCTGACGCATGCCTCCGGACAGCTCTTTGGGGTAGGCGCTCTCGAAACCGTCCAGGCCGATCAGATCGATGGCCGCCAGTGCGCGCTTGCGGCGTACGGCGGCAGGCACACGTTGCGCTTCGAGGCCGACTTCGACGTTTTCCAGCACCGTCAGCCAGGGAAACAGCGCAAAGCTCTGGAACACCATGCCCACCGACATTGCCCGTCCTTGCACACGACGAGGGAAATTCACCTCACCTTCGGTAGGCACCACCAGCCCGGCGATGGAGCGCAACAGGGTCGACTTGCCCGAGCCGGACCGGCCCAGCAGGCCCACTATTTCGTTCTCATTGAGCGTCAGGGTCACGTCATCCAGCACCAGGCGCTCTTTGCTGCCTTTGCCGTACACATGTCGGACTTTCTGAACATCTACCAGGCAACGCGTTTCGACAGCCATCATGATGGCGCCCTCCCCTTACACAAGATCAGACAAGACTCAGACGTCGCTCGGCGAACCCGTACAGCGGGCGCCACAGCAACCGGTTGAACGCAATCACGAAGACCGACATGACCACGATGCCCAGCGCAACGCGCGGAAAGTCACCTGCCTGGGTCGCATTGGCGATGTATGACCCCAGGCCTGCCGCTTCCAGATGCTGATCGCCCCAGGAAACCGCTTCGGCAACGATACTGGCGTTCCACGAACCACCCGACGCGGTCAGCGCACCGGTGATGTAGTAGGGAAACACGCCAGGCAGCGCGACACGCCGCCACCACTGCCAGCCGCGCATGTTGAACATGGTCGCCGCTTCGCGCAGGTCAGTCGGCAAGGCGCTGGCCCCGGCGATCACGTTGAACAGGATGTACCACTGGGTGCCGAGCACCATCAGCGGCGACAGCCAGATGTCCGGGTTCAGGTGCAGGCCGACAATCGCGATCACCGCAAAAGGAAACAGAACGTTGGCCGGGAACGCCGCCATGAACTGCGCGATTGGCTGCAAGCGTTCGGCCCAGACCGGACGCAAGCCGATCCAGATACCGACGGGCACCCAGATCAGGCTCGCAATGACGATCAGTACGATCACACGCACCATCGTCGCCAGGCCCAGACCAAAGGCAGTGACCATGTCGCTGACGCCCAGAGAGGCTTCGATGAACCTGAACAGGTACACGCTGCCAGCCAGGCAGGCGGCCATGACCAGGCCCAGCCACGCGTAGTCGAGCACGCGGACGACGCCTGGGGTGAGCTTCACTTTCCACAGCCGGGAGAACACGCGCCAGTCGATCAGCATCAGGCATTTCCACGGCGCAGCCAGGATCGAACCCAGCATCGGTGCCACACGGGAGCGGCCCAGCACGCTGTACATCCACGAGCGCGGACGCTTCGACGATGCGGTTTGCTCGAAGCGGAATTTGTCCGCCCAGGCGACGATCGGCCTGAACAGCAATTGGTCATAGGCCAGAATCACCAGCGCCATTGCGCCCACTGCCCAGGCAATCGCCGCCAGGTTTTTCTGCTCGATGGCCAGCGCCAGCCAGGAACCGATGCCCGGCAGATTGACGGTGGTGTCGCCGACCGAAATGGCCTCGCAGGCGACCACGAAAAACCAGCCGCCGGACATCGACATCATCATGTTCCACACCAGCCCCGGTATGGCGAACGGCAGTTCCAGGCGAGTGAAGCGCAGTACCGCAGACAGCCCGAACTGACGGCTGACCTCGTTAAGGTCACTCGGTACGGTGCGCAGTGACTGATAGAAACTGAACGCGAGATTCCAGGCCTGGCTGGTGAAGATGGCAAAGATCGCTGCGCATTCGACGCCCATCTGCCGACCGGGAAACAGGCCCATGAAGAAGGTCACGGTGAACGTCAGAAAACCCAGCACCGGCACCGACTGAAGAATATCCAGCGCCGGGATGATCACTTGCTCGGCCTTGCGGCTTTTGGCGGCCAGCGTGGCGACGACAAAAGTGAAGATCAACGAAGCGGCCAGCGCGATGAACATACGCAGTGTGGTGCGCAATGCGTATTCGGGCAGGCGCGCCGGGTCGAGGCTCATGGGACTCGAATTCAGCACCGCGAGCGGCTGCATCATCTGGCCAAGACCGTAGATGAACAGACCAATGAACAGGGTCAGGATGGCCAGGCAAATACCATCGGCCCAATAAGGCGTGCGTGCACCGGGTTTTACAAAACGGGGCGTCCGCAGGCTTTTACCGAATTCAGATATCGAATGCATTGCTCACCTCGAGCCGGCCGCGCAGGCGCAGACCCACCTGCTTTATAAACAAACAGGCAGTCAGCGATAACAGATAAAGGCCGTGAGTTAATAGTTGCCGGACAGTGAGGTAAAGCTTATAGAGTTTCGATCAACAGTAGAAACCTGCAAAAGTAGCTCATGTTTATCTGTCAGTATGAGTGAGGTATACCAACGTATAGTTATATAACTATCACCCCGTTATTCAGGCCAGTTAAGCGTCGCGCAAAAGAACATTATCGTGCCCATGCTCGGCGTAGGTATGCCGTTCCGGACGCTCCGCGTACTCCCTTGAAGAAGCGGTGCGACCTGGAGATGTGACGCGGAGCGTCACGAAATGCATTCCCACGCTGGAGCGTGAGGAACGATAGGTGGCCGGCTGGACTATCGTGCGACGCTCCGCGTCGCATGCCGTTCCGGACGCTCCGCGTCCTCCCTTGAAGAAGCGGTGCGATCTGGAGCTGTGACGCGGAGCGTCACGACATGCATCCCCACGCTGGAGCATGCGGAACGACGGGTGTCCGAGTACTCCGCGTGGGCACGACCGTCGGGTGGATCACACCCGGAAGTGGCTGACCATCATCTGCAGCTGGCCACCGAGGCGTGCCAGTTCGACGCTGGAGGCTGCGGTTTCTTCGCTGGCTTCGGCGGTCTGTTCGGATACATCGCGAACATTGACGATGCTGCGGCTGATTTCGTCGGCCACCGAGCTTTGCTGTTCGGCGGCGGCAGCGATCTGCTGGTTCATCGCCTGGATGCTCGACACCGTACGGGTGATGCTTTCCAGCGACGTACCGGCCCTGCGCGTCAGTTCGACACTGCTGTCTGTCAGCGTGCGGCTGCCGAGCATGATGCCCGACACTTGGCGCGTGCCGTTTTGCAGCGCCGCCACCAGCCCTTCGATTTCTTCGGTGGACTGCTGGGTACGCTGCGCCAGGCCACGAACTTCGTCGGCCACCACGGCAAAACCCCGGCCGGCTTCCCCGGCACGTGCTGCTTCGATGGCGGCATTGAGGGCCAGCAGGTTGGTCTGTTCGGCGACCGCCTTGATCACATCCATGACCTTGCCGATCTTGTCACTTTCCTGCTCCAGCACGTTCATTGCGTCGGATGAGCGAACCACTTCAGCGGCCAGTCGCTCGATCTGCTGGATGGCCTCGCCCACGACCTTGTCGCCATCACGCGCCTGTTTGTCGGCATCGGAAGCCGCCACGGACGCCTGTTCGGCATTGCGTGCCACTTCATGCACCGTCGCCGACATTTCATGCATGGCCGTGGCCACCTGGTCGGTCTCGACTTTCTGGCTGTTGACCCCTGCACTGGTCTGCTCGGTAACTGCCGACAGTTCTTCAGCCGCGCTGGCAATCTGGGTAACGCCGTCGCGAATACCGGAGATCAGTTCGCGCAGGGTTGTCCCCATGCGCTGGATGCCTTGCTGCAACACACCCAGCTCATCGCGTCGGGTGACCGCTTCGGTGTGTGTCAGGTCGCCGGATGCAATACGTTCGACGATGGCCAGCGTATCGCGCAATGGGCGAGTGATCTGACGCGTAATGACCACAGCGGCAAGAATGCCCAGTAACATGACCAACACCACACACCCTATCTGCAGGCTGCGCGCCTGAGCAGTGTCTTCCTTGCCCATCTGCATCTGCAGGCCATACAGCTCTTCGCCCAGTTTGACGATGGTCGCGCCTTGAGTGGTCAGATCCTTGCGCACGCTCGCAGCTGTCTGAGTGGTTGCCTTGAAGGCATCGACCGAGCTGCGGTAATTGCGCAGAGCGCTTTCAAACTGTGCGATCTGTTCGCGATTGGCGGAACCAAAAGCAGCCTTGAGCCTGTCCAGACGACTGATCGCGCTATCCAGTTGCTGGAAGGCTGCTGCCTCGGTCTTGTCATTCGGGTTGCCGGTATAGCCGCGCACTTCATAACGCACGAGGATCAGGTCTTGCCGAGCGCTGTTCGCCAACTGGGCCAGATCGAAGCGTGCCGGATCAGAAGGATCGATCTGCATGACCGCCTTATTCAACGACTCGACAGCCTGCATGGCCGCTGTCCCATTGGCGGTCATCTCGTTGCGCACTTTGGCCCCGGCCTGGTACACGGCGCGCATGCTGTTCAGGGATGCTTCATAGTCGCGAGTGACATCGGCCAGTTCGCGCAGCGGCTTGAGGTTGACCGGATTGTTGAAGCTGACGAGCAGTGATTGCTGCTGCGCCTTGAACACATCCAGCTTGCCTTGCATGTTCTGTGCTGCGGTTTCATCGCCGTCAGTCAGCATGTATTGCAGACGCGCGATTCGCAGGTTGGTCAGGTTGTCACTCAGCTCGGTGATATCGCCGATTCTGTCGGTGCGATTGATGAGCTTGTCGAGGCTGGTCCAGCCAACGAGGGCGAGCACTGCCGTGAAGAAAAGAACGGTCCCAAAGCCCAATGCCAACTTCATGTTGACGCTGATATTCGCAAATCTGCTGTTCATAAAATCTCCTGAAAATGCTTTTTTGTGCGCAACGAAAGAGCTGAGATTTGTTTTTATAGACAGCAAACCCGCGCGCCAGAGCTATCGGCCGCAGAAGAGCAAAACTTGATCGGAAAAAGGCAATGCGCGCGAAAGCGCCGATTCGGGAGGGAAATCGGGGGCTGAACGGCCCCCGATTCAATCAGGCAGTCAGTTTGAAACGTGCCACAACATTGCGCATGTCGCTGGCGACGCGCGCCAGTTCATCGGCGGTAGCCGCGTTATTGTCGATACCCAGCATCAACGTCCCGGAGCTGTTACGAATCTCCATGACATTGCGGTTGATGTCTTCGGAGACCGCATGCTGCTGCACCGCAGCACTGGCGATCTGCGTGTTCATCTCGACGATGCGCTCCACGCCCTGACTGATGCTCGACAGGCTGCCCGAAGCATCACTGGCGGCACTGATGCACGCATGAGCCTTCTGCTGGCCGGCCTGCATCTGTTGCACGGCAGCATCGGTCGCACCTTGCAGTTGCTGGATGATGCCGCGAATTTCTTCGGTCGACGCCTGAGTGCGCGAAGCCAGCGTGCGGACTTCATCAGCCACCACGGCAAACCCGCGACCCTGCTCGCCCGCCCGCGCTGCTTCGATGGCGGCATTGAGGGCCAACAGGTTGGTCTGATCGGCAATGGTGCTGATGACCTGGATAACGCCACCAATCGACTGACTGTGCAGGGCCAGCGCCTGAACCTTCTGAGCACTGACTTCCACTTCTTCGGCCAGAGCCTGAATGGTCGAGTGTGCCTGGTGCATGATGCGCAGACCGTTACGTGACGCGGTGTTCGCTTCATCGGCGGCCAGTGCGGCACCTTCGGTGTTCTGCGCCACGTCGGCGACGCTGGCGGTCATCTCGTTGATCGCGGTCGCCACTTGCTCCGTTTCAGCCTGCTGCGCGTTCATCGACTGCTTGGCCAGGCCGATGGATGAGCCCAGACGGGACGCTACATCAGACAGTTCGTAAGAGGTGCGGTCCATGTGCGAGATAGAACTGGCGAAGGCCTCGGCCATCAGGTTCAGACCATTGGCGATATCAGCCACTTCGTCCTTGCTGACGACCGTTACGCGTGCACTCAGATCGCCCTCGCCCAGACGGCGGGTGACGCCCAGCAGGCTGTCGATGGTCAGGCGCAAGGCACGGTAAATGCTGCAGAACGCGTAGAGCAGCAACAAACCCATGATCACACACATGGCAATGACTATTTCGCGCTGCAGCACCAAGGCGTCGTAGCGCGCATTCAATTCATCCTGAAGCGCAGTCTGAATTTCGTCCTGAGCCTTGTAGAGTCCCGAGACAACCCCGTTGCCGCGCGCGCTCAGCGACTGCCCCTGCTGCACCGAAAACTCTGTGCCCTTTATGTACGCGTGCAGGTCGCTGCGAAAGCTGTCCATCGCTGCAGTAGCGGCAGTGATCGGGTCACTGATGCGCGTTGCGAGCTCTGGCGAACGGCGCTTGAGCAGTCGAATACTTTGCTCCAGCTCGGCCCGAAATTGCAGTTCGATCTTCAGCAGGCTCTCGAGCGAGCCGCGCATCGATACACTCAGCCCCTGGCCGGTCATCAAGCCTGCCGTGATGCCGCGGATCTGACCGGCAACGTTGATTTCCCGGGGCATACGAATGGTGCTCAGATCAATCAGAAACAGCGAGGCGTAATCTTCGTCCAACACCATGCCCGAGGTAGCCGAGACGTAGTAGATAAAGTTGAGTGTCTGGGCCAGTTGCTCATTCCACTGGGCGAACACGTCATCCTGAGAGAGGCCTGGCTTGATACTGTCCATCAGGGAACGGGCGCTTTCACGCAGGCGCTGTACGCGGTTCTCGGTTTCCAGTTGCTGCCCCTGTCGTGCATCAATATCGGCAAGGTTGGCAAGCGCGGTTTCAAGCTGAGCGCGGTTGCTGATCACATCCTGAGCGGCGGAGGCATCGCCGGCCAGCAGACGGTTGCTGGCCGCGCGCTGCAGCATGGAAAGTCGCAGAACGGGCGTGGTCATTTGCAGGAACTCACGGCCAACGCGCTCTTGCGCGACCGTGTCGATGCTTGCATTCAGACTGTTGAAAACCCGAAGACCGAGAACGATCAACGGGATGACGATAATGATGGCTAAAACGGCAAACTTGGCAGGGAAACGCAGGCGGTTGGTGAGGTAGATACCAGGCGAAAGGATGTTCATAGCATTCTCTTTTTAATTAGGGTGTCCGATCCGGGCGGAAAAGCTCCTTTCTTTGCATCACGGGTAATACGGGCAGCTATGCCGCGCTGAACGAGGTCATCCGTTCAGATGGAGGCATATTGACATCACTTCAGAGCAATGGCTTTTCAGGAAGTTCAATGGGTGCCATAGCCTGATAGTCCGGCTATCGGCCAGAGCACGTTTAACATGAGGTCATGGGCATCGGGCAAATGAAGAAAGGGAGAGACTTGCGGGTACGAGGCTTGCGGCAGGCATATCCGAATGAGGGTATTCAGGCGGGAAACAAAGGCTCATCTGACGGATCTGGCGACCGTAGACTTTTCAAAGGTAATACCGTCGTGCGGCATCGTGACGCACGACGGCAGGCGTCGTATCGAGGTGATTCGAGGGCTTTCAAGCCCTCGCCCACTCCACGTTCGACAGACCGAGCTTTTCAGCCTGAGGCTTGCTCAGCTTGGGTACCGGGTCGGAACGGTACTTGGGGATCGCACCGAACCCGGCATCCACTGAAGCCCAGTGCCAGGCCTCTTTGTTATCCATGGCACCTGCTCGTATGTAGAACGTCTTGTAACTGCCATGCAGCAGGTAATCGATACGGTAGTGTTTTTCATCAGCCATTGTGTTGCTCCTGCTTTGTCGACTTGCAAAACAGATCGCAGCAGTTTCAAAAAATTCAAAATATTAATGCCATAATCTAAATGATGTCATGCTGCCATCTTATGATGTATGTTTATACCTGAACCGAACGGTTTAGTTAGCGATAGAGTTTGTTTATAACTGCACTTTTTACGCTTTTTTCCTGCGTAAAACAGCAACGGCCTCCAGCCCCATCCAAACAGGCTTCTTCGCCACTATGAACGAACATTCAGCCACGCAAGGGGAATAATCAAATCCTATTGAACGGTGGTTTTAACACCGCCGGTCCTCTTTAAAAAAGTTAGCAGTAACGATCGCGCTCCTGAGTCTCTCATAACCTGTGACTGCGTTGAATCAAGCCCATGCACATGGGTTGACGCTTCCCGAGAGATCAAAGCCTGAGGATACGACATGTTCATGTATAACAAGCGACTTCAATACACCGTCCGTGTAGCAAGACCCAATCCTGGACTGGCCAACCTTCTGCTTGAGCAGTTCGGCGGGGCTCAGGGTGAACTGGCCGCGGCCGGACGGTATTTCACTCAAGGGCTGAGTGAAGATGATCCAGGCCGTAAAGACCTGCTGATGGATATTGCCACTGAAGAACTAAGCCACCTTGAAATTGTGGGCTCCATTATTGTCATGCTCAATAAGGGTGCCAAAGGTCAATTGGCTGAAGGTATTGAAGAAGAAGGCGAGTTGTATCGCTCTATCAACGGTAACGGCAATGACTCACATATCACCAGCCTGCTGTACGGGTCCGGTGCGCCGTTGACCAACTCTGCCGGCGTGCCTTTTACAGCGGCTTATATTGATACTATCGGCGAACCGACAGCAGACTTCCGTTCCAATATCGCCGCAGAATCCAGAGCCAAGATTGTTTACGAGCGCTTGATGAACGTGACCGATGATCCGGGCGTTAAAGAAGCGCTGGGGTTTCTCATGACTCGGGAAATCGCGCACCAGTTGTCTTTTGAAAAAGCCCTCCACGCCATCCAGCCCAACTTCCCACAGGGCAAACTGCCGGGCATGCCGGAATTCACCAACAAGTACTTCAACATGTCCGGCGAACCCAATGTACGCGGTGCGTGGAATCAGGGTGGTGACTGGGAATATGTGGAGTCGCCACAAGCGGCCGTCGATGGCGGCGAAGGCACGGCCTCGGTCACGCTGGATGAAAAGGATACAGAGGTGCTGGAAATGTTGAAGGAGCGGACCCAGTCCGATCCGGCCGCCAATCCGATTACCGGTGCGGATCTGGGTTCTGGCTTTGTCCAGGGCAAAGATGCCTGAAACGGCAACCCTTGTTCTGTTCAGGAGAATGAATCATGAAAAAGCTCAGCTCCCGTCAACCTCTCACGCCTCGCGACGAGTTGGATAGCGCGTTGACCGACAGGGTATTTGTAAAAGGGCTTCGTGCCTTCGAGGCGCAGGCGCTGCTTGCGCGCAGAGGCTTTCAGTTGGTGATGGCAACCAAGGGTTTCGGCGTTGGAACCCTGCTTGAAAACAGCCTGCCACGGCGCTGATCACACCGATCATCAACGCTACGCGCTCCATCAAACTTGTCCACAGGTCGGCAGACAATCGGCCCGCGTGTGGACAAGTCTCTCTTCGCTGAAAAGGGTAAGAACATGACTCGCACGACCATAGAAGATTTGTTCATTCACGAACTTTCAGACGTTTACAGCGCTGAAAAGCAAATTACCAAAGCACTCCCGCGTCTCGCACGCGCTTCGACCAATCCGCTTCTGGCAGAAGCCTTCAAGGCGCATCTTGAAGAAACCCAAGGTCAGATCGATCGTATCGATGAATTGGTGGAAGGTGCTGGTCTGAAGCTGAAACGCATGAAATGCGCAGCCATGGAAGGTCTGATCGAAGAAAGCAAGGAATTGCTGGAAGAGATCGAAAAAGGCGCAGTACTCGATGCGGCCCTGATCGGGGCATGCCAGAAGGTCGAGCATTATGAGATCGCCAGTTACGGCACACTCATCGCCATGGCCAAACATCTGAATATGAAAGAAGCAGCCGCTCTGCTGAGTGCCACATTGGCAGAAGAAAAAGGCGCGGACGAAAAGCTGACGGCGATCGCTGAACAGGGCGGAACCCAGGCGGCGACTTCGAAAAAGTAATGATGATTTCCAGCGGTACCCACATGACGGTCTACAGGGTGTAGATCCCGTCATGCGGTGCAGTGGATTTACTTTTTGGCAGCATCACCGCCATGCGCAGCAGCAAGTTTTTTCGCGTGCTCCAAATGCTTCTCCAGCGTAGGCAACGTCGCCTTTGCAAAGGCCTTCAGCTCTGGATCCTTGCCGTTCTCGGCCTCTTCCTTGTACAGCTTGATCGCCTGCTCATGTGCGGAGACCTGATTGTTGGCATATGCCTGATCGAACGACTTCTCGCGCATCTCCAGAATCATTGCCTTGGCCTTGTCCATCAGCATAGGGTCTTCGGACACTTCAAGGTTCTTGCTTTTTGCGATGGCAGCCAGCTTCTCATTGGCGGCGGTGTGGTCCGTGACCATCTGCTTTGCAAATTCCTTCACATCAGCAGAGACGCCTTTCTCATCCTGTGCGAGCTTGCCAACCTGAACTTCGGCGATGCCTTTAGCAGAGGCATCTTCCACAAAATCATCAGCGTCCTGAGCAGCAACAGCCATTTGCGAACCTAGCGAAAGTGCCAGGGCAATGGCGCTCATGCGAAAATAATTGTTCATTTTCGGTCATCCTTTTATGGGCTGAATACATCATCGTTATCGATGACATGAACGTTACGACCTGCTTCAAATACCTGCGTTCAGCGTTTTTGATCGGACACGGCATACGCCGATACCACGGTCACCTGTTGCGGATGTAAACCCGGACCGGCAATGCATTTTTTCCGCGCGACCATCGCCCCTTGGAATAAGCGCGATCACCACCTATCGGTGCCGGGGAAATTACGCTGAATTTCCCTGTATCGAGGCACTCACTTATCTACGTTGCACAAAAAAACAGAAAGTCCCGAATGACCGCGTCAACGTGATGTTCAACTGCCGAGGTACGATTTTCATGACGTCTCTTCAAGTGATGACCGGCAACGCCGTCGTCAAAACCGTCGTTGAAGAAGCCCGTTCAAAAACCGTCTATCAATCATGGATGAATGAACGTGCTCCCGAACATCAACACGATGCGGTCCTGTTTCTGAATCACTGCCTGGCCCTGGCCGAGCGGGAACACTGCGACCTTCCGGCCCAGCCCGAAGCGCTTGAACAGTGGATGGAGCAGAACGTAGGGGTCGTGGCTGATCAATATGCACTCTATCTTGAGCAACGCCGCGCTGGAAAACCGAGACGGTTTTTCAAGAACAAAGCGCACGCGATGTATTTCATTCAGCAGGTCGCACCGACCAAAATGGTCGACGGCGCCTGGCTATACGGATTGCTGCCGCGCTGGGCAGACTACCGCTTTCACGGCCTGATTCGGACCTACCTTGAAGAGCTTGGTGACGGCGAACAAGCACAGAATCATGTCTCGCTGTACCGGAAACTGCTGGCGGATCTGGACTGCGATACCAGCGCGCCACTGGCAGACGATGCCTACCTGCAAGGTGCGATTCAGCTGTCACTGGGGCAATTGAGCGAGCAGTACCTTCCCGAAGTCATTGGTTACAACCTGGGCTATGAACAGTTGCCGCTGCACTTGCTCATCACATCATTCGAGCTGAATGAACTGGGCATTGACCCTTACTACTTCACCCTGCATGTGACGATCGATAATGCCAGCACCGGCCATGCGCGCAAGGCTGCACAGAGCGTCCTTGAGCTGATGCCTGTTGGCCAGGAGCGCGACGAGTTTTATCGTCGTGTCGCCAGTGGTTATCGCCTCAATGAGCTGGGCATGGGTTCAACTCAAGTGATCCAGTCGTTCGACCTGGAGCAGGAAGTGATCGCCATGCTCGAGCGCAAGCGCACGTTCGGGCAGCACATGCATTCCGATTACTGCCGTCTCGACGGCAAGACCGTCAACGAGTGGCTCGCCGAGCCCGACCAGATCCCGGAATTTCTTGCCGTGCTGCAGAACAGAGGCTGGATCAAGCGTCATGAAGATCCCCTGCACAGCCGTTTCTGGAAGCTGTTCGAAGGCGCCGGTGCGCCCATGTTCGGCGTCTTCAACGGTTATGAAAAGCAACTCGTGCACGACTGGATCGCCGGCGACTCACTGTCCGATGGCAGTGCTCAACCCACGGTCGGCAAACGGCTTCCGGAAGCCTTTCGCTCGCGTTTCCGCAACCTGCAAGACGGTGCTCAGCCCTCCCCCGCGCTTGCGGTGCCTGCTTCAGCAGATGCTGATCCGGACGTGCGCGAACTGCACATGAGGCTGGAGTCTGCGGCCTCCTCCGAGAAGATGACTACGTTGATCGAAAGCATGTCGCCAGCAAGACACGCAACGGCTGCAGGTCTACACGCGACGCGTCTGTTTGTGAGCAGCATGGCCGAGCGAATGACGGGAGCGCACGCATGAGTCATGCCCTCCCCGACAGCGCCGCGCTCATTGCCCTGGCGCAGCGCCTTGAAACCAGTGGCTATCGTTTTATCACGCCCACCCCTTTGACCCATCAATACGTCAATCAACGCTCGGGAAATCGTCTTGCCGCGTCGCTACGCGATGTGTTCGGCTGGAGCCGGCTGATACCGGAATCCATGCTGCCGGTCGAAGAGGCTCAAGGCCTGCTGGCTGCCGGTATTCTGGAGCGCAAGGAAGACGGCTTGAAAAGCCGGGTGAGATTTTCCAGCCTGGATGATCTGCTGCTGGTGCATTCGGCGTTTCCTACCGCAGATGAAGACTCGGTATTTTTCGGTCCGGATACCTATCGCTTCGCGCAGTCCATCAATCGTCACCTGCAAGGCACGTCGCACCCGATCAACCGCTCCGTCGACATCGGCTGCGGTACGGGTGCCGGCGCCATGTTGATTGCGGTCGCCCGTCCACAGGCTCAGGTGCATGCCGTCGACATCAACCCCAAGGCACTGCATTTCGCGCAGATCAATGCCGCGGTTGCCGGGCTGAAGAATATGGAGTGCTGCCACAGCGATATTCTCTCGGGTCTGAGCGGAAACTTCGACCTCATCGTCGCCAACCCGCCTTACATGAAAGACACCAGGCAGCGGGCCTACCGCCACGGTGGTGATGCATTGGGCGCGGACCTGTCCGTGCGCATCCTGCGCGAATCACTGGACCGCCTCACTCCGGGCGGCTCGCTGGTGCTTTACACCGGCGTGGCCATGGTGGGCGAGCACGATCCGTTCTTCGAGGCGGTGCAGGCCGATATCGACCATGCGGCACTGGCATGGACCTACCGTGAACTGGACCCGGATGTCTTCGGCGAAGAGCTGCTTGAAGAGGGCTATGAGGACGTGGACCGTATTGCAGCGGTGGAGCTGGTGGTCACCCGATGCTCTGCATGACCCACCGAAATAGCTTCGATAGTTCATGCTTATAGCGCGCATAAGAACCGAGCATTGGTCAGCCTCTCGGCATCCCGGTGAAACTTGTCACGAGCCGTCGATCAACACCTCACTGTTGATCGATGCAGGCTCGTCGCACACCGAAAAGGATGACGACACATGCCACGCCTGAACAGGATTATCGAAACAGCCCTCTACGTAGAAGATCTGGCGAACGCCAGGGAATTCTATGCCGACACCCTTGAACTGGAAGTGATGTTCGAAAGCGCGACATTGGTGGCGTTCAACGTCGGAGGTGTGAGCACCTTGCTGCTGTTCAAGCGCGGCGCTTCACTGCAGACGCAGTACCTGAGCGGCGGAGAGATACCGCCCCACGATGCCCAAGGCCGGATTCACGTGTGCTTCGCCATCAATGCCGACGAGATGCAACTCTGGGCTGATCGCCTTGCCAGAGCCAGCGTCGCCATAGAGGGCCGCACAGAATGGCCCAAGGGCGGATCGAGCATCTATTTCCGCGACCCTGACGAAAATCTCGTCGAACTCCTCACGCCCGGCTGCTGGGCGATTTATTGAATCGTCAAGGTCACAGGTTGCGCTGCAAAGGTGGGTCGATAAAGCGGGGCAATCGAATGTTGATACGCGGGTGTGCTGCGCCTCAAATGTTATGTTATAACAATTGAGCATTTTTAACTCAGCCTCCTCCAGCGATCTTCCCACGCCATGATCAACCCTGTTTTCCAATTCCTCCCGGTAACTACCAGACACGCCATGCAGGCCGGTCAACACATTCGGCAATGGATACCGGTTGAGCCGCCCTCGCTGCACGTCATTATAGGCCCGCGTGTTTGATGCTGGCGCTGGAACGCCTCGCGTGGGCACCGGAACAGACGTCAGTCTGCACGCACGAACACTTTGCCTTGAAGGATATCGACCTGCAGATCGCCGCAGGCGAGTTCGTCGGCCTGATCGGGCCCAACGGCAGCGGCAAAACCAGCCTGCTGCGTTGCGCATTCCGCTACAGCCGCCCGCACAGCGGCAAGGTCGCAATCAATGCTCGCGATATCTGGTCCTGCAGCCCGCGCTGGTGCGCCCGGCATGTGGCGGTGGTTGCCCAGGAGTTTCCCGATTCATTCGGCCTGACGCTGCTGGATGTGGCAAACATGGGTCGCGCTCCCCATCAGGGATTCTTTGCCGCAGACAGTGACCACGACCGCGCGATTGTGCAAAACGCGCTGAACGCCGTCGGGCTGGCGGGCTATGAGCAGCATCGGTTCGACACGCTCTCCGGTGGCGAAAAGCAGCGTTGTCTGCTGGCAAGGGCGCTGGTGCAAGAACCCCGATTGATGGTGCTGGACGAGCCCACCAACCACCTCGACCCGCGCCATCAACTGGAACTGCTCGGGCTGGTCAAACAGCTCGGCATGGCCACGCTGGCCAGTATCCATGACCTGAACCTGGCGGCGGCATTCTGTGATCGCCTGTGTGTCATTCATCACGGCCGGCTCATTGCGCAAGGCACGCCGCGGGAGGTGCTGACCCCGGAAATGCTGCTCAGTGTGTTCGGCGCCAAGGCGCTGGTCGACAGCCACCCTCTGCGTGACTACCCACGCATCACCTGGATACCCTGACATGAACTGCCTGTCCGCCCGCCTGGCATTGGCAACGCTGCTATGCAGCCCGATGGTGCATGCCGCCTACCCCGTCACCGTGCAAAGCTGCGACCGCTCAGTGACGTTCACGGCTGCGCCGCAGCGTGCCGTCAGCAACGATGTGAACCTCACCAAAATGATGGTTGCCCTGGGTTTGCAATCGCACATGGTCGGCTACAGCGGCATCACCGGCTGGAACAAGCCCGATCAGGCGCTCTTACGCGACCTGGGCAAACTGCCCGAGCTGTCCAGTAAATATCCGTCTCTGGAAACGCTGCTCAATGCCAACGCCGACTTCTATTTTGCCGGCTGGAACTATGGCATGCGCGTGGGTGGCGATGTCACGCCACAAAGTCTCGCCCCGCTGGGCATCAAGGCCTATGAACTGACCGAATCCTGCGCCCAGATAATGCCCCGCACCGAAGCGACGCTGGAGGATGTCTACAACGACCTGCTCAATCTGGGCCGGATATTCGACGTGCAGACCCGGGCCGAAACACTGGTCGCGCAGATGCGCCGCAGCGTGACCGACGTCGAGAAAAGCGTGGCAGGCAAATCGCCGCCCAGGGTATTTCTGTATGACAGCGGCGAAGACCGGCCAATGACCGCCGGGCGCCTGGCGATTCCTCAGGCGTTGATCAGCGCTGCAGGCGGCCGCAATGTCATGGGCAACGTCGCAGCCAGCTGGACCCACGTCAACTGGGAGTCGGTCGTGCAAAGCAATCCCGAGGTGATCGTGATCGTTGACTATGGCGAAGTCAGCGCTGCGCAGAAACAGCATTTCCTTGAAAGCAATCCGGCACTGCAATCCGTGGACGCGATCCGCAACCGACGTTATGTCGTGCTGCCCTATGTGGCGGTGACGCCCGGCATCGACAATGTCACGGCCATCGAGACGCTTGCAGCGGCATTTCATGACGTGAAGCGATGACGCTGGCGCAGTGGCTGACTGAACGGCCGCGTCGTTATCTGGGCCTGTTGATCGCTCTGACGCTTTTGCTGTTGGCCTCGTGCCTGATGTGCATCACCTTCGGCGCGGCCCCTGTGCCCTTGAGCCGGGTGATGGCTATCCTGATGTTCAAAGTCTTGGGTTCTGCCGAACATCCACCGCTCTGGACCGCGGGTCAGGAAACCATCGTCTGGCTGATACGTACGCCCCGCGTATTGCTGGGCGCGCTGGCAGGCGCAGGACTGGCGCTGATTGGCTGCGTTCTGCAAGCCGCGACCCGCAATCCGCTGGCCGATCCGCATTTGCTGGGAGCGACCTCGGGCGCCACGCTTGGCGCAGTGATCGTGGTCATGCACGTGGGCGAAGTGTTTGGCACGCTGACATTGCCACTGGCCGCCTTTGTCGGCTCGCTGGTCAGCCTGAGCCTGGTGCTGTGGCTTGCCATTCACCAATGCAGGCTGGACAGCCAGCGCCTGCTGCTCGGCGGCGTGGCCGTGTCCTTCGTGATGATGGCAATCGCCAACTTGTCATTGTTTCTGGGCGACCACCGCGCCAGTTCCTCCGTGCTGTTCTGGATGCTCGGCGGGCTGGGTCTGGCCCGCTGGGAGTTGCTTGCGGTGCCGTTTATCACGGTGCTGTGCGGTTGGGTCCTGCTGCAAGGGCTGGGTCGCTCACTGAACGCGCTGATGGGCGGCGACCAGACCGCCGTGAGCCTTGGCCTGCAAGTGCGCAACGTGCGCCTGCTGGTTTTTCTGATCGCCTCACTGATGACCGGCGTACTGGTTGCCCTGTGCGGCTCCATCGGTTTTGTCGGCCTGATGGTGCCGCACATGGCCAGACGCCTGGTGGGCTCGGAGCATCGACGATTGTTGCCTGTCGCCACCCTTCTGGGCGCATTGTTGATGGTCTGGGTCGACGTCATCTCCCGCACGCTGATCGCCCCCGAAGACCTGCCGATAGGCATAACCACCGCCTTGTTGGGAGGGATTTTTTTCATTTTCATGATGAAGCGCGGTCAGTGATTGGCAGTCCTGCTTGCGGCGGGCAAACAGGACTGCCCGCCGCCCTTCCTGCTACATGACAAACTCGTGTCATCGTTTCTTAACACCTTTATGACATTTATTTTGCGCTGGTCATTTCAGGCTGCCGAGGCACCTGAAGACAAACTGGCTCATCCATTCATGTCATGAGGCGGAAGGAGCGACACTTGAAAGTGACAGTGTTCGGAACCGGTTATGTGGGGCTTACCCTTGCCGCCTGTCTGGCTGAGGTAGGTCATACCGTTTGTTGCATGGATGTCGACAGCAAACGCATCGACGCGCTGCGCGATGGTATATGTCCGATATTCGAGCCCGGTCTTGGCGAACTTCTGCGCAACGGCCTGGACTGCAAGAGACTCAGTTTCACAACCGATGAAGTACACGCCAGTCGCTTTGCAGAGTTGGTATTCATCGCAGTCGGTACGCCAGCGCAAGCCGATGGCAAGGCGGACCTGAGCCAAGTGTTTGCCGTACTGGGTTCGGTAATCAGACACGCCGAAAGTGCCCGGATCATTGTCAACAAGTCGACCTCGCCAGTGGGCACCGTTGACCGCCTGCTCGCTGAGATCGCTGCCAGTCCGCGACGTGATGACGGCTTTGAAGTGATCAGCAACCCCGAGTTTTTCAAGGAAGGCTGCGCGGTCAGTGATTGCCTGCGTCCGGATCGCATTATCGTCGGCGGCGCCAGCCCGCGGGCACTGGAGCAGATGCGCGAGTTGTATCAGCCGTTCAGTCGCAACCGCGAGAAGTTTGTGGTCATGGATGCGCGCAGCGCGGAGCTGTCCAAATATGCAGCCAACTGCCTGCTGGCGACCAAGATTTCGTTCATCAACGAGATCGCCAACCTCGCTGAACAAGTAGGTGCCGACATAGAACAGGTGCGGCTAGGCATCGGCTCCGACCCGCGCATTGGCTATGACTTCATCTACCCGGGCTGCGGTTTCGGTGGCTCATGCTTTCCCAAGGACTTGCAGGCGCTGATCGGCACAGCCAGCGAGCACGGCGTGGAAACGGCGTTGCTCAACGCTGTGGAACAGGTCAATCGCCGCCAGAAGCACCGCCTGTTTGAAAATATCCACACGCATTATCACGGTGATCTCAGGGGCAAGGTGTTCGCCGTCTGGGGACTGGCCTTCAAGCCCAATACCGATGATATTCGCGAAGCCTCCAGCCATACCCTGCTCAAAGCACTCTGGGCAGCCGGTGCCAGGGTTCAAGCACACGACCCTCAGGCGATAGAAGCGGTCAGGCATCATTACGGCGAGCGAAACGACCTGCAACTGGTGCACTGCAAGCAAGATGCCCTGGAAGGCGCAGACGCTTTGGTGGTGGTGACCGAATGGCAGGACTACCGGGTGCTGGATCTGGACCGGCTCGGCGAAAAGCTCGGTGATCGCGTGGTGTTCGATGGCCGCAACCTGTTCGATCCGTCGCAACTGCATGAGGCGGGCTTTACCTACTACGGCATTGGTCGTGGCCGGGCGGCTCAACCATGACGGTACTGGTGACAGGTGCTGCCGGATTCATCGGGTTTCATGTCGCCAAGCGTCTGTGCGAGCTCGGCGTAGAGGTCGTCGGCATCGACAACCTCAACGATTACTACAGCGTCGAGCTCAAGCAATCGCGCCTGGCCATCCTCCAGCGCCTGCCAGGGTTCACGTTCCACAGGCTGGACATCACCGATGCCGAAGGTCTGTCCGCGCTCTTCGCGCAAAATGGCTTCGAACAGGTCATTCATCTGGCGGCGCAGGCCGGTGTGCGTTACTCGCTTGAACAGCCAAATGTTTACGCCCAATCCAATCTGGTCGGCTTTATCAACGTGCTCGAGGCCTGTCGGCAGCATCGACCGGCGCACCTGATCTACGCGTCGAGCAGCTCAGTCTACGGCGCCAATACGCGCATGCCGTTTCAGATTGAGGATGCCGTCGACCGGCCGTTGTCCCTGTATGCCGCCACCAAGCGCGCCAACGAACTCACTGCCTACAGCTATTGCCACTTGTACGGCCTGCGCGCCACAGGGCTGCGCTTTTTTACCGTCTACGGACCCTGGGGTCGGCCGGACATGGCGCTGTTCAAGTTCACAAAAGCCATGCTGGCCGGGCAGCCTGTGGATATCTACAACCACGGCGAAATGGCGCGCGACTTCACCTACATCGACGACATTGTCGAAAGCATCCTGCGCCTGCGCCTGCTGCCGCCCGACACGGTTCGCAGCGAGCCGCCCCATCAACTCTTCAATATCGGCCGGGGCCAACCCGTCAAGCTGCTGGAGTTCGTCGACTGCCTGGAGGCCGCGCTAGGCCTGCGTGCCGAACGACGCTACCTGCCCTTGCAAGCGGGCGACGTGCTGCAAACCTGGGCTGACGTCAGTGCGCTGAGCCAATGGATCGACTTTCAACCACAGGTCTCGGTCGACACCGGCGTCAGGGCCTTCGTCGACTGGTATCGGGAGCACTACCAGGCCCGGCTCCGTGTGCCACTTCAATAACAAGGACTTCCATGACCACGCCCACTTTTCTATCCGTCGTGATCCCGGCCAAAAACGAAGCCGATAACCTGCCCAGCCTGATCAAAGAGATTTGCACAGCGCTGGACGGAGAATGCTACGAGATACTGGTCGTTGACGACGGCAGCACAGACGACACCTTGAAAGTGCTGACGCACCTCAAGGACAGCGGGCTGACCGTGTTGCGGATCCTGCGCCACGAGCGATCACTTGGGCAGAGTACCTCGGTCTATCACGCGGCACTGGCGGCCAACGGCACCTGGCTGGCGACCCTGGACGGTGACGGTCAGAACGACCCGGCGGATATTCCCGGGATGTTGGCGCTGGTACGCGCTCACGCAAACGGCTCCGGGGCGATACAGCTGGTGGCCGGCCACCGAGTGAATCGGCGCGATACCGCCAGCAAACGCTGGGCCTCGCGCTTCGCAAACGGCCTGCGCAGCCGGCTTCTCAAAGACTCGACTCCAGACACCGGGTGCGGCCTGAAACTGATCGAGCGGGCCGCGTTTCTGCGCCTGCCGTACTTCGACCATATGCACCGGTTCATTCCAGCACTGATTCAGCGACATAACGGCCGTATGGTCACGCATCCCGTCAACCACCGCCATCGCCAGGCCGGCGTGTCCAAGTACGGCAACCTGGACCGCGCGCTGGTGGGCATTCTTGATCTGGTCGGCGTCTGGTGGCTGATCCGCCGGACTCGGCTGGAGGTTCAGGCACAGGAACTGCGGCCATGAAGCCGGACAACGAGACCTTCTGGCTGATCCTCGGCTTTGTCGGGCAGGCCGTATTTACCGGCCGCTTTGTCCTGCAATGGCTGTACAGCGAATTCAAGAAGCGCAGCATCATCCCGGTGGGCTTCTGGTATCTGAGCATGCTGGGCAGCACGATCCTGCTGGCCTATGCCATTTACCGACAGGACCCGGTCTTCATCGCCGGCCAGGCCTTTGGTCTGCTGGTGTACATGCGCAACCTGCAGCTGATCAGCCGACAGGCCAAGACATCCGAGGAGCAATGATGGTGCGAACTCACCTTTCGCCTCGCCTCGAGGGATGGCTACTGGTCGCGCTGGCCGTTTTACTGGTCGGGGGCGGCCTGGGCGTGCGTCTGCCGCAGAACGTGGATGAAGAGCGTTTTCTCGGCGTTGCCCTGGAAATGCTGCAGAACGGCTCATGGTTCGTCCCGCACCGGGCCGCGGAGATCTATGCCGACAAACCGCCGCTGTTCATGTGGGCGACGGCATTCTTCATTTGGCTTACGGGCAGCCCGAACATCGCGCTGTACCTGCCTGGGCTGCTCTCTGCAGGCGTGACCACCGCAGTCCTCTACGATCTGGGCAGCCGCCTGTGGAACCGGCGCATCGGTCGGTACGCCGCCTTGTTATTCCTGGCGACCTATCAAACCTACAGCATCCTGCGCACCGGACAGATCGACAGTTTTCTGTGCCTGTGGATTGCGCTGGGCTTCTACGGCCTGGTTCGCCACGTGTTGCTCGGACCGGCCTGGGGCTGGTTCTATTTCAGCTGTGCGGCGATGGGCCTGGGCATTATCACCAAGGGCGTCGGTTTTGTTCCCGCGTTGATGTTAATCCCTTACGCCTATGCCGCGCGTAAAGGTTGGCACGGTGTGGTGGCGATGCCAGGACAGGCCGCGCGCTGGGCGCTGGGGCTGCTGGCGTTATTGCTGGCCTGCTGCCTGTGGCTGGTGCCGATGATTATCTCGGTCGTGCGTGACGGCGGCCCGGAAGGGTTCGCCTACGTGCAGGAAATACTCTTGCACCAGACAGCCAATCGATACGCCAGCGCCTGGGATCATCGCGAGCCCTTCTGGTATTTCTTCGTCAAAGTCATCCCGCAGTATTGGCTGCCGCTGGTGTTGGTGCTGCCCTGGCTGATCCCGGCCTGGCGCCGACAGTTGAGCAAGCGCGATGGCCGGGTTCTGGTACTGCTCGGCTGGGTGTTGCTGGTGCTGCTGTTCTTCAGCCTCTCCAGTGGCAAACGCAAGATCTACATCTTTCCGGCGCTGCCCGGCCTGGTACTGGTGGCTGCCCCCTTACTGCCCTGGTTGTTGAAACGCTGGTTCCACGACCGCGTCAGGGCTCGGCGAATTGTCCCGGCGGTGGTGGTTATCTGGCTTGGTCTGTGGTTCGCCAGAGGGTTCGTCGAACCCGTCATAGAGGGCCAAAACCCACACAAGGAACTGATGGAGCAGGCCGCGTACGTCACTCAAGGTGCCGATCTGGTGCTGGTCAACTGGCGCGAGGGGCACTGGCTCTATGCACGCCAACCCATTGTGCATTTCGGTTTTGCCAAGCCGTCGGCAACCGAACAGGCTGCCCGTTGGCTAAGAGAACACCCCGGCACCTTTGCGCTGGTGCCAGGCGAGCAACTGGCCAATTGCTTCTTGCCGGAAAAAGCCCGGCCGCTGGGCCAGACCTCCAGAGCTGACTGGTTCATCGTCGATGCCGATGCAGACAACGGCCGGTGTAAACCGGAAAGTCCTATGCAGGCCTATCGCTTCGCGTGGCAGCAAAATGTTGATTAATCGCCCGCCCAGCCGCCCAACACGCGGGAGTGCCTGATGCCATGCAGCTGGAAACGATAAAGGCAAAGCGCCTGACGTGGTCGAACGTCGCACGAAGGCAGGTATCACTCGCACAACTCGTGCTGAGTGCAGCTGCTCTCGGGCTGCTGATCCTGGCCTATGCCGTGTCGACACACTTTCAGGTCCACCAACAGCTGTATCAGTACGGTCGCACCTGGTTAAAGGACAATACGGCAGCCGACAAGAATATCTGGCTGCCGGATTTCCATGTGGTTATCGACGCCAAACCACTTGCCCCGGACGTCGCCAATATCTCCGGGATCACCTACGACTACGACAATGACCGACTGCTGGCAGTAACCAATAAAGGCCCCATGCAGCTGCTGGCACTGGACGCGAACGGCGACATAATCGCCCGCTACCCATTGATCGGTTTCGACGACACCGAAGGTGTGGCTTATCTGGGCAACGGACGCATCGTGCTGTGCGATGAAGATCTCCAGCAACTGGACATCATCACGTTGCCGACGCAGGCACGCCCCATCCACGTCGAGGAAGCTCAGTTCATTGCACTACTGATCAACCCCAGTATTCATAACAAGGGATTCGAAGGCGTGACCTATGATCCCGCCAACGACCGCCTGTTCGCGATCAAGGAACGCGATCCACGGCAGATGTTCGAAGTTTCCGGCGTCCTGCACTCCATTGATCAGGGCCGCTTGCAGATCAAAGTTGCCGACCGGCTGGGCTGGATCACGAAAAGTGTCGCTGCACGCGACCTTTCAGACGGCTACTACGACCCGCGAACCGGCCATTTACTGCTGCTCAGCGACCAGTCGCACTCGATCACGGAACTGGATAGCAAGGGACGATTCGTAAGCATTCGATCCCTGCTGGCTACCTTCTCCGACCTCAAGCACAGCGCCCCCCAACCCGAAGGCCTGACCATGGATCGCGCAGGCAACCTGTACGTCGTGAGCGAGCCGAATCTGTTTTACAAGTTTTCGAAAGGGCCGGAATAGGTAGTGAAGAAACCTGGCCTTGAGGATGACTTTCGGGGAGTGGGGGTAGGGTCTTTTTTGGGAGAGCTAATGGAATTCGGAAAAATGTGCGAGTTGCTCAGGACGTGAGCCGTGACAGATCGGGTTTCGCGATAGTTGCCATGATGAAATGCTCCTGATTGTCACTCGATTCAAAGTTAATCACAGTAAATAATCTAGCATCCTCAAGCGCGCTGTCAGGTCGGGCCTATTCCTAGGCCTAGTCGATAACCGACCCGATAGAATCCACGGCTTTTATTAGAGGGTATCGACACAGTATCAGGCGAGTGACTGCCTTGCTTCTGCAATGAAACCTCAAGGAGATGAGTGCAATGTCGCGTAAAGTTTTTGTAGCCGGCGCATCCGGTGTAATCGGCATAGCCCTGCTCAAGCTCTTGGTGGCTGCGGACTACAGCGTGTATGGCGCTACCCGTCGCACCGAAAAAGTGAAGGACATAGAGGTCACAGGTGCTACGGCAGTGGTGGTTGATGTCTATGACGCCGAGCGTTTAAACGAAGAGTTGGTCCGCATCCAGCCATGGACTGTTATTCATCAACTGACAGATCTGCCTCGTGGCCTAAGTCCCGAATTGATGGCAAAAGCGGTCGAGAACAACGCACGTATCCGCACAGAAGGAACGCGTAATCTGGTAGCCGCCGCTCGAGCTGCTGGCGCTACCCGTCTGATCGCTCAAAGCATCGCCTGGGCCTACCGTCCAGGCGACACCCCTTATCTCGAAACATGTCCTCTGGACGTGGAGGCACACGGCAGCCGTGGCATCAGTGTGGGGGGTGTGGCGGCCTTGGAGCAGCAAGTGCTCAGCGAGCCTGCATTGAACGGAACCGTCTTGCGCTATGGCCAGTTATACGGACCCGGCACTGGCACTGACGAGCCGACAGGCACCAGCCCTGTGCATGTAGAAGCCGCTGCACGCGCCGCACTGCTGGCGTTGCAAACAGAGCAAAGTGGTATTTTCAATATCACTCAGGACAGCCCGACCGTCAGCAACGAAAAAGCCAAGCGCATACTGGGGTGGTCTCCTTCCGTGGAGGCTTGACGTCCCAACGCAGCTACTCCGTACGAAGGAGTGACGACGTTAGGATTATTTTGGATAAATCTGAGTCTGCTCTAAGTTACCGAAACCCCCACCCCTGTGGATAACTCACTCCACCGTCACCGACTTCGCCAGATTCCGCGGTTGATCCACATCCGTCCCTTTCAGCACAGCCACGTAATACGAAAGCAACTGCAGCGGGATGGTGTAGAGAATCGGTGCCAGGGCATCGATGATGTGTGGCATGGCGATGACGTGGGTGCCCTCGCCGTTCTTCATGCCGGCCTGCTCATCCGCGAACACGATCAACTCGCCGCCGCGTGCGCGCACTTCCTGCAGGTTGGATTTGAGTTTCTCCAGCAGTTCGTTGTTCGGTGCGACGGTGACGACTGGCATGTCGGCGTCGACCAGCGCCAACGGGCCATGCTTGAGTTCGCCGGCCGGGTAGGCTTCGGCGTGGATGTAGGAGATTTCTTTGAGCTTGAGTGCGCCTTCCATTGCCACCGGAAACTGTGCGCCGCGCCCAAGGAACAGGGTGTGGTGCTTCTCGGCGAACAGTTCGGCGACTTTTTCGACCGTGCCGTCCATTGCCAGCGCTTCGCCGAGGCGGGTTGGCAGGCGACGCAGTTCTTCGACCAGCTGCGCTTCGACGCCCTGCTCCAGCGATCCCTTGACCTGACCCAGCGACAGGGTCAGCAGCAACAAGGCGACCAATTGGGTGGTGAAAGCCTTGGTCGATGCCACGCCGATTTCCGGGCCAGCCTGGGTCAGCAGGGTCAGGTCTGATTCACGTACCAGTGAGCTGATGCCGACGTTACAGATCGCCAGGCTGGCCAGAAAGCCCAGTTCCTTGGCGTTGCGCAGCGCTGCCAAGGTGTCGGCGGTTTCACCGGACTGCGAGATCGAGACGAACAGGGTGTCCGGCTGAACCACTACCTTGCGATAGCGGAACTCGCTGGCCACTTCGACCTGGCAAGGGATGCCGGCCAGGCCTTCAAGCCAGTAACGCGCGACCATGCCGGCGTGGTAACTGGTGCCACAGGCCACGATCTGAACATTGCGTACTTTGGCGAACAGCTCGGCAGCCTGTGGACCGAATGCGTGGACCAGCACTTGCTGCTGCCCCAGACGACCTTCGAGGGTGCGCTGCACAACCTTGGGCTGCTCATGAATTTCCTTGAGCATGAAGTGACGATACTCACCCTTGTCGGCGGCTTCGGCGCCTTCGTGGTATTGCACCACTTCGCGCTCAACCGACACACCGTCGACGTTCCAGATCTGCACGCTGTCGCGACGGATCTCGGCGATGTCGCCCTCTTCCAGGTACATGAAACGGTCGGTGACCTGACGCAGCGCCAGTTGGTCGGAGGCCAGGAAGTTTTCACCCAGGCCCATGCCGACAACCAGCGGGCTGCCACTACGGGCGGCCAGCAGGCGATCCGGCTGCGCGGCATTGATGACCGCAAGCCCATAAGCACCGTGAAGTTCTTTCACCGCAGCCTTCAGGGCAACCGCCAGATCGGCGGTGTCCTTGAGCTTGTGGTGCAGCAGATGGACGATGACTTCAGTGTCGGTATCGGATGCGAAGACGTAACCCAGGCCTTTCAGCTGTTCACGCAGCGCTTCGTGATTCTCGATGATGCCGTTGTGGACAACTGCCAGCGTGTCGGCCGAGAAGTGTGGGTGGGCGTTACGCTCACAGGGGGCGCCGTGGGTCGCCCAACGCGTGTGGGCAATGCCCAGACGACCGATCAGCGGCTCGCCGGCAAGTGCCTGTTCCAGCTCACTGACCTTGCCAGAGCGACGGCGGCGCTCAAGGGTGCCTTCGTTGCTGAAGACTGCCACGCCCGCGCTGTCATAACCGCGGTATTCAAGGCGCTTGAGGCCTTCGAGCAAAATGGCCGTGATATTACGTTCAGCAACGGCGCCGACGATTCCACACATGGTTATCTCCTAGCTGACAGCAGCACAAATCAGATTGATGCCGCGGGCCTGTATCTGATCGCGTGCCTCACTGGACAGGCGATCATCAGTAATAAGGGTGTGGATACTGCTCCAGGGCAGTTCCAGATTGGGGATCTTGCGACCGACCTTGTCGGCTTCGACCATGACCACCACTTCCCGGGCGACTTCCGCCATGACCCGGCTCAAGCCCAGCAGCTCGTTGAAGGTGGTGGTGCCACGAATCAGATCGATGCCGTCGGCACCGATGAACAGCTGATCGAAGTCGTAGGAGCGCAGTACCTGCTCCGCGACTTGCCCCTGAAAAGACTCCGAGTGCGGATCCCACGTTCCGCCCGTCATCAACAGGACCGGTTCGTGCTCCAGCTCGGTCAGGGCGCGCGCAACATGCAGGGAATTGGTCATGACCACCAGGCCGGGTTGCTGGCCCAGCTCAGGAATCAATGCCGCCGTGGTGCTGCCACTGTCGACGATGATTCTGGCGTGCTCGCGAATCCTGGAAACCGCAGCGCGAGCGATGGCCTGTTTGTAACGGGAAACCGGCTGACTGCCATCGCTTATAAGCTCGTGAGGAAGCGGCACTGCGCCCCCGTAACGGCGCAACAGCAGGCCGTTGGTTTCAAGCGCAGCCAGGTCCTTTCGAATCGTAACTTCGGAAGTTTCAAAGCGTCTAGCCAAGTCGTCCACACTGACTTCACCTTGCTCGTTGAGCAGGGCGAGAATGTTGTGGCGACGCTGCGGTGTATTGCGCTTCGACATGACTGCCTTAAGTTTCGTTTCGAAAGATAACGAAGGCAATCAAAACCTATTTTTTGGTTTTGGTCAAGGTTTCGGTATGGGGCGGCGCAATTTCTACCGGATACCCGTGACATCGGCTTTGAGCCTGGGGTGTGACGCGGAGCGTCACGAACAGCATTCCTACGCTGGAGCGTGAGGAACGAGAGGTGATCTCAAGATCATCGTACCCATGCTCCGCGTGGGTATGCAGTTCTGGACGCTCCGCGTCCCGGCTTGAGTGTCAGGTGTGGATAGTTATGGACGCGTGCCAATGTTGAGCGTTGGCACGCGGGTCATCATGGCCTGTGGATAACTCAGTCTTTCCTGATTTTCACCGGCCGCTTCCAGCCTTCGACGTTGCGCTGGCGGGCGCGGGCTACGCCGAGTTGTTCAGCAGGCACGTTTTGCGTAATGGTCGAGCCAGCTGCAGTCGTCGCGCCGTCCAGGATATCCACAGGCGCAACCAGAGAGTTGTTGGAACCAATGAACACGTCTGCACCCAACATCGTCTTGTGCTTGTTGGCACCATCGTAGTTACAGGTGATGGTACCGGCGCCGATATTGGTGCGTGCGCCGACCTCAGCATCACCAAGATAAGTCAGGTGGCCAACCTTGGCCCCCTCGCCTAGGTTCGCATTCTTGAGCTCGACAAAGTTACCCACATGCGCCTTGGCACCCAGCACGCTGCCTGGTCGCAGGCGTGCAAACGGGCCGGCATCGCTGCCCTCCCCCAGAATCGCACCGTCGATGTGGCTGTTGGCTTTGACGACGACACCCTTGCGCAGGGTGCTGTCCTTGATGACGCAGTTCGGACCAATGACCACGTCATCCTCGATCACGACCTTGCCTTCAAGAATCACATTGATATCGATCAGCACATCGCGCCCGACGCTGACTTCACCGCGCACATCGAAGCGCGCAGGGTCACGCAGGGTCACGCCAGCCGCCATCAGACGACGGGCTTCACGCATCTGGTAATGACGCTCCAGCTCGGAAAGCTGCTTGCGATCATTGGCGCCCTGCACTTCCATCGCGTCGTGGGGTTGCTCTGTGGCAACCACCAGGCCGTCATTAGCTGCCATGGCGATCACGTCGGTGAGGTAATACTCGCCCTGGGCATTGTTGTTGGACAGCCGCCCCAGCCAGTCAGCGAGATGAGCAGCAGGCACCGCGAGAATTCCGGTATTGCCTTCGGTGATAGCCTTCTGCGCGTCGCTCGCGTCCTTATGCTCGACGATGGCACAGACACGATTCTGCTCATCGCGAACGATACGGCCGTAACCGGTAGGGTCATCCAGCGTAACGGTCAACAGGCCCAGTTGCCGCAGGTTGACCAGTTTGAGCAGGCGCGAAAGCGTCTCTACTTCGATCAACGGGACATCGCCATAAAGAATCAACACGGTGTCAGCCGTCAGCGCGGGCAGCGCCTGAGCAACCGCATGGCCGGTACCGAGTTGCTTGTCCTGCATCACGAAATTCAAGTCATCGGCTGCCAGCTGTTCACGAACAGCATCAGCGCCGTGTCCGATCACGACGTGTATTCCGCTTGGGGATAACTGGCGCGCGCTGTGGATAACATGACCCAGCATGGAATTGCCGGCCACGGGGTGCAGGACCTTGGGCAGCGCGGACCGCATCCGGGTACCATGGCCAGCAGCGAGAATAACGATATCGAGAGACATGATAGGACTACCAACTGAGCGGCAACCGGACCGAAGGCGGGCTGACTTGAAAGAGGAAATCTGAAAAAAGAAAAAGGGTAGCCGAGGCTACCCTTTTTCTCAATCGCGCATCGAGTGCAGCGGGGTTAGCCGCCGAACTTCTTGCGAATTTGCTGAACGGTGCGCAGCTGAGCTGCAGCCTCGGCCAGACGAGCAGTTGCAGATCCGTAATCGAAATCTGCGCCCTTCTCGTTCAGGGCCTTCTCGGCAGCCAGTACGGCAGCCTGAGCAGAAGCTTCATCCAGGTCGGCAGCACGTTGCACAGTATCGGCAAGCACCTTGACCATGTTCGGCTGAACCTCAAGGAAACCACCGGAGATGTAGAACACCTCGGCTTCCCCACCCTGCTTGATCAAGCGGATCGGGCCCGGCTTCAGATCAGTGATCAGCGGCGCGTGGCCTGGAGCGATACCGATATCACCCAGGTTGCCGTGCGCAATCACCATCTCGACCAGACCGGAGAAGATTTCCCCTTCCGCGCTGACGATGTCGCAATGGACTGTCATAGCCATTTGCTTGCCTCAACCTAATAGCGCCCGTTGCCGGGCGCCGGGATTACAGTTTCTTGGCTTTCTCGATCGCTTCTTCGATGCCGCCGACCATGTAGAACGCTTGTTCTGGCAGGTGGTCGTAGTCACCGTTGAGGATGCCTTTGAAGCCAGCAATGGTGTCTTTCAGGGAAACGTATTTACCCGAAGCACCGGTGAAGACTTCTGCCACGAAGAAAGGCTGGGACAGGAAGCGCTGGATCTTACGAGCACGGTTAACCAACTGCTTGTCGGTCTCCGACAGCTCGTCCATACCCAGGATCGCGATGATGTCTTTCAGCTCTTTGTAGCGCTGCAACACGTACTGAACGCCGCGAGCGGTGTCGTAGTGTTCCTGGCCAATGACGTTCGGGTCCAGCTGGCGCGAAGTCGAGTCCAGTGGATCTACCGCCGGGTAGATACCCAGGGAAGCGATGTCACGGGACAGTACGACGGTGGCGTCCAAGTGGGCAAACGTGGTCGCTGGCGACGGGTCAGTCAAGTCGTCCGCTGGTACGTATACGGCCTGGATCGAGGTGATCGAACCATTCTTGGTGGAAGTGATGCGCTCTTGCAGAGTGCCCATCTCTTCAGCCAGGGTCGGCTGGTAACCTACTGCGGAAGGCATACGGCCCAGCAGCGCGGATACTTCGGTACCGGCCAGGGTGTAACGATAGATGTTGTCGACGAACAACAGAACGTCGTTACCTTCGTCACGGAACTTCTCGGCCATGGTCAGGCCGGTCAGTGCTACGCGCAGACGGTTACCCGGCGGCTCGTTCATCTGACCGTAGACCAGTGCCACTTTGTCCAGAACGTTGGAGTCCTTCATCTCGTGGTAGAAGTCGTTACCCTCACGAGTACGCTCACCCACACCGGCGAACACGGAATAACCGCTGTGCTCGATGGCGATGTTACGGATCAGTTCCATCATGTTTACGGTCTTGCCGACACCGGCACCACCGAACAGACCGACTTTACCGCCTTTGGCGAACGGGCAGACCAGGTCGATAACCTTGATGCCGGTTTCCAGAAGGTCGTTGCCGCCTGCCTGCTCAGCGAAGGACGGTGCAGGACGGTGAATGCCCCAGCGCTCTTCGGTGGCGATCGGGCCAGCTTCGTCGATCGGGTTGCCCAGCACGTCCATGATCCGGCCCAGCGTCGCTTTACCGACCGGTACGGAGATGGCTGCGCCAGAGTCTGTTACTTCCAGACCACGCTTCAAGCCCTCGGTGGAGCCCATCGCAATGGTACGAACCACGCCGTCGCCCAGCTGCTGCTGAACTTCCAGGGTGGTTCCTGCCGCGCTCTGAACTTCCAGCGCGTTGTAGATACTCGGTACGCTATCGCGTGGGAATTCCACGTCGATCACGGCGCCGATGATTTGAACGATACGTCCGCTACTCATTAGCTGGTTCCTCTAATATTTGAACCGTTAAACCGCGGCAGCGCCGCCGACGATTTCCGAGATCTCTTGGGTGATCGCTGCCTGACGCGCCTTGTTGTAGATCAGCTGCAAATCGCTGATCAAATCACCGGCGTTGTCTGTGGCGTTCTTCATCGCGATCATCCGCGCTGCTTGTTCAGCTGCGTTGTTCTCGACCACCGCCTGGTACACCTGCGATTCCACGTAGCGAACCATAAGGCCGTCTAGCAGCTCTTTGGCATCGGGTTCGTAGAGATAGTCCCAGTGGTGCTTGAGCCCTTGATCCGGGGTTGCCACCAGCGGAATCAATTGCTCCACTGTTGGTTGCTGGGTCATGGTGTTGATGAACTTGTTGGATACCACGGACAGGCGATCAATACGGCCATCCAGGTAGGCATCCAGCATCACCTTGACGCTGCCGATCAAGTCGTTGATCGACGGCTCTTCGCCCAGGTGGCTGATCGCAGCGACGACGTTACCGCCGAAGTTGCGGAAAAATGCCGCACCTTTGCTGCCGACCACGCACAGATCGATCTCTACACCGTTTTCACGGTTCACCGCCATGTCCTTGACCAGAGTCTTGAACAGGTTGGTATTCAAGCCACCACACAGACCACGGTCACTGCTCACTACGACATAACCGACGCGCTTAACAGGGCGCTCGATCATGAACGGGTGGCGGTACTCCGGGTTGGCGTTTGCCAGATGACCAATCACCTGACGAATGCGCTCCGCGTAAGGACGGCTAGCAGCCATGCGCATTTGAGCCTTGCGCATTTTGCTGACCGCCACTTTTTCCATGGCGCTGGTGATCTTTTGCGTGCTTTTGATGCTCGCAATCTTGCTGCGAATCTCTTTTGCGCCTGCCATGTAACACCTATCAGGTTAGCAAGCGGGAGCCTTGCGGCCCCCGCTGCGGCTTACCAGGTTTGGGTGGCCTTGAACTTCTCGATGCCGGCTTTCATGCCAGAATCGATTTCGTCATTGAAGTCACCCTTCACGTTGATCTTCGCCATCAAATCGGCGTGATCGCGGTTGAAGTAAGCAATCAGCGCTTGTTCAAAGCTGCCGATCTTGGCGATTTCGACGTCAGTCAGGAACCCACGCTCAGCGGCATACAGCGACAGCGCCATGTCAGCGATCGACATTGGTGCGTATTGCTTCTGCTTCATCAGCTCGGTAACGCGCTGACCATGCTCAAGTTGCTTGCGGGTCGCCTCGTCCAGGTCAGAAGCGAACTGGGCAAATGCCGCCAGTTCACGGTACTGAGCCAGAGCGGTACGGATACCACCGGAAAGCTTCTTGATGATCTTGGTCTGAGCGGCACCACCCACACGGGATACCGAAACACCGGCGTTCACAGCCGGACGGATGCCGGAGTTGAACATGGCCGATTCCAGGAAGATCTGACCGTCGGTGATGGAAATCACGTTGGTCGGAACGAACGCGGAAACGTCGCCAGCCTGGGTTTCGATGATCGGCAGTGCGGTCAGGGAACCGGTTTTGCCGGTCACTGCGCCGTTGGTGAACTTCTCTACGTATTCTTCGGAAACACGCGATGCGCGCTCCAGCAGACGGGAGTGGAGATAGAACACGTCGCCTGGGTAAGCTTCACGGCCTGGTGGACGGCGCAGCAGCAGGGAAATCTGGCGGTAAGCCACTGCTTGCTTGGACAGATCGTCATAAACGATCAGCGCGTCTTCACCGCGGTCGCGGAAGAACTCGCCCATGGTGCAACCCGAGTACGGTGCAAGGAACTGCAGCGCTGCGGATTCGGAAGCACTTGCAGCCACGACGATGGTGTTAGCCAGTGCGCCGTTCTCTTCGAGCTTGCGAACAACGTTGGCAATGGTCGATTGCTTCTGACCGATTGCTACGTAGACGCAGAAGATGCCGCTGTTCTTCTGGTTGATGATTGCGTCGATGGCCAGAGCGGTTTTACCGATCTGACGGTCACCGATGATCAGCTCACGCTGGCCACGGCCGACAGGAATCATGGCATCGACAGCCTTGTAGCCAGTCTGTACAGGCTGGTCTACCGACTTACGCCAGATCACGCCTGGAGCAACTTTCTCGACCGCATCGGTCTCGGTGTTGTTCAGCGGACCTTTGCCGTCAACTGGGTTACCCAGTGCATCGACAACGCGACCCAGCAGTTCCTTACCCACCGGAACCTCGAGGATGCGGCCTGTGCACTTGGCGCTCATGCCTTCAGCCAGAGTCGTGTAAGCGCCCAGTACAACGGCACCCACGGAGTCTTGCTCAAGGTTCAGCGCCATACCGTAGACACCGCCCGGAAACTCGATCATTTCGCCGTACATTACGTCGGCCAGACCATGAATCCGCACGATACCGTCAGACACGCTGACGACTGTGCCTTCGTTACGGGCTTGGGAGGTTACATCGAGCTTGTCGATGCGACCCTTGATGATTTCACTTATTTCGGAAGGATTGAGTTGCTGCATTGCTCTGCTGCCCCTTCAAACTCAAGATTTCAATGCTTCGGCTAGTTTCGCGATCTTGCCACGAACTGAGCCATCGATAACCAGGTCGCCGGCGCGGATGACGACACCCCCTATAAGAGAGGCATCCTCCGCAGCATGCAGGCGCACTTCCCGGCCGAGCCGTGCACTGAGAACCTTGGCGAGTTTGTCTTGCTGTTCTTGGTTCAATGCGAAAGCACTGGTGACATCCACATCGACCGATTTTTCCTGCTCGGCCTTGTACAGGTCGAACAGTTCGGCGATCTCCGGCAAGAGCGGGAGGCGGTCGTTTTCAGCAACGACGTGAATGAAATTCTGTGCCTTGGCATCGAACTTTTCGCCACACACTTCAATAAAAGTGGTGGCCTTTTGTGCGCTCGTCAGTCGCGGGGCCTTGAGCATGCGCTGCATGGTGTCGTCTTGCGACACCGCAGCAGCCAGGCCGAGCATGGCTGACCAATTGGCCAGCTGCTGGTGGGCCTGCGCATGCTCGAAGGCCGCCTTCGCGTAAGGTCGGGCCAACGTGGTCAGTTCTGCCATGATCGCCCTCGCTTAAATTTCAGCAGCCAGTTTGTTAACCAGCTCCGCGTGCGCGTTTTGATCGATTGTGGCACCCAGAATCTTCTCTGCGCCATTGACTGCCAGGCTACCCAACTGGGCGCGCAAGGCATCTTTGACACCGTTCAGTTCCTGCTCGATCTCGGCCTGAGCCTGAGCCTTCACACGGTCAGCTTCAACGCGTGCCGTTTCACGGGCTTCGTCGACAATCTGGGTACCGCGTTTCTTGGCTTGCTCAATGATCTCGGCTGCTTGAGCTTTAGCTTCGCGCAGTTGTTGACCCGCTTTTTCTTGGGCCAGCTCCAGGTCGCGAGCTGCTCGGGAAGCAGCGTCCAGTCCATCCGCGATCTTCTTCTGACGTTCGTGCAAAGCCGCGATGACCGGAGGCCACACGAACTTCATGCAGAAAATCACAAAAATGAAGAACGCAACGGACTGGCCAATCAGGGTTGCATTAATGTTCACGCCAACACCTCGCTCGTTCGTTGTCCATCACACCAATCAACTCGAAAATTCGAGTGATCAGCCAGCGAGTTGACCAACGAAGGGGTTCGCAAAGGTGAAGAACAGAGCGATACCAACACCGATCATGGTCACGGCGTCGAGCAGGCCCGCAACGATGAACATTTTAACTTGCAGCATTGGAACCATTTCCGGCTGACGCGCTGCGCCTTCCAGGAACTTGCCGCCCAACAGGCCGAAACCGATTGCAGTACCCAGTGCGCCCAGGCCGATCAACAGTGCAACAGCGATAGCGGTTAGACCAACTACAGTTTCCATCTTTCCTCCCGACTTTTACGTCGTATTGGTTAGGTTTTTTTAATTGAAGCGGTAAAACAAAATCGTTTCTACATCAGCCCTTGCGGGCACCGCCTCGCCAGTGGCGAGACGGTCATCAGACGCGTCCTGAGACGAATCTCAATGGTTATCTTCGTGAGCCATCGACAGGTAGACGATGGTCAGCATCATGAAGATGAACGCTTGCAGGGTGATGATCAGGATGTGGAACACAGCCCACGCCCACTGCAGCACTACACCCAGACCGCTGAGCCACAACAGACCGCTGCCGAACATCACGGCGATCAGAATGAAGACCAGCTCGCCAGCATACATGTTGCCGAACAGACGCAAAGCCAGGGAAATCGGCTTGGCGATCAGCGTCACGAATTCCAGCAGGAAGTTGACCGGGATCAACAGCGCCTGAACGAACAGGTTCTTGCTGCCAAACGGGTGAAGGGTCAGTTCGCCGATGAAACCGCCGATGCCCTTGACCTTGATGCTGTAGAAAATGATCAGTGCGAACACGGACAGGGCCATGCCCAGCGTGGCGTTCGGGTCAGTGGTCGAAACGGCACGGAACGGAATGTGCGAGTCACCCGAGATCATCATCGCCAGCTGTGGAATCCAGTCCACCGGTACCAGGTCGACCGCGTTCATCAGGAATACCCAGACGAAAATGGTCAACGCCAGTGGCGCGATGACCGCGCTGCGGCCGTGGAAGCTGTCTTTCACACTACCGTCGACGAACTCGACCAGCACTTCGACGAAGTTCTGCAGTGCGCCAGGCTGGCCGGAAGTTGCCTTCTTGGCCGCCATGCGGAAGATCAGAACGAAAATCAGACCCAACGCAACCGACCAGCCGAGGGTATCGACGTGGAAGGCCCAGAAACCCATTTCCTTGGCTTCCGCTGCGGTGTGGGCAAAGCCCCATTCGCCATTGGGCAGGTGCCCGAATGTAAGGTTCTGCAAGTGGTGCTGGATATAGCCCGAAGCTGTTTGCTCTGCCATGGTTGCCTCAAACGCCCTAAGGTCTCGAAAGTCTTGTTCTCGTAAGCAGGGGAGCGAACCAGTTGACCACCTGGATCAACATGAACACGCCGAATACAGCCAGCGGCGCCAAAGGCTTCACACCTGCGAACGTCAATGCAAAAAGCACTGCCGTGAAAATCAGTTTGCCTGCCTCGCCGGCGTAGAACGACCGAACGATGGCTTGCGCTGCTCTGGCCCCGGAAAACCGGAATGCCTTGTGAGCAAAGTATAAATTGGGTAGCCAGGCTATCAGGCCTCCGCAGAGTCCCGAATATCCTGCAACGACTCCTTGCCACTGCCACAGCACCAATGCGGCCATGAGCAGCACGATCAATTGAGCCAGCAAAAGCGGGAAAACCGCCAGGCGATAGAACGGCAAGCGGTCTGGCATGCGGGATTCCATCGCAACTGCTCCTTTGATGTCGGTCGCCATAATCAATAACTTGGCATAATTTGTGCCGACAAAATGCGCGCAGAGTATAGGGGCGGTTAAGCCCCTATTCAACAGTCGGGTAGTGATTTCCGACTATACGCTACAGAGCAATTGTTTCAGCGGATGTGAGCGAGCACTCCCTGAAGCTCGTCCAGCGAGTTGTAACGGATGACCAATTGCCCTTTGCCCTTCTGACCATGACGAATCTGCACCGCAGAGCCCAGACGCTCGGCCAGACGCTGTTCCAGGCGGCTGATGTCCGGGTCGGTCTTCACCGGCTCGGCAGCCTCTGCCTTGCCGCTCAGCCACTGCCTGACCAGTGCTTCGGTCTGGCGCACGGTAAGCCCGCGTGCGACAACGTGTCGCGCACCTTCGACCTGCCGATCTTCACCCAAGCCGAGCAAGGCACGCGCATGGCCCATTTCCAGGTCACCATGAGACAGCATCGTCTTGATGGCCTCCGGCAAGGCAATCAGGCGTAACAGGTTGGCGACACTGACTCGCGACTTGCCGACGGCATCGGCCACCTGCTGCTGGGTCAGTTGAAACTCCTGCTGCAAGCGCTGCAGCGCCATGGCCTCTTCGATCGGGTTGAGGTCCTCACGCTGGATGTTCTCGATCAGCGCCATCGCAATCGCGGTTTCGTCCGGTACATCGCGGACCATCGCCGGGATCGTCTCGACACCTGCCTGCTGGCTGGCACGCCAGCGACGCTCGCCCGCAATGATCTCGAAGCGGTTGTCACCGATAGGACGCACCACGATCGGCTGCATCACGCCCTGCGACTTGATCGACTGCGCGAGCTCTTCGAGTGCCTGCGGGTCCATGTCACGGCGCGGCTGGTACTTGCCGCGCTGGATCAGGTCCAGCGGCACATGCTGCAACTCACTTGGCGGGGCCTTGACGGCCTGTTCTTCCAGCGAACTGACGGTTGGACTGCTCAGAAGCGCGTCCAACCCACGTCCGAGACCTCGTTTCTTGACGGCCATGGGAATTCCTTAGGTTGGCTGAGCGGTTTTTGCGCCGCGACGTTGACGACGAACCAGTTCACTTGCCAGGGCCAGATAGGCCAGCGCACCGCGAGACGACTTGTCGTACGCCAGCACGGGCATGCCGAAACTCGGTGCCTCGGCCAGACGGATGTTTCTCGGGATCACGGTGTCGTACAGCTGCTCGCCGAAGTGTTCCTTGAGCTGCGCCGAAACGTCGTTGATCAGGCTCAGCCGCGGATCATACATGGTGCGCAGCAGGCCTTCGATTTTCAGCTGCGGGTTGAGCAGTTCAGCAATACGCTTGATGTTATCCACAAGGTCGCTGAGACCTTCGAGTGCAAAGTACTCGCACTGCATGGGGATAATTACGCCGTCTGCGGCAACCAGCGCGTTCAGGGTCAGCATCGACAGCGAAGGTGGGCAGTCGATGAGAATGTAATCGTAATTCTCGCGGATGGGCGCCAGCGCATTGCGCAGACGACTCTCTTTCATCTGCATTTCCAGCAGAACCACTTCGCCCGCCGTCAGATCACGGTTGGCCGGAAGCAGTTGATAACCACCGTGCTCGGAAAACTGCATGGCCTCGCCCAGATCGCATTCGCCGATCAACAGGTCGTAGACGGAGTTTTCCAGGTTGTGTTTATCCACACCGCTGCCCATGGTCGCGTTGCCCTGGGGATCGAGATCGATCAGCAGCACACGGCGCTTGGTCGCGACCAGCGATGCGGCGAGGTTGATGCATGTGGTGGTCTTGCCGACCCCACCTTTCTGGTTCGCTATCGCGAATACCTTAGCCATTCTTGCTTGTGTTCCCAGTCATGCCGTGCGGCGCAGTATCAGCAGATGGCGTTGGCCTTGGCAACCCGGAACGGTCAAGGCGTGTGCGCTATCGAGGTGAAAATCCGAGGGCAATGCTACCAGCTCATCGTCAGGATGCAGCCCTTTCATTGCCAGCCAGCGTGTATTGACGTCACCCATGTGACGCGTCCAGCCGGTGAAGTCTTCCAGGCTGCTGAATGCACGGGAGATGATCCCGTCGAAAGGCACTTCGGGCTGATAACTTTCTGCACGGCTGTGGATAACTTCAAGATTATCCAGTTTCAGCTCAAGTTTGACCTGGGTCTGAAACCGGGTTTTCTTGCCATTGCTGTCCAGCAGCGCCACTTTGCGCTCCGGAAACAGGATGGCCATGGGAATGCCGGGCATCCCACCGCCGCTGCCAACGTCGATCCAGCGCGTACCTTCGATGAAGGGCACCACACTGAGACTGTCGAGCAGATGCCTCGATACCATTTCGTCCGGGTTGCGTACCGCAGTCAGGTTGTAGGCCTTGTTCCACTTGATCAACAACGCCAGATACGCCAGCAATTGCTCGTGCTGTGCCGGGCTGAGGTCAATCCCCAATTCCCGGGCACCGGTGGATAACTCTTGGGCGTGTTGCGGGGTGACCATAGAACTCAAGCGCTTTGCTCCAACTGACGGCCCGCGCCGCGTTTTTTCAAATGGATCATCAACAGCGATATCGCTGCAGGCGTGACGCCGGGGATACGCGATGCCTGTCCAAGTGTTTCGGGACGAGTTATCCCCAGCTTGCTTTGGATTTCTTTCGACAGGCCGGAGATCGCGGCGTAATCGATGTCTTCCGGCAGACGGGTGTCTTCACTGGCGCGCAGACGGGCAATTTCGTCCTGCTGGCGATCAATGTAACCGGCGTATTTTGTCTTGATCTCTACCTGCTCGGCGACCTGGGGATCGATGCAGCCCTGGCCAGTGATTGAAATCAGGCTGGCGTAATCGATTTCCGGACGGGTCAGCAGGTTGAGCAAATTGTATTCGTGGGTCAGTGGCGTGCCGAAGTGTGCAGCAATCGCATCGCCCTGCTCGGTACCGGGACGTACCCAGGTACTTTTCAAACGCTGCTCTTCCAGCTCGATGCTTTCACGCTTGGTGCAGAACGCGGCCCAGCGGGCGTCGTCGACCAGGCCCAGTTCGCGGCCTTTTTCGGTGAGTCGCAAATCAGCGTTGTCTTCGCGCAGGATCAAACGGTATTCGGCCCTGGAGGTGAACATCCGGTAAGGCTCTTGCGTACCGAGCGTGATCAGGTCGTCGACCAGAACGCCGATGTACGCTTCATCGCGACGCGGGCACCAGCTGTCTCGACCCTGTGCGCGCAGCGCGGCATTGGTCCCGGCCAGCAAACCCTGGGCACCGGCCTCTTCATAACCGGTCGTGCCGTTGATCTGGCCTGCGAAGAACAGACCGCCGATGACCTTGGTTTCCAGGCTGTATTTCAGATCACGCGGGTCGAAATAGTCATATTCGATGGCGTAACCAGGACGAACGATGTGTGCATTCTCCATGCCGCGAATCGACCGGACGATCTGCAGTTGCACATCGAATGGCAACGACGTGGAGATACCGTTCGGGTACAGCTCGTGCGTGGTCAATCCTTCCGGCTCGATGAAGACCTGATGGCTTTCCTTGTCGGCAAACCGGTGGATCTTGTCTTCGATCGACGGGCAGTAACGCGGACCAATACCTTCGATCACGCCCGAATACATCGGCGAGCGATCGAGGTTGGACGCAATGATTTCGTGAGTCCGCGCGTTGGTGTGCGTAATCCAGCAACTGACCTGCGGCGGATGCTGTTCCTTGTTGCCCAGGAACGACATGACCGGAATCGGTGTGTCACCTGGTTGCTCGGTCATCACCGAAAAATCCACAGAACGTCCGTCAATCCGTGGCGGGGTCCCGGTTTTCAGGCGGCCGACGCGCAGCGGCAGTTCACGCAGTCTTTGCGCCAATGCGATCGAAGGAGGATCACCTGCCCGACCGCCCGAATAATTTTGCATACCGATGTGGATAAGTCCGCCAAGGAACGTACCTGTGGTCAACACCACTGAATCGGCAAATATGCGCATACCCATCTGGGTCACGACGCCGCGCACTTGATCCTGTTCAACGATCAGGTCATCGCAGGCTTGCTGAAATATCCACAGATTCGGCTGATTTTCCAGAGTTTCACGAATGGCTGCCTTGTACAGCACGCGATCTGCCTGCGCACGGGTGGCACGTACGGCCGGCCCCTTGCGGCTGTTCAGCACGCGGAACTGGATACCGCCCTTGTCAGTAGCCATGGCCATGGCGCCGCCCAAGGCGTCGATTTCCTTGACCAGATGGCTTTTACCAATACCACCGATGGCCGGGTTGCAACTCATCTGGCCGAGTGTTTCCACGTTGTGGGTCAGCAACAGGGTTTTGACACCCATGCGTGCCGACGCCAGTGCGGCCTCGGTACCGGCATGACCGCCACCGATGACGATCACTTCAAAACGGGAAGGGAAATCCACCACGCACCTCGTGCCTGTTGTCGATGAGAAATTGGGATAGCTGACAAGTATAGGGACTTACCCCACATGAATGAAACCCGTTGGACAAAATTTAACCAGCTGTGGAAAAGTCGCGGATAAAGAAAATAAAAAGGAAAGAAAGTTTATAAAGCCTTGTTTTTATGTTTATTCTTACTGAGCTACCTTTCTGTGGATAGATCTCTACGAGCCTTTATTTTCAATGTGTACAGAGATTCAAAAGTCTGTGTTCATGTGGGGATGAGGGGTTTGGATAACCGTCCTGAGCCTGTTGATAAGATAGCCACTTGTCCACAGGGGCATTTATCTTCAGGTTTGCACCCTGCTTACCCACCGAGCTAAAGGGCAGTTATTCACAGGGCTTAATCCACAAAAAACCGGCTCTTCATCAAAAATCAGGCACAGAAAATCCTTCCCTCAGGCATTTCTGTTGGTCAGATTCAGGTGTCGAAGCAAAGTTAAAGGAGGAAAAAGCCGAATATGTGGATAACACTCCAGCTGAAAGAGGCGTCTCGTGGTACTTGAAGGCATGACCCAGGCCGGGCCATGCCATGCCAGAAGGTTTACTTGCCTATGCAGAAGCTGGAGAAGATTCTGCCAAGCAGGTCGTCGGAACTGAATGCGCCGGTGATCTCGCCAAGCGCTTGCTGTGCCTGACGCAGGTCTTCGGCCAGCAGCTCTCCGGCCCCCGCCAGGGTGAGTTGAGCTCTGCCGTGTTCCAGAGAGTCACTGGCATGGCGCAGCGCTTCAAGGTGGCGTCGACGCGCGCTGAAGCTGCTTTCCGAGGTTTGTTCATAGCCCATGCAGGCCTTGAGATGCTCGCGCAGCAGTTCAAGCCCTTCGCCACCAGACCTGGCGCTCAGGCTGATGGTGACGTGGCCATCTACGCTGGTTTGCAGATCGACGGGGTCTCCACTCAGATCTGCCTTGTTGCGGATCAGCGTGACTTTCGACGGGTCCGGGCGCTGCTCGAGGAATTCCGGCCACAGTGCGAACGGGTCTGCTGCCTCCGGAGCGGTCGCATCCACCACCAGCAGAATCCGGTCAGCTTCGCCGATGGCCTTGAGTGCGCGCTGCACGCCGATCATTTCCACCTGGTCTTGAGTATCCCGCAGCCCTGCAGTGTCGACGACGTGCAAGGGCATTCCGTCTATGTGGATATGTTCACGCAGTACATCGCGGGTTGTGCCGGCGATCTCGGTGACAATTGCCGCCTCCCTGCCCGCCAAAGCATTCAGCAGACTGGATTTGCCCGCATTGGGGCGTCCGGCAATCACTACGGTCATGCCGTCGCGTAACAGGGCACCCTGCCCGGCTTCACGCAACACTGTGGATAACTCGGCACGTACGTCATCGAGCATGTTCAGAACGTGGCCATCGGCAAGGAAGTCGATTTCCTCTTCGGGGAAGTCGATTGCAGCTTCCACATAGATGCGCAGGCTGATCAATTTCTCGGTCAAGTTATCCACACGCCGCGAAAAAGCACCCTGCAAAGAGCGCAGTGCATTGCGCGCTGCCTGTGCAGAACTCGCCTCAATCAGGTCGGCAATGGCTTCTGCCTGGGCAAGATCCAGCTTGTCATTGAGAAAGGCGCGCTCACTGAACTCGCCCGGACGAGCCAGTCTGCTGCCCAGTTGCAGGCAGCGCTGCAGCAGCATGTCCAGAACGATGGGACCGCCGTGGCCCTGAAGTTCCAGCACGTCCTCGCCGGTGAACGAGTTGGGTCCCGGAAAATACAGCGCGATCCCTTCATCGAGTACCTGTCCGGCATCATCGACAAAAGGTCCGTAATGGGCAAATCGTGGCTTGAGGGTCCGACCGATAATGGCTTCGGCGGCCCTGCCCGCCAGAGGACCTGACACCCTGACAATACCAACACCGCCCCGCCCCTGGGCTGTGGCGATGGCGGCAATGGTTTCACGAGGAACGTTCATGCTCCGGCTCCCGGACAAATGACGGATAGCAAAACGCCCCACGAGGGGGCGTCTTGTAGAACTTATTCACAGGTTAGATCAGACAGCTGCTTTCTTGGTAGCCGCTTCGATCTTGCGAGTGATGTAAGCCTGCTGAGCGATCGACAGGGTGTTGTTCACAACCCAGTACAGAACCAGACCGGCAGGGAACCACAGGAAGAAGAACGTGAAAATGATCGGCATCATTTTCATGACCTTGGCCTGCATCGGGTCCGGTGGAGTCGGGTTCAAACGCTGCTGGATGAACATGGTCGCGCCCATGATGATCGGCAGGATGAAGAACGGGTCCTTGATCGACAGGTCGGTTATCCACAGGATCCACGGTGCCTGACGCATTTCCACGCTTTCCAGGAGTACCCAGTACAGCGAAAGGAAAACCGGCATTTGTACAAGAATCGGCAAGCATCCACCCAGCGGGTTGATCTTCTCTTTCTTGTACAGCTCCATCATTGCCTGGGACATCTTCTGACGATCATCGCCATGCTGCTCTTTCAGCAATGCAAGCTTCGGAGCCACGGCGCGCATGCGTGCCATCGACTTGTAGCTGGCTGCGGAAAGCGGGAAGAAAAGGCCTTTGATCAGCATGGTCAGGACAATGATCGACCAGCCCCAGTTGCCGAGGATGGCGTGGATATGTTGCAGCAGCCAAAAGATAGGCTGGGCAATGAACCACAGGAAACCATAATCGACGGTCAGCTCCAGACCTGGGGATAACTCTTTGAGTACCGCCTGGCTTTTCGGACCTGCATACAGGGTAGCGCTGGTTTCACCTTGTGCACCGGGTGCAACCGAGAGAGTCGGGCTGGTGAAGCCGATGATGTAGTTGCCCTGGCTATCTTTGCGGGTCTGAACAGCGTTGGTGGCATTGTGATCGGGAATCCACGCAGTCACGAAGTAGTGCTGCAGCCATGCAACCCAACCGCCCTGGACAGTTTCCTTGACCTGGCCCTTGTCGATATCTTTCATCGACACTTTCTTGTACGGCTCGGCCGCAGTCCACAGGGCAGCGCCCAGGTAGGTAGCGGTGCCAGTAGCAGTCGTCGAAGAAGGATCGGAGCTCGCATCGCGCTTCAATTGCGCGAACAGATTACCGGACCAGGGTTGTGCGCTCTGGTTATCCACAACGTAAGTCATGACCAGATCGTACAGACCGCGCTTGAAGGTGAAGCGCTTGATGTAATTGACGCCGTTTTCCGAGAATTTCAGATCCACGACCATCGCGTCCTGGCCATCAGCCAGTTGATAAGTCTTTTGTGTGGAGGTGTAAACCGGACGACCGGCAGCGCGTGCATCCGGACCATTGGTCCCGGTCAGGCCGCTTTGTGCCAGAAAAGTACGCTCGCCGCCGTTGTCGAACAACTGGAACGGAACGTCAGGACGATCCTGACGACGCGGGTACAGAGGCAAACGAAGCTGAACGACGTCGCCACCCACCGGATCGATCGCCAGATCGAGCACATCGGTCTTGACGTGGATAAGGTCTTTGCTGGCTACGGCCGGAGTTTCAAGAGGTGCTGCAGCCGTATTGGCAGTAGCGCTTGCGCTTGGAACATCGGCACTTGCAGAACCATTAGTACCAGCGGCCGTGTCCGGAATACCCGGTGCGGTGCTGCTGGCTGCAACATTCTGGGTCGGCATGGCAGCCTGGCCATAGTCTTGGTTCCATTTCAGAACCCCGACGTAGGTCACGATTGCCAGGGCGACGATCAGGATCGTGCGTTTAATATCCATGATTACTCGGCCATCGAAGAAGAACGGGAGGTGGGGATAGCTGGAACCGGGTCATAACCACCGGGATTCCACGGGTGACAGCGACCAAGACGACGAATTGACAGCCAGCCACCGCGCAAAAGGCCATGATTTTCGATGGCTTCATACGCGTAGCAGGAGCAACTGGGGTAGAAACGACAGTGACTGGCCATCAGCGGGCTAATGGCATAGCGATAGAACTGGATCGGAACGAGTGCCAGTTTACGCATCTGGACTGTCTACCCCTGCAGGTTCGGATTTTTCTTCCGGAATGGGTCGGCTACGCGCCAGACGTTTCCAGAGCTTGCCGAAATGCTGAATCAGTTCAGGGTTTTCTACGTCACCCAAGCCTTTGCGCGCGACGATAACGATATCCCAACCGACCAAACTGTCTTGGTGTTGGCGAAATGATTCGCGCATCAGGCGTTTCAAACGATTGCGCTCGACGGAGAGCTTCACGCTCTTTTTACCTATCACAAGCCCCAGGCGGGGATGATCGAGGTCGTTGTTGCGCGCAAGGAGCAGGAGATTTTTCCCCGGAACCTTGCCGGTAGGGGAGTCAAAGACTGCCTTGAAATGCCGGGGAGTGAGCAAACGCTTTTCCCGACTGAAGTCTCGACTCACCTCCTGTGCCGATTTATCAAACTGCCAGACGCTTACGGCCTTTGGCACGACGACGCGAAAGAACTGCGCGGCCGTTTTTGGTGGCCATGCGTGCACGGAAACCGTGGGTGCGGGCGCGCTTGATAGTGCTGGGTTGGAAAGTACGTTTCATGGCGTGTTACCTGGTTCGTCCACTACGGGCCGGAATGGCCCCCGTTTTAAGAGACCGGGGATTCTAGAGAAAGCAGGCTCGCAGGTCAATTTCCAACCAGCTTTTCTTCATAGGCATCTTTTTATAGCTGGGCGCCCTCTTCCTTTCGTTCACCGCTACGCTAACCCGCTCCGGTTATAGAAATAAAAAGAAGAGAGTATTTAAAGCTTCTTTATAAAGCTTATAACTCTTACGCAGCGCCTTTCTGTGGATAACATCTTACAGCCCTTGTTATTCAATGTGTACAGAGGTCAGAAAGGTTGTCGAGAAGCGGTGCCCTGCCTGTGCCGGACCTTCGGAAAAGCTGTGCATGGAACGCCTTTTTATCCACAGGCGAGTTATGCACAGAGTTTACGCCTGACTTATGCAATGGGCTGAAGATGGGTTATCCACAGAGCTTATGTGTTGACCGTTTGTCGTCTGCTTCATGCATAAATCGTTGATTTATAGCTCTCTGTGAGCAACCTACATGTGGATAAGTCGCCTCTGGGTCGTTACAATGGCGGCTGTTTTTGCCTCACCGGCTTTCAACTCAGGGGATATCCGTGTCAGTGGAACTTTGGCAGCAGTGCGTGGAGCTTTTGCGCGATGAGCTGCCTGCCCAGCAATTCAACACTTGGATCCGTCCGCTACAGGTCGAAGCCGAAGGCGACGAGTTGCGTGTGTACGCACCAAATCGTTTTGTTCTCGATTGGGTCAACGAAAAATACCTCGGTCGTTTGCTTGAGCTTCTCGGCGAACACGGTCAAGGGATGGCCCCTGCTCTTTCCTTATTAATAGGAAGCAAGCGCAGCTCCGCACCCCGTGCCGCTCCGAATGCGCCATTGGCCGCCGCAGCGTCCCAGGCACTGTCTGCCAATTCGGTCAGCAGCGTCTCGGCACCGGCTCCTGCCACGGCTGCTCCGGTTGCTGCCGTGGCGACGCCGGCACCTGTTCAGAACGTTGCAGCACACGACGAACCGTCGCGTGACAGCTTTGATCCGATGGCAGGTGCCAGCTCGCAACAGGCGCCCGCTCGCGCAGAACAGCGTACCGTTCAGGTAGAAGGCGCGCTCAAGCACACCAGTTACCTGAACCGTACGTTCACGTTCGAGAATTTCGTCGAGGGTAAGTCCAACCAGCTGGCACGCGCTGCGGCCTGGCAGGTTGCCGACAACCCCAAGCATGGCTACAACCCGCTGTTCCTTTATGGCGGTGTCGGTCTCGGTAAAACTCACTTGATGCACGCAGTAGGTAACCACCTGCTGAAGAAGAATCCGAATGCCAAGGTCGTGTACCTGCATTCGGAGCGCTTCGTCGCAGATATGGTCAAGGCCTTGCAGCTCAATGCAATCAACGAGTTCAAGCGTTTCTACCGTTCAGTCGATGCACTGCTGATCGATGACATCCAGTTTTTCGCCCGCAAGGAACGCTCGCAGGAAGAGTTTTTCCACACGTTCAACGCGCTGCTGGAAGGCGGACAGCAGGTCATTCTGACCAGCGACCGCTATCCCAAGGAAATCGAAGGCCTTGAAGAACGACTCAAGTCGCGTTTCGGCTGGGGCCTGACGGTTGCCGTCGAGCCTCCGGAGCTGGAAACCCGCGTCGCGATCCTCATGAAAAAAGCAGATCAGGCCAAGGTCGATCTGCCTCATGACGCAGCGTTCTTCATTGCCCAGCGCATTCGCTCCAACGTCAGAGAGCTGGAAGGTGCGCTCAAGCGCGTCATCGCTCACTCGCACTTCATGGGCCGCGACATCACCATCGAGCTGATTCGCGAGTCGCTGAAGGACTTGCTGGCGTTACAGGACAAGCTGGTCAGTGTGGATAACATTCAGCGCACCGTCGCCGAGTACTACAAGATCAAGATCTCCGATCTGCTGTCCAAGCGTCGTTCCCGCTCCGTCGCCCGGCCTCGCCAGGTCGCGATGGCGCTCTCCAAGGAACTCACCAACCACAGTCTTCCGGAAATCGGTGACGTGTTTGGTGGCCGTGACCACACGACCGTCTTGCACGCGTGCCGAAAGATCAACGAGCTCAAGGAATCCGATGCGGATATCCGCGAGGACTACAAGAACCTGCTGCGCACTCTGACTACGTGATAACGCCAGTGCAGCTCATCAAGGCAAGGGACTAGACCATGCATTTCACCATTCAACGCGAAGCCCTGTTGAAACCCCTGCAATTGGTCGCCGGCGTCGTCGAACGCCGCCAGACCTTGCCGGTTCTTTCCAATGTGCTCCTGGTCGTAGAAGGTCAGCAACTGTCGCTGACCGGTACGGATCTGGAAGTCGAACTGGTTGGCCGCGTCCAGCTGGAAGAGCCCGCCGAACCTGGAGAGATCACGGTTCCTGCGCGCAAGCTCATGGACATTTGCAAAAGCCTGTCCAACGACGCGCTGATCGATATCAAGCTCGACGACTCGAAGCTGATCGTCAAGGCGGGGCGTAGCCGGTTCACCCTTTCTACCTTGCCCGCCAATGACTTCCCGACCGTCGAAGAAGGCCCGGGTTCGCTGACGTTCAACCTGGTGCAGAGCAAACTGCGCCGCTTGATCGAGCGCACCAGCTTTGCAATGGCCCAGCAGGACGTTCGTTACTACCTCAATGGTATGTTGCTGGAAGTGAGTGCGGGCATTTTGCGCGCCGTGGCTACCGATGGCCATCGTCTGGCGATGTGCTCTATGTCTGCCGATATCGAACATGCTGATCGTCATCAGGTCATCGTTCCACGTAAAGGTATTCTCGAAATGGCGCGCCTGCTGACCGAGCAGGACGGTATGGTCAGCATCGTTCTGGGTCAGCATCACATCCGTGCGACCACTGGCGAATTCACCTTCACTTCCAAACTGGTGGATGGCAAGTTCCCTGACTACGAGCGAGTGCTGCCTAAAGGTGGTGACAAGCTGGTGCTCGGTGATCGTCAGGCACTGCGTGAGGCGTTCAGCCGGACGGCGATTCTGTCCAACGAGAAGTACCGTGGCATCCGTCTGCAACTGGCCAGTGGTCAATTGAAGATTCAGGCCAACAACCCCGAGCAGGAAGAAGCGGAAGAAGAAATCAGCGTCGAGTACAACGGTGACTCGCTGGAGATCGGTTTCAACGTGAGCTACCTGCTTGACGTGCTGGGCGTCATGACGACCGAACAGGTGCGTTTGATTCTGTCCGACTCCAACAGCAGCGCCTTGGTGCAAGAGTCCGATAACGACGATTCCGCCTACGTCGTCATGCCGATGCGTCTGTAACTTCATGTCCAGCGCAACCTAGATGTCTCTTAGTCGCGTCTCGGTCACCGGGGTGCGCAATCTGCACCCGGTGACCCTCTCCCCCTCCCCGCGTATCAATATCCTCTACGGCGCTAACGGCAGTGGCAAAACCAGCGTGCTGGAAGCTATCCATCTGCTGGGTATCGCCCGCTCGTTTCGCAGCAGTCGCTTGCTGCCCGTCATCCAGTACGAGCAGCCTTCATGTACGGTCTTCGGTCAGGTCGATCTGGCACAAGGTGGACACAGCAATCTGGGTGTTTCACGCGATCGCCAAGGTGAGTTCCAGATTCGTATCGACGGGCAGAACGCCAGAAGCGCCGCCCAGCTTGCGGAAATTCTGCCGCTGCAGCTCATCAACCCTGACAGCTTTAGACTGCTGGAAGGCGCGCCGAAGATACGCAGGCAATTTTTGGATTGGGGAGTGTTCCACGTGGAACCTCGCTTTATGGCCACGTGGCAGCGCCTGCAGAAGGCCCTCAAGCAGCGAAACTCGTGGCTTCGGCATGGTACACTTGACGCCGCTTCACAGGCGGCATGGGACCGTGAGCTGTGCTCGGCGAGTGACGAGATCGACGAGTTCCGCCGGGCGTATATCAAGGCATTAAAGCCAGTCTTTGAACAGACTTTGAGCGAACTTGTCGAGCTTGAAGGTTTGACCCTGAGCTACTACCGGGGATGGGACAAGGAAAAAGAGCTAAGTACAGTGCTTGCCTCTTCCCTCCACCGCGACCAGCAAATGGGCCACACCCAGGCCGGGCCACAGCGAGCTGACCTGCGCCTTAGATTAGGCGCGCATAATGCGGCAGATATTCTGTCTCGCGGTCAGCAAAAGCTGGTGGTCTGTGCACTGCGTATTGCTCAGGGACATCTGGTCAGCCAGGTCCGTCGAGGCCAGTGTATTTACCTGGTAGATGATTTGCCCTCCGAACTGGATGACAACCATCGACGCGCACTTTGCCGCTTGCTGGAAGAATTACGCTGCCAGGTGTTTATCACCTGTGTAGATCAAGAATTTTTGAGGGAAGGCTGGCAGACGGAAACGCCAGTCGCTTTGTTCCACGTGGAACAAGGCCGTATCACCCAGACCCACGACCATCGGGAGTGATTGCATGAGCGAAAACCAAACGTACGACTCGTCCAGCATTAAGGTGCTGAAAGGACTTGATGCCGTACGCAAGCGTCCCGGAATGTACATCGGTGATACAGACGATGGCAGCGGTCTGCACCACATGGTGTTCGAGGTGGTTGATAACTCGATCGACGAAGCATTGGCAGGCCATTGCGACGACATCAGCATCATCATCCATCCAGACGAATCTATCACCGTGCGCGACAACGGCCGCGGTATTCCGGTAGACGTGCATAAAGAAGAAGGCGTGTCGGCAGCCGAGGTCATCATGACCGTGCTCCACGCTGGCGGTAAGTTCGATGACAACTCCTACAAGGTATCCGGCGGTTTGCACGGTGTAGGTGTATCTGTTGTTAACGCCCTTTCAGAAATTCTGTTGCTGACGGTTCGTCGCAGCGGCAAGATCTGGGAGCAGACTTACGTGCATGGTGTTCCACAGGAACCGATGAAAATCGTCGGTGAAAGTGACACCACGGGCACCCAGATCCACTTCAAGCCTTCCGCTGAAACGTTCAAGAATATCCACTTCAGTTGGGACATCCTGGCCAAGCGTATTCGCGAACTGTCCTTCCTTAACTCCGGTGTCGGCATTGTCCTCAAGGACGAACGTAGCGGTAAGGAAGAGCTGTTCAAATATGAAGGTGGTCTGCGTGCATTCGTTGAATACCTGAACACCAACAAGACGCCGGTCAATCAGGTGTTCCACTTCAATATTCAACGCGACGACGGCATTGGTGTCGAGATTGCGCTGCAGTGGAACGACAGCTTCAACGAGAACCTGCTGTGTTTCACCAACAACATTCCGCAGCGTGATGGCGGTACTCACCTGGTGGGTTTCCGTTCTGCGCTGACGCGTAACCTGAACAACTACATCGAGCAGGAAGGTCTGGCCAAGAAGCACAAGGTCGCGACTACTGGCGACGATGCGCGTGAAGGTCTGACTGCGATCATTTCGGTCAAGGTGCCTGATCCGAAGTTCAGCTCGCAGACCAAGGACAAGCTGGTTTCGTCTGAAGTCAAAACGGCTGTCGAACAGGAAATGGGCAAGTACTTCTCCGACTTCCTGTTGGAAAACCCGAACGAAGCCAAAGCAGTTGTCGGCAAGATGATCGACGCAGCCCGTGCCCGCGAAGCTGCGCGCAAGGCGCGTGAGATGACTCGTCGTAAAGGGGCGCTGGATATCGCTGGTCTGCCCGGCAAACTGGCGGACTGCCAGGAAAAAGACCCTGCCCTCTCCGAACTGTACCTGGTGGAAGGGGACTCTGCTGGCGGATCAGCCAAGCAGGGGCGTAATCGTAGAACCCAGGCCATCCTGCCGCTCAAGGGCAAGATCCTGAACGTTGAAAAAGCGCGTTTCGACAAGATGATCTCTTCGCAGGAAGTGGGCACCTTGATCACTGCGCTGGGCTGCGGTATTGGCCGTGAAGAGTACAACATCGACAAGTTGCGTTATCACAACATCATCATCATGACCGATGCTGACGTCGACGGCTCGCACATCCGTACCTTGCTGCTGACCTTCTTCTTCCGTCAGTTGCCCGAGCTGATCGAGCGTGGCTACATCTACATCGCTCAGCCGCCACTGTACAAGGTCAAGAAAGGCAAGCAGGAGCAGTACATCAAGGACGACGAGGCCATGGAAGAATACATGACCCAATCGGCCCTTGAAGACGCCAGCCTTCACCTTAGCGAATCGGCTCCGGGTATCTCCGGTACCGCGCTGGAGAAGCTGGTCAATGACTTCCGCATGGTCATGAAGACGCTCAAGCGCCTGTCGCGTCTGTACCCACAGGAACTGACCGAGCACTTCGTCTACCTGCCGCCGATCACGCTCGAGCAGCTGTCTGATCACGAGGGCATGCAGGCCTGGCTGGCACTGTTCGACGCGCGTCTGCGTACCGGTGAGAAGTCAGGTTTGGTCTACAAGGCCAGCCTGCGTGAAGACCGTGAACGTAACGTCTGGCTGCCAGAGGTCGAACTGATCTCCCACGGCCTGTCGAACTACGTCACCTTCAACCGCGACTTCTTCGGCAGCAACGACTACAAGACCGTTACCGCTCTGGGCGCGCAGATCAGCACGCTTCTGGAAGAAGGTGCCTACGTGCAACGTGGCGAGCGCAAGAAGCCCGTCACCGAGTTCAAGGAAGCCCTTGCCTGGCTGATGGCCGAAAGCACCAAGCGCCACACCATCCAGCGCTACAAAGGTCTGGGTGAGATGAACCCGGACCAACTGTGGGAAACCACCATGGACCCGAGTGTGCGTCGCATGCTGAAAGTAACCATCGAAGACGCCATTGGCGCTGACCAGATCTTCAATACCCTCATGGGTGATGCGGTCGAGCCACGTCGTGACTTCATCGAGAGTAATGCGCTGGCAGTATCCAACCTGGACTTCTGATGAGCGTATGAGCAAACATCAACCCCGGCGAAAGCCGGGGTTTTTGTTTGTGCTCTAAAACAGTTTCGCCAATCGCAGATTCAAACGTGCCTTCTCCCGGAACCCCTCTTCCACTTCCAGATCCTTGCCGAGTACGGCCTGGACCTGAATCGTCGGGGTCAGCATATGAGTAGCACTCAAACGCAGATAGGCAGTGCTCAGCCGATCATCCTGGCTGACGCCACCCACCCGGTTTTCACCGCCATCGATATAACCCCCACCCACGGCAAACCGGGTTTGCGGCGAAAGGTTGTAGCTCAGGTAAGCCTGGTATTCGTAACGGGCCTTCTGTTCCAGTGTATTACTGCCTGGACCGTAATCATCGTTATGGCTGAACCATGACACATCCGCAGCGGTGTCCAGCGCCCATCTTGCATTGAAATGGTGGATATAGGCAGCTTGCAACAAGAGCCGCCAGCGGCTTTCACCCAGATTGAGTGCGTCGTCGTTTTCGTAACTGCCGGTAGGCAAATAAAGGTAAGGCGCCACGGAAAAGACATCCTTATTGTCGGTGGCCAAGGTCCACTTTACCGGTGCGCCTAGAATCAGATCACCAGTGCCGGTAGTCTGGCCAAGTGCGCTTGCCTCACCACCAGCCTTCAGATGTCCATAAGGCAGGATGAACTGTGGCTCTATCACCGCGTTGTTGCCCAGCGCAAACGAGTGGATATAGCGAAGCAGGCTGACATCGGTCTTGAGCCGAAAATCGTCCGAGACCTTGTGACCGTTGCTGTAGAAGTCCGAGCTTTCGGCATGCTGTGCATAAACCAGCAAAGCGTTGATGCCGGCAGGTAGCGGCTCATAATCGCCTGCGGTGATTTCCAGCGCATGGGTGGTGGTCGACCAACACGGCAAGGTAGAGATGGCCAGCGCTGAACGGGTAATCAGGGTGAGTCGTTGCATGATCTGCTTCCTCAAGGATGATGCGTATCAGCGGCTGAGCAAGCCACTGCCGGGATGGCAGTTGAGGTATTCGAAATACTGGGCCTCACTGGGGATCACTGCGATCTCGTGGTAGAGGCGCAACTGGACCTGAAAGTTAAGGGTCTGTACGTACTGCATGAAGCCGCCGAAGATCGCCACATGAGTGGGATGAGTCTTTGCCCAGCGCTCCAGGTTACTCAGGTCATCGAACCAGGCGAGGCCAAAACTCTTCTCCAAGGGTTCGCCGGTGTCGCTGTCCAGCGCTTGCATGAAGCGACAGCTCAGGCAGCCGACAGTGGCGCCTTCGTCGCGCAGAAACGTCATGCCGCGCTGTAGCACGGGTTGTATGTCGTTCAGATACATATCGCGTTCCTGTCCGGTGGTGCTGCTCCAGTCCTGTCCGGATCGAATCAGGCACAGGTTATCGCGCCCCGACATACGCACCCTGCCGACGCACAGCGCGTTCGCACTGGAAGGATTGCTGCTGCCTGTCAGTGCATCGGTCTGGGCCAGAGGGATACGATCGCGGGAACTGCCCCAGTACGCGTGTTCCTGAATAGGTTCACTCATGTGACTGGCCAGATGCGTAACGCCTTCAGGTACATCCGGCGCGGAAAACAATGTTTCAAAACGCTCGGCACTCGGGCAGACGACCTCGAGGAACCATCCCAGTGGCCCGGTTTCACGAGCCGGGTCTTGCCACCAGAGCGCGAAACCCGAGCTGTTGCGCCACTGATTGAAAGCGTCCACGTCGTGCCAGTAAGCGATGGCTATGCAGGTATGGAAACCATCGGCGTCCACGCAACGTGCGCTGTCCCAATACCGCGGTCCTGAGTCGCTATCGAACCGAGTGGTTATCGCTGCCAGTTCTGGCAGACCTACCGGATGCAAGGACTGGACGCCGAAATAAGCCATCACCACCTGCCCTGCCAGCGGATCGAAACGCGCGGACCATGCAGGAAAAGGTGGTTGATAGCCCTCGGGCAGATTGCTGTTCAGCTTACGTGGCTTGCGCAGCTGTTCAGGAATGGCTGAGTGCATGTCACACCTCCAGCGCGATGTCAGGCTGAAACAGCTCGATGCACTCGCTGCTGATCGGCAGGCCTGGTAGATCGACTACACATGGGTTGGGATTCGGATTGAACATCAGACGAGTGACGTCGGGACGTGAGTAATGTCCAGTCGGGTCGGCTGCTACCTTGGCGAAGGTCAATGCGGCTGGATCAAGTGTTGCGTAGAGCAGGCCTTCCTCATGTTCGCCCAGCGGAGTTGCCAGATCACTTCCGTCCGGACCGAAAATGCGTGCGTGCCCGCCACCGGCCTGCAACAGGCTGCGCTTGGCGTCACTGTCGCAGAGCATCTCGATCATTTCAGAGGAAACGATTGCACAGGGTGCGAGGACGAAGCACTGCCCCTCTGCGGCATAAACCCGCGAAGCCGCAGTATTGACCTCTGGTCCCAAGGCGCTTGTGGCACTGCGGTACAGGCTGAAGCTCGGCCAGGCGGCGACGTGGATCTGTTCGTTCTGCGCATACATGGCGTACTTGGAAAGCGGTTGCAGGTGCTCCCAGCAGCAAAGCGCCCCCAGAACGCCGACAGGCGTTTCAAACGTACGCAATGAGGCGCCGTCGCCTTCGCCGAACATCGTACGTTCTACATGGGTAGCCTTGAGCTTGCGACGCACGCCAACCGTTTCACCGCGATCGTCGATGATCCACTGACCGATATACAGCGACGCTTTGTGTCGCTCGCTGTAACCCAGCACCACATAGAGACCGAGATGGCGAGCCGCATCGCTGATACGCCGGGCCTGGGGGCTGTCCAGTACCAGAGACTGCTGGTGATAGCGCTGCACCAGTGGCATGTTCCAAGCCGGTGCGTCCAGCCACAAAAACCACGGATAGCCCGGAATCCACGTTTCGGGGAATGCCATCAGGCGGGCTCCGGCGGCTGCCGCCTGCTCCATCAGGGCGATGGTCTTGTCTACGGTGGCGTCCAGATCCAGAAATACCGGCGCGGCCTGTACACAGGCGACTTTCAAGGGCTCTTTCATCGTCAAAAACTCATGTGGCTGTTGGATGGCCATAGGCTATGGGCTTTTCTGGCGACGGTATTAGGACGAAAAGGAACGGCTTTTTGACTGGAACGGACAGGCCGACAGGAATGGTTTCAGACTTGCATGGCGGTTGGCTTGACGCATCGAAATGCAGGTTGAACGCGATGAGCATTTATTTCGACACCAACAGTATTGCTGTGCAGGAACGAGCAGAGTTCTGGCAGGAAGTGGTGTGCAGTACCTTCGTGCCGCTGGAATGTGCCTTCTCGGATCGACAAAATTTCCACGGTCGTTTGCGCTCGCACAGCATTGCAGGACTGGCCTTGGTAGAGGTGCAGGCCTGCAGTCAGACAGTCGTCCGAGATACCTCGAGTATTTCGCGTAGTGACGACGAGTTCGTATTGGTGAGTCTGGCGCTTGAAGGCCGGGCGCAGGTTTCTCAAGAGGGGCGCGAAGCGCTATTGGAGGTCGGCGACTTTGCCATCTACGACACTCGTCGCCCCTACCGGCTGCACTTCGACAGTGCATTCAGACAGACTGTGGTGCAAATCCCGCGCAACAGCCTGCAGCAGCGTCTGTGTAATCTGGAGTATCTGACTGCGTTATCACTGTCTCGCGATGACCCGCTCAATGGACTGGTCTTCGACTTTTTTACCGGCCTGGCTGCACTCGAAAACCGGGTAGGCGAATCACAACAGGCGCGGATAACCGAACAAGGGCTGGACTTGCTGGCAATGGCGTTGTCCGAACGGGTCGAAGGGCAGGCACTAGGTTCAAGACGCAGTGGCTTGCTGCTGCGCATCAAGGATCATATCCAGGCCAACCTGGCAGATACAAAACTGTCTCTGGCCAGTGTCAGCGTCCGGTTCGGAGTCAGTACGCGCTATATCAGCAGCTTGTTTCAGGATGAACAGACCTCGTTCGGACGTTACCTGCTGGCCTCTCGGTTGCAACGCTGCGCCAGTGACCTGCGCGAGCCATTACTCGCCAATCGACAGATCAGTGAGATCGCCTGGCGTTGGGGATTCAGTGATGTCGCTTACTTCAGCAGAGTCTTCCGCCAGCGCTTCGGAGTGCCTGCACGGCAATATCGGCTTGAGGCTTCACCGACGCGTTGCGCATAAAAAAACCGACCTTTTAAAGGTCGGTTTCTGATACATCATCAAAACTTATGCACGTTTTTCCGGTTTTTATAGCCTGAAAAAATATGTATATGAATTAGCAGGTTAGATCGTCTTTTTGCGCGGTTTCAAAAAAACCGTACACAGGTTATCCACAAAATCACGCCGGGACTTTTTCGGGAGTTGCAACAGGTACAGCAGGCGAGCCCATCGCCCGTTGCGTATCCTCATTCCAGGTCTGAACGCGCTCATTCAACGCAGCGATGGCACGTGGGCCTGAGCCCTCTGCGTACATCGGCTCGCCGATCACCACTTGAATGGTGCCTGGCTTTTTCGCCCAGCCGTCGCGAGGCCAGTACTTGCCTGCGTTGTGCGCGACCGGCAGCACAGGCAGATCAGCGTTCACTGCCAGTGCAGTACCGCCGCGAGAGAATTTGCCGACCTGGCCGTAAGGCACGCGTGTGCCCTCCGGGAAGATCAATACCCAGACGCCATCCTTGAGCAACTCGTCGCCCTTCTTGGCAATCTCCCTGAGTGCGGCTTTCGGGTTTTCGCGGTCAATGGCGATCGGGCGCAGCATTGCCATCGCCCAGCCAAAGAACGGCACATACAGCAGTTCACGCTTGAGGACCTGGCTCATCGGCTCGAAATACGCCGACAGAAAGAACGTCTCCCAGGTGCTCTGGTGGTTGGAGATGATCACGCAGGGGGTTTTCGGTACGTTTTCGGCGCCAGTCACTTCTACCTTGATGTTCAGGAACACCTTGGTCAGCCAGATGGCGCAGCGGCACCAATAGACGTTAATGAAGCGATAGCGGGCTTTGAACGGCAGAAAAGGCGCAATGAAAAAACTCAACGTGCACCACAACAGCGAGCTGGTGCCCAGCAACAGGTAGAAGAAGAAGGTCCTGATTGCCTGCATGATCGACATAGTTACGTTTACCGTACGGGCAGGTGCCCGCTCCTTGAGCGTCCTGAACCTGAAGAGCTGACTGTTCAGTGAGCGCTGTTGTGGATAAGTTCTGCGGCAACTGCCGCCAGATCGTCAAAAATCAACGTGCCTGCCGGCACTCCGCCTTCCATCGTCTTGCGGCCTTTGCCGGTCATCACCAGCACAGGCTGAGAATCGACGGCTTGTGCGGCCTGCAGGTCACCTTTGCTGTCGCCCACGAACCAGAGACCTTTGAGGTCCACGGTGTAATGACGGGCGATAGCCTGCAGCATCCCGGGTCTGGGCTTGCGGCAGGTACAGCCATCGTCTGGCCCATGCGGGCAATAGACGATCAAACCGACCTCGCCACCCTGCTCTGCCACCAGCTTGCGCAAGCGCACGTGCATGGCATCCAGAGTGGCCAGATCATAATAACCTCGGGCAATGCCGGACTGGTTGGTGGCAACGGCCACCGTCCAGCCGGCCTTGCTTAGCGCTGCGATAGCTTCGATCGAGCCAGGAATGGGCAGCCACTCCGCCACCGACTTTATGTAAGCGTCGGAGTCATGATTGATCACGCCATCCCGATCAAGTATCAGCAGTTTCACAGCGACTCCTTGTCAGCCCAGCAACGAGATGTCGGCGACGCCGAGGAACAGACCGCGCAAACGCGACAACAGGGCATAACGGTTGGCACGCACGTTGGCGTCTTCCGCGTTGACCATCACGGCTTCGAAGAACGCATCGACCGGCTCACGCAACATCGCCAGACGCGCCAGCGATTCGCTGTACTGACGCTCGGCAGCCATCGGCTGGATCGCGTGATCGGCCTGCTGGATGGCCGAGTACAGCGAGAACTCGTTGGCGTTGTCGAAATACTTGGGCTCGACGGTCTGGGCAATGCTGCCCTCGGCCTTGCTCAAGAGGTTCGATACACGTTTGTTCACTGCGGCCAGTGCTGCGGCCTGTGGCAGTTTGCGGAAGGCCTGGACTGCCTGGACGCGTTGATCGAAATCCAGCGCCGAAGCCGGTTGCAGGGCACGCACCGAAAGGTACACCGCCACGTCGACGCCTTCGTCTTCATAGCGCGCACGCAGACGATCGAAGATGAAGTCGAGCACCTGTTCCGCCAGACCGGCTGGCTTGATCTTCGCGCCGAACTGCGTGACGGCGAACTTCACCGTTTCGATCAGGTTCAGATCGAGCTTCTTCTCGATCAGGATACGCAGGATGCCCAGTGCCGCACGACGCAGTGCATAGGGGTCCTTGCTGCCGGTAGGCAGCATGCCGATCCCGAAGATGCCAACCAGCGTGTCGAGCTTGTCGGCAATTGCCACCGCAGCACCGGTCAGTGTGGTTGGCAGTTCGGCACCTGCGCCACGCGGCATGTACTGCTCATTGAGCGCCAGTGCGACATCTTCAGGCTCGCCGTCGGCCTTGGCGTAGTAATAACCGGCAATGCCCTGCATTTCCGGAAACTCGCCGACCATCTCGCTCGACAGGTCGCACTTGGACAGCAGACCGGCCCGCGCAGCACGCTGGGCGTCGCCGCCGATGCGGGGGGCGATGTAAGCGGCCAGTTTCGACACACGCTCGGCCTTGTCGAACACGCTGCCCAACTGCGCCTGGAACACGACGTTCTTCAGGCGATCGTTGAAGGTTTCCAGCTTCTGCTTCTTGTCCTGCTTGAAGAAGAACTCGGCGTCGGTCAGGCGTGGACGAACCACCTTCTCGTTACCGGCGATGATCTGTGCCGGGTCCTTGCTCTCGATGTTGGCCACGGTGATGAAGCGCGGCAGCAGCTTGCCGTCGACATCCAGCAGGCAGAAGTATTTCTGGTTGTCCTGCATGGTGGTAATCAAGGCTTCCTGAGGGACTTCCAGGAAGCGCTCTTCGAATGAACACACCAGCGGAACCGGCCATTCGACCAGACCGGCCACTTCGTCCAGCAGACTTGGCGGCACGATGGCGGTGCCTTCCTGTTGGGTGGCCAGCTCGTCGACGCGCTTGCTGATGATCTGCCGACGTTCGTTGAAGTCGGCCAGCACATGAGCGGCGCGCAGGTCGCTGAGGTAACCGGCAGGCGAAGAAATGCGCACGTCTTGCGGATGATGGAAGCGATGACCGCGCGAATGACGACCCGCGCTCTGGGCAAGGATCGTGCAGTCCACCACTTGATCACCGAACAGCATCACCAGCCACTGGGTCGGCCGCACGAACTCTTCCTTGCGAGCACCCCAGCGCATGCGCTTGGCAATCGGCAGGTCGTTCAGCGAGTCTTCGACGATGGTCGGCAACAGGGACGTCGTCGGCTTGCCGAGGATGGTCTGGCTGTAACGCAGTTTCGGACCGCTCTGATCGATTTCGCTCAGGTCGACGCCGCACTTCTTGGCGAAGCCCAGGGCGGCCTGAGTCGGGTTACCGTCGGCATCGAACGCTGCCTGACGCGGCGGGCCATCGAGGTTGACGCTGCGATCCGGTTGTTGCGTGGCCAGTGCGGTAATCAGCACGGCCAGACGACGCGGTGCTGCGTAGACCTGCTTGGCGCTGTAGGTCAGACCTGCGCCTGTGATGCCTTTTTCAATACCGGCGAGAAACGCATCGGCCAGCGAGACGAGGGTCTTGGGTGGCAGTTCTTCGGTGCCCAGTTCGACCAGAAAATCTTGAGCACTCATTGCGCTGCCTCCAGCTTGGCCAACACTTCATCGCGTAGATCGGGCGGCGCCATCGGGAAGCCGAGACGGGCGCGGGCCTGCAGGTAGGCCTGAGCCACCGAACGGGCCAATGTGCGTACGCGCAGGATGTACTGCTGACGCGCCGTCACGGAAATCGCGCGACGGGCATCCAGCAGGTTGAAGGTGTGCGAGGCCTTGAGGACCATTTCGTAGCCGGGCAATGGCAGCTCCAGCTCGATCAGGCGTGCGGCTTCGCTTTCGTAGAAGTCGAACAGCTCGAACAGTTTGTCGACGTTGGCGTGTTCGAAGTTGTAGGTCGACTGCTCCACCTCGTTCTGGTGGAACACGTCGCCGTAGGTCACTTTGCCGAACGGACCGTCAGCCCAGACCAGATCGTAGACCGAGTCCACGCCCTGCTGGTACATCGCCAGACGCTCGAGGCCATACGTGATTTCGCCGGTGACCGGGTAGCACTCCAGGCCACCGACCTGCTGGAAGTAGGTGAACTGCGAGACTTCCATGCCGTTGAGCCAGATCTCCCAGCCCAGACCCCAGGCGCCCAGCGTCGGCGATTCCCAGTTGTCTTCGACGAAGCGCACGTCGTGCACCAGCGGATCGAGGCCGATGTGCTTGAGCGAGCCCAGGTACAGTTCCTGGAAGTTGTCCGGGTTCGGCTTGAGAATCACCTGAAACTGGTAATAGTGCTGCAGGCGGTTCGGGTTTTCGCCGTAGCGGCCGTCAGTCGGGCGACGGCTTGGCTGTACGTAAGCGGCGTTCCAGGTTTCCGGGCCTACGGCGCGCAGAAACGTGGCAGTGTGGAACGTGCCGGCGCCTACTTCCATATCGTAGGGCTGAAGTACCACGCAACCTTGTTCTGCCCAGTATTGCTGGAGGGCGAGGATCAAGTCTTGGAAGGTACGCACGGCTGGCGTAGGCTGGCTCACAAATTTCACCTGTGCTGGGCTGCGATTCAAAGAGCGGGAGTATACCCGATTCGGCCGCACGTCCACTCCTTGGGAGCCCTATGACACGCTGCTTTTGGTGCAACGAAGACCCCCTGTACATCGCTTATCACGATCAGGAGTGGGGAGTGCCGCTGCGCGATGCGCAGAAGCTCTTCGAGTTGCTTTTGCTCGAAGGGTTCCAGGCCGGGCTGTCGTGGATCACGATTCTCAAGCGGCGGGCGCGTTATCGCGAAGTGCTGCACGGCTTTGACGTCGAGCGCCTGGCGCAGTTGAGCGATGCCGAAATAGAGACGCTGATGCTCGATCCGAGCATCATCCGCAACCGCCTCAAGCTCAAGGCCGTGCGCACCAATGCGCGGGCCTGGCTGGCGCTGGAAGACCCGGTCGCGCTGCTCTGGTCGTTTGTCGGCGGTACACCGAAGATCAATCACTTCAAGGATCGCAGCGAAGTCCCGGCGATTACCGCCGAGGCCGAAGCAATGAGCAAGGCACTTAAAAAGGCCGGTTTCACCTTTGTCGGCCCGACCATCTGTTATGCCTACATGCAGGCCAGCGGTATGGTCATGGACCACACCGTCGATTGCGATCGGTATGCGATCCTGAGCCGCTGACGGTTACACTACCCGCCTCGAGAATCTGGGAGTCATCTGTGGATAAGTTCAAAGGCGCCGTAATGGTCGGGGCGTTGCGATTGTTTGCGCTGTTGCCGTGGCGCGCGGTGCAGTGGGCAGGCACCGCGATTGGCTGGCTGATGTGGAAGCTGCCCAACCGTTCGCGGGAAGTGGCACGGATCAACCTGTCCAAGTGTTTCCCCGAGTTGAGCGAGCCGGAGCTGGAAAAGCTCGTTGGCCGCAGCCTGATGGACATCGGCAAGACCCTGACCGAAAGCGCCTGTGCGTGGATCTGGCCAGCACAGAAATCGATCGACCTGGTGCGTGAAGTCGAAGGGCTCGATGTGCTCAAGGACGCGCTGGCGTCCGGCAAGGGTGTGGTTGGCATCACCAGTCACCTGGGCAACTGGGAAGTGCTCAATCACTTCTATTGCAGCCAGTGCAAGCCGATCATTTTCTATCGTCCACCCAAGCTGAAAGCCGTGGACGACCTGTTGCGCAAGCAGCGTGTGCAGTTGGGCAACCGGGTTGCGGCGTCGACCAAGGAAGGCATTCTCAGTGTCATCAAGGAAGTGCGCAAAGGCGGCTCGGTGGGTATTCCGGCCGATCCGGAGCCGGCCGAATCAGCGGGCATCTTCGTGCCCTTCTGCGGCACCCAGGCGCTGACCAGCAAGTTCGTACCGAACATGCTGGCAGGCGGCAAGGCAGTCGGTGTATTCCTGCACGCCATGCGCCTGCCGGACGGCTCGGGTTACAAAGTGGTACTCGAAGCGGCTCCGGAAGCCATGTACAGCACCGACACCGAAACCTCGGCAGCGGCGATGAGCAAAGTGGTCGAGAAATACGTGCGGGCTTACCCTAGCCAGTACATGTGGACCATGAAACGCTTCAAGAAACGCCCGCCAGGCGAAGCGCGCTGGTACTAGGAAAGATAGGACGCAGAGCGTCCAGAACTGCATGCGACGCGGAGCGCCGCACGATAGTCGAGATTATCGTTCCGCACGCTCCAGCGTGGGAATGCCGTGCGTGACGCTCCGCGTCACAAAGAGGACGCAGAGCGTCCGGAACGGCGTGCCCACGCTGGAGCATGGGCACGATAGTGTTTCCCTCAACTGGCCGCCGCAATCAACCCGCGCCGCTCCAGCGCCATCTGAGTGCCCTCCGGACTCATCCGCACCAGGTTCACCGGGATGGATTTGGCCGCAGGAGTGTTGCCATGTTTATCCCGGTTGGCCAGTGGCAGCAGGCCGTTGGTTTCCGGGTAATACGCTGCGCAGCAACCCTGCGGCACGTCGTAGGGTATGACCTTGAAACCCGCTGCACGCCGCGCCGTGGTCGGGTCGAGCGCCGTCTGAAACTCGATGTAGTCCCCGGCTTTCAGCCCCAGGCGTTCGATGTCCTGCGGGTTGAGCATCACCACCATGCGGTCGCCAAAGATGTCCCGATAACGGTCATCGTTGGAATACACCGTGGTGTTGAACTGGTCATGGCTGCGGATCGTCATCAACTGCAGATGCTCGGCGCCCGGCGGCGTGTCGTCTTCGTCGTAGATGCCTTCGGGAAAGAGGAAGTTGGCCTTGCCTGACTCGGTGTCCCACTTGCGCTCACTGGCGGCATTGGGCAATCGAAAACCTCCGGGTTCTAGGATGCGCTGATTGAAATCGTAAAACTGCTCGGGCAGCACTTCTTCGATCTTGTCGCGAATCCTGGCGTAGTCACCCACATAGCTGTCCCAGTCCACCTTGGGGTTGGGCGCAAGCGTCGCTTGGGCGATACCGGCAATGATGGCGATTTCGGAAATCAGATGTTTTGACGCAGGCTCGAGCATGCCGGTCGAGCCGTGCACCATCGACATCGAGTCCTCCACCGTAATGGTTTGCGCCACACCGTTCTGCAGGTCGCGTTCCGAACGCGCCACGCATGGCAGCAGAAAGGCCTTCTGTCCATGTACCGTCGCACTGCGGTTGAGCTTGGTGTTGACCAGCACCGTCATTTTCAGGCGGCTGACGGTCGGGCAGATCACATCGGTGTCCGGAATGGCGCGGAAGAAATTGCCGCCCATGGAAATGAGTGCTTCCACCTCGCCACGCAACAGGGCTTCGCAGGTCTCGGCCACGGCGTGGCCTTTTTTTCTGGACGCCTCAAAACCGAACACCTTGCTCATGCTGGCCAGAAACGGTTCGCCGGCCTTTTCATAGATGCCCATCGTCCTGTCGCCCTGTACGTTGGAATGCCCGCGCACCGGGCAAGCCCCTGCACCGAGCTTGCCGATGTTGCCGCGCAACAGCAGCAGGTTGATGATCTGCTGCATGGCATCACCGCCACGCTTGTGCTGAGTGATGCCCATCCCCCAGCAGCAGATGACCCCCTTCGAGCGCTTATAAACCGCAGCCACCTCTTCGATGGCCTGACGCGTCAGACCCGAATGGCGCTCGATGATGTCCCAGGGCAACTGTCGGCAATAATCGGCGTACTGCTCGAAGCCATGGGTGTGTTCTTCAATGAACGCCACATCGAGGACGCGCGGCAGGTTTTCACGCTGCGCCACGTCATCGGCTTCGATCACGGCCTTGCAAACGCCTTGCAGGGCGATCATGTCGCCGCCGATCCTGACCTGATGGTACTGCGAGCTGATTTCCACCCCATGCAGACTGAGCATGTCGCGCGGGTCCTGCGGCGCCGCAAAGCGTACCAGCGCCCTTTCCCGCAGCGGGTTGAACGAGATGATGCTTGCGCCCCGGCGTGCGGCGGCGTGCAGCTCGGACATCATGCGCGGGCTGTTGGTCCCGGGGTTCTGGCCGATGATAAAAATCGCGTCGGCGTTCTCGAAATCTTCCAGCGTCGTGGTGCCTTTGCCGACCCCGATCGACTCGGGCAGCGCCGCAGTGGTGGTTTCATGGCACATGTTCGAGCAGTCTGGGAAGTTGGCCATGCCGTACAGCCGACCGAACAGCTGATACAGAAAGGCGGCTTCGTTCGACGTGCGTCCGGAGGTGTACAGCTCCAGCTTCCATGGATCGCTCAGGCCGCGCAGCTCTGCGCCGATCTCGGCGAACGCTTCGTCCCAGGTGACGGGCAGGTATTTGTCAGTGGCGGCGTCGTAGCGCATCGGCTCGGTAATACGGCCTTCTGCTTCCAGCGCGTGATCGCTCCAGGTCGCCAGTTCGCTGACCGTATGCCGGGCGAAGAACTCGGGCGTCACGCGTTTCCTGGTCGATTCCCAGGCCAGTGCCTTGGCACCGTTCTCGCAGTATTCAAAGGTGTGCGGCTTCTTCGGGTCTGGCCAGGAGCAACTGGGGCAATCGAAGCCGCCAGGCTTGTTCATGGACATCAGCGTGCGGTTGCCCTTGATCAGCACATGCTGGTGCAACAGGTGCTTGTTGACCGCACTGAGCGCAGGCCAGCCACCCGCCGGTGTGCCGTCGGTCTGTGATCCTTGAAGCGGGGCTGGGGAATTTTCCGATTCGGACATGGGGTGCGTTCTCTCTCATAAAGCCCGTGCAGGCATGAAGCTCGTGTGTCTGAGATGCACGGGCTCAGAGAGAATTCGCCCGAGTCGACGAGCGTTGCCGACAGGGCGCGTCGGCAAGAGGTTCAGTCAGGGTCACACCCTGTTCAGGAGCGGTTCAGAAAAAGCTCAGGCCGACCTGAAACAGCCGCTCAACCTCGCGGATGCACTTCTTGTCCACAAGGAACATGATCACATGGTCACCGGATTCGATCACGGTGATGTCATGGGCGATAAGCACCTGTTCGTCGCGGATGACTGCGCCGATTGCCGTACCGGTCGGCAGGTTGATGTCCTTGATGGCGCGGCCCACCACCTTGCTGGATTTCGAGTCGCCGTGAGCGACGATCTCGATGGCTTCGGCTGCACCGCGTCGCAGCGAATGCACGCTGACGATATCACCACGGCGCACGTGGGCCAGCAGCGTGCCGATGGTTGCCAGCTGCGGGCTGACCGCAACGTCGATTTCGCCACCCTGCACCAGATCGACGTAGGCCGGGTTATTGATCAGCGTCATCACCTTGCGCGCGCCCAGACGCTTGGCCAGCAGCGACGACATGATGTTGGCTTCATCGTCGTTGGTCAGCGCCAGGAACAGGTCGGTGTTGCCGATGTTTTCTTCCAGCAGCAGGTCGCGGTCCGATGAGCTGCCCTGCAGCACCACCGTGCTGTCCAGATGCTCCGACAGATAGCGGCAGCGCGCCGGGCTCACTTCGATGATCTTCACCTGATAGCGGCTTTCGATGGCTTCAGCCAGACGCTCGCCGATGTTGCCGCCACCGGCGATGACGATACGTTTGTAGTTCTCGTCCAGGCGCCGCAGCTCTCCCATAACGGCACGAATATCAGCCTTGGCGGCGATGAAAAACACCTCGTCATCGGCTTCGATGACCGTGTCGCCATGCGGCAGTATCGCCCGGTCGCGGCGATAGATCGCCGCGATGCGCGTTTCGACATTCGGCATGTGCGCTCGTAGCTGGCGCAACGGCTGACCGACCAGTGCGCCGCCGTAATAGGCTTTGACCGCGACCAGTTGCGCTTTGCCTTCGGCGAAGTCGATCACCTGCAGCGCACCGGGGTATTCGATCAGACGTTTGATGTAGTTGGTGACGACCTGCTCCGGACTGATCAGCACGTCGACCGGGATCGCGTTTTTATCGAACAGGCCAGCGCGTGTCAGGTACGCCGCTTCACGAATGCGCGCGATCTTGGTCGGCGTGTGGAACAGCGTGTGGGCCACCTGACAGGCGATCATGTTGGCTTCGTCGCTGCTGGTCACCGCGACCAGCATGTCGGCGTCGTCCGCGCCGGCCTGACGCAACACCGCCGGGTAGGAGCCTTTGCCCTGCACGGTACGGATGTCCAGGCGGTCGCCCAGATCGCGCAACCGGTCGCCGTCAGTGTCGACCACGGTGATGTCATTGGCTTCGCCCGCCAGATGCTCGGCCAGCGTACCGCCTACCTGTCCTGCACCCAGAATGATGATTTTCACGCGCTTACTCCCGCGCCGCCGCGATCTTGATCAGTTTGGCGTAGTAGAAACCATCGTGGCCGCCTTGCTGGGCCAGCAGCTGGCGACCATGGGCTTGCTTGATACCCGCGGGCGGCTGTCCTGCCTGCCCGGCGATGTCCAGCTCTCTGGCCCCGGAGGTACGCGCCAGAAACGCCTCGATGACGTCGGTGTTTTCGGTCGGCAGTGTCGAGCAGGTCGCGTACACCAGCATGCCGCCTACCTGCAGCGTAGGCCACAACGCATCGAGCAGCTCGCCCTGCAAGGCCGCCAGCGCGACGATGTCGTCTGCCTGACGAGTCAGTTTGATGTCCGGATGACGACGAATCACGCCGGTCGCCGAGCACGGTGCGTCGAGCAGGATGCGCTGGAACGGTTTGCCGTCCCACCACTGCGCTGTCTCGCGTGCATCGGCGGCGATCAGCTCGGCATCCAGGCCCAGGCGATCAAGGTTTTCACGCACGCGCACCAGACGCTTGGCTTCCAGATCCACCGCTACCACGCCGCTTAGTTGCGGCTGCACTTCCAGCAAGTGGCAGGTCTTGCCGCCCGGCGCGCAGCAGGCATCGAGTACCCGTTGCCCGGGAGCCAGCTCCAGCAGGTCGGCGGCCAGTTGCGCGGCTTCGTCCTGCACGCTGATCCAGCCTTCGGCAAAACCGGGCAGTGAGCGCACATCGCACGGCTCGGCGAGCACGATGCCGTCCTGACTGAATGTGCACGCACTGGCTTGCAGGCCGGCAGTGTTGAGCAGTTCGAGGTATTGATCGCGACGGTGATGGCGTCGGTTGACGCGCAAAATCATCGGCGGGTGTGCATTGTTGGCCGCGCAGATGGCTTCCCACTGTTCCGGCCAGGCGGCTTTCAGGGCTTTCTGCAGCCAGCGCGGGTGGGCTGTACGCACCACCGGGTCGTGTTCCAGCTCGATCAGCAGCGCCTCGCCGTCACGTTGCGCATTGCGCAGCACGGCGTTGAGCAAGCCTTTGGCCCAGGGCTTTTTCAATTTGTCGGCGCAGCCCACGGTTTCACCGATGGCGGCGTGGGCCGGAATGCGGCTGTAGAACAGCTGATAAAGACCGACCAGCAACAAGGCTTCAACGTCGGCGTCGGCGGCCTTGAAGGGCTTTTGCAGCAGCTTGGCCGCCAGAGCCGACAGGCGCGGCTGCCAGCGCGCGGTGCCGAATGCCAGGTCTTGAGTCAGACCACGATCACGCACCTCGACCTTGTCCAGTTGAGTGGGCAACGAGCTGTTCAGCGAGGCCTTGCCGCTGAGCACGGCAGCCAGTGCCTTGGCGGCGGCCAGACGCGGGTTCATTGGCCCAGCACCGTGCCGATGGCAAATTTCTCGCGGCGGCTGTTGAACAGATCCGTGAAGTTCAGCGGCTTGCCGCCCGGCAATTGCAGACGGGTCAGGCGTAGCGCGTTCTGACCGCACGCGACGATCAGGCCATCCTTGCTGGCGCCAAGAATCGTCCCCGGCGCGCCCTGCCCTTCGGCCAGATCGGCTGTCAGGACTTTCAGGGTTTCTTCGTTCAGCGTGCTGTGGCAGATCGGCCAGGGGTTGAAGGCGCGGACCAGGCGCTCAAGCTCATCGGCCGGACGTGTCCAGTCCAGGCGCGCTTCGTCCTTGTTCAGCTTGTGGGCGTAGTTGGCCAGGCTGTCATCCTGAACCTCGCCGACCAGCGAACCTTCCGCCAGACCGGCAATGGCCTGCAACACAGCCGGCGGACCGAGTTCGGCCAGGCGATCATGCAGCGTCCCGCCCGTGTCCTGCGCGGTGATCGGGGTAACGGCCTTGAGCAGCATCGGCCCGGTGTCCAGGCCCGCTTCCATGCGCATCACCGTTACGCCGCTCTCGGCATCACCGGCCTGTACCGCGCGCTGAATCGGCGCCGCACCACGCCAGCGCGGCAGCAGCGACGCGTGGCTGTTGATACAGCCCAGGCGCGGAATATCCAGCACCACTTGCGGCAGGATCAGGCCGTAGGCGACGACCACCATCAAATCGGGTTGCAGCGCTGCCAGTTCGGCCTGCGCGTCAGGATCGCGCAGCGTTGGCGGCTGCATGACCGGTACGTCATGTTGCAGCGCCAGTTGCTTGACCGGGCTGGGCATCAGCTTTTGTCCACGACCGGCCGGGCGATCGGGCTGGGTGTACACGGCGACGATCTGGTGAGTGCTGTCGAGCAGGGCCTTGAGGTGTTCGGCGGCGAATTCCGGGGTGCCGGCGAAGACGATGCGCAGTGGCTCAGTCATGGAGTTCTCATTATAAAAAAAGGCCTGTTCAGGCCTTTTGGGGTAACGACGGATCAGGCGTTGAGCTTGTGCTGCTTTTCGAGCTTCTTCTTGATCCGGTCACGCTTGAGGTTGGAAAGGTAATCGACGAACAGCTTGCCGTTCAGGTGATCGCATTCATGCTGGATACAGATGGCGAGCAGGCCCTCGGCAACCAGTTCGTAAGGCTTGCCGTCACGGTCCAGCGCCTTGACGCGAACCTTTTGCGGGCGGTCGACGTTTTCGTAGAAACCGGGAACCGACAGGCAGCCTTCCTGATACTGATCCATTTCGTCGGTCAGCTTTTCGATTTCAGGATTGATGAAGACCCGCGGTTCGCTGCGGTCTTCGCTCAGGTCCATGACGACCACGCGCTTGTGGACGTTGACCTGAGTCGCGGCCAGGCCAATACCTGGCGCTTCGTACATGGTTTCAAACATGTCGTCGACCAACTGGCGAATGCCTTCGTCTACCATCGCCACAGGTTTGGCGATAGTGCGCAGGCGCGAATCGGGAAATTCGAGGATGTTTAGAATGGCCATATACGTAAGAGCTGCACTGTTAAGGTAAAGTCAATGTTGGGTGCCGGGCCCGGGAGTTCAAGGCAGGCAGCCCAGGACAGGACTCTAGGGTTCGCGTGAGGCAACATGATAAAGGGATTCACCGCATGAGGAAATCACTACTCGCCCTGCTGCTGCTGACCGCCAGCGGTCTTGCGCAGGCGCAAGTGCAACTCAGGGAAGGCTATCCGCAGAGCTACACCGTTGTCGCCGGGGACACACTCTGGGACATTTCCGGCAAGTTCTTGCGTGAACCGTGGAAATGGCGCGAGATCTGGCGGGCCAATCCGCAAGTCCATGATCCCGACCTGATCTATCCCGGTGACACCCTCGCGCTGACCTGGGTCGATGGTCAGCCGCGTGTGACGCTCAATCGGGGCGAGTCGCGCGGGACCATCAAATTGTCACCGCGTGTGCGCAGTACGCCGATGGTCGAGGCCATTCCGAGCATTCCGCTGGGGGCGATCAACGCATTCCTGATCAGCAACCGGATTGTCGACAACGCCGAGCAGTTCGAGAAAGCCCCCTACATCGTTGCGGGCAATGCCGAGCGCGTGCTCAGTGGCAACGGTGATCGTGCCTATGCACGGGGCGCGCTGGACCCGGCGCACAGCGTCTATGGCATCTTTCGTCAGGGCAAGACCTACATCGATCCGGAGACCAAGGAAGTACTGGGCATCAACGCCGATGACGTCGGCAGCGCCGAGGTGGTTGCCACCGAAGGTGACGTCTCGACCCTGATTCTGCAGCGCTCCACGCAGGAAGTGCGTCTGGGCGATCGCTTGTTCAGCAGCGAAGAGCGGGCCATCAACTCGACGTTCCTGCCCAGCGCTCCGCAGGCGCCGATAGAAGGTTTGATTCTGGATGTGCCACGCGGCGTCACTCAGGTCAGCGTGCTGGATGTGGTCACGCTCGACAAGGGCAAACGCGACGGTCTGACCGAGGGCAACGTGCTGGCGATCTACAAGACCAGCGAAACCGTGCGCGACCGAATCACCGGTGAGCTGGTAAAAATCCCCGACGAACGGGCCGGTCTGCTGATGGTTTTCCGTACCTACGACAAGCTTAGTTACGCCTTGGTCCTGCAAGCCAACCGATCTTTGGCCATCATGGACAAGGTTCGCAATCCGTAGACGCATGTTTCAGATCTGACACGGATTTGTGTGACGAACCAGACACTTATCAAATTGTTGTCAACAGAGTTATCCACAGGTTTGTGCATCACTTGAGATGCACGATGGATCAGGGACGATCTCATGCCATTGTTCGAAAATGCCCTCTCTTCGCCTGCAGAGCTGGAAGCGCGTTTGCGCGTGCACCGCTTGCCCGAGATAGGGCCGAAACGCTTTTCCAGACTGATTGAAGCTTTCGGTTCGGCCTCGTCGGCGCTCAGTGCGCCGGCCAGCGCATGGCGTGCGCTGGGCATTCCAGGTGTCTGTGCCGAGGCGCGTCGTGACCCCTCCGTACGTGATGGCGCCAGTGCCGCATTGGCCTGGCTGGAGCGTCCGGCCCAGCATTTGCTGATGTGGGACGACCCCGGCTACCCCGCGCTGCTGGCGCAGATCGCAGATCCACCGCCGCTGATCTTCATTGCCGGCGACCCTTCGATCCTTGAGTGTCCGCAACTGGGAATGGTCGGCAGTCGTCGCGCCTCCCGACCCGGACTCGACACCGCCAGCGCTTTCGCGCGCAGCCTGGCGGCTGCCGGTTTTGTGATCACCAGCGGCTTGGCGCGAGGTATTGACGGTGCCGCGCATCAGGGCGCATTGGATGTCGGGGGGCTTACAATCGGCGTGCTTGGCACCGGGCTCGAAAAACTTTATCCACAGCAGCACCGCGTGCTCGCAGCGCAGATGGCGGCCCAGGGCGGCGCCGTGATTTCCGAGTTCCCGCTGGACGCCGCAGCACAGGCCAGCAACTTCCCGCGACGTAACCGAATCATCAGTGGCCTGTCGCTGGGCATACTGGTGGTCGAGGCCAGTGTTGCCAGCGGCTCATTGATTACCGCGCGGCTGGCCGCCGAGCATGGACGAGAGGTTTACGCGATACCCGGCTCGATTCATCACCCTGGCGCCAAGGGCTGTCATCAGTTGATACGAGACGGCGCGACACTGATCGAGACCGTCGAACACATTCTTGAAGGCTTGCAGCACTGGAAACGCGTTGCGCCCGGCATCGATCCCGTCACGCCGGCGAAGCCTGCCCCTTGCGATCATCCACTGTTGGCGCTGCTGCACGCCGCACCGCACACCAGCGAGGGGCTGTCGGTGTCATGCGGCTGGCCGTTACCCAAGGTATTGGCAGGCCTGACCGAGCTGGAACTGGACGGACGCATAAGCTGTGAAGCAGGACGATGGTTCGCCAGAGCGCCCTGAGGTTAAACTGCCGCCAGGATTCAGTGGAGAGACAAACAATGGTCAGCAGTTGGCGAGTGCAACAAGCCGCTCAGGATATTCGAGCCGGTGCGGTGATTGCCTACCCGACCGAGGCAGTCTGGGGGCTTGGGTGCGATCCGTGGGATGAAGAAGCGGTCTATCGTCTGTTGGCGATCAAGTCACGGCCGGTGGAAAAAGGCCTGATCCTGATTGCCGACAACATTCGCCAGTTCGACTTCCTGTTCGAAGACTTCCCTGAACTGTGGCTCGACCGCATGGCCAGCACCTGGCCTGGGCCCAACACCTGGCTGGTACCGCATCAGAACCTGCTGCCCGAGTGGATCACCGGCATTCACGAAACCGTGGCGCTGCGTGTTACCGATCACCCGACCGTACGTGAACTGTGCGCACTGGTCGGTCCGTTGATCTCCACCTCGGCCAACCCGGCGGGTCGCCCGGCTGCGCGTTCGAGATTGCGCGTCGAGCAGTACTTCCGCGGGCAGATCGACGGGGTTCTCGGCGGCAGCCTGGGCGGGCGTCGAAACCCCAGCGTGATAAGGGATATCGCCACCGCGCAGATTGTGCGCGCCGGCTGACGCTGGCACACACAGTGCGCATTCAAGGGCAGACGATCAAGGAATCAGAATGGTCGAGCCGGTGGTACGCCGGGCCGACAGCTCGGTCTGCGCCTTGGCGGCATCCTTCAGAGCATACTGCTGAATGCCGTCGACCTTGAGTTTGCCGCTGGCGAGCATGTCGAACAGCTCGTCCGCCATGGCCTGCAGGTTCTGCGCATTGTTGGCGTAAGAGCCCAGTGTCGGGCGGGTGACATACACCGAACCCTTTTGCGCCAGAATCCCGAGATTCACGCCCGAGACCGGCCCGGACGCATTGCCGAAGCTCACCACCAGCCCACGTGGTGCCACGCAGTCGAGTGACGTCAGCCAGGTGTCCTGACCCACCCCGTCGTAGACCACCGGGCATTTCTTGCCGTCGGTCAGCTCCAGCACGCGCCTGGCGACGTCTTCGTGACTGTAATCGATGGTTTCCCAGGCACCCAACGCCTTGGCGTGCGCGGCCTTCTCCGGCGAACTGACCGTGCCGATCAGTTTGGCGCCCAGCGCCTTGACCCATTGGCAGGCCAGCGAACCCACACCACCCGCAGCAGCATGAAACAGAATGGTCTCGCCCGGCTTCACCTGATACGTCTGACGCAGCAGATACTGCACCGTCAGGCCCTTGAGCATCAGGGCTGCGGCCTGCTCGAAACTGATCGAGTCCGCCAGCTTCACCAGATTCGCTTCAGGCAGCACGTGCACTTCGCTGTACGCCCCCAGCGGCCCGGTGCCGTAAGCGACACGATCACCGACCTTGAAGCGCGTCACCTCGGCCCCCACCGCCTCGACCACCCCCGCCCCTTCGGCACCGAGGCCGGAAGGCAGCGACGGCGCCGGATACAGCCCGCTGCGGTAATAGGTATCGATGAAATTCAGGCCAATGGCCTTGTTACGCACAACCACCGCCTGCGGCCCCGGAGCCTGCGGCTCGAAATCGACATATTCAAGAACCTCGGGTCCTCCGACAGCGCTGAACTGGATACGCTTTGCCATGTGCTCTCTCCTTGATGTTGACCAAGACCTTATGCATCAGGCAGACAAAGGTAGCACGCGATGGTGCCGCCAAAATGAAAGTGCAATGCTGCAGTCAGCTTTGGGAAAGGACAGAAAAGAACTCCTCGATGAGAGCGTCCCCGTTGGCGTTTTTTGATTCCAGACTGATCATCGATGGAAAATCCTCGTAAGTCAGAAAAAAAGCCTCACCCTTGATCTTCACGTCCCATACGCGTACGTCCACCGCGTCTGACTTTGAAGTAACGGTGCCTTCGAGCAGACTGAGAATGGAGTCAGCATAACGAGGGAAATTATCCCAATCGATTTCCGCTGAGAAATTCAGGCATGAATGGCCGGAGTGCATTTTCTCGATAACCAGCTGGTTAAAAATATTTGAATTCGTCATTAGAAGATATCCTCCCCTCCTGCTCTAGTAGCACTGTCTATGATTTGTTCAAAGGTTTTTCCTTTGTTAACCAAATCTTCAAATGTCGGACCTATCGGGTTTCCGTATTTATTCATATTTCTAGTATTTATTGTTTCAAGTAGTTCCGGAGGAGTGAACTTACGATACTCAATCTTAAGGTTTGTTCTCGCCTCATAAGCATGTTTTGCGATGTCTTCAAGGTCTAAGCCACTGGCCCTCATGCGATTGATGGTTTTTTTTAGCTCATAGACTGCCTTCACGTAATTCTGCCGAAGTGGTGGCAGATAACCAAAGTCTCCATCTGATCGTGAGTTAACGGTGTCCCACTCGGGGCTTTCATCTTGAAAGTTGTTTTTTCTGTATGGGTCTTTAGGTTGGAAATCTGGATGGTTTATTAATTTTTCTGTATTTTTATAAAGCCAGTCAGCCAGCTGTTTATTTGAGATTTCTTTCTGAAGTTGAGAGCTCCTAGCCATAATTTCTTCGGCAGAGCACTGTAAGCTGCTCTTGATTTGACCTCGCATCATGTAGGTCACGATAGCTGTTAAAAGAAGAGCTACAAGTTCTTCTTGTCCCTTGGCTAGAAGCCTAGAGGCTTCGTCAATTCTAGAGTCGCGGCGAGCGGCAGATCCGCCAGTTGGATCTAAGCCTATAGGGGTACCGTACTCTGCGTTCCACGCGACTGATAGCCCCTCATGCAGGGTCGCTATGCAGGAGGGTAATCCTTGATAGAAGTAATCAGAAATTGCGGAGAGTCCCAAACCCATGAGAATAACATTCCCTACCTGGAAGCCTACGCCACCGCCGACTGCAGCGCCCACGCCAATACCTGCACCATATGCTAGAGCGCCAATAGCGCCGCCGACAATACTGCCGGCCAATACGCTACCGCCTACTATCATCGTAACTTCTTTTGCGACTTGAAGTAAGACATTAATAATTTGGTTGATTTCTATTGATGCCCAGCGGTTACTAAGTCGAGTCAAAATTATGGGGTAAGATAAGCTTAGCGCTTCTTTAACTGCATCAATTCGGTCAGGGCTCATGTCGCCGAATACAGACGTGAAGTTATTATTCACTCTCCGGGTGAAACCATTCCATTCGTCCTGAGTTGAGCTCCATCCACGATCAAAGCTCTGATTTACAGTGTCAAACGTATCTTTCAGGGTTCGCTCTACGTCCTCCCACATTGGAACGTCTGCTAATATTCTCATAGAAATATAATTTCCTTATCTTCACACAGTATTTGGCGTCCTTGCGTCCTTACGATTTTTTTAACTGCCTTTAGACTCTAATAATTTAGAAAGCTCGCAGACGTGTAGAGTAATTTCTCGTGTTTCTCAAAACAAGTGTGCGGTGTGCCGGGCCTCTCAAATTCATCCAGAAAATACTTCGAGCCCCCATCGGACTCCATCCCCGGACCTTCGTCAACTGCCAGCCCGCGCCGCCGATGGTATGCTACGCGCCAATTTGCCTGCGCCTCTTTTGCTGCGAGGGCTCAGCCGTTTGACGTCAGCCGTAAGGGATCCTCATGAGTACCCGTACCGAGGCCGTAAAAGCCTACCTGCTCGACCTGCAAGACCGTATCTGCACTGCGCTTGAACAGGAAGATGGCAGCGCACACTTCATGGAAGATGCCTGGACGCGTCCGGCGGGCGGCGGTGGTCGCACGCGGGTGATCGAGAATGGCACGGTCATCGAGAAAGGCGGTGTCAATTTTTCCCATGTTTTCGGCAGCAATCTGCCGCCGTCTGCCAGCGCTCATCGGCCTGAACTGGCCGGGCGTGGTTTCGAGGCGCTGGGCGTTTCGCTGGTGATCCATCCGCATAACCCGCACGTGCCGACCTCCCACGCCAACGTGCGCTTCTTCATTGCCGAGAAAGAAGGTGAAGAGGCCGTCTGGTGGTTCGGTGGCGGTTTCGACCTAACGCCCTATTACGGCGTCGAGGAAGACTGCGTGCACTGGCACCGGGTCGCCGAGCGCGCCTGTGCGCCCTTCGGTGAGGATGTCTACCCGCGTTACAAGGCCTGGTGCGACAGTTACTTCCACCTCAAGCATCGCGATGAACCGCGCGGCATCGGAGGTCTGTTTTTCGATGACGTGAACCAGTGGGATTTCGACACCAGTTTCGCGTTCATTCGTGCTATCGGTGATGCGTTCATCAATGCGTATCTGCCGATCGTGCGGCGTCGCAAGGCGGCGGCCTATACCGTGCAGCAGCGTGAGTTTCAGGAATTCCGTCGTGGTCGCTACGTCGAGTTCAACCTGGTGTATGACCGCGGCACGTTGTTCGGTCTGCAATCGGGTGGGCGTACCGAATCGATCCTCATGTCGCTGCCGCCGCAAGTGCGTTGGGGTTATGACTGGAAGGCCGCGCCGGGCAGCGAAGAGGCGCGTCTGACCGAATACTTCCTCACTGATCGGGACTGGCTGGCCGAAAACTGAGCCGATTCACCGCCGCAAGGTGCTGCACACGCAAACAGATCAGGAACACACATGGACCAGTACGTCGTCTTCGGTAATCCCATCGGCCACAGCAAGTCGCCGTTGATTCATCGCCTGTTTGCCGAGCAAACCGGGCAAACGCTGGATTACCAGACCTCGCTGGCACCGCTGAACGATTTCACCGCGTTCGCCCAGGCGTTTTTCCAGGTCGGGCGCGGTGCCAACGTTACTGTGCCGTTCAAGGAAGAAGCCTGGCGCCTTGCCGACAGTCTGACCCAGCGTGCGCAGCGCGCCGGGGCGGTCAACACCCTGAGCAAGCTCGACGACGGAACCCTGCTGGGTGATAACACTGACGGTGCCGGGCTGGTACGTGATCTGACGGTCAATTGCGGTCGCAGCCTGCGTGGTCAGCGCATTCTGTTGCTGGGCGCAGGCGGTGCGGTGCGTGGTGCGCTGGAGCCGTTGCTTGCGCAACAGCCCGCTGCCTTGGTGATCGCCAATCGTACGGTCGAGAAAGCCGAACGACTGGCGCAGGAGTTTGCCGACCTCGGGCCGGTATTCGCCAGCAGCTACGACTGGCTTGAAGAGTCGGTGGACGTGATCATCAACGCCACCTCGGCCAGCCTGGCCGGAGAGTTGCCACCGATTGCGCCCAGCCTCATCCAGCCGGGAGTGACCTTCTGCTACGACATGATGTACAGCAACGAACCCACTGCTTTTTGCCGTTGGGCCACCGAACACGGCGCGGCGCAGGCGGTGGATGGTCTGGGCATGCTGGCCGAGCAGGCCGCAGAAGCCTTCCTGCTGTGGCGCGGTGTGCGTCCGGAATCGGCTCCGGTGCTGGCTGAGTTGCGCAGATTGCTGGCTGCGGGTTGATCGGCTATCTGCGGACTATCGTGCCAATGCTCCGAGTTATACACAAGTCCGCTTTTGATTCTGGCCGAAGGCCGTGGGAGCGAACTTGTTCGCGAAGGCGGTATTTCAGATGATGTATTTTCGGCGATTATACCTGCCCTTTCGCGAACAAGTTCGCTCCCACGCCCTCCGGGCAGAAGCCAAATCTACGGGCTCATCAGAACCTTTGTAGAACGCAGAGCATCGCGACGATGATTCATGGCTCAATCCTCAAACAGAATCGGGCACTTCTCCGCCCCTTCCAGCTTGTGCAGTTCCTCGATCACTTGCGGCCTGGCATTGCGCAGGACCAGCACTCTGCCCTGCCGGCCCAGACGTCTGGCTTCCTGATGAAGCATCTCCACGCCTGAGTAATCGATGAAGTTGATCTGCTGCGCATCGATCACCACTCGCACACCTTCGGTACGTTGCAGGCGGGTTTGCAGGTAGTGGCTGGCGCCGAAGAAGATCGATCCGCCGACCCGCAGGACCTCCTCGTCGCCCTCGCGCCATTGCTGGACACGCGGTTGCGAGGTGCGCTTGAGGTAGAAAAACAGCGAGGCCAGTACACCGGCGTAGATCGCGGTTTGCAGCTCCAGCAGCAGGGTGGCCAGACAGGTCAGCGCCATCACGAAAAACTCGGCGCGGCTGACGCGGAACAGCGCACGAATGCCTCGGCGATCCACCAGCCCCCAACAGATCAGCAGAATTGAGGCGGCCATGGCCGGGATCGGAATGTGCGATATCAACGAGGCACCGGCGACCGCGAACAACGCTACCCATAGCGCGGAAAACACCCCCGCCAACGGCGAGCGCGCACCTGCCTCGTAACTCAATGCCGCACGGGTAAAAGACCCGGCTGACAGGTAGCCGGAGAACAGCGAGCCGACCATGTTCGACAGCCCCTGGGCACGCACTTCCTGATTGGCATTGAGCATCTGCTGCGAACGAGCTGATAGCGAGCGAGCAATCGACAGGCTGTTGACCAGCCCGAGCATGCCCACCGCCACGGCGGTCGGCAGCAGCTTGAGGATCAGTTCGAGATCCAGCGGCAACGGGCTGAAGGGCGGCAGATGGCCGACGAAGGCGCTGACCACACGGACATGGCCGAACATCGCCGGCCACAGCCACACCAGCAGGCTGCTCGACCCCAGTGCGATCAACAGCGTCGGCCAGCGAGGCACGAGAAGCTTGAGTCCGATACCCAGCGCCAGGGTCAACAGACCGAGCATCAGCGAAGACAGATCGACCTCACGCAGATGCTCGAGCACGGCGCTCATGCTTTTGAGCGCGGTGGTCTGACTCGGCAGATCAATGCCCAGCAGATTGGGCATCTGCCCCAGCGCAATCACCACCGCAGCGCCCAGCGTGAAACCCAGCACCACCGAGTGCGAAACGAAATTTACCAGTGCACCGAAGCGCATCATCCCCAGCAACAACTGAAATACGCCAGCGATGAAGGTCAGCAGCAGGATCAACATGATGTAGTCCTGACTGGCCGGGACGGCGAGCGGACTGACACTGGCGTACAGCACGATGGAGATAGCCGCAGTCGGCCCGCAGATCAGGTGCCAGGACGATCCCCACAGACAGGCCACGAGGACTGGAACAATCGCAGCGTAGAGGCCGTACTCAGGGGGCAGCCCGGCGATCAGTGCGTAAGCGATGGATTGCGGCAGTGCCAGAATGGCGCCACTCAGGCCCACTAGCGCGTCACGCCCGACGCTGGCGCGATTCTGCTGCGGCAGCCAGGCGAGAAAGGGTAGGAATTTATGGCGATTGAGCCAGCGCATCGGTCCCTCGGTTGAATTGAACGTAGAGGACGCAGAGCGCCCAGAACGGCACGTGGAGCATGGGCACGATAGTCGGACGCCTGTCGTTCCTCACGCTCCAGCGTGGGAATGCCTTGGGTGACGCTCCGCGTCACAGACCTTCGTCACGCAGCGCACTCAAGGCTTTACGCTTACAACCTGGCCTTCACCGCCGCCAGACCGTCCTTGCCATCAGCGGTCTGTACGCCCTCCAGCCACTTGTCCAGCACCGCCGGGTTGGCCTTGATCCAGGCTTTCGCCGCCTCGCTGTTGCTGACCTTCTTGTTGACCACTTCGGCCATGATGCTGTTTTCCATGTCCAGGGTGAAGCTCAGATTGGTCAGCAGCTTGCCGACGTTCGGGCAGGCTTGAGCATAACCCTTGCGGGTCAGTGTAAAGACCGAGCCGGTGTCGCCGAAATATTTCTCGCCGCCCTTGAGGTAGTGCATGCCCTTGATCTGCACGTTCATCGGGTGCGGCGTCCAGCCGAGGAACACCACAAAGGCTTTTTTCTTCACGTTGCGATTGACCTCGGCGAGCATCGCAGTCTCGCTGGATTCCACCAGCTTCCATTTGCCCAGGTCGAATTCGTTCTTCTTGATGATCTCCTGCAACGACAGGTTGGCAGGCGCACCGGAACCGATGCCGTAGATCTTCTTGTCGAACTTGTCAGCGAATTTGTTCAGGTCGGCAAAGTTATGCACACCGGCTTCCCAGACGTAATCCGGTACGGCCAGGGTGAATTCGGTGCCCTCCAGGTTTTTCGCCAGTTGCGTCACATCTCCGGTGGCCACGAACTTGTCGTAAAAGCCCTGCTGCGCCGGCATCCAGTTACCCAGAAACACATCCAGCTTGCCGTCTTTCAAACCGCCGTAGGCAATCGGCACGGCCAGGGTATCGACCTTGGGCGTGTAGCCCAGGCCCTCAAGGACCACGCTGGTAATGGCGTTGGTGGCCGCAATGTCACTCCAGCCGGGATCGGCCATCTTCACGGTGCTGCAACTGGCGTCCTCCGCCTGCGCTGCCAGGCTACCCAAGGTCATGACCGCGACCGCAACGGCTGTGGATAACTTCTTCATTGATGTACCCCTTTGGTTTTTTTGGTGTGGGCAGGGTCAAGGTTGCGGAAAACGTGCCTTGCGCTCCAGATCGTCCAGATCAATGTGGTTGCGCATGTACTGCTGACTGGCGTCGACCAGTGGCTGGTGATCCCAACTCTTCAGCTTGCCGGTTGCCAGCGATTTGGCGACGAAGCGCCTTCTGCGCTGACTGGCGAGCACCTGTTGGTGTATCGCCGGGATGTCCCACTTGGCCCGAGCTTCGGCCAGGAAGTCATTGAACAGCTTTTCATGGGCGGGTGACTGGCTCAGGTCCTTCTGCTCTTTCGGGTCCTTCTTCACATCGAACAGCAGGCACGGGTCCTGTTCCGAATAGATAAATTTGTACGCGCCACGACGGATCATCATCAGCGGGCTGGTGGTGCCTTCGGCCATGTATTCACCGAACACCTCGTCGTGCCCGCCCTTGCGTTTCAAATGCGGCATCAGCGAACGTCCGTCCAGTGGCAAACCGGCGTCCAGTTTGCCGCTGGCCATTTCGACGAAGGTCGGCAGCAGGTCGGCAGTCGACACCGACGCACTGACCCGTCCCGGTTTGAACTGGCCCGGCGCGTACACCACCAGCGGCACGCGCGCGGCCATTTCGAACCAGTGCATTTTGTACCAGAGGCCCTTCTCGCCCAGCATGTCGCCGTGATCGCCGGAGAACACCACGATGGTGTCTTCCGCCAGCCCGACTTCATCGAGCGTCTGCATCAGCTTGCCGACGTTGAGGTCGATGTAGCTGCACGCGCCAAAGTAGGCGCGGCGCGCATCACGAATCTTGTCGGTCGGCATGGGCTTGTCCCACAGGTCATAGACCTTGAGCAGCCGTTGCGAATGCGGGTCCAGCGCGGCCTGATTGGCGTGCGGCGGCGGCATCGGGATCTCTTCGTCGGCGTACAGGTCCCAGAACGGCTTGGGAATGGTGTACGGGTCATGAGGATGAGTCATGGAAACGGTCAGGCAGAAAGGCGCATCACCGTCCTGGCGCACGTGGTCGTACAGATATTGCTGGGACTTGAACAGCACCTCTTCATCGAAATCCAGCTGGTTGGTGCGAATGCACGGACCAGCCTGCAATACCGATGACATGTTGTGATACCAGCTTGGCCGCACATCCGGCTCGTCCCAATTGACTGACCAGCCATAGTCGGCCGGGTAGATGTCACTGGTCAGGCGTTCTTCGTAGCCATGCAACTGGTCCGGCCCGCAGAAATGCATCTTGCCTGCCAGGGCGGTCTTGTAGCCCAGCGCACGCAGGTAGTGGGCATAAGTAGGGATGTCGGCCGGGAAGTCAGCTGCGTTGTCGTACGCGCCGATCCTGCTCGGCAGCTGGCCGCTGACCAGGGTGAAGCGCGACGGCGCGCAAAGGGGGCTGTTGCAATACGCCGAGTCGAACACTACGCCATTGGCGGCCATGCGGCTCAGGTTCGGCATCAGAATCGGGGACCGGGCGTAAAACGGCAACATTGGCGCGGCCATTTGATCGGCCATGATGAACAGAATATTTTTGCGCTTCATGTAATCGCTGCATCCCATTGTGAAAAGTTATGCGAAAGTGCCGGGTATGAGGATGGAGTCCATACGTTTCAGGGTAAAGCCCATACACAGCAATACCTAGGATAAGCCCAGCTAATGTTTGAATCTTTCGGCGATGTGTCACTCGATCTGATGCGTGCATTTGAAGTCGCGGCGCGTTTGCGCAGCTTCACAGCGGCAGCCCTCGAACTGGGCACGACACAGCCCGCTGTCAGCCAGCAGATCAAGCGCCTCGAAGAGCAACTCGCTACCCGTCTGTTCGACCGCATCTACCGTGGCATCGAATTGACCGACGCCGGTGAAGTGCTATTCAGCCATGTGCAGGCCGGGCTGCAATCCATCGACAGCGGATTGACAGCCATTACCGAACACCACCAGCACGAAGTGCTTCAGGTGGCGACCGACTTCGCCTTCGCCGCCTACTGGCTGATGCCGCGTCTGCACCGTTTCCACAAGGTTAACCCGGACGTGGACGTCAGCCTGGTCACCAGCGAGCGTACCCACAGCATGTTACGTGCTGATATCGATGTTGCGGTGCTGTTCGGTGACGGGCGCTTCAAACAGGGCGAAAGCCACTGGCTGTTCAGCGAAGAGGTCTTCCCGGTGTGCAGCCCGCAACTGATCGCCGGGCGCCAGACGCCGCTGCCCAACGATGCGCTGCGCGACTTTCCACTCCTGCACCTGCGTGGCGAAAGCATCAACCACTGGTTCGACTGGGCGGGCGTATTCCGCGCGCTGGACATCCCTCAGGCCCCCGCGCCCGGTCAACTGCGCTTCGACAACTACACCCTGCTGATCCAGGCGGCCATCGGCGGACAGGGCATCGCCATCGGCTGGAAGCACTTGGTCGACGACCTGCTCGATCAGGGCCTGCTCTGTCGCCCTATCGCCGGCGCGGCGATTTCCGGCCAGGGCTATTACGTCGTCCTGCCCCAGCGCAAACGCCGCGTGCAGATCGTTCAGCAATTCGTGGACTGGCTGGCCAGCGAGCAGGCGTTGAGCGGGGTTTCGCTGGCGGGCAGGCCATTGCCGTCGATTGCGGTGTAACATTGCCCCGCTGAAAAGTGACCGCTCGGTCCATCGCCGCGCGCACATCAACAAAATGGTCATGCATACGCGTGAATATCATCGGTGCCCTGCCCCAGGCTGCCTGAACCGAATGCTGAAAGACCAGAACAGAGGATCATCAGAAATGCCGGATCTACTCATCGACGGTAAGACACTTCACTATTCCGACCAGGGCACGGGCCCGGTGGTAGTGCTCGGTCACAGCTATCTCTGGGACAAGGCGATGTGGAGTGCACAGATTGATACCCTGGCCAGCCAGTATCGGGTGATCGTGCCGGATCTGTGGGGGCACGGAGATTCCAGCGGGTTTCCCGAAGGTACTCGCAACCTCGATGACCTGGCGCGGCATGCGCTGGCGCTGCTGGATCATTTGAATATCGAGCGTTGCAGCATCGTCGGGCTGTCGGTCGGCGGTATGTGGGGCGCAATCGCTGCACTGCTCGCGCCAGAGCGCATCACGGGGCTGGTGCTGATGGACACCTATCTGGGCAAAGAGACCGAAGCCAAGAAAGCCTATTACTTCTCGTTGCTCGACAAGCTGGAAGAGGTCGGGACCTTTCCTGAGCCGCTGCTGGATATCGTCGTACCGATTTTCTTCCGTCCCGGCATTGATCCGCAGTCGCCTGTGTACACGTCGTTTCGTGCAGCGCTTGCCAGCATGAATGCCGAGCAGTTGCGTCAGTCCGTCGTACCACTGGGAAGGATGATTTTCGGTCGTGATGACCGGCTCGGGTTGATCGGACAACTGAATGCCGACACCACGCTGGTAATGTGTGGCGATGCGGACATCCCGCGCCCGCCAGAAGAAACCCGCGAGATGGCCAGCCTGATCGGCTGCCCTTACGTGCTGGTGCCTGAGGCAGGGCATATCGCCAATCTGGAGAACCCGGATTTTGTGTCGGGAGCGCTGATGACGTTTTTGGCGCGGGTTAACCAGAAGCAGGGTTGAGCTGGGCTGGTTTCTGCGCTGGGCTGCCCTCAAGATCGGACGCGGAGCGTCCAGAACGGCATGCGACGCGGAGCGTCGCACGATAGTCGAGATTATCGTTCCTCACGCTCCAGCGTGGGAGTGCCTTGTCTGACGCTCCGCATAGCAGCACCCATCAATTCAACACACCATCCAGAATCGCGTAAACAATCCCAGAACCCACGGCGATCAGTACGACGTCGGTGCCCAGGCGGCGCCATTCGTAGCCGTCATAATGTGGCAGGTATTGCAGCGAGCGGCTGTCCAGGCGTTTGCCGTAACCAGGGGGCAACGGACGGCCCTTGGCGATGTGTACGCCAGGCGGCAGTGGCTGGCCCCGGCCGATGACGTCGCGGTGTTGCTGGAAGGTCTCGCGTACCGGGCCGAAATCCTGCGGTGGGCGGTTGCCGCCGCGGTTGTCCTGATGCGCCTGTCTGCCTGGCTGGCTGGCCGGGCCTTTGTCCGGACCCCGGCCATTGTCATTGCCCGGTCCACGGTCATTGCCACGCTCGTTATGCCCGCCATTGCTCTGCGGCCCCGGCTGTTGAACGCCACGATTGTCGTCCGGGCCATCACCGCGTTGATCCGGTGGTGCAGCTTGCAGCAGCGGACTGGCGCTGATCATCAAGATACCCAGTCCGGTGATAAAACGGTTTGGCAGTTTCATGGTGTTTCCTCGGCTTCACTCAATGCAGCAAAAAGGGGTTCATGACGCTGGTCATGAACCCCTTACGTCTTGCTACATAGAGCCGCCGCTCAGGCTTTGATTCCTCTGTATCAGAAACTTTACCCTCAGCGACGAGCGCTACGTACGCCCTCGGCCAGCGCCGCGCACAGCGTCAGCACGCCGTCGACGGCATGCTCCGGCGACTCGGCGCTGGCGATCTTGTCGACGAACGCCGAGCCCACGACCACGCCGTCAGCCAGACGCGCAATCGCCGCGGCCTGCTCGGGTGTGCGGATACCGAAACCGACGCTGATCGGCAGATCGGTGTGGCGGCGCAAGCGAGCGATGGCTTCAGTGACGTGCTCGGTGGTGGCCGAGCCAGCCCCGGTCACACCGGCGACCGACACGTAGTAAACGAACCCGGAACTGCGTTCCAGCACGCGCGGCAGGCGCGCATCATCGGTGGTCGGCGTAGTCAGACGGATGAAGTCGATGCCGGACGCCTGTGCAGGAGTCGCCAGCTCGGCGTCGTGCTCAGGAGGCAGGTCAACGATGATCAGACCGTCAACACCCGCTTCCTTTGCCTGCGCCACAAAGGCTTCGACGCCAAAGCGGTGGATCGGGTTGTAGTAACCCATCAGCACAATCGGCGTGGTCTGATCGTCGACACGGAATTCGCTGACCATCTGCAGGGTTTTCTGCAGGGTCTGGCCAGCGTCCAGAGCACGCAGGGTCGCCAGCTGAATCGCCACACCGTCGGCCATCGGATCGGTGAACGGCATACCCAGCTCGATCACGTCAGCACCCGCCGCAGGCAGGCCTTTCAGGACTTTCAGCGAGGTGTCGTAGCCAGGGTCACCGGCGGTGATGAAGGTGACCAGCGCCGCACGACCTTCGGTTTTAAGCTGGGCGAAACGATGTTCTAGACGGCTCATACCAGCTGCTCCTGAGTGTGTTCGGCGGCTGCCATATGGTTCATGACGGTTTGCATGTCTTTGTCGCCGCGCCCGGACAGGCACACGACCATCAGATGATCATCGCGCAGGTTGGTCGCGCGCTTCATGGCTTCGGCCAGGGCGTGAGCAGTTTCCAGCGCCGGGATGATGCCTTCGAGCAGGCAGCACTGATGGAAAGCATCCAGCGCTTCGTCATCGGTGATGCTGACGTATTCGACGCGCTTCACTTCGTGCAGGAATGCGTGTTCCGGGCCGATGCCTGGGTAGTCCAGACCGGCAGAGATCGAGTGCGCATCGGTGATTTGTCCGTCGCCGTCCTGCAGCAGGTAGGTACGGTTGCCGTGCAGCACGCCCGGTACGCCGCCGTTCAGGCTGGCCGCGTGCTTGTCGGTGCTGACGCCGTGACCGCCCGCTTCAACGCCGATGATTTCCACGCTGGCGTCATCCAGGAACGGATGGAACAGGCCCATGGCGTTGGAACCGCCGCCGACACAGGCGACCAGGCTGTCCGGCAGACGACCTTCCTTCTCCAGCATCTGCTCTTTGGTTTCCTTGCCGATGATGGCCTGGAAGTCACGGACCATCGCTGGGTAAGGGTGCGGGCCTGCCACGGTGCCGATCAGGTAGAAGGTGTCGTCGACGTTGGTCACCCAGTCACGCAGCGCTTCGTTCATCGCATCTTTCAGTGTGCCGGTGCCGGAAGTGACCGGAACGATTTCAGCGCCCAGCAGCTTCATGCGGAACACGTTGGCCTGCTGACGCTCGATGTCGGTAGCACCCATGTAGATCACGCAAGGCAGACCGAAACGTGCAGCAACGGTAGCAGTGGCAACGCCGTGCATGCCGGCGCCGGTTTCCGCGATCAGGCGTTTTTTGCCCATGCGTTTGGCCAGCAGCACCTGACCGATGCAGTTGTTGATCTTGTGCGCGCCGGTGTGATTGAGCTCTTCACGCTTGAAGTAGATTTTCGCGCCGCCACAGAACTCGGTCAGGCGCTCGGCGAAGTACAGCGGGTTTGGACGGCCCACGTAATCGCGCTGGAAGTAGGCCATCTCCTTGATGAATTCCGGGTCGGCTTTGGCGGCTTCGTACTCGCGGTTGAGGTCTAGCACCAGCGGCATAAGGGTTTCAGCCACGTAGCGGCCGCCGAATGAGCCGAACAGGCCATTGGCGTCGGGGCCGCTGCGGAAATTGGTCTGGGTCATGAAGTGCTCCAGTTGCAGTATTGGGCGAATGGGTTGAGCCGTATTGGCAATGGGTCCACTTTAACCAGCGCAAGGCTGGATGAAAACCGATAAGATCGCTGCAACCTGTCAGGAAAACTCACAGATCATGAGCCGCGACCTCCCTCCCCTCAATGCATTGCGCGCCTTTGAAAGCACTGCCCGGCTTGGCAGTGTCAGCCAAGCGGCCGAACAGCTGAACGTGACGCATGGTGCTGTCAGTCGCCAATTGAAAGTGCTTGAAGAACACCTGGGTGTAAGCCTGTTCAGCAAGGACGGACGAGGCCTGAAACTCACAGATGCAGGTATTCGCCTACGCGATGTCAGCGGCGACGCGTTCGACCGGCTGCGCGGCGTGTGTGCAGAACTGAGCAAGGGCAGCGCAGATGCGCCGTTCGTGTTGGGTTGCTCCGGCAGCCTGCTGGCGCGCTGGTTCATCCCGCGCTTGAGTCGCCTGAATGCCGAGCTGCCGGACCTGCGTCTGCACCTGTCGGCAGGTGAAGGTGATCTTGACCCGCGTCGGCCAGGTCTTGATGCCCTGTTGATATTTGCCGAGCCGCCATGGCCGGCAGACATGCAGGTCTTCGAACTGGCAAGTGAGCGGATCGGACCGGTGTTGAGCCCACGTTTCGCGCGATTCGAGCGTCTGTGCGATGCACCAGTCGAGGCGTTGCTGGAAGAGTCGTTGCTGCAAACCACATCGCGTCCGCAGGCGTGGCCGAGCTGGGCGCAGCAGAACGGCATCGATCCGCAGTCATTGCGTTACGGGCAGGGTTTCGAGCATTTGTATTATTTGCTGGAGGCGGCCGTGGCGGGCCTTGGCATTGCAATTGCGCCCGAGCCTCTGGTCATCGATGACCTGAAGGCCGGTCGCCTGGCTGCGCCTTGGGGGTTCAGTGAAACCCCGGCGCAGCTGGCGCTTTGGGTACCCAGACGTGCGGCCGATGGACGAGCGCAGCAGCTTGCTCAGTGGTTAAAAAATGAGCTGAAGCGGTCCGGGGAACCGATCAAAAACTGATCAGTTACCGCGCTTGAACAGCATGTAGGCAGCGATCAGGCCGATGGCACCTACCGCAACGCCGGCGGTGGTCCAAGGGTGTTCCTGAGCGTAGTCACGGGTTGCCAGTGCGTTTTCGCGGGTTTTCTCTTTGACGTCTTCGTAGACATCGCTGAGCAGGCTGCGCGAGTGGCTCAGCGCGCTTTCAGCGTTGGCTTTCAGATTCTTCAGTGTCTTGCGCGACTCGTCGGTAGCGTCGGCTTTCAGGCCCTCCAGGGACTTCAGGAGGCTCTCGATTTCAGCTTCCATACTCTGCAACGAGGCTTTGCGAAGTGACGTAGTAGCCATGGTGTTTCTCCTGCAATGATGAGTGGGCGTGTTGTTTCGGACTCCGGGCTTTTTGGAAAGTGCGATGGGAATTTTGCAAAGGTCTGAACTTTTGCGCGCCTTCTCCTGACAGAAGCAGGGAGCGCGCTCTATATCGCGTCTTTTTCAGACCTCAGGAGAACTGCCATGTCGGATCATCACACGTACAAGAAAGTTGAAATCGTAGGCTCTTCCACGACCACCATCGAAGACGCCATCAACAATGCCCTGGCCGAAGCCAGCAAAAGCCTCGACCTGATGGAATGGTTTGAAGTGACCGAAACCCGCGGCCATATCGAAAACGGCAAAGTCGCGCACTTCCAGGTGACGTTGAAAGTGGGCTTCCGCATCACCAACAGCTGAGGGTGATCTGAACCTTTCGGCTGGCCGATTGCCATAAGCTGCGCTACACGCAAATGTGGCCACGCGTTCGCTGTGTGAGCGTGGGGATTTTCAATGGGCGCCTGTTCTGATGGCGTCTTCATTTGGCCGGACGAGAGGGATTACCCATGAAGAAGTTTTTGTTGGCTGTAGGCTTGCTGAGCATTGCAGGCACTGCCCTCGCGGCAGGCAAGCCATGTGAAGAGTTGAAAAGTGAACTCGACGCAAGACTCCAGGCGAAGGGCGTAACGTCCTACACGCTGGAAGTGGTCGAGAAAGGCAGCGCGGCCGACAAGCAAGTCGTCGGCACCTGCGAAGGCGGCACCAAGGAAATCGTTTACCAGCGCGGTTGATTGCCAGCCAGGCCCGGCTCAGGCCGGTTGGCCCGGTCAATCCCGTTTGCAGGTTTCACGAACAGCATCGCCCCGGACTGTCATTTAGTCCGGGGCGATGCTGTTTCTGGCTGGTTTTTTCCGATTCGGAAAGTCGCTTAGCCGTGCGCGACCTGGGCCAGGATCTCGTAAGAGCGCAGCCTGTCTTCGTGCTCGTACATGTCGCAGGTGAAGAGCAACTCGTCCGCGTCGGTCTGCTCGAGCAGCACGTCCAGTTTGGCGCGAATCTTTTCCGGGCCACCCACCATCGCCAGACCCAGGAAGCTTGATACGGCTTCACGCTCGTGTGGCAGCCACAGACCGTCCATCGACTCGACAGGCGGGCGCTGCATCAGGCTGTGCCCACGCATCAACGCCAGAACGCGCTGATAGACCGACGTCGCCAGGTATTCGGCGTGCTCGTCCGTGTCGGCCGCCGACAGGGGCACCCCGAGCATCACATAAGGCTTGTCGAGCACTTCCGATGGCTGGAAGTGATTGCGATACACGCGAATCGCCTCGTGCATGTAACGCGGTGCAAAGTGCGATGCGAAGGCATACGGCAAGCCGCGCATGCCTGCCAGCTGGGCGCTGAACAGGCTCGAGCCCAGCAGCCAGATCGGCACGTTGGTGTTTGAACCGGGTACGGCGATCACTTTTTGATCAGGCGTGCGCGGCCCCAGGTATTCCATCAGCTCGGTGACATCATCCGGAAAGTCATCGGCACTGCCGGAGCGCTCGCGGCGCAAGGCACGCGCAGTCATCTGGTCGGAGCCCGGAGCGCGGCCCAGTCCCAGGTCGATGCGGCCGGGATACAGGCTGGCCAGGGTACCGAACTGCTCGGCAATCACCAGCGGCGCGTGGTTGGGCAGCATGATCCCGCCAGCCCCGACACGAATGGTCGACGTGCCGCCTGCCAGGTAGGCGAGCAGCACCGAGGTCGCTGAACTGGCGATGCCGTCCATGTTGTGGTGCTCGGCCACCCAGAAGCGGTTGTAACCCAGCTTTTCAACATGCTGGGCAAGGTTGAGCGAGTTGCGCAGGGAATCGGCGGGCCCTTTGTCGTGGCGCACCGGCACCAGATCAAGGGTGGAAATTTTTACATCTGCCAAACGTTTCATAGGCCGGGGTAGCTCCTCGAATTGTGATGGGCCGGCTGCTGGAGCTGCCCACGATGAAACAGCAGTGCGGGCGCAAGTCCGGCTTTTCAATGGGCAGTGTAGAAAAACCTACTGAAATGGTTGGTCTTTCCGACGGTTGAACTTTCCAGAGCCGTCTATCCTCAGAATGCTGTAACAGCAACGATCCAAATTCATTCCAAAAGGAGCCACCATGAGTATCGTCAAGAAAGCATCCGCCCACTGGGAAGGTGATCTGAAAAGCGGTATCGGCAGCATCTCCACGGAAACCGGAGTGCTGCGCGAAGCGCCTTACGGCTTCAAGGCACGTTTTGAAGGCGGCAAAGGCACCAACCCGGAAGAGCTGATCGGCGCAGCCCATGCAGGCTGTTTCTCGATGGCGTTGTCCATGATCCTGGGCGGTGCAGGCCTGACTGCTGAAAGCATCGATACTCAGGCTGAGGTGTCGCTGGATGAGGTAAAAGGCGGTTTCGCGATCAGCGCTGTGCATTTGACCCTCAAGGCCAAAGTGCCAGGCGCGACCCAGGAGAAGTTCGACGAGTTGACCAAGCAGGCCAAAGAAGGCTGCCCGGTTTCCAAGGTACTGAACGCGAAGATTACCCTGGACGCTACATTGCTGAGCTGATTCACAGCCAGCCTTGCGGGGGCGCCTTGTGCGCTCCTGTATCTGCTGTATAAAGCTGGCTTGCTTCATCGGTCATGCGTTGGTTGACGCATGGTTTGATTATGATCAGGAGTCGAGCATGAAACGTTTTATTATGGCAGCGACCTGCACCCTGCTGGCAACCAGCGCCCTGGCGGCACCGAAATCCTGCGAAGAACTAAAGGCTGAAATCGAAGCCAAGATCCAGGCCAACAACGTCACGTCCTACACGCTGGAAATTGTTGGCAACGAAGAGGCCACCGATCCCAGCATGATCGTCGGCAGCTGCGACAACGGTACGAAAAAAATCATCTATCAGCTCAACGGTCGCTGATCAGATGCAGTGCACCCCGCCCTCTTCTTCCTCCTCGGCCACCACCTTGCGCTCTGCATCGTAAAGCCAGGCATCGACACTGTTCGCCAGTGAGCGTACCTCCAGCACATAACGCTGCCCGGCAGCGAAGTGGTCGTAACGAACACTGACGTAACACGTGATCTCGGTGTACTCGTCGCCGATCATCCCCATGCCGCCCGAGCGGTACTCGTAGTCATAACGCACCTGCAACTCATGGCTGCCCGGCGTCACCTGAAAATAGCGGCCGTCGTAAGTGTTCTTGCCATCGAGCTTGTCGCCCATGATCAACTGGCCGGTGATGGTGCGCATGTCGACCCACGCCATGTCCGGATTGACGGTGGGCAAGGGGCCGGCGCATCCGGCGAGGGTGGCTAGAGTGAGTGCGGTTATCAGTATCAGAAGACGGTTTGGCACCGAGGTGTACCTCTGTTTAAAAAGGTTTAGTGGCAACCGTTGACATGACCTGCTGTTGGCCAGTCATCCAGTCTGCAGAAACTGCGCAGCGTGTTTCGGTCAAGCGTTGGATAACGGCAAAATCGCTTCTCAGGTTTCGTGAAAAGATTGGTTCATGATGAGCAATTCGATTTCGAAGCAATCGGATTTGTTCGAGATCAGCCGCGATCTTTGCTCGGTGGGCAGATACAGTGAAGCACTTTTCGAGGTTTGGAAAAAAGCGGTATAGATAAGGAGTCCAGATACGGCCTTCAAACCGTTTTGTGAACATTTTTTCCCAAAAGACGAATTTCAACTCCGCAATAACGGCCCCGGTTGTTCCACATTTCTGTCTGGCTCTTGCAAGCTCTTGTTTTGGCTTGAAAACCGGACCTGTAACATTGGGCAAGCTTTGCTCGAAGCCGGGACTCCAAGGCCACTCGGGGCCGTAAACCGAAGCGATTGCGTCTGCAACACCGTTACGAACAATCACCTCGCACAGGTGTAGCGGTGTAAGGAACGCTGCAGAGACGAGGGCGTTCCAGGCATACAAAGTGATGGCCTCATCAAGACCCCGGCCCACAGCGCGCGCTGCGTTCTCATACGTCGAAATCCGGGCAGAGGAAATGGACAATCTGATGGCCTTTGCGACCTCTAAACCTGACATTGACGACAACTGCAAATCTCCCTATAGTCTGCCCACTTGCCGAGGGCCTAGCTGGCTTATGCCTCCCCCCACGGACAGATGATATAGCAATACCTAAAGCCCACCTGCACGGTGGGTTTTCTGTTTGTGTCTAATGAAAATAGCTTTTTACACAGGCGCACAGCTTGGTGCGTTCCAGCTCGTCCGTGGTTTGAGTCTCTGTAACCTTCAATCCTCATAACAGTTGCACATCCCCACTCCCCTCCTGCATAACATCACCGTACCCAAGCCACCAAAGCACTTCCTTCATGGCCACATTCTCCCTGCCACGCCTTCGACACCTGCCAGCGCTGACGACCGTCACGCTGCTTGCCGGCTGCTCCAGCGTTTCCTACTACGGGCAGTTGGCTCAGGGGCAGTGGCAGTTGCTGCAGGCACGTGAGCCGGTGGAGAAGATCGTGGCTGACCCGACTCGGGATGCAGGTTTGCGCCAGCATCTGGCCCGGTCGCAGTTGGCTCGGACGTTTGCCAGTGAGCATTTGCATCTGCCGGATAACAAGAGTTACCGCCTGTACGCGGATCTGGGGCGGCCTTATGTGGTGTGGAATGTGTTCGCGACGGATGAGTTCTCGCTGGAGCCGGTCACGCACTGTTTTCCAATCGCTGGGTGTGTGGCGTATCGCGGTTATTACAGCCCTGGCGGGGCGCGTGGTGAGGCGGCGTTGCAGCGGCAGGCGGGCAAGGATGTGTATTTGAGTGGCGTGGAAGCCTATTCGACGCTGGGTTGGTTCAATGATCCGATTCTCAGTTCGATGATGGGCTGGGGCGACGAGCGTCTGGCCACGCTGATTTTTCATGAGTTGGCGCATCAGCGTTTTTACGTGAAGGACGACACGGAGTTCAACGAGTCCTACGCCAGTTTCGTCGAGCAGGAAGGTACGCGGCAATGGCGTGCGGCGCGGGGATTACCGCCGGAGAGTGTTTCGCAGTCGGCGCGGCGTGATCAGTTTACCCGGTTGGTGCTCGATACCCGGGAGCGGCTCAAGGCGTTGTATCGCCAGCCGCTGTCGGCCGAGGTGATGCGCGCCCGCAAGGCTGAAGAATTCGAGCGGATGCGCCGTGATTACCGCGCGTTGCGGGATGATCAATGGGCAGGCGACAAGCGCTTCGATGCCTGGATCAACAGCCCGATGAACAACGCCAAGCTGCTGCCTTTTGGTCTTTACGATCAATGGGTGCCAGCTTTCGAGGCGTTGTTCAGGCAGGTGAATGGCGACTGGCAGGCCTTTTATCGGGCTGTGGAGAAGCTGGGCGCGATGCCTGCCGAGGCGCGCAAGGCGGCGCTGCGGGCGTTGATGCCTTGAACTCTCCGTGGGAGTGAGTTTGCTCACGAAGAGGTCGGTACAGCGCTCACACAATGGGCGTTTGAACCGCGGTCTTCGCGAACAAGCGAAGCGTCGCCCGGCTCGCTCCTAAGGCCTTCGGCCAGAATAGAAGGTCGACTGAGTGCAGAGCGCAGTATTAATAGCGGGCCTCAACCCTTATCAAACCCCTCCGCCAGATGCTGATCCTTGAGTTTCACGTAATTAGTGGCGCTGTACGGAAAAAAGGCGATTTCCTTGTCGGTTAATGCACGCACCTGTTTGACCGGGCGGCCGACGTACAGAAAGCCGCTTTCCAGCACTTTACCGGGCGGTACCAGGCTGCCTGCGCCGATGATGACTTCGTCTTCAACTACCGCGCCATCCATGATGGTCGTGCCCATTCCGACCAGGATGCGATTGCCGATTGTGCAGCCATGCAGCATGGCCTTGTGGCCAATGGTCACGTCATCGCCGATGATCAACGGAAAACCATCCGGGTTGAATGGGCCGGCGTGGGTGATGTGCAGCACGCTGCCGTCCTGCACACTGGTACGGTCGCCGATGCGGATGCGGTGCATGTCGCCGCGTACCACGGTCAGCGGCCAGACGGAGCTGTCGGCGCCGATTTCGACGTCACCGATAACCACCGCTGAATGATCGACAAAGGCCCGTTCGCCGAGGGCTGGGGTGTGCTCCTGAAACTTGCGAATGGCCACGATAGGCTCCTTCTTTGGCAGTGATAGGCGTGCAGAGCGGGTTTGGTTGCTGCGGTCGGCGTCGATTGTAATTAAGATGGCTGAGTGTTTCTTCAAGGCAAGGTGCAAAACCGTGAGCGCGAACAACCCTCTTCTGCAATCGTACGACCTGCCACCCTTTTCGGCGATTCGTGCCGAGCATGTCAAACCTGCTATCGAACAGATCCTGGCGGATAACCGTGCCGCGATTGCCGACATCCTCGCCAAACAGGGTTCGACACCGACCTGGGCCGGGCTGGTGCTGACCATGGACGAACTGAACGACCGCCTAGGCGCTGCCTGGAGCCCGGTCAGCCACCTCAATGCCGTGTGCAACAGCGCCGAGCTGCGCGAAGCGTATGAATCCTGCCTGCCGGCCTTGAGCGCCTACTCCACCGAGATGGGCCAGAACCGCGCGCTGTTCCAAGCCTATGAAGCCCTGGCCAATGGCCCCGAGGCCGCCAGTTTCGACGTTGGCCAGAAGACCATTCTGGAGCAGTCGCTGCGTGACTTCCGCCTGTCCGGTATCGATCTGCCGCCCGAGCAGCAGAAGCGTTACGCCGAAGTGCAGAGCAAACTGTCGGAGTTGGGCAGCCAGTTTTCCAACCAGTTGCTCGATGCCACTCAGGCCTGGACCAAGCTGGTCGCCGATGAGTCCGCCCTCGCCGGCCTGACCGATTCTGCCAAACAGCAGATGGCTGCCGCTGCCAAGGCAAAGAATCTGGAAGGCTATCTGATCACGCTGGAATTCCCGAGCTATTACGCGGTGATGACCTACGCCGAAGACCGCGCACTGCGCGAAGAAGTCTATGCGGCGTACGCCACCCGTGCGTCGGATCAAGGCTCGAACGCGGGCAAGAACGACAACACGCCGGTCATGGAGCAGATCCTCGACCTGCGTCAGGAACTCGCGCAATTGCTCGGCTATGCGAACTACGCCGAGCTGAGCCTGGCAACCAAGATGGCCGAGTCCAGCGACCAGGTACTGAGCTTCCTGCGTGACCTGGCCAAGCGCAGCAAGCCTTTTGCTGCCCAGGATCTGGAGCAGCTCAAGGCTTATGCCGCCGAACAGGGCTGCCCTGATCTGCAAAGCTGGGACAGCGGTTTCTACGGCGAGAAGCTGCGCGAGCAGCGCTACAGCGTTTCCCAGGAAATCCTGCGTGCCTACTTCCCTGTCGATAAGGTGCTTGGCGGCCTGTTCACCATCGTTCAGCGCCTGTACGGCATCGAGATTGCCGAGCAGAAAGGCTTCGACACCTGGCACCCGGATGTTCGTCTGTTCGAGATCAAGGAAAACGGCCAGCACGTCGGGCGCTTCTTCTTCGATCTGTATGCCCGCGCCAACAAGCGTGGTGGTGCCTGGATGGACGGCGCGCGCGACCGTCGCCGTACGGCGCAAGGCACGTTACAGAGCCCGGTGGCCAATCTGGTGTGCAACTTCACACCCGCTGTTGCCGGCAAACCTGCGCTGCTGACCCACGACGAAGTCACCACGCTGTTCCACGAATTCGGTCACGGCCTGCATCACCTGCTGACCCGCGTCGAGCATGCCGGGGTATCCGGTATCAATGGCGTGGCCTGGGACGCCGTCGAGTTGCCGAGCCAGTTCATGGAAAACTGGTGCTGGGAGCCCGAGGGCCTGGCGCTGATCTCCGGTCATTACGAAACCGGCGAGCCTCTGCCGCAGGATCTGCTGGAGAAGATGCTCGCCGCCAAGAACTTCCAGTCCGGCCTGATGATGGTGCGTCAGCTGGAGTTCTCGCTGTTCGATTTCGAGCTGCATGCCACGCATGGCGACGGCCGCAGCGTGCTGGACGTGCTGGAAGGCATTCGCGACGAAGTGTCAGTGATGCGTCCGCCAGCCTATAACCGCTTCCCGAACAGCTTCGCACACATCTTCGCAGGCGGTTACGCAGCCGGTTACTACAGCTACAAGTGGGCCGAGGTACTGTCCGCCGATGCGTTCTCGAAATTCGAGGAAGACGGTGTGCTCAACGCTGAAACCGGACGCGCCTTCCGCGAAGCCATTCTGGCGCGTGGTGGTTCGCAGGCACCGATGGTGCTGTTCGTCGACTTCCGAGGACGCGAGCCGTCGATTGACGCATTGTTGCGTCACAGTGGCTTGAGTGAGGATGCGGCAGCATGACCGATACCCCGGTAGTCATTACCAGGAAACGCTTCATCGCCGGGGCGGTTTGCCCGGCGTGCAGCGAGCCTGACAAACTGATGATGTGGAACGAAAACGACGTGCCGCATCGCGAGTGCGTGAGTTGCGGTTACAGCGACACGCTCAACGAGCAGGGTATTTCGATACCGAAGGAGTTGGGTACGCGGGTCAACAAGGCGGTGGTCAAACCGGCTGATCCCAAGGTTCAGGGTGTGCAGTTCTTCCCGAACCCGAAGTTGAAGAAGCCGGTTGATCCCGAGTGACGTGATCGGTCGGTGTCAAATTGGAAGGTTCGTTCGTTTGAACGAACCTTTTTTATTGCCCGCCGTGCCTCAGGTTATCAACAGTAAAGTTACCAATCGGCCAACTCAGCCACTTTCTTCCTGAAGGCCAGCGCCAGAGCCGTCAGCACTTCCTCATCCCTGCCCAGTTCGCCGCGAATCTTGTGTTTTCCCTGCGGGTGCAGCCTGACCCAGGCGTGTTCTTGCAGGTCATCGTTTTCATAAAATTCAATGGCTATTTCAGGATGGTCATGTTCCTCAATGTCTTCAGCCCACAACCGAATCTCATACTTGGCCATCACCCACCCCGTTGTCAGGTAAATGCGCCAGTACCCGATAGCCGAGTTGGCGTTTCGCTACACTAGGCCTGAAGAAAAAGGGCGTCTACTGGTAGAAGTAACAGGTGGTTTTTTGTACAGGGCGGGAAAGTGAGACGGCGAATCGCAACAGCGCTGGGGGGGAAGCAGGGACAAGCGGTGAGCACCACTTGTCCCTGGCAGGCAAAACGTCAGCCTGCCGTTTGCAGCCTGCGCTTCTCGGCCAGACGACTTCTGCCGTACAGCACTGCAATGGCGATCAAGGCGATGGCCTGTGCGCTGAGTGAGTACAGGTCGGCGTGAATGCCCAGCCAGTCGAACTCGAAGAACGGCACCGGCCTTGTGCCGAATATCCCCGCCTCCTGCAGCGCCTTGACGCCGTGACCGGCAAACACCACTGACAGTGCGCAGAGCAGCGCAGCATTGATGCCGAAGAACAGCGACAGCGGCAGCTTCGCCGAGCCGCGCAGGATGACCCACGCCAGGCCTACGAGCAGCACCAGCGCCGTGGCACCCCCCGCCAGCACGGCATCGTGCCCGGCCGGTCCGGCCTGCAGCCACAGGGTTTCGTAGAACAGGATGACTTCGAACAACTCGCGATACACCGAGAAGAACGCCAGCACCGCGAAGCCGAAACGACCGCCGCCGCCGACCAGACTGCTTTTGACGTAGTCCTGCCACGCAGCGGCGTGACGACGATCATGCATCCACACCCCGAGCCAGAGCACCATCACACTGGCGAACAGCGCGGTGGCGCCTTCCAGCAATTCACGCTGCGCGCCGCTGACGTCAATGACATACGCCGCGAGTGCCCAGGTGGCCAGCCCGGCCAGCAGCGCCAGACCCCAGCCGATGTTGACGCTGCGTACGGCAGACTGCTGGCCGGTGTTGCGCAGAAACGCCAGAATCGCCGCCAGTACCAGAATCGCTTCCAGCCCTTCACGCAGCAGGATCAGCAGGCCCGAAATATAGCTCAGCGACAGGCTCAGGCCGTCGCTGCCCAACAGGTCCGCCGACTCCTTGAGCTTGCCTTTGGCTGCTTCCAGTTTTTGCGCGACCTGAGGTAGCGGCATGCTGTCCTGCAAGGACTGCCGGTAAGCCATCAGGCTCTTTTCAGTGTCCTTGCGCACATTGGCGTCGACGTTATCCAGCGAGCTTTCGACCAGCTCGAAACCCTCCAGATACGCCGCGACCGACAAATCATAGGCCTGCTCGCGATCACCGGCCTTGTAGGCTGCCAGGCTCTTGTCCAGCGTTACACTGGTGTAATCCAGCAGTTGCGCCGGGCCGCGCTGTACCTGAGGTGGCTGCGCGCGCTGGGCCCGGAAGGTGGCGGTAGCGTCCGGACCTTCGCCAGCCTGGATTTCGGCCGGTGTCTGGCGAGCCAGATCGGCGAGGTTGAAGGTCTTGGCAGGCTGGGCGACCGGTTGTGCGCTGAAGCTGGCGATATACGTCGCGATGTCCCAGCGCTGGCGATCGTCCAGCTGGTCGGCGAACGCGGGCATATCGGTGCCGGCAATGCCTAGCCCGGTCGCGTTGTAGAGGTCGTAGAGACTCAGGCGATCCAGCCGCGCAGTATCCCGCAGGTTCGAGGGTGGCGGTTCCAGGCCGATACCTGCCGGTCCATCCCCTGCACCGCTGTCGCCATGGCACACCGAGCAATGCTGGGCGTATAAAGGCGCGCCACGGGCGGGGTCCGGCGTAATGGCCGGGGCCTGACTGACCTCGTAGGCAAGCGCGAGCTTCGCACTCAACTGCCGCGCCTGACGAGTGACCTGCGCAGCGTCCTGTCGACTTGCCACAGCGCTTTTCAGCTGGTTTACCGCCTGCTCCAGAGCATCACGCTCGGCGCGTTGCGGCAAGGCAACGATGAGGCCTTGCAACGCAGTCAGGTTATCGACCTGCTGCTGATACTTGACGGTGTCCACAACCTTGCCGTCCGCCACGGTCGCCGGGTAATCGGCCCCCAGGTAATCCAGCAGATGCAGCGCCTGGGCGGCACCCTCGACCGGGTCGGCCAGCGCAATGCAGCTGCCCAGCGCCAGAAGCGGCAACAGTAACCAGGCAAGAAAACGAGAACGGACGGGCATTGCAGAATCTCGACGGGAATGCGAAGCGTTGCATTGTTAACGCCGCAACGGCACTACTCAATAGTCGAGGTCTATTTTTGTTACAGAATCTTACGTTCGGCCTTCAATCGCCCTGAACAGAACGTATGTCTGCTCAGGGCTCCAGACCGACACGTTTCAGGCCGTACCGCGATGCAACGTCGCGAGGAAACCTGCCGCGCCTACGAACAGGCTGGCGAAGGTGCGGTTCATGCGACGTTGCTGGCGAGGCGTCTTGAGCAGGCGCAGCACCTTGGATGCCAGCCCGGTGTAGCCCGCCATCACGATCAGATCGACCACCACCATGGTCGCTGCGATGATCGCGTACTGGATGAGCAGCGGAGCGGTCGGGTCGATGAACTGTGGCAGGATCGCCAGAATGAAGATCAGTGCCTTGGGGTTGCTGATATTCACCAGAAAGCCGCGCAAGACCAGCGTCATCGGTTTGCCCACCGGGCGCACGGCAGATTCATCGGCCAGATCGGCTGGCAAAGCGCGCCATTGCTTGATGCCGAGATAGACCAGATACGCGACGCCGAACCACTTGATCAGCGTGAACGCCATATCCGAGGCCGCCAGCACTGCGCCAAGACCTGCCGCGACAATGGCGATCTGTGCCACCAACGCGATCTGCAAGCCCAGGGCATTCCAGTAGCCCCGCCAGAAACCGTATTGCAGGCCGCAGGACATCGAAGCGATGGCGCCCGCGCCGGGGGAAAGACTGATAATCCAGCAGGCCGCAAAAAAGCCCAGCCACGTTTCAAGCGCCATCGTGCACCTCATACAAAGTCGAATGCGCAATAAATTAGTGCTTAATGCTTTGCAAGGCTAACGATTTCTAATCCTGCTCATCCGGCTGCTTTGCAACCACCATCTGCGGAAACAGATCGCTGCCACGCCAGCGGCGCACGGACTTCTGGAAAAACTGGCTGTTGGGCACCTGGACCAGCGCGCCACCGGCTTCCGGGGTCTCGATCAGGGTGGTGAACATCAGATTGATGGCGACCACCCGCCCCTTCACGCCCGGCTTGTCCAGCGTATCGACCAGCTCGACCATGTCACCGATGCGGAACGGGCCGATGGTGAAGATCAGAATGGCGCAGAGCAGGTTCGACAGCACGCTCCACATTGCAAAGAACGCCACCGCCGCTACGGCGACGAAGCCGGACAGTGCGGTCCACAGCACCGTAGCCGATACCCCGAGTCGGCCGAGGACGAGAACAAAGGCGCTGCCCATGATCAACCAGCGCAGGCCGCCGCGAACCGGGACCAGCAATTCTGGCGGCAACGGATAACGCTCGCCCAGACCGGTCAGAAAACCACCGACGATGCGTTGCAGTACGTAACCGGCCAACAGGATCAGCAGAATCTGCGCACCCACCAGCAGCGGTTCAAGCCAGTACGCGGATACCGGCAAGCCCAACATGTCCATCACTTCCCTGCCTCGCTCACGACAATGCTTCCAGTTCGGCCTGCATTGATTCCAACAGTTCCAGCGCTTGCATCCAGGCGTCTTCCAGCTCGGATTCACGCACTTTCAGCTTGGCCTGTTCGGCCAGCAGATCGCGTAGCTTGTCCTTGTTGGCAGCCTCGTAGTTGGTGCTGTCGGCCAGCGCTTCTTCGACCTTGGCGAGTTTTTCATTCACCAGCCCGAGATCACGCTCCAGCTTGTCGGCTTCGCGCTTGTGCGGTGCCAGTTGCTGACGCAAGGCCGCTGCCTGTTGGCGCTGGGCTTTCTTGTCGGTCTTGTCGGCGTTGACGGGCGTGTTGCTGACCGGCGCGTTGCGCAGCCGGTAATCGGCCAGCCAGCGCGTGTAGTCATCCAGATCGCCGTCGAATTCCTGTACGCGGCCGTCGGCCACCAGCAGGAAGTCATCGGTCGTGCTCTTGAGCAAGTGCCTGTCGTGAGACACCACCAGTACCGCACCACCGAACTCCTGCAAGGCCATGGTCAGCGCCAGGCGCATCTCCAGGTCGAGGTGGTTGGTCGGTTCATCGAGCAGCAACAGGTTGGGCTTTTCCCAGGCGATCAGTGCCAGCGCCAGGCGGGCTTTCTCGCCACCGGAGAAATTCAGCACCGGCTCATCCAGGCGCGCGCCACGGAAGTCGAAACCGCCAAGGAAATCACGCAGCGTCTGTTCACGCTCGGTCGGTGCCAGGCGCTGCAAGTGCAGCAACGGGGTCGCCTTGGCGTCCAGTGAGTCGAGCTGATGCTGGGCAAAGTAGCCCACGGTGAGGTTTTCGCCACGCACCAGCCGACCGCTTTGCGGCTCGAGCTCGCCGGCGAGGTTTTTGATCAGCGTCGACTTGCCTGCGCCGTTCGGACCCAGCAGGCCGATGCGTGCACCGGGCGTGAGTTGCAGCTTGACCTTCTCGAGGATGGTCTTGTCGCCATAACCCAGGCGCGCGTCGGACAGGTCCAGCAATGGGCTGGAGATCTTGTCGGACTCACGGAAAACGAAGTTGAACGGTGAGTCGACGTGCGCGGCCGACAGCTCTTCCATGCGCTCCAGCGCCTTGATCCGGCTTTGTGCCTGACGGGCCTTTGTAGCCTGGGCCTTGAAGCGTGCGATGTACTTTTCCATGTGCGCACGTTGCGCCTGCTGCTTTTCGTAGGCCTGTTGCTGCTGCGCCAGACGTTCGGCACGGGCCCGCTCGAACGCGCTGTAGCCGCCGCGATAGAGGGTGATCTTGCGTTGCTCGACATGGGCGATGTGATCGACCACGGCATCCAGAAAATCCCGGTCGTGGGAAATCAGCAGCAAGGTGCCGGGGTAACTCTTGAGCCAGTCTTCAAGCCACAGAATGGCGTCAAGGTCCAAGTGGTTGGTCGGTTCGTCGAGCAGCAGCAGGTCCGAGGGGCACATCAATGCCTGCGCCAGGTTCAGGCGCATACGCCAGCCACCGGAGAAGCTGCCGACCGGACGTTCCATCTGTTCGTTGGTGAAGCCCAACCCGGCCAGCAGCTTGCGAGCGCGTGCGTCGGCGGTATAACCGTCGGCGCTGTCGAGCTCCGAATGCAGACGTGCCTGAGCGGCGCCGTCCTGCGCGGCTTCGGCCTCGGCCAGCGAGCTCTGTACTTCCCGCAGGCGCTCGTCGCCATCGAGCACGTAATCCACGGCCAGGCGTTCGAGCGTGTCGACCTCCTGGCGCATGTGCGCGATACGCCAGTCGGCGGGCAGCAGGCAGTCACCGGCATCCGGCGTCAGCTCTCCACGCAGCAGGGCAAACAGGCTGGATTTACCGGCGCCATTGGCACCGATCAGGCCGGCTTTATGGCCGGCGTGCAGAGTCAGCTCGGCGTCTTCTAGCAGACGTTGCGGACCACGCTGTAAGGTAAGGCTTTGAAGTCGAATCATAATGGCGGCGGAGTCTACCAGCTTCGTCCTGAACAGGTGGATCACTATGCCTTCAGCGCTCTGGAGTTTCACCCTCGATTTCTACGCCCGACCGGGTGTGGAACAGGCTTGTCTGACGCTGCAAGCCAACGGGGCCAACGTGTGCATGGTGCTTTGCGGGGTGTGGCTGGGTACGCGCGACGTGGCGTGCAACGCTCAGCGAGTCGCGCAAATAAAGCAGTTGGCGACACCCTGGCATGACGATGTGGTGCGTCCGCTACGGGATTTGCGCAACCAATGGCGCATTGCTGCGCTTGAAGATGCGTTGCTGACTACATTACGGATGAAGGTCAAGGCGCTGGAACTGGAGGCCGAACAGAGCCTGATGATAAAGCTTGAGGCACTGACCGGGGATTGGCCGGCAGGTGAGGCGAGGAATGCAGAGGAGTGGCTGCTCGAACTTGCCGAAGGGGATGCAGAAAAAAACCGCGATGCGCTGGATGTGCTGCGCATCGCGGTTGGACATGCCGTCGACCAGACTTAGGAAGCGCTGGTTGGCGTTGCGCCGTTGGCAGGGGTTGCCGGTGCGGCGGCTGGCGCAGCAGGTGCAGGCGTCGTCGGCTTGGCTGCAGCAGCAGGCGCTGGCGTGGCCGGTTTGGCGGCGGCTGGCTTCGCCGCAGGTTTGGCGACAGGCTTGGCTGCTGCTTTCACAGGTGCCTTGGCAGGTGCTTTGGCCGGTGCCTTGACGGGCGCTTTCACAGGCGCTTTCGCCGCAGGCTTGGCGGCCGCTGCTTTTGCTGCTGCAGGTTTGGCAGCGCTGCTGGCGGTGGCCTTGGCAGCCGGCGCCTTGGTGGCGGCAGGCTTGGCTGCAACCGGCTTGGTGGCAGTGGTCTTGGCTGCAGCAGGCTTGGCGGTAACCGGCTTGGCCGCAGCCGGCTTGGTGGCAGTGGTCTTGGCTGCGACAGGCTTGGCTGCTGCAGTCGTGCGGGCGGCAGGTTTGGCGGCGGCTTTTACCGGGGCCTTGGCAGCAGCGGTTTTGACCGCTGGCTTGGCAACTGCGGAAGGCTTGGCTGCGGCTTTGGTGACTGGCTTGGCGGCGGCCGCTTTAACCGGCGCTTTCGCTGCAGTTTTTGCGGGTGCTTTGGCAGCAGGTGTCTTGGCGACGGCTTTAGGCGCGACAGGCTTGGCATCGCGAGTGGTCAGGATCTTGCCGACCGCCTCTTTTACGCGACCAATACCCTGGGCCAGTTTCAGGCTTTCCTGGGCATCACGCTTGAGGTGCAGGATGTACGTGCGGGTTTCGGTCTGACGATCCTTGAGAGCGTCCAGCAACTCTTCCAGCTCGGACACGGCGCCTTTGGCCTTGGCCTGCGCCTTGGATTTTCCGGCGGTGGCAGCATCCTGCAGTTTGATGCGGGAATTGTGCAGTTTTTCCTGCGCCTTGCCGCGTTGTTTCTCAAGCTTGGCGAGCAGTTTCTCGGCATCAGCCAAGGCTTGGGAGCAGGCGTCTTCCAGATGTTCAAGCAAGCTGCCCGATAATTGTTGGAGCAAATGCAACGGAGTATTTACTGGCTTCTTTTTGGCCGACATGACTTACCTCCTGGGTGACGAAATTGCGGCTCATACTAGGCTTCTGCGCGCATCGCCGCTAGGGCATCTTGACAGCATCCATGGGTCCCTGTTGCATACTGAGAGAAATGATTGCTCGGCACGATGCAAAGGCATTGTGAAATTCACGTCACAAGACTCGTCACTACTCGCGCTGGCGCAGGCATAATCGCTGCCTTCCCAGGCCGGAGAGCATTAATGTCGCGCTACCTGTTAACGTCGTTGTTCCTCTTGCTACCCCTGGCTCAAGCCGCCGAGGCACCGCCTGCGTCCAGTGACGGCCACGACCTCGCCTATAGCCTGGGCGCAAGCCTTGGCGAGCGGTTGCATCAGGAAGTCCCTGACCTGGACCTCAAGGCGTTGGTGGAAGGCTTGCAGCAGGCCTATCAGGGCAAGCCGCTGGCGCTCAAGCAGGAGCGCATCGACCAGATTCTGCGCGAGCATGATGCCGCTATCGCTCAGGCCGAGACTGCCGGTACGGATGCGCCGACCGAGGCGGCCCTCAAGGCCGAGCGCACGTTCATGGACAGCGAGAAGGCCAAGCCGGGTGTGAAGGTGCTGGCTGACGGGATTCTCATGACCGAGCTGACTCCTGGCACCGGCCCCAAGCCCAGTGCCGACGGCCGGGTTGAGGTGCGTTACGTCGGTCGTTTGCCGGACGGCACGATCTTCGATCAGAGCACCCAGCCCCAGTGGTTCCGGCTCGACAGTGTGATCAGCGGCTGGACCAGCGCCTTGCAGAACATGCCGACCGGCGCTAAGTGGCGTCTGGTCATTCCTTCGGATCAGGCCTATGGCGCCGAGGGCGCTGGCGATCTGATCGATCCGTTTACACCGCTGGTATTTGAAATCGAGCTGGTTGCGGTTTCGCAGTAAGCGGGCGTAAAGCCGGCGTTCAGAAATGCGAAAGGGTGCAATAAGCACCCTTGGCGTGTAGCGCTGGCACCGACAAGATCACGCCTGAGCGGCGATCTCTTCCTTGTGCGAGTTGTGCAGCACTTCGATCAGGCAGTCTTCCAGCTCGAAACGCTCGTGCAGCAATTGCCCCAGCTGATTGAATTCCCGTGCTACTACCGCCGCATCCGAGCAGTCGCCCTTGTCGCAGCGATCATTGAACGTGAGGGCAAACTTGGTGATGACGTCCAGACGTGGATAGATCGTGTCTGCCAGCTCCAGCCCACGCTCGTCATTGAACGCCCGGGCTTCATCACCCAGCTGTTCGTAGACTTCGAAGTGCCCGGCGGAGACGTAATCCACAAGAATCCCGCAGAAGTTCTGCAGACCTTCAAGGTCGGCTGCCAACGCTTCGGGCGTGTCGCCCAGCGCGTCATAGGCTTCGACCAGTTCGAGACGGCTTTGAAGCCAGCGATCGATCAGCTTGTTCACTCCGCCCCAGCGTTCCTGAGCATTCTGACAACTTTCCAGCATGGTCTTCTCTCTTCCCTTCAGGGGCATGCAGTCCTGGGCCGGTCCGGGTGATTGGCCGGGACCTGGCCTGATAAATGCGTCAGGACAGCATATTTCCAGTGACGCGTGCGGCCCAGATTATGCCCGCTCGACAAGGCCATCAAGGTACGCAGGAGATAAAGTTCATACAAGCGTTTAATAGCCGCCCCGATCTCTGGTCGCCAGCCAGTGGCTGAATTCGCTGAAAAGAGGATACAGCGGTAACAGCGCCAGACCCGTGAATGCCAGCAGACTCCACTCCGGCAGGCTGATGCCGAACAGTGTCCAGGTGATCTCGGCGCAAAACAGCGCGTCGCTTCGCAGTCGGTCGATGCACATGTCCAGGGAGAGCAGGCTCAATACCTGCTCCAGTCTGGTAATAACAGGTATCAATTGATCGGCCGAGGCGGTCTGCAACCACACCTGTGTGCCTGCTGCAGCAAGCCCGGCCAGGGCGACCAGCAAAAGCCCCAGACTGTAGCGTCGCGTGCCTGTCGGGCCAGATGCGTGGCAGGCAGCACAGAGCGCCAGCACGCCACAGACGATGAATGCAGCCCGTTGCACCATGCACAGCGCGCAAGGGTCGAGACCGAAAGCTTGCTGCAGGTAGAAGGCGACGCCAATGATTGATGCACAGGCCAGCGATGCCAGGAAAAACAGGAAGCGTGTGCGAGCCAGATACATGGCAAATCCGTAACAAAGGACGAGACGATTACGGTAGAGGAAAGGGTGCGGCGCATTCAAGGTGGCGGCATACGGATGCGTCGCTGTTTACCGAGGAAAAAGAACACACCGCTGCGTGGTTCTTTTACTCATGTATGTAGGACGATTCTTACGCATTGATCTTGACGGGCTGGTGAGGCAGCACGGAGAGCCCTGACCTAGGACTCTCCGGTGGTTTCAAGCCTTGGTCAGTACCGGCAGGGGCCGTGACAGAAGGCGCTCGTCCAGCAGGCCCAGGCCTTCCTGAAACAGCTGATTGCTGCGATCCGTCTCACCCAGTTGGCCCAGCAGACGAGCCAGCTCGGCGCAGGTTTCGGGATTGCGTTCCAGGCGCAGACTGCTCTCCAGATAATCCCGCGCCTTGCCCCACAGTCGGCCTTGCAGACAGATACGTCCCAGGCTCAGCAACAGGCTTGGATCAGCCGGATGGTGCTTGAGCCAGCCTTCCGCCGTTTGCAGCTGCTTGAGCGGGTCACTGCCGCGAACCAGCCCGTACAGACGCGCCAGATGGCTGTTGTACTCGCGCTTGAGGGCGCTACGAAGCACCTCTTCAGCCTGAGCTTCGGCACCCAGACGGCGCAATTGATCGGCGTACGCCAGCACCAGTTGCGGCTCCTGGCGTTGCGCAGAGGCCAGCCCCTGCCAAGCGCTCTCCAGAGAAGGCAGGCCGGTCGGTGCGCCTTCGATACCCTCGCGGTACGCCGCCAGGCTCAGGTTCTCGCCCCAGGCGCGGCGTTCCAGCTCGGCCAGCTCCTTGGCTGGCAGAACCTTGTCCTTGCGCAGTTCCGGCATCAGGCGGACCACGTCGGACCAGTCACCACGCTGCTGATACAGGCGTTGCAGCTGACGAAGCACCTGAGGGTTGTGCGGATGACGCTCTTTCATGGCCAGCAGCGTGGTCAGCGCACCTTCGGTGTCGCCGCGATCCTGCTGCAACTGGGCGTGATTCAGGGCAATTGCCAGCTCGGCTTGTGGCTGACGCTCGAGCGCACGTTCCAGCAAGGCATCGCAGTCTTCGTAACGACCCTGCTCGTTGGCCGCGCGTGCAGCGCCGATGTAGTAGAGCAGCGGGTGAGTATCGGCTTCGGCCGCGCGTTGCAGATGACGCTGAGCGCTGGACCAGCGGCCCTCCGCAAGGTCCATCTGGCCTTGCTCGATAGCCATTTGCACGCGACGACGGCGGTTGCGACGCGACCATGGGTTAACCACGCGGCCCGAAGTCGTCAGCAGGCTGATCAACAGTCTCAGCAGTGCGATCACCAGCAACGCGGCGACCAGCAGCGCCAGGGTCGCCCACAGGCTCGATTCGTAGCGGAAGTTCTGATAGGCGATCAGGACGTAACCGGAATGCTCGGCGATGGCGACACCGATCAACGCCGCAGCGGCGATCGCGATGAATAACAGCACATAGAAGCGCTTCATCGGCTGGTCCCCTGTTGCGCCTCGGCTGGCTGGCCGGCGGCATGACGGCGTTCAAGGTAGGCCTGCACGGCGCTCAGGGTCGGCGCCAGATCCGGTGTCTTCACCGATACCGGCTGGCTGGCGACAGCATCAAGCCCCTGGCCGAGCGCTTTACCCTGTGGATCGTCCTGATCGAAGTTGGCTTTCAGAACGTTTTGCGCTTCAGTGATGGCCTTGGAATAAACCTCGGGCTCGCCGTTAAGCGCTGCCCACTGCGCCTGCTCCAGCGCCAAGCTCAGCGCCAGTCGGACCTGCGAAAGGCTTTGGCCGGCGAGTACCGGGCGGATGTCCTTGTCGGCGTTGAAATCGATGCGGAAGTAATGGGAGATCTCGTCCCACCACTGCGTCCACCGGCTGGATTCGGTCTTGTCGGCGGTCAGGCCCAACAGTGACTCGCCCTTGTCTTCGTATTCGGGGGCCAGCTTGTTGAGCTGTACAGCTTGCTCACGCAGAGCTGCGAGTTGCAGAAACAGCCCGGTGCGGTCCGGCTGCTCGATGCTGCGCAGGGCGGCAAGGCTCTTGGCCAATTGCTCGCGGGCAGCGAAGGAGCCCGGATCGTCCTGCTCACGCAGAATTTCGTCGGCACCCTGAACCAGCGCCTGTGCACTGTTGATGTCCTGCAGCGCTGAAAGACGCAGGCTGGCCAGACGCAGCAGATGCTCGGCCTCGGCCAGACGCCAGTCCTTGCGGCTCGCCCCCAGTACGGTTTCGAGTCGCTGGCTGAGGCGCTGCTGATCGCCTTGCAGTTGCGCGACCAGACGTCGACTGTCTTCCAGCTGATTGGCCGGCGGGAATTGCGCGATGCGTGCGCTCAGCTGCTGGTCATTCTGCGCCAGTACCAGGGTCTGTTCGGCGATATCCTCGACCTGTCCGCGCTGCTGCTGGTGCCCGGCCTGCAACATGCGCAGTTGCCAGACTCCCCAGCCGGCGACGGCGATACCGGCAATTGCCAGCAGCAAGGCCAGGAACACCAGGCCACTGTTGCGACTGCCGGTGCGCTCGGTGCGGACTGGCTCAGGCTTGGATGCAGGCGTTTTCAACACCGATTCTTCGTCTTTAGGCAAGGCTGTTTCGCTCACGTATCCCATCCTTTGCATTTTGGCGTAATAGCGTAAACGACAGGTGTCGATCATTACGCCTTGACGGCAGGCTGAGGTTGTTCCCGCAACGCTGCCAGCAATGCCGCGGCGCTGGCGCCACGACAATCAATAACGGTCCTTGCTCCGGCTGCCCGCGCGATGCTGGCAACCCTGGGGCTCGGTACAAACAGCGGCAGATCGGCCAGGACCGGCCATGAATCCCCCGCCAACTGAAGCAAATGTTCAAAACCCTGCCCACTGCTGACCACCAGCCCGTTCAAGCGTTCCACAGCGACGCGTTGCGCCAGGGCGCCGGGCGCATGTTGCGGCAGGTAGCGACGATACAGCGGTAGGTAATCAACCCCCACCCCCAGCCCGCGCAGTTGCTCGGCCAACAGTTCGCGTCCCTCGTCACCGCGCATGATCAACACACGGCTTCCCGGTACGGCAATCGCCTGTTTGAGGCGCGGCAGTTCAAGCAAGGCTTCGCTGTCGTCGCCCTGCTCCGGCCAGCTCGCATCCAGCCCGTAGTCGAGCAGTATCTGCCCGGTTGCTGAACCCACACTGAACCAGGGTTGCAGGGGCGGTTGCGGCCATACTTCATCGATCAGCTCGATGGCCAGTCGCGCGGCAGGTTTGCTGACCACGATCACTGCACAATAATTGAGCAGCTCGAAAATGATCGAACGCTGTGCAGGCGTCAAGGGCAAAGGCTCGGTTTCAAGCAGGGGCAGACTGCTGCTGAAGATACCGTCCTCGGCCAGCACCCTGGCCAGCGCTGCCGACTCTTCGGCCGGGCGGGTCAGCAGCAGACGCCAGCCACTCATTCGTTATTGGCCTCGCCGTAGACCGCTTTCAGGATGTCGGCGGCGCCCTGCTCCAGCAGCGCTTCGGCCACTTGCACACCCAGTGCCTGAGCGGATGTCTGAGGTGCCCGGGCATCCGCGTGCAGCAACACGCTGCCTGACGGATCGCCCACCAGGCCGCGCAACCACACGTCATCGCCTTCCAGCACGGCGTAGCAGGCGATCGGCACCTGACAGCCACCGTTGAGGTGCTTGTTCAGCGAACGCTCGGCAATCACGCGCACAGCAGTGTCCTCATGATGCAAAGGGGCAAGCAGTGCATGAATTTCGGCGTCGACGCTGCGGCATTCGATACCCACCGCGCCCTGGCCACCGGCTGGCAGGCTGTCGTCGACACTGATTGCGGAAGTGATGCGGTCTTCGAAACCCAGGCGGATCAGGCCAGCGGCGGCGAGGATGATGGCGTCGTATTCACCGGCATCCAGCTTGGCCAGACGGGTATTGACGTTGCCGCGCAGGAAGCGGATCTGCAGATCGGGTCGACGCGCCAGCAATTGGGCCTGACGGCGCAGGCTGGAGGTGCCGACAATGCTGCCGGCCGGCAACTGGTCCAGGCTGGCAAAGGTGTTGGAAACGAATGCATCGCGCGGGTCTTCGCGCTCGCAGATGCAGAACAGGCCCAGGCCTTGTGGAAAGTCCATTGGCACGTCTTTCATCGAGTGCACGGCGATGTCGGCGTTGTTTTCCAGGAGCGCGGTTTCCAGCTCCTTGACGAACAGGCCTTTGCCACCGATTTTCGACAGCGGGGAGTCGAGGAATTTGTCGCCACGGCTGACCATGGGTACCAGCGTCACGAGCAGGCCGGGGTGGGCCTGTTCCAGGCGGGCCTTGACGTATTCTGCCTGCCAGAGTGCCAGCGCGCTTTTGCGAGTGGCGATGCGGATTTCGCGAGAGGACATTGAACAATCCGTACTGAGTAAATGCGACGGATAATAACAGCTCAATCCCGGTCAGGGCGGCTTCGGCGCTGATTGCAACTTGCGTCAGACACTGAGCCGATCAATCAATCGGCAGTGCCTGAGGGGCGCATGGGAAAGGCTGCGCGTAGGCCAGCCGAAAAGCACATGGAGCCGGAATTTTCTCCCGTTCCATGACTCGGTCTGGGCGCAGAGGCTCCAGAGCGGCGAGGCGCTAGAGCTGCTGCATCATTTTGCGGACACCGGCTACGTGGCGGCGGCTGACGATCAACGCATCGCCATTGAGCCCTCTGAGGAACAGCTGGAAATGCCCCAACGGGGTGCGCTGCAACCGTTCTATGCGCTCGCGGGCCACCAGCGCATTGCGATGGATGCGCACGAAACGGTCACCGAATTCGTCTTCCAGTGCCTTGAGCGGTTCGTCCAGCAGCACTTCGCCGCCCTCGTGACGCAAGGTCACGTATTTGTGATCGGCGATAAAGTAGATCACCTGATCCAGGGGAATCAGCTCGATGCCTTTGCGGGTACGCGCGCTGATGTGGCTGCGTGGCCCTGATCCGCTTTCGGCTGCCGGGCGGGTCAACGCCGCCAGTTGCACGCGGTTTGGCCGCTCGGCTTTTCGCAACGCTTCGACAAGGTGCTCGGGACGCACAGGCTTGACCAGATAGCCCACCGCACTGACCTGAAAAGCTTCCAGGGCGAACTCATCGTGGGCGGTGCAAAACACCACGGCAGGCGGTGCTTCCCGCTCGCACAGTCGGGCTGCGACCTGGAGGCCATCGAGACCCGGCATGCGGATATCGAGCAGCACTACGTCCGGTTTGTGGGTTTCGATCAGCGCCAAGGCTTCTTCGCCATTGGACGCGCTGGGTTCCAGTACTCGATAACCCTCGATTTCATTGACCATGCGGCTCAATCGCTCGCGGGCCAGGGGTTCGTCATCAACGATCAGGACATTCATATAGCTCTGGCTTCCTGCGTGAGTCTCGCACAAGGATAGCGTAGACAGGTGTAGTGACGACCGTCACGGCGCTCCACGCTCAGACTGGCATGCGGGCCAAAAAGTGCCGCAATTCGTGCGCCTATATTCGTCAGAGCCTGCTGAGTACCGTTGGAAGTCTGCCGATTGGCAACTTCTTCATAGGGATTGCTGACGCTCAATATGAACTCTCCCCCTTCATAGTTCGCTTCGACCGTTACAACGCCCCCTTCGACCCGCGGAGCAATGCCATAAATCAAAGCGTTTTCAAGTAATGGCTGCAAGGTTAGCTGGGGGATTGGCAAGTCATCGGGAATTGCACTCACCCTCCAGTCCAACTGTAGACGCTCGCCAAGACGATATTGCTCAATCGATAAATATCGTTTTGCCAATGCCAGCTCCTCACCCCATGTCACGAGGCTGCCCGGCTTGGCCAGACTGGCACGAAAAAGGTCCGAAAGATCGAGCACCGCCTGCTCGGCCTTGACCGGGTTGCTGGCCACCAGACTGGCGATACTGTTGAGTGTATTGAAGAGGAAGTGCGGGCGGATGCGCGCCTGCAGCGATTCGATCCTGGCGCGCAGCTCGCCCTGTTGCTGCTTGCGCCACTGACTCTGCAGATAGAAGTAACGCAGCATCAGGGCGGACATGATCAGGGCAATCGTCGAGTAGCGCAGATAACGCTCGACCATGCCGCTGACCGAAATTCGCCCGGTAAGCTGACAGACGTCGGTGACGGCTGTGCACAGCAGCGTCAGGCCGACCACCAGCAGGCAACTGAGCATGCCCGCGAGCCCCGGCGTCAATCGCGCCAGCCAGGGGCGCAACCCGCACAGCAGCGCTGCCGACAGCAGCACGATCCATTGCACGAACAGCGACATCAACGCCAGGCGTACCCAGTCGAAGCCGCTGCGCATCGGTTCCACCAGCACCAGAACCAGCACCAGCAGCTCGGCCAGCACGACGAGCACCAGCAATGCCTGCGGCAGGCACAGTTCAGGGAGGAAAAAGTCTTTGCCGGGCGCGGGCCGGGCATCATGTTTCACAGGTTCGATTCGCATGGCTCCAGTCTCTGCCCTGGCCTCGTCAGCGGCAAGCTGTCCGGGGATAAAAATGCATCAACCCTGTTATCATCGCGTTCGTTCTTGTGCCAGGTATCGGGCACGTCACTTTCAGTCAGCAACGAGCGAATCCATGAGCACCGACAAGACCAACCAGTCCTGGGGCGGCCGCTTCAGTGAACCCGTCGACGCGTTTGTCGCGCGTTTCACTGCCTCCGTCACCTTCGATCAACGCCTGTATCGCCACGACATCATGGGCTCCATCGCCCACGCTACGATGCTGGCCAAGGTGGGCGTACTGACCGACGCCGAGCGCGATACCATCGTTGACGGCCTGAACACCATCCAGGCCGAGATCGAGGCTGGCCAGTTCGACTGGCGCGTCGATCTGGAAGACGTGCACATGAACATTGAAGCACGCCTGACCGACCGCATCGGTATCACCGGCAAGAAGCTGCACACCGGTCGCAGCCGCAACGATCAGGTCGCCACCGATATCCGTCTGTGGCTGCGCGACGAAATCGACCTTATCCTCAGCGAAATCACACGTCTGCAGCAAGGTCTGCTGGGCCAGGCCGAGCGTGAAGCTGAAACCATCATGCCCGGTTTCACCCACTTGCAAACGGCCCAGCCGGTAACATTCGGTCACCATATGCTGGCCTGGTTCGAAATGCTCAGCCGCGACTACGAGCGTCTGGTGGATTGCCGCAAGCGTCTCAACCGCATGCCGCTGGGCAGCGCGGCGCTGGCGGGCACGACCTACCCGATCGACCGCGAGCTGACCTGCACACTGCTGGGCTTCGAGGTGGTGGGCGGCAACTCGCTGGACGGCGTATCGGATCGCGACTTCGCCATCGAATTCTGCTCGGCTGCATCCATCGCAATGATGCACCTGTCGCGCTTTTCGGAAGAGCTGGTGCTCTGGACCAGTGCGCAGTTCCAGTTCATCGACCTGCCGGACCGCTTCTGCACCGGCAGCTCGATCATGCCGCAAAAGAAGAACCCCGATGTTCCTGAACTGGTTCGCGGCAAGAGCGGCCGCGTGTTCGGTGCCCTGATGGGCCTGCTGACCCTGATGAAAGGCCAGCCCCTGGCTTACAACAAGGACAACCAGGAAGACAAGGAACCGCTGTTCGACGCGGCCGATACGCTGCGTGATTCGTTGCGTGCGTTCGCCGACATGATCCCTGCGATCAAGCCCAAGCACGCGATGATGCGTGAAGCAGCGCTGCGCGGCTTCTCGACCGCCACCGATCTGGCCGACTATCTGGTCCGCCGTGGTCTGCCGTTCCGTGACTGCCATGAGATCGTCGGTCACGCGGTGAAATACGGTGTGGAAACCGGCAAGGACCTGGCAGAGATGAGCCTGGAAGAGCTGCGTCAGTTCAGCAACCAGATCGAACAGGACGTCTTCGCCGTGCTGACCCTGGAAGGTTCGGTGAATGCCCGTAATCACATCGGCGGCACCGCCCCCGAACAGGTCCGCGCTGCCGTCGTTCGCGGCCAGGAGCTGCTGGCCGGGCGCTGAAGATACCCCGCATAGCCCTGATGACGCGGAGCATTGGCACGATAGAAATCTCAAGGCTTTCATCGTTCCCATGCTCCGCGTGGGAATGCCGTTCTGGACGCTCCGCGTCCTATCCTGAGCGTGCGTAGCGCAACGGATATGTGACGCAGAGCGTCACGACCTGCATGCCAACGCAGAGCATTGGCACGATAGTGATCTCAAGGTTTCATCGTTCCCATGCTCCGCGTGGGAATGCTGTTCTGGACGCTCTGCGTCCTATCCTGAATGTGCGCCGCAGAGCGTCACAAAACGACCGTGTTCTCGTGCACCTATCGCTCCTACGACTCTTTCAGCACCTACCGATTTCCCTCCGGCGCACCCCGCCGCTATCATCCCCGATTCTTGTGGGGGACTTATCCGATGCTCAATGGCCTGTGGCTTGGTTTTTTTGTCGTGGCGACGATTTCCGCGCTGGTGCAGTGGCTGGTGGGCGGCAACGCCGGCATTTTTGCGGCGATGGTCGAAAGTATCTTTGCCATGGCCAAGCTGTCGGTGGAGGTCATGGTGCTGCTGTTCGGCACACTGACCCTGTGGTTGGGCTTTTTGCGCATCGCGGAGAAGGCCGGCATCGTCGACTGGCTGGCCAAGGTCCTCGGGCCGCTGTTTCTGCGCCTGATGCCGGAGGTGCCGCCCGGCCACCCTGCGCTGGGGCTGATCACCCTCAACTTCGCCGCCAACGCGCTGGGTCTCGACAACGCCGCCACGCCGATTGGCCTGAAGGCCATGCGCTCGCTACAGGAACTCAACCCGAGCAAGACCGCCGCCAGTAACGCGCAGATCCTGTTTCTGGTGCTCAACGCCTCATCCCTGACCCTGCTGCCGGTGACGATCTTCATGTACCGCGCCCAGCAAGGTGCGCCTGACCCGACCCTGGTATTCCTGCCGATCCTGCTGGCCACCAGTGTCTCGACCATCGTCGGCCTGCTGTCGGTCGCGTTCATGCAGCGTCTGCGCTTGTGGGACCCGGTGGTGCTCGCCTACCTCATCCCCGGCGCCCTGTTGCTGGGCACCTTCATGGCTTTTCTCGGCACGCTGTCGGCGGCTGCGCTGGCGGGTCTGTCGTCGATTCTGGGCAACCTCACGCTGTTCGGCCTGATCATGATGTTTCTGATCATCGGCACGCTACGCAAGGTGCTGGTCTACGAGGCCTTCGTCGAAGGTGCGAAGGAAGGTTTCGACGTCGCCAAGAGCCTGCTGCCTTATCTGGTCGCCATGCTCTGTGCGGTGGGCGTGCTGCGCGCATCCGGCGCGCTGGACTTCGGCCTGGAAGGCATTCGGCATCTGGTGCAGTGGCTGGGGCTGGACACGCGCTTCGTCGATGCGTTGCCGACCGCGATGGTCAAACCCTTCTCGGGCAGCGCCGCCCGTGCCCTGTTGATCGAAACCATGCAGACCCAGGGCGTGGACAGCTTCGCTGCATTGGCCGCTGCCACGATTCAGGGCAGCACCGAGACCACGTTCTACGTCCTTGCCGTGTACTTCGGCGCCGTGGGCATTCAGCGCGCTCGCCATGCGGTGGGCTGCGCGCTGCTGGCCGAGTTTTCCGGTGTCGTGGCCGCGATCTTCGTCTGCTACTGGTTCTTCGGCGCGACCGCGACCTGAAACATTACTGCGCCGGAGCCTGAGGCGCAGACTCCGCGGGGGCTGCTTCGGCAGGCGCAGCCTCCTGCTTCTCCTGCTTCGGCTCATCAGCCGGTGCGGACTCAGGCGTAGTCTCTTCGGCCGAGTCGCCGCCCGGCTTGAGCTTGATTATCCGCCCGGTAGGTCGCTTGACTGCTGGCTGGTCATTGTCAGTGACGACAAAACGCAGCACGCCGATCATCTGGCCGTCCTCGGTCAGCACCCTCACCTGCCAGCGTCCTGTCACGTCCTCCGGGAAGTTTTGCTTGCGCGTCCAGGCGCGATAGCCTTCCTTGCGGCCGCCGTGGATATCCAGCGCGATGCGGTCCATCTCTTCGCCTTCATGCCACCACACATGGTAGATACGCTCGTCCAGCCCGCGCGGCGCATTGATGGCGGTGTACGCATACAGGCCGCCGTTGCGCAGCTGCTTGGCGCTGATCAGCGAAATACTGTCGCCCGGCGTACGGTTCTTGTTATCGAAGTCCGGGCTCACCGCCACTTCAGTCAACCACAGCGTCGCAGGCGGCACCCAGGAGCGTAGCAACCAGCCCGCCGCGCCGATGGCCAGGATGATGCTGATCACGGCCAGTGCGCTGCGCCAGGTGTTGAGCGGGAAGTTGGACATCAGGCTGGGCGCCGACAGCAGCATCGCCACACCCAGCGCCAGTTTGTAACTCTCGGCGGTGGTCAGGTGCAGGATGATCGGCAGCGCGGTCAGCAGTGCCGCGAACAGTGTCAGAGTGTGCAACGTCATGAACAGCCAGCGTCTGGGCGCCAGCCATTTGTAATAGAGGGGGTCGATGATCGAAATCAACCCGGCGGCGCCGAGCACCGCAGTGAATACCGCCTGACCACTGTTCCAGGTGGTGGTGATGAAAAAGAACGGCAGCACGAAGAACAGGCTTTCCTGATGGATCATCTGCGTGCCGTAGCGCAGCAAGCCCTGCGGAATCTCGCGGCCCAGCGCCTTGTTGAGCAACCCGACCATAGTGTTTTCGACCATCAGCCACAGCCAGCTGATCAGCATCACCACGGCAATCCAGGTGGCCAGCCCTGCCTGGCGATCGACCAGAATGAAACTGGCGATACCGGAAACGAAACCAAACGCTGCAATGAGCCCCGGGTAGCGCTGCATCAAGTTGAGCACGGGTGTCACATAGCGATTCACGTCAAGCATCGGAGGGGTCACTCGGTTCTGTTCATACAAAAAACGCGCTGTGTAACAAACGCAGCGCGGAGCCTGCACCCGGGGTGCAGTTCGGTGTCAGGATTCTATTTGCTGCGTACACGCCAGCGCCACAGGGCCAGCAGTGCCATGAAACCCAGTACTCCGCCAATCAGCCAATACAGACCGTCATAACTGAACAGTGGCTTTTCAATGCGCATGTAACCCGGCTGGGCAAGCAATTGGCGCATCGCCTGATTGGCCGTTTCCAGCTTCACCGCCTTGATCCGTTTGGCCGGATCCTCGAAGCGCCCGTTTTCATAATCGTTGAGCGCGCTCCAATAGTAGTCGGCCAGCGCGCTATTGCCTTGTGTGGCCCATGACTGCCGGTCAATGGCGAGCTGTTGCAGCCGCGCAAACGTAGCGGGCTGCATGCCGTCTTTTTGCAGGCGCTCGACCAGACCGCGAATGTCGCGCTCGGCTTCATCGGCATCGTCACGTTCGACATCGGCGTTCAGGCTCAAAAACCCGACATCGCCGAACACTTCGCGCTCTGCCGAGGGGCCGTAGGACAAACTGTGTTTCAGGCGCAGCTCAGTGTAGAGCGTCCAGTCCAGATAGGCTTTGACCAGCTCCCAGGTTTCGTCGTGCTGGTCGTCGAGCTGCGGCTCTGGGTAGATCAGGTGCAGCTTGGCGCTCTCGCCCAGCCCGCCGCGCTCAAGCTCGCGGCGCGGTTCGGCCGAGCCGCTGCCCTGCGCCAGTGGCGGATGGTCGATCGGATCGGTGGGGGCGAGCTTGCCGTAGGTGCGCTCCAGATAGGCTGGCAGCAGCTTGTCCAGATCACCCACCACAATCAGCGTCATGTTGTTGGGGGCGTACCAGTTGGCGAAGATGTCTTCGATATGCTCCAGCTGGATGCCGTCCACCTCGGGACGTTCAGCGCATTTGAGGCCCAGCTCCACGGCCAGCTGGCTGCTGGCGCTGCGCCCGGAATCACGCCGGTCAAGCAGGCGCTGCAAGTGCGAAAAATGCCCGCCATCTTCGCGTTCGACCACGCGTTTGACGCCGTCCAGCCGCGCCTGGCTCAGCTCGGTTTTGGTCATGATCTCCAGCAGCAGGTCGAGCACCTTGCGCTGGTTGCGCGCAGGCGCTTCGATCACGAAGGTGGTGTCGGCATTGCTGGTGAAGGCGTTCCACTCGCCGCCCAGTGCCTGCATACGCTCCTCCAGCCCGCCTTCGCCGCTGTCATCCACGCCGCTGAACAGCAGGTGTTCCAGCAGATGCGGCAGTTCCTTGTCCTGGCACGGGAAGTCATCGAAGCCGATACCTACCACCAGGCGGATGGCGACGTGACCCTTGTCGTAACCGGGTTTGAGAATGACTTGCAAACCATTGGGCAGCAGGTAGCCCTCGACCTGGAGACGGTCAAGGGCGAATGAGGGGAGTGAACCGAGGAGCAGACAAGCGAACAGCAGGCAACGCATAAAACAGCTTTCCTGGCGGGCCGGTATGTTTAACAGACTTCACCTCGGCCCTTACGTTCATAGCGATCTGTCGGCCTCGACCTCGCTCGACAAGGCTCCTGTGTCAGCGGTTTCCAGCACTACGTAGGCGCTGCTGCAAAACAGCGAGTTCAGACGCTTCATGTCGGCAATCAGTTCCAGGTGCAGCGAACTGGTTTCGATACTCTGGACCACCTTGTTGCGCAGCCGGCTGACGTGGGCGTGCGCCAGGCGTCGCTCCTCGGCCCTGAACTGGCGCTTCTCGCGCAACAACTGACGCGCGCTTTCGTGATCGCCGCTGAGGAACACCGAAAGGCCCAGGCGCAGGTTCGACTGTAATTGAATCTGCAGATCGGCAAGTTCTTCAAGACCGACTTCAGAGAACGACCGGCGATGTGCCGTCTTCTGCTGCTGGATCTTGCGCAACATGCGTTCGATCAGGCCGCTGGCCAGCTCCAGGTTGATGGTCAGTTCGATGATCTCGGCCCAGCGCCGGTTGTCGTGCTCGCCGAGGTCTTCACGCGGCATCTGCGCCAGGTACAGCTTGATCGCGCTGTACAGCGCTTCGACGTCATCGTTGAAGCGGCGCACTTCCTGGGTCACCGCCGTTTGCGTGCCGCGCAGTACCGCCAGCATCGAGGCGAGCATGCTTTCGATCAGGTCGCCCATACGCAGGGTTTCGCGCACCGCGTTGGCCAGCGCAAGGCTGGGCGTCGACAGCGCGGTCAGGTCCAGATGACGCGGTTTGGCCAGGCCGCCGACTTCGTTCTGCTGGGGCAGCAGATACGAGCACAACCGCGCCATCGGGGCCACGGTTGGCAGCATGATCAGGCAGCGCACCGTGTTGTAAAGCAGGTGAAAGCCGATCACCAGTTCCTGCGGACTAAAGCCCAGCGTGTCGATCCAGGCAACCAGCGGATCGAGCACCGGAAAGATCAGCAGCAGGCCGAACAGTTTGTACAGCAGACTGCCCAGCGCCACCTGCCGGCCGGCAACGTTCTGCATGCTGGTACTGAGAAAGGCCAGCAGGCCGCTGCCGATGTTGGCCCCGATCACCAGGCCGATCGCCACCGGCAAGCCAATGACTTCGGTGCCTGCCAATGTGGCCGTCAGCAGCACTGCCGCCAGGCTGGAATAGGAGATCAGCGCGAACATGGCGCCCACCAGCGCATCCAGCAGCAGGTCGCCGGTCAGCGAGGCGAACAGCACCTTGACCCCCGCCGCCTGGGTGATCGGTGCGGCAGCCGCGACGATCAGCTGCAAGGCCAGCACGATCAGGCCCAAGCCGATACCGACCCGTCCCAGTTGACCGGCACGGGTCTGCTTGCGCGACAGGAAAAACACTACGCCAAGGAAGATCAGCAGCGGCGACAGCCATGACAGATCGAAGGTCAGCACGCGAGACATCAAGGCGGTGCCGACATCGGCGCCAAGCATGATCACCAGGGCAGGCGTCAACGTCATCAGCCCCTGGCCGACAAACGACGTCACCAGCATGGCGGTGGCGTTGCTGCTCTGCACCAGTGCCGTCACCAGAGTGCCGGCTATGAACGCGAGCGGTCGTTTGGACATGTTCTGGCTGAGCACACGACGAAGTTGTGTACCGTAAACACGAAGGATGCCAGTGCGCACGATATGCGTGCCCCAGATCAGCAGGGCGACGGCGGATAGCAAATCGAGCAGGGTCAGCATGCGAAAAGCCCCCTGAGGTTTGCCTATACAGGCGATGAATTGAAAGATGCAGCGTGTAGCGAGCGGGGATGGATGAAACGCTCTACTAAGCTTTTAGTCGGCCATGGGCCTTGGCGCCAGCATCGCACAGCGCGGATTTCATTGAAATAAAAGTGTCATAAATCAGTATTTTGATTTTGCTCGGGCATTCGCCATGAACCCGTCGCATGTGCCTCATGGCTGTTCACCCGCCCTGCCGCCCGCAGGCGGCGGAAACGTTACAGGGTCAATCCATAGTGTACGCAACGTTAGGGTCGAGTTTCATACCGACGGCCTTTGCGACGTGCATGCCTTTTTCATACGAAAACGATTTATCTGCTGTGGGCTGGAAGAACTCCACGAAATCCAGGCTGCGGCGACTGAACACGAACCCGCCGATGAGCGGCTGATTGACTGCATACAGATGCGGACACAGCGCCATCATCGACGAAGCAGGCACGCCGATCAGGTGTTCCTCAAGATCGCCGGTCTGTTGAGTTTCTTGCGGGTAAAACCACAGTGGCGTGCTGATGAACAGATAGGCATCCGGCCCCAGGCTGGAAAGCAATGTGCGCACCAGCCATCTCGCCGTATCGGCTGTCAGATGCTCGACGACATCCAGCAGACAGATTATCCGGTACTGGGCCAGCCGCTCGGATGACAGCTCTTGAGCAAGGCCGTGCCAGATGTTGCGGTAGGTAGCGTTCTCATGCAGCTGCGAATTCTGGCAGTTGGCTTCCCAGCCATCGATGCCGTCCACCGACCAGTGCGCCGTGTCCGGGTTTGCCTTGATCAACGCGCCCAGTGTTCCAGAGCCGAACCCGATATCCAGCACTTCAACATCGCTGCTGAGGTCTTTCAGGATATGGAAAATCATCGCCTTGGGAGAGACCGAGTCGCCTTCCACATGGCCGGTTGCAGGCGCGAAGCCTTCTGTAGGCTGATAGTTTTCAACATATTGCTTCATTGTCTGGATCCTTGACGATGGTTAGGGAGGCGGGGTTTACCGTAGATCCTGTTGAAGCATCCGCATTGGGGTGTAGGAGGAGTATAGGGGGGGTCGAGTGCCTGGCCTTTAATCCTGCAAACTGACCAGAAACGCTTGGTGACACGAGTGGCGCCTGTAGCGGCATAGCAGGCTTTGGCGGATATTCAGAACCTGACGCAAGCGTCTGGTACAGCGTGCCAACGCCGAGCATTGGCACACTGTTCGGTCAGTCTTATCGGAACCGGTCAACCTCGTGACGCAGTTCTGTAGCCAGGCCATTCAGCTCCTGAGCAGTGATGGCGAGGTTGGACATGACCTGGCGCTGTTCGCTGTTGGCCATGGCGATGCTTTGCAGGTTGCTGCTGAGCATGGTCGCGGTGCTGCTTTGTTCCTGGGTGGCGGTGGTGATGGCGGCGAACTGGTGACCGGCCGAGCGGCTTTGCTCGTCGATCTGGGCCAGTGCGGAGGCCACTTTGGCGTTGAGCGACAGGCCTTCCTGCATCAGTGTGTTGCCCTGCTGCATGGTGCTGATGGCGTTGCCGGTTTCTTGCTGGATGCTGGCGATCATGCCGGAAATCTCATCGGTGGCTTCACGGGTGCGCGAGGCCAGGCTGCGGACTTCGTCAGCCACCACGGCAAAGCCGCGACCCTGCTCACCGGCGCGTGCGGCCTCGATGGCAGCGTTGAGCGCGAGCAGGTTGGTCTGGTCGGCAATCGAGGTAATCACCCCGACGATGCTGCCGATTTCCTGCGAGCGCTGACCCAGCGTGTCGATGACTTTCGCGGTGCTGCTCAGCGAAGTGGCGATCTGTTGCAGCGACGACGAAGCCTCTTCCATCGAAGTACGACCAATGCGTGTCTGCTGGGCATTTTCCTGTGCCAGTCGTTCGGTATTGCCCATGTTGTCGGCAATGTTCATCGACGTGGCGCTGAACTCTTCGACCGCACCGGCCATGCTGGTGATCTCGCCGGATTGCTGCTCCATGCCCTCGAACGCACCGCCCGACAGGCCGGACAATGCGTTGGCGCGGGTGCTGACTTCCTGCGCCGCAGTACGGATATGCGCGACCATCGATGACAACGCTTCGCTCATCTTGTTGAAGCTGCCCGACAACTGCCCGATCTCGTCATTGCTGGTCACATTCAGGCGTACGCTGAGGTCGCCTGCACCCAGTGCGTCGGCCTGGCGTACCAGTTCGGACAGTGGACGCAGCTTGCTGCGCAACAGCCAGATGGCACTGATCACCGCGATCAGCATGGCCAGCAGACTGCCGATCGCCAGTTGCGTGCCGACGTGCCAGGTCACTTCACTGATTTCCTTGCGCGGCATGCTGGCGATGACGGTCCAGGGGCCGCCAGCGAACGGCTGGCCGACGCTGTAATAGTTGTCATCACCGTCATCCCAGAACTGCGCCTTGCCCGGTTTGCTGGCAAGGTCGGCCACTGACTTCGCGGCACCGTCGAGGGATTTGACGCCTGCCGGTGGCACCAGCCAGGTGCCCTTGTCGTCGAGCAGCGCCAGCGAGCCGGTAGAGCCGATACGGAAGCTCTTGAGGTTATCGAACTGGGTCTTCTGTGCATCGGTGTAATCGAACCCTACAAACAGCGCCGCAATGATCTTGCCGCTGCTGTCGCGAACCGGGCTGTACTGGGTCATGTAGTAGCGATCAAACAACACCGCCTTGCCGACATAGCTCTGCCCGGCCATCAGACGCTCGTAGGCTGCGCCCTTGCGATCCAGTACCGTGCCGATGGCGCGCGTGCCATCCTGCTTGCTCAGGGAGGTGCTGATACGGATGAAGTCGTCGCCGCTGCGCACGAAAATGGTTGCCACACCTGCGGTCATCGAGCGGAATTCGTCGACTTCGGTAAAGTCGTTGTTCAGCACGGCATCACGCAGGAACAGGCCTGGCGTGGACGTGCCCGCCACCGTGACCGGCTTGTCGGGTTGCAGGCTCAGGCCATCGGCGAAGCGTTTTTCGAACAGTCCACTCAGGCGCTGAGTACTGTCGCGCAGCGTGCTGTGGAAGGTGTTGAGCTGGTCAGCGAGGAGCCTGGCTTCACTCGACATGTGCTCTTCACGAATGACCAGGTTGGACGCGTCCAGAGACCTCAACGCGAACAGGGTACTACCACTGATAACCACCGCCAGGATCACGGCCAGAGCAATACCAAGTTGCGAAGCAATTCGGGTACGAGGCTTGGACATAGAGACTCCGTGCCGAATGATTGGAGTTGCCGGATCCGTGGCTTATCATTCAGCTGATAGATTTAGTTGGTGTTTTACGCCGTTTGAACGAGCAATCGTTAAGCTATGCTTCGGCCATCAAGGTCGTTACTTGAGAGCGGAGCGAGACATTAACAAATGATGGCAGTTCAATACTAAACTAAATTTTAATAGAGTACTTCAACTAACGGCAACTTCATGGCGCCCACCTCCGCCTTGAGAAAATCGCTGAGGCGTCGCAACCGCTCTGCGCCGGGCCTTGTACGCGGCCAGACCAGATAATAGTTTTCGCCACTGAACACCGCCGTGCGCCACGGCAGACTCAGACGGGCCTGCGCCACGTCTTCGGCGACCATCAGCAGATCACCCATCGACACACCGTAGCCGCGTGCGGCGGCAATCATTCCCAGCTCGAGGGTGTCGAATACTTGCCCGCCTTTGAGCGACACCTGATCGGCCAGACCCATGCGGTTCAGCCAGGTGCGCCAGTCACGACGATCAGGAGTGGGGTGCAGCAATTCAGCCTTTGCCAGCCGCTCCACGTCCCATGGCGGGTCCTGCAACAACGTGGGTGCGCCGACCGGAATCAGCAACTCGGGAAACAATAATGTGGCGTCCCAGTCCGACGGGAAATGACCCTGGCTGAGCAGAATCGCGCAGTCAAAAGGCTCTTGGGTAAAGTCCACCGCATCGATTTCCATCCACGCGCTTGTCAGTTGCACTTCGTTGCCCACCTGCAGGTGACGGAAACGGCTGAGCCGCGCGAGCAGCCAGCGCATGGTCAGGGTCGACGGGGCTTTCATGCGCAGAATGCCCTCCTCGGTCTGCAAGGTGCTGCAGGCGCGTTCCAGTGCCAGGAACCCATCGCGCACACCGGGCAACAGCGCGCGTGCCGATTCGGTGAGCTGCAAGTTACGCCCGTTACGCTGAAACAAGCGGCAGGCAAAGTGCTCTTCCAGCGTACGAATATGACGGCTTACTGCACTTTGGGTGATCGAAAGTTCCTCGGCCGCGCGGGTAAACGAGGTATGCCGCGCAGCCGCTTCAAAAGCCCTTAGTGCATAAAGAGGGGGGAGACTGCGAGGCATGGGGCGCTTCCTGCGGACGATGAACGGCTACTTTACTGCAAATGCTGAAAATTGCTTCAGATGAGTTTTAGTCATGCTGAGCATCGGATTTATCGTTTTGTGTTTAGTCGAGCAACTGCCCAGAATACGTCGCTCAATCGTCCCTTTGCCGTAGAGCACCGTCACCATGCAGCCGTCCGCCCTCAAAGAACTCTGGATCATCCTGCGCCTGGCGGGGCCGCTGATTGCGTCACAGATGGCGCACATGCTGATGGTCTTCACCGACACCGTGATGATGGGCAAGATCGGACCGGAGGCTTTGGCGGGCGGTGGTCTGGGCGCTGCCACGTACAGCTTTGTGTCGTTTTTTTGCGTCGGTGTGATGGCAGCGGTCGGTACGCTGGTCTCGATCCGTCACGGTGCTGGTGACGCTGAAGGCGCGACCCGTCTGACCCAGGCCGGTCTGTGGCTGGCCTGGGGCATGGCGCTGGTTGCCGCGCTGTTGCTGTGGAACCTCGAACCCATCCTGTTGCAGTTCGGTCAGGCCGAAGCCAACGTGCATATGGCTGCTCAATTTCTGATCACCCTGCCCTTCGCCCTGCCCGGCCTGCTCAGCTTCATGGCATTGCGTGGCTTCACCAGCGCACTGGGTCGCGCGGGGCCGGTGATGACCATCAGCCTGGCCGGTGCGGCAGCGAACTTCGTGCTCAATTACGCATTGATCCATCAATGGCTGGGGCTGCCCAGCCTCGGGCTGATGGGGATCGGGCTGGTCACCGCGATCGTCACCAACTGCATGGCCCTGGCCCTGGCGCTGCATATCAGGTGGCATCCGGCGTACGCGGCGTACCCGATCAGAAAGGGGCTTTCGAAACTGTCGCGCAGTCACCTGGGCGAGCTGTGGCGGCTCGGTCTGCCGATTGGCGGCACCTATGCAGTGGAAGTCGGCCTGTTCACCTTTGCCGCGTTCTGCATGGGTGCGATGGGCAGCACGCAGATGGCGGCGCACCAGATCGCCCTGCAGACCGTGTCCATGGCGTTCATGGTTCCGGTGGGGATGTCCTATGCGGTCACCATGCGTATCGGCCAGCATTATGGCGCGGGCAACCTGGTGATGGTGCGCATGGCCGGTCGTCTGGGCATCGGTTTTGGCGGCTGTGTGATGCTGATGTTCGGGCTGCTGTTCTGGCTGGCACCGCATCTGGTCATCGGTCTGTTTCTGGATATCAACGACCCGGCGTTTGCCGAGATCGTCGTACTGGCGGCAAAACTGCTGGCCATTGCCGCCCTGTTCGAGTTCTTCGACGGCACCCAGACCATTGCCATGGGCGCCATTCGTGGGCTCAAGGATGCACGCACCACCTTCCTGATCGGCCTGGGTTGCTACTGGCTGATCGCCGCGCCTGCCGCGTGGTTGCTCGGTTTCTCTACCGATGCCGGCGCTTCGGGCGTGTGGTGGGGGCTGGCGCTGGGCCTGTTCTGCTCGGCCGTGGCGCTGACCTACGCGTTCGAATGGAAGACGGCTCGGTTGTTACGTCGGGACGCGGCCGGGGTCGCGGTGCCGGGCTGATCCGGCGCACCGTCACCCGGATCTGGATGTATCTGCGTGCACGGCTTGCGAGCGCAGATAGGTCACCAGTTCTTCCACCGGCAGTGGCCTGCTGATCAGATAGCCTTGCACCTGATTGCAGCCGAAACTGCGCAGCAACTCCAGTTGCCCGGCGGTTTCCACACCTTCGGCGACTACTTCCAGGTTCAGGTTGTGCGCCAGATTGATCATGGCGTTGACCAGCTTGCGGTTCTCTTCGCGTAACTCCATCTGCGCGACAAAGCCCATGTCGATCTTGAGCAGCGCGATGGGCAGACTGTTGAGGTGCATGAACGACGAATAGCCGGTGCCGAAATCATCCAGCGAAAAGCGCACGCCCAGTTGCCGCAATGCGTCCATGGTCTGCCGGACCTGGTCGCTGCGCCGCATGACGGCGGTTTCGGTCAGTTCGAATTCCAGCCAGCGCGCGTCGACATCGTGTTCCGCGATGAGGCGATTCAAGGTCGGCAGCAGCTGACTGTCCTGAAACTGCCGGAACGACAGATTGATCGCCATGTGCAGTGGGGCAAAGCCTTGTTCGCGCAGGGCCTGCATGTCACGCAGTGCGCGGAAGATGACCCAGTAGCCGAGCGGCACGATCAGGCCGCTTTGCTCGGCCAGTGGCACGAATTCGCTGGGCGGCAGCAGCCCGCGTTCCTGATGGCGCCAGCGCACCAGCGCTTCCAGGCCGACAATACGCCCGCTGTCCAGGCACAGGCGCGGCTGGTAATGCAGTTCCAGCTCATCGCGGCGCAAGGCGCGTCGCAGTTCACCTTCCAGATCGGCGAGGCTGCGGGCGTTGCGGTTGATGCGCTCGTCGAACAGGTGATAGGTACAGCCCTGCATGCTCTTGGCCTGACGCATGGCGATATGCGCATGCCACATCAGCGGGTCGGCTTCGGGCTGGGCTTGCGAATGCGCAATGCCCAGGCTGCAACCCAGCAGCAGGCTTTCGCCATCGACCCAATAGGGTTCGGCCAGCACGTCAGTGATACGTTCGGCCATTTGCAGGGCACGTTCGGGGGTTGCTCGGGTGTCAATCAACAGGGCGAATTCGTCGCCCCCCAGGCGGGCGATCTGATCACCGGCATCGAGCTGGTTTTTCAAGCGCGCCACGACTTGCAGGATCAGCCGGTCACCGGCCTGATGCCCCAGTGCATCGTTGGCGCGGCGAAAATTGTCCAGGTCCAGATGCCCCAGCGCCACACTGCCGCCTTCGCTCAAGCGCGCCGAGAGCAGCGCCTGAAATCCCTGGCGGTTGGCGATGCCGGTCAACGGGTCCTGGCCGACCAGGCGTCGCAGGCTGTCTTCCAGGCGACTGCGCTCGTGGACATAGCGCAGGCAGCGCCGAAGCGTGTCACCGGTCAAGGCATCGCGCACCAGCCAGTCACTGACGCCGGTCGGTCCGACCAATGGTTCGGTCTCGAGCAGCACCACGGTAGGCAACAGGCAGGCCCCGGTCCTGGGCTGCAGATCAGGGGTGGTCAGCAGCACGGTATTGCGCTCGTTAGCATATCGGGCGCTGAAAACGTCCCAGTTCGCGCCATGCAGAAGTATCACGTTGCTTCCCGGCGCAGTGAGGCAGCCGCTAAGCAGCGCCTGCCAGAAGGGCTCGTGCGCCAATAACAGCAATCGCAAGGGTTCGACAGGTGTAGGCAATCTAACTTCCTAAGTGCAAAGGAAAAACCGGTGGCCGCACTCTCGCAGGAGCGCGACAAATACACGTATCGCGCGTCGCGGCGCAAATGTAACAAAAACAGAAGAATTAGATAGCTGTCACTGTCCGACGACGATGAGCACTGCACAAAACCGTGGGCCTGTTAAAATGCCCGACCTTTTTTGCAGACGACTCTTCATACCGCCATGTCCCGACTCAATCCCCGGCAGCAGGAAGCCGTGAACTACGTCGGCGGCCCTCTTTTGGTGCTCGCCGGTGCCGGTTCCGGCAAGACCAGCGTGATCACCCGCAAGATCGCGCATCTGATCCAGAACTGCGGTATTCGTGCCCAGTACATTGTCGCCATGACCTTCACCAACAAGGCCGCGCGCGAGATGAAAGAGCGGGTCGGCACGCTGCTCAGAGGCGGCGAAGGACGTGGCCTGACGGTTTCGACCTTCCACAACCTGGGTCTGAACATCATCCGCAAGGAGCACACGCGGCTGGGCTACAAACCGGGCTTCTCGATCTTTGACGAGACCGACGTCAAGGCGCTGATGACCGACATCATGCAGAAAGAGTATTCCGGCGACGACGGCGTCGACGAAATCAAGAACATGATCGGCTCATGGAAAAACGACCTGATCCTGCCCGCCGAGGCGCTGGAAAACGCCCGCAACCCCAAGGAACAGACTGCCGCCATCGTCTACACCCACTATCAGCGCACGCTCAAGGCGTACAACGCGGTGGACTTCGACGATCTGATTCTGTTGCCGGTCAAGCTGTTCCAGGAACACGCTGACATCCTGGAAAAGTGGCAGAACAAGGTGCGTTACCTGCTGGTGGACGAATATCAGGACACCAACGCCAGCCAGTACCTGCTGGTGAAGCTGCTGATCGGCACGCGCCATCAGTTCACCGTAGTAGGCGACGACGACCAGTCGATCTACGCCTGGCGTGGTGCGCGGCCGGAAAACCTCATGCTGCTCAAGGACGACTACCCGTCGTTGAAAGTGGTGATGCTGGAGCAGAACTACCGCTCGACCAGCCGAATCCTGCGCTGCGCCAACGTGCTGATCTCCAACAACCCGCACGCCTTCGAAAAACAACTGTGGTCCGAGATGGGCCACGGCGACGAGATCCGCGTGATCCGCTGCCGTAACGAAGACGCCGAGGCCGAGCGGGTGGCCATGGAAATCCTCACCCTGCACCTGCGCACCGACCGCCCGTACAGCGATTTCGCCATCCTCTATCGCGGCAACTACCAGGCCAAGCTGATCGAGCTGAAATTGCAGCACCACCAGGTGCCGTATCGACTGTCGGGCGGCAACAGCTTCTTCGGCCGCCAGGAAGTGAAGGACCTGATGGCCTATTTCCGGCTGCTGGTGAACCCGGACGACGATAACGCCTTCCTGCGGGTGATCAACGTTCCGCGTCGCGAGATCGGCTCGACCACGCTGGAAAAGCTCGGTAATTACGCCACCGAGCGCAAAGTGTCGATGTACGCCGCCACCGACGAGATCGGCCTGGGCGAGCATCTGGACAGCCGATTCACCGACCGTTTACAGCGCTTCAAGCGCTGGATGGACGGCGTGCGTCAGCAGTGCGCGCAGAACGATCCCATCGCCGCGCTGCGCAGCATGGTCATGGACATCGATTACGAGAACTGGCTGCGGCAGAACAGCTCCAGCGAAAAGGCTGCCGATTACCGGATGAGCAACGTCTGGTTCCTGATCGAGGCGTTGAAAAACACGCTGGAAAAGGACGAAGAAGGTGGCATGACCATCGAGGAAGCCATCGGCAAGCTGGTCCTGCGCGACATGCTCGAACGTCAGCAGGAAGAGGAAGACGGTGCCGAAGGTGTGCAGATGATGACCTTGCACGCCTCCAAGGGTCTGGAATTCCCTTACGTGTTCATCATGGGCATGGAAGAAGAAATCCTGCCACACCGCTCCAGCATCGAGGCCGACACCATCGAAGAAGAGCGCCGCCTGGCCTACGTGGGCATCACCCGCGCACGGCAGACCCTGGCCTTCACCTTCGCCGCCAAGCGCAAGCAGTATGGTGAAATCATCGACTGCGCGCCAAGCCGCTTTCTGGATGAGCTGCCCCCGGACGATCTGGCCTGGGAAGGCAATGACGACACACCGACGGAAGTCAAAGCGGTTCGCGGCAACACTGCGCTTGCCGACATTCGCGCCATGCTGAAACGCTAGCCGACACAATATTGATCATTTATTGCGCAATGGCGCAGCCAAGGAATTGAAGTGGAAGCACTGCACAAGAAAATTCGCGAAGAAGGCATCGTATTGTCCGATCAGGTGCTCAAGGTCGATGCGTTTCTCAACCATCAGATCGACCCGGCCCTGATGAAGGAAATCGGCGACGAATTCGCCCGACTGTTCGCCGACGCTGGCGTGACCAAGATCGTGACCATCGAAGCTTCCGGTATCGCGCCGGCAGTCATGGCAGGCTTGAAAATGGGCGTGCCGGTGATCTTCGCCCGCAAGCACCAGTCTCTGACCCTGACCGAAAACCTGCTGTCGGCGACCGTGTACTCGTTCACCAAGCAGGTGGAAAGCACCGTGGCCATCTCGCCGCGCCATCTGAGCAGCGACGACAAGGTGCTGATCATCGATGACTTCCTGGCCAACGGCAAAGCTTCGCAGGCGCTGATCTCGATCATCAAACAGGCCGGCGCCACGGTAGCTGGGTTGGGTATCGTGATCGAGAAGTCCTTCCAAGGCGGCCGCGCCGAGCTGGACGCCCAGGGCTATCGCGTTGAATCCTTGGCGCGGGTCGAGTCTTTGGCCGGTGGGGTTGTGACGTTCAAGTAAGCCCCTCGAGGGCGGACGCAGAGCGTCCGGAAAAGGCATGCGACGCGGAGCGCCGCACGATAGTTGTGATGATCGTTCCTCACGCTCCAGCGTGGGAATGCAGGTCTCGACGCTCTGCGTCGTCAAGAGGACGCAGAGCGTCCGGAAAGGCATGCGACGCGGAGCGCCGCACGATAGTTGTGATGATCGTTCCTCACGCTCCAGCGTGGGAATGCAGGTCTCGACGCTCTGCGTCGTCAAGAGGACGCGGAGCGTCCGGAAAGGCATGCGACGCGGAGCGCCGCACGATAGTTGCGATGATCGTTCCTCACGCTCCAGCGTGGGAATGCAGGTCTCGACGCTCTGCGTCGCCAAGAGGACGCGGAGCGTCCGGAAAGGCATGCGACGCGGAGCGCCGCACGATAGTTGCGATGATCGTTCCGCACGCTCCAGCGTGGGAATGCAGTTCTCGACGCTCTGCGTCGCAAGAGGACGCGGAGCGTCCGGAAAGGCATGCGACGCGGAGCGACGCACGATAGTTGCGATGATCGTTCCTCACGCTCCAGCGTGGGAATGCAGGTCTCGACGCTCTGCGTCGTCAAGAGGACGCGGAGCGTCCGGAAAGGCATGCGACGCAGAGCGCCGCACGATAGTTGCGATGATCGTTCCTCACGCTCCAGCGTGGGAATGCAGTTCTCGACGCTCTGCGTCGTCAAGAGGACGCGGAGCGTCCAGAACGGTATGCGACGCGGAGCGCCGCACGATAGTTGTGATGATCGTTCCTCACGCTTCAGCGCGGAATCCCTAGGGCACGCAAACGTCGGTACAGGGTGCGTTCGCTCAGTCCCAGCTCTCTGGCCAGCTCACTGCGCGAGCCATTGAACACTCGCAGTGCATGGGCGAGTTTCTCCAGGCCGTCGTCCTGCTGGCGGTACTTCACACCACCCGCTTCGCCCTGGCCGCGCACCTCGACGGGCAGGTCCTGCGCGCGAATGATGCCGTCGTCGGTAAATAAACGGGCGCGTTCGAGTATGTTGCGCAGCTCGCGAATGTTGCCGGGGTAACTGTACAAACTCAGCAGCTTCATGGCCTCGGCGTCGACACGCGGAGCAGCGCCGGGCGCGATGCGTTGCAGCAGGCTGTCGATCAGCAGCGGCAGGTCATCACTGCGTTCACGCAGGGCCGGCAGGCGAATCGGAAAGGCGCTGATGCGGTAAAACAAATCCTGACGAAAGCTGCCGTCGGCGACCATCTCCCGGAGCGGTTTGTGCGTGGCCACCACCAGCCGAAAATCCGAGTGCACCGTGCGCAGGCTGCCCACCGGACGAAAACTGCCCGATTCGATCAGCCTCAACAGCTTGACCTGCATGGCCAGCGGCACCTCACCAATCTCATCAAGAAACAGCGTCCCGCCATGAGCGGCTTCAGCCAGACCGGTCTTGCGCTGCAATGCGCCCGTGAATGCGCCCTTCTCATAGCCGAACAGCTCGCTCTCCAGCAGTGTTTCGGTAAGTCCGGTGCAATCGACCACCACCAGCGGCCCGGCGGACCTGGCGCTGCTGGCGTGCAGTGCGCGCGCGAACAATTCCTTGCCGGTGCCCGACTCGCCCTGCAGTAACACCGGAATCTGCGCGGGCGCCGCACGTTGCAGAGCGCTCAGCACCTCCTTGAACGCCGCCGAGCGCCCCACCAGCCCGTGTTGCTGCGGCTGGACGGATGCCACCGCCACCGAGCTCAGTCGCTCGACATAAGCGATCACCTCACCCTGATCATCGAGAATCGGCCGCAGCTCGACATCCACATGCTCCGGGCCGCGCGGAGTGTGATGAATGTGCAGCAGACGCTCCGGAAGCCGTGTTTCATGGGCCTTGCGCATCGGGCAATGCTCGCCGGCCTGATCGCACGGCACCGCAAACTGATGCGACACCCGATAACACTTCTCGCCCACATGCGGCGTGCCTTCGACGCCGAACTGGCGCTGGTAGGCGGTGTTGGCGGCAATGATGTTGTAGTCGGTGTCGAGCACGATGGTCGGTCGCAGATCATGTTCGAGGTATGACACCAGCGACTGCATGCGACTGCCGGGAAAATCGGTGGCGATGAGGTTCATGGGGGCTCCTGTGGGCTGGGCGCAGCTTAACCCATCCGTCTGCCAGCGTGTGCCATGGACTGCCAAATGACTGCCAGAATGTGGCAGTCCGCAGGTTTGTCAGTTGATCCAGGTGCTCTTAAAGAATTCCTAATGCCTTTATTTACTGGGCTGAACAGGCTTTGCAGTGATTGGCATGGTTATTGAGACATCATGGCAACGACTGCCAAACGTCCGGCCTGGCCAAACGGGCCTTGAGGCGATTTACAGCCATGGGAATTGCACATGATCATCGGTGAAAAACTCCATGTCGAAGCGCTCTTCGACACGCATACCTGGACCATCAGCTATCTGGTGATGGACCTGCACAGCAAGCAATGTGCGCTGATCGACAGCGTGCTCGATTACGACCCCAAGTCCGGCCGCACCAGGACCGAGTCTGCCGACCGGATGATCGAACGCGCGCAGGCGCTGGGCGCCTCGGTGCAGTGGATTTTCGAAACCCACGTGCACGCTGATCACCTCTCGGCAGCGCCGTATCTGAAACAGAGGCTGGGTGGGCAAATTGTCATTGGCAGCCACATCACCGCCGTGCAGGAAACCTTCGGCACGCTGTTCAACGCGCCGCCTGACTTTGCGCGCAATGGCAGCCAGTTCGATGTGCTGCTGGAAGACAACGCGTCTTTCGCCCTCGGCACGCTTGAGGTCAAGGCCATGCACACGCCCGGGCACACGCCGGCGTGCATGAGTTACCTGGTGCAAGTCGGTGACGCCACGGTCGCGTTTGTCGGCGATACGCTGTTCATGCCTGATTACGGCACCGCCCGGTGTGACTTCCCGGGGGCCGATGCGCGCACGCTGTATCGCTCGATCAAGAAACTGCTGGCGCTGCCGCCGGAGACCCTGCTGTTCATGTGCCACGACTACCTGCCCAATGGCCGTGAGCTGAAATACATGACCACGGTTGCCGAACAGCGCGCCAGCAATATCCATGTGCACGACGGTGTGGATGAAGACGCGTTCGTCGGCATGCGCGAAGCCCGCGACGCGACGCTGGACATGCCGGTGCTGATGCTGCCTGCGGTGCAGGTCAACATGCGCTGCGGACACTTTCCCGAGCCGGAAGACAACGGCGTCGTCTACCTGAAGATCCCGCTCAATGCCCTTTGACCGCTGCCCGCCTTGGGAAACCCTGTGATGAATGCTTCGACAACAACCTGTCAGATCCTGATCGTCGGTGGCGGTGCTGCCGGTATCGCCACTGCCGCAAGCCTGCTCGCCCGCGACGCTACCCTGCAAATCACTTTGGTCGACCCCGCCGATACCCATTATTACCAGCCCGGCTGGACCATGGTCGGTGCGGGGATTTTCACCCCGCAGTCGACGGCGCGCAGCATGGCTTCGCTGATTCCAAAAGGCGTGCATTGGATCAAGGCTGCAGTAGCGACCTTCGAGCCGCAGCACAATGCGCTGACGCTGGGCGACGGCCGCGTGCTCGGTTATCAGCAACTGGTGGTCTGCCCCGGCCTGAAGCTGGACTGGTCGGCCATCGACGGGCTGGTGGAAACGCTCGGGGCCAATGGCGTGACCTCCAACTATCGCTATGACCTGGCGCCCTACACCTGGAAGCTGGTGCAGAACCTGAAACAGGGCCGCGCGCTGTTCACTCAGCCGCCCATGCCGATCAAGTGCGCCGGTGCGCCACAGAAGGCGATGTACCTGTCCTGCGATCACTGGTTGAAAAGCGGCCGTCTCGCGCAGATCGATACGCAGTTCTACAACGCCGGTGGCGTGCTGTTCGGTGTCGCCGACTATGTGCCAGCGCTGATGAAGTACGTCGAGCGCTACGCCATCGACCTCAGGTTTAGCCATCGGCTGGTCGCCGTCGACGGGCCTGGCAAGCGTGCTACGTTCATCCGCATGCAGGCCGATGGCAGCAGCGAGACCGTCGAGCAAAGCTTCGAAATGTTGCACGTAGTGCCGCCGCAGATTGCCCCCGACTTCATCCGCAGCAGCCCGCTGGCCGATGCCGCAGGCTGGGTGGACGTGGACCCTGCCACGCTGAAGCACCGCCAGTTCGCCAATGTGCATGGCTTGGGCGATGTCACCAATACCAGCAATGCCAAGACCGCTGCAGCGGCACGCAAGCAGGCGCCGGTGGTGGCCAACAACGTGCTGGTCGCGCTGGGTCGTCGGGGTGAATCCGCTGTGTATGACGGTTATGGCTCGTGCCCGTTGACGGTCGAGAAAGGCCGCATTGTGCTGGCCGAATTCACCTATGGCGGCAAGGTCGCGCCGAGCTTTCCGCGCTGGCTGCTGGAGGGTCGCCAGCCGACCCGACTGGCCTGGTGGTTGAAAGCGCGAGTGCTGCCCGCGCTGTACTGGCATGGCATGCTCAAGGGCCGTGAATTGCTGGCCAAACCGAAAAAGGCTGACACCCGGCATGGATGAGCATCAGTTACTGGGCGTTGGTCTGGGAACCATCATCGGCATGGTACTGGCGCTGACCGGAGCGGGGGGCGGCATTCTCGCCGTGCCGCTGCTGGTCTTCGGTCTCGGTCTGTCGATTGTCGAAGCGGCACCTGTCGGTCTGCTGGCCGTAGGGCTGGCGGCGGGGATCGGTGCGGTGTTGGGGCTGCGCCAGGGCATCGTGCGCTATCGCGCGGCCGGGTACATCGCGTCCATTGGTGTACTGATGGCGCCTCTGGGCCTGTGGCTCGCTCATCGACTGCCCAATACGCCGCTGGCCTTGGTCTTTTCGGTTGTGCTGCTGTACGCCTGTGGACGCATGTTCATCAGGGCCAGCCGCGAATTGCGCCACGGAAAGCCGGCGCCGCGCGCAGAGATCCTGCCCTGCGTGCTCAACCCGTTGCAGGGCCGCCTGCGCTGGACCATGCCCTGCCTGCGCGCACTGACGCTGACCGGCGTGGGCTCCGGGTTGCTGTCTGGTTTGTTGGGGGTGGGCGGCGGGTTCGTGATCATTCCGGCGTTGACCCGCTACAGCGACCTGGACATGAAGAGTGTCGTGGCGACGTCACTGGCGGTGATCGCCCTGGTTTCGATGGGCAGCGTTATCACCGCGTCACTGAGCGGGGTAATGCACTGGGCGGTTGGTGCGCCGTTTGCGCTGGGTGCAGTCGTCGGCCTGATCATCGGCAGACAAGTCGCCCGCTACCTCGCCGGCCCACGCCTGCAACAACTGTTCGCCGTATGCGGCATCGTCGCGGCGTTCATGCTGGCGTTGTCCGTGCGATAACAGCCCGAGGACGCAGAGCGTCCAGAAAGGCATTCCCACGCGGAGCATGGGAACGATAAAAATCGTGAAGCGACTACCGTGCCAACGCGGAGCGCGGGAATGATGGAAGTCGTGAGGTGACTATCGTGCCAATGCTCCGCGTTGGCATGCAGTTCGTGACGCTCTGCGTCACATGCCCGTGCTGACACCGCGCACTCAAGATCGGACGCAGAGCGTCCAGAAAGGCATTCCCACGCGGAGCATGGGAACGATAGCTGGAGGGCGGGCTTAAAGCTTCTGCCAGACCTTCGGTTTGAAGAACAGCGTCTCGCCCTTGGCCAAGCCCACCAGGCTGTCGTGGTCTTTCACCACTTCGGCCTCGATCAGTTCGCTCTGCCCTTCCACTTTCAGGGTGACCCGCGTCGTCGCGCCCAGTGGGCGGATGTCGCGGACTTCGGCGGCGTGGTGGTCTTCGATTTCCTGGCGGGACAGCGACACCTCATGCGGACGGAACAGCAGGTGACCCTCCTCGCCCAGGCTCAGGCGATTGGAGTCGCCGAGGAAGTGGTAGACGAAGTCGTTGGACGGGTTCTCGTAGACCTCGCCCGGCGAGCCGATCTGCTCGATCACACCCTTGTTCATCACCACGATGCGATCGGCCACTTCCATGGCCTCTTCCTGATCGTGAGTCACGAACACCGAGGTCAGGTTAATGTCCTCGTGCAGGCGCGCCAGCCAGCGACGCAGCTCCTTGCGGACCTTGGCGTCCAGCGCCCCGAACGGCTCGTCCAGCAGCAGCACTTTTGGCTCGACCGCCAGGGCGCGGGCCAGGGCGATGCGCTGGCGCTGTCCACCCGACAGTTGCTCCGGATAACGGTCGGCCAGCCAGTCCAGCTGCACCATGTTCAGCAGCTCATGGACCTTCTCGGCGATCCGTGTCTCGTTCGGGCGCTCGCGTTTGGGCTTCATGCGCAGGCCGAACGCGACGTTATCGAACACCGTCATGTGGCGGAACAGCGCGTAATGCTGGAACACGAACCCGACGTTGCGATCACGCACGTCGTGACCGGACACATCCTCGCCATGGAACACGATGCTGCCGTCATCCGGGGTTTCCAGACCGGCAATGATGCGCAGCAGGGTGGTCTTGCCGCAGCCTGACGGGCCGAGCAACGCCACCAGCTCGCCACTCTGGATGTCCAGACTGATGTTGTTCAGGGCCTTGAAGGCGTTGAAGTTCTTGCTGACGTTACGGACTTCGATCGACATGATTATTCCTCCGCCGCGTTATGGCGCAGACGGTTAATGCGGGATTCGCTCCACTGCTTGAGCAGCAGGATGAACAGCGCCAGGATCAGCAACAGGCTCGCCACGGCAAAGGCGGCAACGTGGTTGTACTCGTTGTAGAGGATTTCGACGTGCAGCGGCAGGGTGTTGGTGACGCCGCGAATGTGCCCGGAAACCACCGACACCGCGCCAAACTCACCCATCGCCCGTGCCGTACACAGCACCACGCCGTAGATCAGGCCCCATTTGATGTTCGGCACCGTGACGTGCCAGAACATCTGCCAGCCATTGGCGCCCAGCAGCCGTGCGGCCTCTTCTTCCTGAGTGCCCTGCTCCTGCATCAGCGGGATCAGCTCACGCGCAACGAACGGCACGGTGACAAAGATGGTCGCCAGCACGATACCCGGCAGAGCGAAGACGATCTGGATGTCGTGATCCTGCAACCACGGCCCGAACAGCCCCTGCGCACCGAACATCAGCACGTAAACCAGACCGGCGATGACCGGCGACACCGAGAACGGCAGGTCAATCAGCGTGACCAGAATGCTCTTGCCACGGAACGAGTATTTGCTCACGCACCATGCGGCGCTGACGCCGAACACCAGATTGAGCGGCACCGAGATCAGTACCGCAATAACCGTCAGCTTCAACGCCGAGAGCGCGTCCGGCTCGAGGATCGCGGTAAAGAACGCGCCCAGACCGTTTTTCAGGCCCTGGGACACCACGATGAACAGTGGCAGCCCCAGAAACAGGACGAACACCAGCCAGCACAGGCCGATCAGAATGCGTCGCGACACCGCGCTGCCACGACGGGCGGCGTTGGCAGAGGCGGCGGCTGAAACAGATGAATAAGACATGTTCTGCGCCTCCTCAGGATGGGGTTTCAATGCGCCGCTGCAGCAGGTTGATCAGCAGCAGCAGAATGAAGGACACCACCAGCATCATCACGCCGATAGCGGTTGCGCCGGTGTAGTCGTACTGGTCGAGCTTGACCATGATCAGCAGCGGCAGGATCTCGGTTTTCATCGGCATGTTGCCGGCGATGAAAATCACCGAACCGTACTCGCCCACGCCACGGGCAAACGCCAGGGCGAAGCCGGTCAGCCAGGCAGGCAGCAACGCCGGTACGAGGATGTGGCGAAACACCTGTAACGGACGCGCGCCCAGGCAGGCAGCGGCCTCTTCGACTTCCTTGGGGATATCGGCCAGCACAGGCTGCACGGTGCGCACCACGAACGGCAGGGTGACGAAGGTCAGCGCCAGGGTGATACCCAGCGGGGTGTAGGCGATCTTGAAACCCAGATCAGCCGCGAACTGGCCGACCCAGCCGTTGGGCGCGTACAGCGCTGTCAGGGCGATACCGGCCACTGCGGTGGGCAGGGCGAATGGCAGATCGATCATCGCATCGATGACCTTGCGCCCGGGGAAGGTGTAGCGCACCAGCACCCAGGCCAGCAGTGTGCCGATCACACCGTTGATGAGGGCTGCGTAAAAGGCGGTGCCGAAGCTCAGCTTGAGTGCCGCGATCACGCGTGGTGCCGTGATGATGGTCCAGAACTGATCCCAGGTGAGCTGCGCGGCATGTACGAACATGGCGGCGAGCGGTATTAGCACAATCAGACTGAGGTACACCAAGGTGTAGCCCAGCGTCAGCCCGAAGCCGGGTATGACGGGGGAGATACGACGCGACATAAAAGTCCCTGGTTTCACTTGCACGAAGCCCGGAGGTTAATCCGGGCTGTTTGGCCAAGCCTGCGATGGCGCTCGGGCGGCATCCTCATTTCGGCTTATTGCGCCTGATAAATCTGGTCGAAAACGCCGCCGTCATTGAAAAACTTCGGCTGCGCAGTTTTCCAGCCACCAAAGTCTTTGTCGATAGTCACCAGATCGAGTTTCGGGAATTGCTTCTCGTACCTGGCGGCCACTTCGGCATCACGTGGACGATAGAAGTTTTTCGCAGCAATTTCCTGACCTTCCTTGCTGTACAGGTGCTTGAGGTATTCAGTCGCGATTTCGGTGTTGCCCTTCTTCTCGGCGTTCTTGTCGACCACGGCGACAGGAGGTTCGGCAAGGATCGACAGCGAAGGTACGACGATGTCGAACTTGTCCTTGCCGCCGTCTTCTTTCAACGCCAGGAACGCTTCGTTTTCCCACGCCAGCAGCACGTCACCCTGACCGTTGTTGACGAAGGTGATGGTCGAACCGCGTGCGCCGGTATCCAGGATCGGCACGTGCTTGAACAGCGTCTGCACGTATTCCTTGGCCTTGGCTTCGTCACCGCCGCCCGCTTTCAGGCCGTAGGCCCAGGCGGCCAGGAAGTTCCAGCGCGCACCGCCGGAGGTTTTCGGGTTGGGTGTGATCACCGAGACGCCTTCCTTGGTCAGGTCGCCCCAGTCCTTGATGCCTTTCGGGTTGCCCTTGCGCACCAGAAACACGATGGTCGAGGTGTACGGCGTGCTCGCGTCCGGCAGACGGGTCTGCCAGTTTTCGGGCAGCGTCTTGCCGAGCCTGGCGATTTCGTCGATATCACCGGCCAGTGCCAGGGTCACTACGTCAGCGCGCAGGCCATCAATCACGCCACGCGCCTGCTTGCCCGAGCCGCCGTGGGATTGCTTGATCTCGACCTTGTCGTCCGGATGGGATTTTTTCCAGAAATTGACGAATTCTGCGTTGTAATCCTGGTACAGCTCGCGGGTCGGATCGTAGGACACGTTGAGCAGTTCGTAATCCTTGGCGACAGCCGAGCCTGCGAAAACAGCACTGGCGAGAGCCGCCAGCGCAAAACGGCGAATGGACATAGATTGAAGCTCCTGGAAATGCTGTGTGTTGGCTTTTTTGATTTCTTGGCGCGTCAGAACGGCATTCGCACGGGCGCGTTGCTGTTTTTCAGGGGGGTATCAGGAGTCAGGATGAAACCCTCCGGTTGACCAGTCGGGTGATTGCCGCTTCAGTTCTGCTTGGCAGGGTTCTGCAAACGAAACTTTTCCTTGCGCTCGATCTGCACCACCTGTGCGTTGTGCACGGTGATTTCGACGGCACCAAAACGCAGGTCACGCAACGCACTCTGAATTTCACGCAGAATGGCTGCTTCGTCCTGACCGTCAACACTACGTAGAGATGCGCTCATTGTCTTAATCCTTGAGAAGTGAGGGGCCTGCCGTCGCGACTGGGGGCGATGGCGTATGGCGGTGAGGCAATAATAGTGAGGTGCGGATATTCTTAAAAAGACTATTTAAGAATGCAGATATAACCAAAAAGACTTTATAAGGGTGGGAGCCACTCAGGGTGCATTGCACACCCTGACCCGCGTTATCAGTGAGGGCCTGAACTAGTTGAACGCGGGCGCGTGCGTCCAGTCAATCGACTGTGCCGCCATGGGCCGGGCAAACCAGTAGCCTTGGCCCAACTCGCAACCGTTGCTTAACAGGAATGAAGCCTGACTGGCGTGTTCGATCCCCTCCGCCAGTACACGCATGCCCAGGCTCGAAGCCAGCGCGATGACCGTCCGTACAATCGCGATGTCATCCACGTCGCCCGGCAGCCCGGCCACGAAACCCTGGTCGATCTTGAGCTTCTGCACCGGCATGCTCTTGAGCCGCAGCAGCGATGAGTAGCCTGTGCCGAAGTCATCGATGGCCAGACTCAGGCCCAGTTCACGCAGGCGATGCAATTGCTTGATGGCCTGTTCAGGGTCCTCCATGACGGCACTTTCAGTGACTTCCAGCTCAAGAAATGCCGGATCGAGGCCGGTCTCGTTCAAGACCTCAGCCACTCGCCGATCGACATCACCACGACTGAACAGGCGGCTGGACACGTTGACCGCGACGGACGCAATCGAGACGCCTTCTGCCAGCCATGCCTGCATTTGCCGACAGGCAGTATTCAATACCCAGGCATCGATATCGGCGATGAGCCCGTTCTGCTCGGCAATCGGGATGAAATCGCCGGGCGAAACCATGCCACGAGTCGGGTGCTGCCAGCGCACCAGCGCTTCGACCGCGCAAATACGTCCGGTTACCAGGTCGTAAACCGGTTGGTAGAACACCCGCAATTGGTCCTGCTCGATGGCCTGGCGCAGCTCGCTGGCCAGTTGCACCCGTTGCTGGGCGTGGGCGGTCAGCTCTTCGGTGTACAGCGCAAATCCTTCGCGGCCATCGGTCTTGGCCTTGAACAGCGCCGAGTCGGCATTGCGCAACAATTGCTCGGCCGTCAGCGCGTCACCGGGAAACAGGCTGATACCGATACTGGCAGTGACGAACAACTGATGCCCGCCAATCGGGTACGGCGCTTTGAAGGCATTGATCACCTGCTGCGCGAGCGCTGCGGCATGCACCATGTGCGTACAGTTTTTGACCAGCAGCGCGAATTCGTCACCGCCCAGCCGCGAGACCGTCATACCGCTATCGGCCAGCGCATTGAGACGTTCGGCTGCCGCCTTGAGCACTTCGTCGCCGATGTTATGGCCAAGGCTGTCGTTGATGTTTCTGAAGTTGTCCAGGTCGACCACCAGCAGCGCACAGCCGCGCTTGCTGGAGCGCGCCGAGGTCAGCGCCTGGCTGATACGGTCGGTCAGCAGCAGACGATTGGGCAACTCGGTCAGCGCATCGTAATGGGCCAGTTGCGCCAGCTCCTGCTCGGAGCGCTTGATGGCCGTGATGTCGGAAAACACCGCCACAAAATGCCTGGCCTGCCCGTCTTCACCCTTGATGCAGCGGATGGTTTGCCATTGCGGATAGATCTCGCCGCTTTTGCGCCGGTTCCAGATCTCTCCGCTCCACTGCCCGGCACTCTGCAGTGAGTGATACATCTGCCGATAAAACTCGGGGCCATGACGACCGGACTTGAACTTGCTGGGGTTGAAACCCAGCACCTCGTCGGCCTGATAGCCAGTGATGTCCACAAACGCACGATTTACATGGACAATACGCCCTTCGGCATCACTGACCAGCACGCCCTCACGCGTACTGTCGAACACCACCGCCGCCAGCAGCAGCCGGTCATAGTCCTGTTGTTGGCGCTCGAACAGCGCTTCGCCGCCGACGATGGCCTTCAATTTGTCACGTGCAATGAAGATCATGACGGTGCTGAGCAACGCCCAGCCGTAACCGATCATCTGTTGTCCGACGGACAGTCGAGCCGGATCCTTGACGAAAAAAGACAGCAGGGCGCTGCCTGTCGCGAACCACAGAATCGACAGCAGCCCATACAGAACGGCGGTTCGCAGCGCGTTACGGGAATAATCGGACATAAAAAACCGAGCCTTACGAAAGGTCTTGATTATAAAGCAAGAAACATCCTGCGACGCTTATCTGCAAGGGTGACTGGTTTTCTGAGCCATGTCAGTGATAATGCCGTTGCGACTTTTTTCTTCACAGGTATTTCTACGAGGGCCAAACAGCCTATGTGGTACAACGGTTTGCTCGACCTTTCCGTCTGGCAGTTAATAGCGGTCACGCTGGTCATGACCCATATAACGATCATTGGCGTTACGGTCTATCTGCACCGCTATTCAGCCCACCGCTCCCTGGAGCTCAATGCGGGTCTGAAACACTTCTTCCGCTTCTGGCTGTGGCTGACCACTGCCCAGAACACCCGCGAGTGGACAGCCATCCACCGCAAACACCACGCAAAATGCGAAACCGTCGACGACCCGCACAGCCCGGTCGTCAAGGGTCTGTCTACGGTACTGCGCAAGGGCGCAGAGCTGTACCGCGAGGAAGCGCAGAACCAGGACACCCTGCGGATCTACGGCAAGAACTGCCCGGAAGACTGGATCGAGCGCAATCTGTACTCGCGCTACAAGCTGCTGGGCATCGCTTTGATGGCGGTCATCGACGTGGCGCTGTTTGGCGCGCTCGGTATCACGGTCTGGGCCGTGCAGATGATGTGGATTCCCTTCTGGGCTGCCGGTGTGGTCAATGGGCTGGGTCATGCGGTCGGCTATCGCAACTTCGAGTGCCGCGATGCAGCCACCAATCTGGTGCCGTGGGGCATCGTGATCGGCGGCGAAGAACTGCACAACAATCACCACACCTACCCCAACTCGGCCAAGCTGTCGGTCAAGCCCTGGGAGTTCGACATGGGCTGGGCATGGATCAAAGTGTTCAGCTTCTTGGGTCTGGCCAAGGTCCAGCGGGTCGCGCCTATCGCCCATCGGGTCGAAGGCAAGGGCCATATGGACATGGACACCGCGATGGCGATCCTCAACAACCGTTTCCAGATCATGGCGCAGTACCGCAAGCTGGTCATCGCGCCGCTGGTTACTCAGGAACTCGGCAAGGCCGACGAGTCGGTGCGTCATCAGTTCCGTCGTGCCAAGCGCCTGCTGTCGCGTGAGACCAGCCTGCTCGATGACAGGCATCACCTGCGCATCCAGACCATGCTGGAACACAGCCATGCGCTGAAAGTGATCTACGAAAAACGCCTCGCGTTGCAACAGATCTGGGTCAAGACCAGCAGCAACGGTCACGACATGCTGTCGGCCATGAAAGAGTGGATTCACGAGGCCGAAGCCAGCGGCATTCAGTCCCTGCGCGAGTTCGCCGACCAGCTGAAAACCTACTCGCTACGCCCCGCACACGCCTGAACCGTTGATCGGCGCGCCATCCCCTGGCGCGCCGGTCCCGGAACTTATCCCCTCCCCGTCTATCTCATCAACTTTCCCGCCAATCGGGATAGGGCGCCTTACTGGCCGTAAACGTTTGAGATGGTTCTTATGGAAAAGCAGCCTTTCACTTCCCTACCCGGCTCACCGATCACTGATATGCCCGCAGCCGCAGAAACCCTGTTAGCCCTGATGCACGCTCAGGCAGAAGTCGCACGTCTGAGCGAGCGCGAACAATTGTTCAGCTCGTTGCTGGTGAGCGTGAACGCTGTCTTGTGGGCGTTCGACTGGGAAACCCAGCACATGATCTATGTCAGCCCGGCCTACGAGCGCATCTTCGGTCGTTCGGCGGGCCTGCTGCTGGCTGACTACAGTGAGTGGCGCGACAGCATCTACCCCGATGACCTGAACTACGCCGAGCGCAGCCTGAACGAGGTCATCGAGAAAGGCTCGATCGAGGACCGCGAGTACCGGATCATTCGTGCGGATGGCGAAGTACGCTGGCTCAGCGATAAATGCTTCGTCAGTCATCGCGCCGACGCCAGCCAGCGTCTGATCGTGGTGGGCATCGCCGAAGACATCACCGAGAAGAAGCACCTCGAGGATGAGCTGCAACGCCTGGCGACCACCGATGTGCTGACCCAGAGCAGCAACCGCCGGCACTTTTTCGAATGCGCCCAGCGCGAGTTCGAACTGGCTCGCCTCAACGGTACGCCGCTGGCGTTTTTGCTGCTGGACATCGATGACTTCAAGCTGGTGAACGACACCTACGGCCATCAGGAAGGCGATACCGTGCTGCAACGCATCGCCGAAAGCGGTCGTTCGGCATTGAGGCGTGGTGACCTGTTCGGGCGTATCGGTGGTGAAGAGTTCGCCGCAGTATTCCCCGGCTGCGCGCCGGACATGGCCATGCAGATCGCCGAGCGCCTGCAGCGTGAGATCCAGCGTCAGAATTTCCAGTCCGGCGGCACCACCTTCAGCATCACCGCCAGCCAGGGCCTGACCAACCTGGGCGCGGACGACCCAAGCCTCGAAACCCTCTACGGCCGCGCCGACGCCGCGATGTATCAGGCCAAGCGCCAGGGCAAGAACCAGATCGTACTGGTCTGAAATGCCTTCTCGAATGTAGAAAGCACGACTGGCCCCTTCGCGAGCAAGGCGGATCGCCGCCCCGGTCGCTCCCACAGGAGCACGAGGTATATTGTGGGAGCGAGCTTGCTCGCGAAGACGGTCTGCCTGATCAGAAAATCTTCAGTGGTTGTACCGGCCCCTTCGCGAGCAAGTGCGCACACAGCATCAAGCCCTGTGGGAGTCTGCGGTGCCCTGTAGGAGCGGACTTGTCCGCGAAGAGGGCGGTACATTCAATGCATTGGCTGCGTTTGGAAGATAGCTTTCGCGAGCAAGCTCGCTCCCACGGGAGCGCACACAGCATCAAGCCCTGTGGGAGTCTGCGGTGCCCTGTAGGAGCGGACTTGTCCGCGAAGAGGGCGGTACATTCACTGCGTTGGCTGCGTTTGGAATATAGCTTTCGCGAACAAGTTCGCTCCTACGGGAGTACGCGGTACCTTGTGGGAGCGAGCTTGCTCGCGAAGAGGCCGGTACAGTCGATGGATTTTTTGCGTCAGGAATACCGCCTTCGCGAACAAGTTCGCTCCTACGGGAGTACGCGGTACCTTGTGGGAGCGAGCTTGCTCGCGAAGAGTCCGGTGCAGTCGATGGCTTTTCTGCGTCAGGAATACCGCCTTCGCGAACAAGCTCGCTCCTACAGGAGTACGCGGTGCCCTGTAGGAGCGGACTTGTCCGCGAAGAGGGCGGTACATTCACTGCGTTGGCTGCGTTTGGAATATAGCTTTCGCGAGCAAGCTCGCTCCTACAGGAGTACGCGGTACCTTGTGGGAGCGAGCTTGCTCGCGAAGAGTCCGGTGCAGTCGATGGCTTTTCTGCGTCAGGAATACCGCCTTCGCGAACAAGTTCGCTCCTACGGGAGTACGCGGTATCTTGTGGGAGCGCGCACGGCATGACGCCCTGAGGGAGCGGCTGGGCGGCGATTCGCCTTGCTCGCGAAGGCGTCGGTCGGGTTTTACTTCTCGGGCGAACCCTGAGCAGCGGCTGCCGGATCCTCGATTGCAGCAGGCTCTTCAGCAGGTGCCTCAGGTGCCACGTCGAGCAACCCATCTTCGACCGCCTCGGCAGCCACCTCAGTTTCGGTCGTCAGCGGCCTCAGCAAACTCGGATCCGTCACCCCCGTCAGCTTCTTGCGCAGGCGCTGCAAGTCACCGACGCTGAGCTTCAACAGTTTGGCCGACTTGGTCTTGATCAGCGTGGTGACACTTTCTTCCTCGCCCAGGCGCGCCATCTGCCCCGCCAGGTTCATTGCCAGCACTTCGCGCGTGTAGATGCCGGTGTTGTACTGATACACCGCAGCGATCAGCTCACGCAGTTCCAGCGGCAAACGCCAGCGGGTGCGCAGAGCAGAACCGAAGGCAGCGGAATACTGTTCCAGAGACTGCCCGATCACCTGCTCATCCAGTTGGCCGCCAGCCAGCAGCCACTCCTGCAGACAACCCAATACCGCCAGGTCACCCAGCGACTGCAACAACCCGGCGCTGAAGCAGCGCTCTGCATCCAGCTCCAGCATGCCGCCCAGAATGCGTGCGTAATCTGCCGTGCGCTGCGACAGGCTCCAAAGCTCATGGGCCTTGGCCAGCAACGCATCATTGGTCAGCACCGCCATACGCTTTTTGGCCAGGCCTGACGCGATATTGGCACCCTGCACCGGCCCGAGAATGGCCAGCGCCCCGCCCATGGTCTGGATCGGCTTGCCCAGATGCTGCGCCGCCGTATTGGCCGCTGCGATCAGTACTGCCGTGATGTGCGGATCGTTGCGCAGCTCCTGCTCCAGCAAGGCGGCGTCGATGCCGCTGGCGGTCTGGCTGAGCGTCACCGCCGTGGCGACATCGACGAACAGCGGCGCGCCATCGGCTATATCACGGCGTTTGTCGAGAAACTTGGTCAGGGTCAGGCCCGGCGTCAGCGCGGGCACCGCACCCGCAGCCGGGGCGCTGCGTTCCAGCAACAGGCCTTCAAGGCGCTGGCGCAACCCTTCAGTATTCAGTGGTTTGGTCAGGTAGGCAGTCGGCGCCAGCGGCACGACTTCACGCACGCTGGCGCTGTCATTGCGATTGCTGATCAGAATGAACGGGATGGCGGGCTGACGACGCAGATTGCGCACGCCCCGCAGCAGGCTCAGGCCATCGATCCCCGGCAGCTCGCGGGCGGCGATGATCAGGTCCGGCAGGTGTTTTTTCATCCACTCGACGGCCTGTTTGCCATCGGTGCACATCTCCAGCTCGATATCCGCACGCACGTCCAACACCAGGTCGCTAAGCGTCTCGCGAACCCATGGATCAGACTCGGCTATCAGTACGCGAGGAACGGCGGGCAAAACTACAGCGGTCATCATGACTCTCCGATGTCAATGCGATCACCTTAGCCAATGCAAACGTCCGGATATACCCAAAACAGCGAAATACCCTGCTCAAACGCAAAAAAAACCCGTCGAAACGGGCTTTTTTTGTCTGTTTGGTCATAAATTAATCAATTCATGACTTCACACTTTTTACGCGATTTCAGCAAAGCATTCGTCGAGAATGGCCAGGCCGCGGTTCAGCAATTCGTCTTCGGCAGTCAACGGCACCAGCACGCGCAACACGTTGCCGTAAGTACCGCAGGACAGCAGAATCAGACCCTTGTCACGCGCCTTGGCAACCACCTGAGCCACGGCAGCGGCGTTAGGCTTGTGCGAATCGCCGTCTTCGAACAGCTCGACAGCGATCATCGCACCCAGCGCACGCACTTCACCGATAATCGGGTACTTGGCCTGCATCGCCTTGAGCGAGGTCACCAGACGTTCACCAACTGCCTTGCAGCGCTCCAGCAGGTGCTCTTCTTCGAAGATGTCCAGCACCGCCAGCGCCGCGGCACAGGCCACCGGGCTACCGGCATAGGTGCCGCCCAGACCGCCGGGTGCGATGGCGTCCATGTACTCAGCCTTGCCGCACACGCCCGCCAGCGGGAAGCCGCCTGCGATGGACTTGGCGAAAGTAGTCAGGTCAGCCGCAACGCCCATCTGCTCCATCGCGAAGAACGTGCCGGTACGACCCGCGCCGGTCTGCACTTCGTCAGCGATCAGCAGAATGCCGTGCTTGTCGCACAGCTCGCGCAGACGCAGCATGAAGGCCTTCGGCGCCACGTAGAAACCACCTTCGCCCTGAACCGGCTCAATGATGATTGCAGCGATGTCCTTGGGCTCGGCGTCGTTCTTGAAGATGCGCTCGATGCTGGCGATGGAATCGTCAACGCTCACGCCATGCAGTTCGCACGGGTACAGCGCACGGAAGATACCGCCCGGCATCAGGCCCATGCCGGCCGAGTAAGGCACGACTTTGCCGGTCAGGCCCAGGGTCATCATGGTGCGGCCGTGGTAAGCGCCGGTGAAGGCGATAACGCCCGCACGACCGGTCGCAGCACGGGCGATCTTCACGGCGTTTTCCACCGCTTCGGAACCGGTGGTCACCAGCAGGGTTTTCTTGTCGAAATCACCCGGCACTTTGGCGTTGATCTTCTCGCACAGCTCGACGTAAGGCTCGTAGGCCAGCACCTGGAAGCAGGTATGGCTCAGCTTGGTCAGCTGCTCTTGCACAGCGGCGATGATCTTCGGGTGCAGGTGACCGGTATTCAGAACGGCAATGCCGCCCGCGAAGTCGATGAATTCACGACCTTCCACGTCGGTAACGGTCGCGTTCTTCGCCGAAGCTGCGAAGATCGGGTGGATCTGACCAACGCCACGTGGGACGGCTGCATGGCGGCGTTGCATCAGGGATTCGTTAGTCTTGCTCATGTATTCCTCATTCGCCGCTCATCGGTCGGCGTGGGTCAAGGATCAAGCGGACCGGATCAACTGCGGCAGCATACGATGATCGACTGCTGCAGCCTTCAGGCCACCAGGAAACTGCGGTGCAACAAAAGCCGATGACACGTCGCTCTCGCGCGCCATCGGCTGCAATACCCGAGCGTCGGTCAGACCGACAGGCAGAGGTATTTGATTTCCAGATAATCTTCGATGCCGTACTTGGAGCCTTCACGGCCCAGGCCGGACGACTTGATACCGCCGAACGGTGCCAATTCGTTGGAGATCAGGCCGGTATTGATACCCACCATGCCATATTCCAGCGCCTCGGCAACACGGAACACGCGGCTCATGTTCTGCGCGTAGAAGTACGACGCCAGACCGAACTCAGTGTCGTTGGCCATCGCGATCACTTCAGCCTCGTCCTTGAAGCGGAACAGCGGGGCCAGCGGACCAAAGGTTTCTTCCCGGGCCACGGCGGCATCTTTCGACACGTTGACCAGAATGGTCGGTTCGAAGAACGAGCCTTCCAGGCTGTTGCCACCGGTCAGCACGGTTGCGCCCTTGCTGACGGCGTCGGCGATATGTTCCTTGACCTTGGCCACTGCCTTGTCGTCGATCAACGGGCCGGTGGTGACGCCTTCTTCCAGGCCGTTACCGATCTTCAGCTTGCCGACCGCCGCCTTGAGCTTCTCGGCGAACGCGTCATACACCGCGTCCTGCACGTAGATGCGGTTGGCGCACACGCAGGTCTGGCCGTTGTTGCGGTACTTGGAGATCATCGCGCCTTCGACTGCCTTATCGAGGTCGGCATCGTCGAACACGATGAAAGGCGCGTTACCGCCTAGCTCCAGCGACACCTTCTTGATGTCCTTGGCGCATTCAGCCATCAGCTGGCGACCAATGTCGGTCGAGCCGGTGAAGGACAGTTTGCGCACGATCGGGTTGCCGGTCAGCTCGGCACCGATATCGCCTGCGCTGCCGGTCACCACGCTGAACACACCAGCCGGGATACCCGCACGCTCGGCCAGTTCAGCCAGGGCCAGTGCCGAGAACGGCGTTTGCGACGCAGGCTTGAGCACCATGGTGCAGCCCGCCGCCAGTGCCGGACCGGCCTTGCGGGTGATCATCGCTGCCGGGAAGTTCCACGGGGTGATCGCCGCCGTCACACCAATCGGCTGCTTGAGCACGATCAGACGCTTGTCCGGCTGGTGACCGGGGATCACATCGCCATAGACGCGCTTGGCTTCTTCAGCGAACCACTCGATGAACGACGCGGCGTAGGTGATCTCGCCCTTGGCTTCAGCCAGTGGCTTGCCCTGCTCCAGCGTCATCAGCAGACCCAGATCGTCCTGGTTCTCGATCATCAGCTCGAACCAGCGGCGCAGCTTGTTGCCACGCTCCTTGGCGGTCAGCGCACGCCAGGCCGGCAGCGCCTTGTCAGCCGCCTCAATCGCCCGGCGCGTCTCGGCTGCGCCCATTTTTGGCACAGTCCCGAGGATCTCGTTGTTGGCAGGGTTGTTGACCTTGATCGACTGACCACCGTCCGCGTCCAGCCACTGGCCGTTGATGTAGGCTTGCTGGCGGAACAGTGTGGAATCTTTGAGCTGCATGTCGGCCTCCTAAACAGCATCGCCCGAGAGGCGACGCGAACAATTGATATCGATGCACCCCATTTGGAAGCCATCGTCAGGAAAACATTCCATCGGGTTCCAGCGCTGCGCAACGCATGAAGGCAGGAAGACCGAACAAGAGCGTTTGAAATCTCAAACGAATCCTAGGCATTGCGGGGGGAAAGGACAATAGCCCGTTCGAAAAAAAGAACGCGCGCAAAGAGGTGTGTGGTTTTTTGATCAGCGACGAACCTGAACGCAAGGCAGCCGCAGTGTGATCAGGCAGCGCATAAAAGCCGTGAGCGACCACTGAGCAACCGGCGAAGGTCACGATCAACCTCAAGGCATTGCCGAACGACCCGATCATCGTCCTGGCCGGGTCGTGGCTGATCGACTTCGACAGCGGCATGACCACCGCAGGGCCCGGCGCAGGTTTTAACCCACGCCTGTAGCGCTATCGATAATCCGGAAGCGTGAAAGACTGCACCGCCGGGGTCAGCGCCCTGGCAGCACGTTTGCTGATAAAGGGCGTTGCCACCAGCCGCTGCACGGCGCGCAGGATCTTCACCCCGGTCTGACTGCGAGGATGGACCAGACGCGGAACAAGTTTCGGCACGCTCTGCGACTTTTTCACCACAGGGCGCAGGACATATTCGTACGCGGCAAGCGCCTCGGCAATGGTGTCGGTCTTGGTGAGTTCGCCCGCCAGCACATACGCGCCAATCAGCGCCAGCGAAGCGCCGACCCCACCCAGCGGCGTGACACACCATGCTGCATCGCCCAGCAGTACCACCGGGCCATTCGACCAGCGATCGATCTTCACCTGACGCAAGTCATCGAACCAGAAATCCTCCGCCGCCTCCATCCCCTCCAGCAGACGAGGCACCTCCCATCCCGCGCCTGCAAACGACGCCCGGAGAAACGCCTTCTGCTCGGCAACACTGTTGCCTACCGCAAGGTGGCTTCGGCCATGCACATTAAAGAAAGCACGCGTCGTACCTCGATTATCCGGACGAACGCCCGCACTGCGACCGCCCACCGCGTTATACCAGCGCGCGGTCTGGCTATCGGTCGGTGCCCGAGGCACGGTAAAGAACGCGCTGGCCAAGTCCATCCGGCGCGGCTGGTTCTCGCCGGGGAACACCAGCTCCCGCGTGCGCGAGCCGACACCTTCAGCAATGATCAACAGATCAAAACGCTCCTGGCCACCGCCCTCGAACGTGACCGACACGCCCTCCGCATCGTGCTCGACCGAGACAATACGATCACCAAAGCGATAGAACGCATCAGCAGACGACGCCTCATACAGCAGACGCGCAAGGTCACCGCGCAACACCTCAAGCTCAGCCGTCGGACCATCGCCCTCCAGACCGGCCAGATCGATGCGCGCCGCCGTGCGGTTGTCCTCATCGACCCACGCAAGCCCCGTCTCGCCGGTATTGAGCTCCTTCACCGCCTGCTCAAGCCCCATCAAACGCAGAACCTGCCGAGCCGCGCCCCGCACATCCACATTCTGCCCGCCATCGCGAAAGGCAGGCGCCTGCTCGACAACCGTGACATCGCAATCGCGCTGCGTCAGCCACCAGGCCGCGGCACACCCCGCGATACTGGCCCCGGTAATAAGAACGCGGCACGGGCTGCGCTCGATGCTTTTGAACTGATTGATAAGAGGCCCTCGGTGAGAACGAACTGACGGAGTGGTATGGGGAGCATCATGCACCACCACGCAGCCGTGCCGAAAGCGCAGGTCTGTCCCTTTGTGGGCGGTAATGGGTGTGGGCTGATGAAAGGCTGTCGCGGGGCGCGCTGGGTGATTTGTGTCGCACACCGCCCGCAACTGGACGCCCCGTACCCATGTGAGTATCATGGCGCCCGCGTCGCACCAGTAGCTCAGCTGGATAGAGTACTGCCCTCCGAAGGCAGGGGTCGTGGGTTCGAATCCCGCCTGGTGCGCCATGTTCTTTTCCCTTGTGTTCACGAGGGTTGTCGCTACTGTCAGATACTAGTCCTAGTCCTGAAAGTCGTTTTTGCCATAAATCCCTCACTCTCAAGCGTGGCGGGAGTGGTTGAAATGGCGACAATCCGGAATTGCGACCCAGCCGTTAGTAAAGGACAGTGGGAAGCGCAAATTCGCCGTAAGGGCTATCCAGCCCAGCGCAAAATCTTTGAAACCAAACCCGATGCCAAGCCTGGGCAAGCATGATCGAAAGCGAAATCGACCGGGACGCTGCCAGAAGCTGCGCCAATGATTTTCCGCTGGATGAGTCGCCAACCAGATGAGTGCCCCCACCGTTGACGGTGGCGTTCCGCGCTTCGCTATCGCTAAGCTCTGCCGTCCTTACGAGACCGAGCTGGTTACTATGAGGTGTAGCTCGATAAGCGACTGTACCTCTTCAACGCGTCTGCCCTGCTAGAGGCAGCCTCCAGCTTCGGCAGGGAGAGGATCGTGCGCGCTATGGTCGGCATAGAGGCACTAGTCAAGTTTGATCAGTAAGCCAGCGGCAAGCGATGGATGAAAAAGTAGCGCACGCCGGGCGGTGGGAGTTCCCGTTTCTAAGTAATTGACCCCGACCTGCTGGAAAGTGAAGGGGAAAGTCAATGAACTTGGTCGCAAAACACTATCTGCCAAGCGCATTTCTCAGCGGTAACACGGGAGCAGCGGAGGCGACCCAGCAATACCATGACATATGGCGTTCCCTGACAAGACTAGAGGGTGGGGACAAGGGGACGCAGCTCTGATTAATAAAAAAACTTCCTGCCTTACTTGTTCCCGGTAAAAAACGCGGGGAACAACTAACGCCTCTGAGAAGCCCGATTTTTGGGTGTTGATCCCGCATTTCCGACGATTCTGAATTCAGTCGTGTGAACAAAGAGGGCATAAGCTTTTTCCATTGACAGACCTAAAGTCAATTTATCTACGCAACTAATGGTTCGATATAATACAGGTTCTCTTTGTATCTCAATAAGCTACTCCCTATTAATAGTTTCCGTGTTTACAAAAATAAATGACACTCTAGTTAACGTAAAACCTAGGACTGCTCAGGGTTTCGAATGGACAGGCTCGATCCTGTGGATTCTCACCTCGCCACAAAGTATGGCTAGTCGCAACTACGAATGCTTTGAATTTTCTACGCTCCTATTTAGGCGGATTGAGGAAAGACAAACGCTATATATATTAGTACCGCCCACCGAGTCTCACACGACGAACCGATTCGGCAAATACTGGAAGGGGACTGGCTCCGTGAGTGATCCTTTTTGATAGACGCATCTGATGGGTAGCTGTTGGCCGATAGGCGTAGGCGGAGAAAGTCAGGCTCCATTTCGTCACTGGGTCGCAAATTCTGCTTAGGACTGTACCTTGCCAGGCAGTGCCATCATCTCAACTGCATCCCGCTAGACAGTCCCCGATCCACTGTATCCGGAACAGTCTTCACCCGGCGCACGCCGTTGTCCCCCCAGCACACCTGGGGGATGACAACGACCGCCCTGATATCTGGGTTTCCAGACGGGGCTTGGCAACTCTCCACTGGGCTTGAAGGTGACAAATCACGCGACTAGGATCAGGCGATCTGTCAGAATCCGCGCAATCGTCACGCCCACCAATCCGAACCAAAAGAAGCATTACAAAAACTGCGGGAATAGAGATTTGACCTCATGAGTTTGGAAATGAAAGTTCTCGACGGTAGTCAGCAGTCAGCGGTTGCCAGACTGTTTTCGGCCACAGTTATCCGAGAGCTTGCTCAAAAAGGCAAGTCTCCATTGTTTTCGAGACTCATCAAAGATTCATTGGTTGTCAGTGAAGAAAACCTAGCATCTCCCGTAAGTTCGATTTTCGAAAGCGCATTTAATCTCCTACGAAAACGAGATTACAGGCACGAATATGCATACAAGGCAGCAATTACAAATAAACTTCTTTTAGGGCGTCACTCCTTAAAGACTGCCTCATTGATCACTGAGTTTCGTGTTGGGAAGTGCAAAGCGGACATCGCCATATTTAATGGGACATCCACGGCTTACGAAATAAAGTCGGAGCGTGACAAATTAGGCCGACTGCAAGGCCAAGTTGAAACCTACAAGCAGTTTTTTTCAAAAGTCTATGTGATAACTGGGGAAAATCATCTAGATGAAATAGTTTCAACAACCAGAGCAGACGTGGGTGTACTTCTCTTAAACAAGAGATTTGGAATTTCAACAATCCGAGAAGCTCACGAATCTCCGGAGCAAGTGTCTCCGGAGATAATATTTGATTCTATCCAGATACGTGAGTCGTTGGAGATTCTCAGACTTTTTGGTATTACTCCACCAGACGTAGCTAATACAGAAATTAGATCTACGATCCGTGAGATTTTTAAGGGCTTAGATCCTGCGACCACGCACGATACCATGGTCAAAGTTCTTAGGAAATCACGAAACTCCTTACCGCTGTCAGGAATACTGCCACAGCTACCTGTCTCATTACAGGCCGCAATCCTCTCAACGCCATTGAAGTTACGAGAACAAACGACGCTGCTGGACGCGTTAAACACATCAATCAGGGAGGCCCTTCAGTGGGCGAGATAGTATGTATTATCCATATTTTCGCGGCAAACAGTTTGACCTGCTTACAATCAAAGAGTCGGCAGATATTTTGGCAAAAAGTGGCACCGTCTCAATAATTGAGCCGGTGCGAGAGTCGCTGAGTGGTCTAAAGCGGACAATCGAAGCTCTATCGGCGTCTGGTGCTGAAGCAGTTTTGATTGTTAACCCTTCTTATGGAGACCATACTGAAAGCTCTAACGCAATCCAAGCGTTTGTGACCGAAGAAATTAAAGCCCACAAAAATGTCTCAGTAGGTGTTCTTCTTACAGATCAGGCCGATACTGCGGAAGTACTGAAGATTTGTAAAACTTACCCCAACCATATCCTATATTTTATTCACTTTGGATTTACCGAGCCGAAGACCTTAGCTGAGGTTACCCAAAACTGGAACCGTAGAATATTGCACGTGTTTGCAGAAGAGTACTGCGGCAAGCTTTATCAAAAACATTTCAGCGACAAAACCCGGGTACTCCTACGTAACGGATTCAAGCGCCAGGCTAACAGGAAATATCCAGATGTAGAGCCGTTCTCGGACCTACACGCCACCTACCAGGATGAGGGTGTAGATGGCTTTGGAGATTTCTTAATCGTAGGCGACGAATACTCTGAGTCCGGGGGCCCTGCTTATGCAGTTGCAATTCACTTGACGTTCATAGACCCCGAGATGGATGATGCAATGTACATCTATCACTTTAAATCTGATAGACAAGATACGCCTACCGATCCAGCTGGCAAATTCTACGAAGCACTGACTAAACTGATCGCAAAGATAGAAGAACCCGAGTCTAAGATTCTGAGAACTTCGGCTGTTAAAGAGTTTATTGATCTTTACAAGAGAAAGCATTTTCCGGGCTTAGGATATATCAAGAAACTATCAATGAAACATCATATTGAAGTTATAGCTGATTTTCTCGGATAAATATCATGAGAAAATGCTGCCCGAACTGCTTCGGCGATAGCCACCTGGACGCCGTAATTTTTCAGATTGCTCAAACTCACGGTGAATGCTCATTTTGCAAATCTAACAATCTACCTCTGGTGGAGCCTGTTCAACTCAGAGAATACTTTGAGCTTCTAACTGGTATCTACACAGTGGCAAATGAGGGGGCTACGCTGGGCGAATGGTTCAAAAGTGATTGGGGGATGTTCGGTAGTCTTGACTTAGCAAATACAAAAGACCTACTTGCAGACGTATTTCAGGACGGCAATATGCCGCGCATGACTTTCACGCCGTCGAGCAAGTGCTTCTCCCAAAACCTCGACAACTGGGAAAATCTTCGTAAAGAATTAATGGAAGAAAATAGATTCTTTCCGAAAGAGACCATTAGTTTCGACAGAATTACTTACCTAGTGTCACAGCTGATTTATAAAGGCCCTCTTCCTAAAGAGTGGTATAGGGCGAGAATTCAAGAATCAGAAGTGCCCTACCCGCTCGATAAAATGGGCCCACCTCCCAAAGACAAAGCAACCCATGGCCGTGCGAACCCTGTCGGAATTCCATACTTGTATGTTGCGTCAAATATTCTAACTTCGGTTACAGAAATTCGCCCTCATACTGGCGAGTTTGTGACAGTAGCAGAATTCAAAATCGTCGATGACGTTAAGCTGGCAGACTTAAGAAGCCCTCGAAGTTTAATTACGCCGTTCATCTGCACTGATGCTGAAGAGATTGCGGCACTCAGAGGAGATATCGAGTTTCTAGTTCGGCTAGGTGAGGAATTGACCCGGCCGGTGTTACCAAGATCTGCTGCGGTTGACTATATACCTAGCCAATACCTGTGCGAACTTATTAAAAAAGGTGGGTTTGACGGTGTGATTTATCGGAGTTCGGTAGGCGATGAAATTAATCTAGCGCTCTTCTATCCGACCAAGGCCGAAGGCGTCAGATTTATGCCGTATAAAGTCCAACACGTCTCCGTAGACGCGAAGCCAGTGGAGGAGTAGGCAGTCGAGCTGGGGCAAGGGAGTCAGCTCAAAGCGGTGAAGATCGATCGTTACCATCATTCTCCGTCCGACTCACCCAGTCATCGAAACGGCTCGTTTTGTGTATCCCAGCACTTATGTCCATATTCAATAAATGTCAAATGTAGTGAAAGCCAACTATACCAGGTAACACAACTCGTTGATCTTCCAGCTATTCCCGCTAGCATATTGATTCTAAATATCTACTTTTAGGACTTCGAAGGTAGGGGACGTAGGTTCGAATCCCCATGATGCACCACGTAACTTTTTCAGCTGTCTTAGGTTTTCTCGAAGCACCCCGAGAATTCCGCATTGTGCAGTCTTTTTTATTTTGTCTAACTTTATAAAATTACTGAATGGTAATTCAGTGATGATGCGAACACATGGAAAACATGTCAAGGCAGCTTTCGTTGGCGTTTTTAGGCTATATCATGTTATACGCGAAACAACCCGTTTCGAGTTGCTAAGAAAATTAGTCTTAGATAAAGGTGACTTATAGTAATCTTCATCTAAAAATCTAAGCAGCTTTTTAAGGTCGGATTTGGCTTCAGGTAATAATAGTTTCTCACCATCTTCATTGGTCATAGTTTCAAATGGTATATTAAACTCTAATGCAATTGCTTTCATTTCGTTGATAGGGATACTCTGCAAAATACCGCTTTGTTGAATTAATGAAATTTTCCTTCGAACCCACGAGTCGGAAACCTCAAGAATCCCTGCAGGGTTAGCTGAAAATATCATATCAGCAGCAATAAATTCTTTAACGTCATCATCAGTAGCTTCTTTGTAATACTCGCTCAAATCGAATATTTGTCGTGCGGAATGAAAGCTAAAGAACCTAAGGCGACCCTCCTCTAATATTGCAGTTAGCTTATGATCAACGGTCAAACCTATACCCTCGATCTTCTTATAAACATTTGCAGAATGAAAGATCGACAGTCCATTTGTAGAAATAATCTTTCGGCGATCAAAACTCTGTAGCAATATCTTTAAGTTCCCTTGGTCATTGTATCCTGTGAATAAGGCCTTAATTTGACCGAAGAACTCCTCGGACGGCTCCACCTCATCGAGTGCCAGTGGATTGTTAATTGCGGAGGCTAAATCATCTATATCATCATAGTTGCTTATACACAGAACCTCACCTGGATCCGGTTTATATTTTCCATCAAAATCAACTTCCTGATCGGCCTCATCAAAGGCGCGCTCCTGTGCTTTCATATATGCAGTCAGATCTGACTGAACCTGACTCGATAGGTTGAAACGAACGATTCTTTTAGCTGGATTACTGGTAAGCGCAAAAAGGTTTAACATTTACTACTCCATTAGCATTCCACTAGTTACTTTCTTAACCGACGTTATTTGTTTTGGTGAATTAATCTGTCTTGGTGTTAGAAGCATGTACACCATGCCATCTTCAGATTCGATCTTGTAGAACCGATACTTGCATAAATAGAGCACGGGATGAGACGGTATATTTGAGATCACCCAAGCCACAAAGAAAATCACTGTGACAAGAAGTAAAATCACTTCAAATTCTACCTCAACTGCTTTCATCGCAATTGGAGAAAGATAGCTGGCGACAAAAACCAATAAAAAGTAGTCAGCCGACTCGACTTTTTTCGCCTTGAAGATCATGGCCTCTGTCTGACTTTTTATGCACATCACTATCAAGATCGGTAAAACTGTACCGAGCAAAGCGATGGTTATTAGCTGTATAGACAGTGTGTCTAGCTTGTCAGTTGAAAAAAACCTCACGCCAGCGACAACTATTAACGTCGGGGAGAATGCAGAAACAAACAGAATCGTTTTCAGCCAGTTTTTCATAACGCCACCGAACAAGGGCATAAGGATTTGGATAGTAGAGGAATGCTCAGCTTTTAGTTTTTAGGCTTCGTAATTGCTTTTGACCACATTATGATGACGCTACATTGCTAAGCTGCGTTGTCCTTTGGACAAATAGGTAGGCAAATCAGGACGGGGAAACCACAGGTCTCAAGCCCTCCGCCATCTAGACATGCTTCGCTTTAATAAGTCCGCGATTCGGTGTAGATGAGTTAGAATCAAGCCCTCCTCGATCTGCTAAGGGCTCGACAAAACTATATATCAGAATATAGTCACGGCTATTATATCAGCGAATAGTTTCATCAGATTGCAGGAGTTACATAAGTATCAATTTTGCGTTACTTGATAGGCGGAGCTTGGACATAAACGATCTGCTTATCTCTTCCCACCAATAATCCGATGATAAGAAAAATCACTCCTAGAAAAAAGCCAACAAATCCTAAAAAGCCACTGACCAGTGTGCCACCAATGGCCGCACCCGCTTTTTCGGCGCCAGAATGAGCACCACTAAGATTTGTAGCAATGTGGCTGCCTGTAAAAATTATGCCGGACAGAGGGAGCATGAATGCAGCTATGCCAGACATCACTAGCAGCCGGCGCCACGCCTTGCCAGCTGTTGGAGCGTAGATCGCAATGACGAGCGCTACGACCCAAACCACAAAGAAAACGATAGCCCCTCTGGCACCACTGGTCTCCGGCGACGCTGCGCCAGCGATTCCAACAACCATTGAAACCAAAATGGCGAGAATCAAACCGCCGACTATCCCTGCTAGAATTTTCAAAACCAATTCCCTTTGTGATGCGGAGCACTAAATATGTCCGAGCACGCTGTATAGCAGCAAATCGCCAGCTCCGCTAGCGAGTCACCGCAGAGAAAACTCAAAATGTGGGGTAAGCACCTTTGGTCGTGTCCGCCGACCTGTATTGCAAGCTCGGGAAAATCGCTGCGGGCCTCATAAACAGAGCATTCAATCATCGGGTCCTACCCCCGTCTGGTGCTCTTCTTTCTGCCTTATTTCGCAACTGTTGCCGCCACTGCCAAAAATCCATCTTGGTCCCGACCATGCATTGCCACTTTTAGCGTGATGATATTGGTCAATGTGGCCCCATCAGCAATCGCGGCTCAGCTATTAGTAAAGGTCAGTAGCAAGCCTCATGGATCAAAGCCCCCCACTAGGGTTTCACAGTTCAGGCCTATTGCCTCACAAGCCCTCACCCCAACAACCCAGCAGCCCCAACCATCCTCACCCCCCATTCCACCCGCTCCGGAATACCCTGAATCAACACCCCCCGATCCTCCCCCAACAGCGCTCTAAGCTGATGGGGAGCAAACACCAGATCAATGAATTGACGGGCCAGTGCATCAGGGGCCGTGGGCTGGTCCGGGCCTGCCAAAATCGCCGAACGTACTCTCATGAAACCGCCTTCCCACCCGATTCGATTCACTTCAGCCGCCAGCAGCGGAGTGCGGTTAGAGGTGGCGATCACCAGGCGCATCATGGCCAGGGTATCGGCTTGCAATGCGTGTTCGAGGATGCCGTGGCCCACGTGCCGCAGGCGGCCTTCGAGTGGGAGCGCGGGAGTTGTTTCGGCGGGCCCCAGCAAGGTCGCTACGTGGCGTCGCACCACGGCTTCGAACAGCGCTTCCTTGTTGGCGTAACGGGCATAGAGGGTGGCTTTGCTTGCACCTGCGGCGCGGGCGATGTCTTCGCATGAGGTACCTTCGAAACCGCAGGCCAGAAAGCGTTGCAGGGCGGCATCCAGCAATCGACGCTCGGCCTCGCCCGCCTGGTCTTGCCTGGGCCTGCCGCCTTTGGATTTGGTCTTGATCGCTGTCATGGCCGGCAACTTACAGCCCGCTTGTTTGTTCGTCAACTAAACGGTAACGTTCAGTTAAATGGAAGCAGGTGAACGCCGTTTCTACCTATTCATAACGACCAAGGAAGCGCTTGTGAATGACGTGACTGCTTTACCCATTGTGGTTGCTGGCGCTACGGGAGATCTGGGCCACCGCGTCGTGCGGGCCTTGGCAGAGCGCGGTGCCCATGTCATAGCGCTGGTTCGGCCGGGCACTGAACCAGCCCGGCTGAATGGCCTGCGCAACAGCAGCACGACGATCACGCCTGTTTCACTGGATGACGCCCAGGGCCTGCGCCGTGCTATTGCCGGCTCGTGTTGTGTGGTGTCTACGCTCAACGGCCTGGAAGAGGTGATCATCGAGCAGCAGGGCAGGCTGTTGGAGGCTGCGGTGGCGGCTGGCGTGCCCAGGTTCATTCCCTCGGATTATTCGCTCGACTACACCCGTACCCGGCCTGGTGATAACCGCAACCTGGACCTTCGCCGGCGCTTCGTCACTCAGCTTGATGCGGCCGACATCAGCGTGACCTCGATCCTTAACGGTGGCTTTCTGGAACTGCTCGAAGGCGACGCACCTATCGTGCTGCCCGGACGGCGGGTGCTGCATTTCGGTGATGCACAACAGTCGCTGGACTTCACGGCCAAGGACGACGTAGCCGCCTTCACCGCCGATGCCGCGCTGGATTCACACACGCCGCGCTTTCTGCGCATTGCCGGTAACAGTCTGTCGCCTGCGCAGATCGCCAGCCTCCTCACCGAGCTGACCGGGCAGCGTTACTGCACCCTGCGCCCCGGCAATATCGGCACGCTGTCCACCCTTATCGGCGTGGTGCGTGCGCTCACGCCGGCCAGTGACAAGCCGTTCCCGGCCTGGCAGGGCATGCAATACCTGCGCGACATGATGAGCGGGCGCGGCAAGCTGCTCAATCTGGATAACGACCGCTATGGCCAACGTGAATGGGCATCCGTGCGTGACACGCTGGCCCGTACCCATGTGCAAGGGAGCAACCAATGACCTACCTTATCGAGCCTTTTCCTCTTCAAGTCCCCCAGTCGCAACTCGACGATCTGGCTCAGCGCCTTGCGCAAACCCGCTGGCCTGACCCCGAAACCGTGTCCGACAACAGTCAGGGACCACGGCTCGAGCGTCTGCGTGCGTTGGTCGAGCGCTGGCGTAATGGCTATGACTGGCGGGCCACCGAAGCCCAACTCAATCAGTGGAACAGCAGCCGAGTCGAGATCGACGGCCTTGGTATTCACTTTCTGCACATCCGCTCGCCTCATCGTGACGCCTTGCCCTTGCTGATGACCCACGGTTGGCCGGGCTCGATTCTTGAGTTCAGGAAGATGATCGGGCCACTCACCGACCCTGTTGCACACGGTGGGCAGGCCAGCGATGCGTTCCATTTGGTGATCCCGGCGCTACCGGGCTTTGGTTTCAGTGATAAGCCGCGTTCTACAGGCTGGGGCGTGGGCAAAACGGCGGCGGCCTGGGCACAGTTGATGGACCGTTTGGGCTATGGCCAGCGCTGGGCCGCTCAGGGTGGGGATTGGGGCGCGGCCGTGACCACCGCCCTTGGGCACATGCGCCCGCCTGGCCTGATCGGCATTCACCTGAACATGGTCATGTACCAACCCACCGAGGCGGAAATCGCCCAGGCCACGCCTGAAGAACAGCGCATGTTGGCCGACGCGCAGCGCTACGACCGAGAGCTTTCCGGTTACATGAAAGTGCACAGCACCCGGCCGCAGTCAGTAGTATTCGCCCTGGCGGATTCGCCCGTTGGCCTGGCGGCGTGGGTGTATGCACTGTTTCAGGATGCCTCCGACAGCGGCGGCGAGCCTGAGCGGGTAATCGAGCTCGATGCGCTGATCGACGACATCATGCTGTACTGGCTGCCCAATGCCGGCCCCAGCTCGGTGCGTTTCTATTGGGAAGGTATGCGCGAAATGCAACAGCAAGGCCCTGCCCCCGCGATGCCGATCCCTGCCGGCGTAAGCATGTTCCCGGGCGAGCTGCTGCGCTTGTCACGGCGCTGGGCGCAGGCGCGTTTTGACGACCTGCGGTTCTTCGCGGAAGCCGAGCACGGCGGCCACTTCGCGGCCATGGAAAACCCGAAAACGCTCACCGAGCATGTGCGTGAGACCTTCCGCCTGCTGCGTTAATACTTTTGCAGGTGTGCTGAATATCTTGGAGGTGGAGCGCCCCGCTACAACCGGAAACAGTCACTCTCGGAGTTGGCGGATGCTCGGTCGTGAGCGCGCTGTGAGGCAATTTCAAAAAATTACCTCAAGCATGAACCCTGCGAGTAAAGTACCGCCGCCCGAGACGTGGATCCGGGTTTTCCCATGGAGTTTCACCTTGAAGTCAGTTAGTAAAGTTGTCGCCGCAGCAGTATGTGGTCTGGTTCTGGCGGGTTGCACCGGCACCCCTATGAAAACCCCGCAATACGACAGCAGCCAATACACCGTCGTCGGTCACAGTGAAGCAAGCGCCACCGGCCTGATGCTGTTCGGTCTGATCCCGATTCGTCAGAACGACCGTTTCGTTCGTGCGCAGAACAGCGCCATTCAGGCCAAGGGTGGCGATGCGCTGATCAATACCCAAGTGCAGGAGAAGTGGTTCTGGGCCTGGGTCCTGAACGGCTACACCACTACCGTTTCTGGTGACGTGATCAAGCTGAAAACCGCTAAATAAGCACTGCCCGTTTTCAGAAAGCCCGGTTCGCCGGGCTTTTCTGTTTCTGGCGATTGGCGGATGCGCTGTCGAGCGATGGAGTAAGCGCTGACATGCATCGTTACCCACCGCCAAAAGGTTTTGCATTCAGCCCACTTTCGGATGTGAAGTTTTCTGCATGACGGCCTTCTACCTCAAGTTACTCATCACCCCCGCGCTGATGCTGGCTATTTCATTAGCGGCAAAGCGCTGGGGTACCGGCGTGGCAGGGCTGCTTTCCGGCCTGCCGATGACCTCGGCGCTGGTCATGCTGTTTCTCAGCCTTGAGCAAGGCACCCAGTTCGCCTCGATGGCGGTGCCCGGCGCACTGGCCGGACTGGCGGCGATTCAGGCGACTTACCTGTTTTATTTCCTGGTCACTCGACGCGTTTCAGCGTTGACGGGATGCATCCTGGCTCTCGCGGTGTATGGCGCGACGGCCTTTGTGGTGAACCTGTCGGGCTTACTGGCGCTGTCGATCATTGTCACGCTGCTGATGGTTGCGCTGATCATCGTTGCTACCTCGAAACAGACACCGCCGGACGTAGCGTCATACGTGGCGCTGCCGCGCTGGGTCATCCCGATGCGAATGCTGACCGCCACCCTTCTGCTACTGGCGATCACCGCAAGCGCTACCTGGCTCGGGCCGGTGGTCAGTGGGCTGCTGGCGCCGATCCCGGTGATCGCCTGGCCGCTTGCCGTGTTTGTCCATGTGCAAGGCGGGCGTTATGAACTGGCGGCAATAGTCCGCGGCAATGCCATTGGCGCTGTGGGGGTGGTGAGTTTCTACCTGACCCTCAGGTACTCCATAGTGCAATGGGGCGCGCTTCTGTCTATCGCAGCTGCCGTTTTGCTGGCTGTCGTGGTGACGGCTGGGTTGGCGCGGTTGTTGGCGAAGCGGTAGGGCTATAGTTGCCCCAGAGAAGTCAAAAACACTTCAACCATGCTCCTCAAGGTGCCTTATGAGTTTGATACCCGAACTGAACAGCGAGGCCAACGTGCTGATATGCGGAGCCAGCCGAGGTATTGGCTTGGCAATGTGCGCGGCGTTGCTTGCTCGCGATGATGTGGCTCAGGTATGGGCGGTCGCGCGACAAGCCAGCACTTCCACAGAGCTGGCAACGCTTGCAGAGCAATATGGCCAACGCATCAAACGCGTCGACTGCGACGCGCGCAATGAACAATCCCTCGAAGCGCTCGTGAGCGAGACGCTTGATGGATGCGAGCATCTGCACCTCGTCATCAGTACGCTAGGCATTCTTCATCAGGACGGCGCAAAAGCAGAAAAGGGCCTGGCACAACTGACACTTGCGAGCCTGCAAGCGAGTTTCGCGACAAACACCTTTGCTCCGATCCTGCTGCTCAAACACCTACTCCCACTACTGCGCAAACAACCTTCTACCTTCGCGGCGCTCTCCGCGAGGGTTGGCTCTATTGGCGATAACCGGCTGGGTGGCTGGTACAGCTACAGAGCCAGCAAAGCGGCGCTCAACCAGTTGCTGCACACGGCCAGTATCGAATTGAAACGCCTTAACCCGGCCTCTACCGTCCTGGCAATACACCCAGGCACGACTGACACGGAGCTGTCTCAGCCATTCCAGGCGAACGTGCCCGAAGGCCAACTGTTCGAACCAGCTTTCTCGGCGGATCGCATCATTGAGGTGGTAGGCGCACATGGACCGGCCGACAGCGGGACCTTCTGGGCCTGGGACGACAAGCCTATTGTTTGGTGACTTGTTTCACTTGTGAGAATGAGGTCGCTATCCGTCCTCACTAACGGGCTGTTTTGGTCGGAAAGCCCCCGCCGCTTATAACCCCTTCGTCGGATAAGGCCCATTGCTATCAACGAGACGGCATTACTGGCGTCATACCCCACCCCAGTGGACCAACTGCAAGTAAGGAGCACGGCATGACCCAGGTATTCAACATCAAGGACGCCACCAATCCTACGGCGCTTGGGAATTTGCAGGTCAAAAGCGCCAGTAGCCAGGTCAGCAATAACCCGATTGAACTCATCGTGCAGGGCACTCCTGGCAACGACTACATACGTGGTGGGCTGGCCAATGAACTGCTGATGGGTGGGGGCGGCAACGACCAGCTAGTCAGCGGGGGTGGCAACGATGTGATGGTCTCCAGTGCCGGATACGACGGTATGGACGGCGGCGCCGGTAATGATGTATTCCGCTTCGACCGCATCGGCGACAGCTATATCAATGGCGGAGGCGAGCACACCGATTCCATCAGCCATTTTGACCCCGCCCACGATACCCTCGACGTGTCGGCCTTGGGCTATAGCCATTTAGGCGATGGCTATGGCGATACCTTGCACATCCGTAGCGAGCCTCTGCGCGGCATTTACTTTTTGGAAAGCTACGAGCGAGACGGTAATGGTAAACATTTTGCCGTGCAGTTCCTGGCCAGTAGCGGCCTTGTTACCGATGCCAACTTCCAGCCGCTGATCAACGGCACTTCGCACAACGATCTGCTCGAAGGCACAGACGCCAGCGAATCCCTGAGGGCCGGCGCTGGCCGCGACAACGTCGAAGCGGGTGCGGGCAATGATCGGCTGTTCGGCGGCACCGGCGGCGACACTCTGAGCGGCGGCGCGGGTGCCGACAGCTTCGTGTATACCCGGCTCAGCGACAGTTACCGCAACGATGCCAGTGGCAGCTACAGCAGCCGCGACCTGATCACCGACTTCAGTGGCAACGGCCATGACATGATCGACGTGTCCGCCTTGGGCTTCACCGGGCTGGGTAACGGCTACAACGGTACGCTGAAGGTGGTCCTCAACCTGGCCGGCGATGCCACCGCGCTTAAATCATTAGAGGCCGATGCCAACGGTAACCGCTTTGAAATTCTGCTCAGTGGCAACCATGTCAATGAGCTCAACGCCAGCACTGTGCTGTTCGCCCCGCCCAGTGATGCGACGGTTGTGACCACTCCGCAGCCGATCACCTCGGTGAGTCTGGTAGGCGGTGACAAGTCCGACACCCTTTATGGTTACTGGGGCAACGATACCCTCGTCGGCGGTGCCGGAAACGACACCCTCGAGGGTAACGCCGGTGACGATGTGCTTACCGGTGGGGTGGGCGCGGACAAGCTCACCGGCGGCACAGGCAACGACCGTTTCGTGTTCACTAGCAGCGCCGACAGCCATGCGGGCAGCAGCGACCTGATCACTGATTTCATCTGGGGCCAGGACAAGCTCGACGTCGCTGCGCTCGGCGTGACCGGTTTTGGCAACGGCCGCGACGGCACCTTGAGCATGACCTACGATGAAAACACCGACCGTACCTACCTGCGCAGTAGCGAGCCAGGCGCCGATGGGCATGCGTTCCAGGTCACGCTAGCAGGGTTCGACTACACGCGAGAGCTCACCAACGCCGACCTGGTGGTTGCCGATACGGCAGACGTGACGCTCGTGGGTCAAACCGCCGTCGACCTCGCGAGCTGATATCACCTGAACAGCTAGCGTGTGGGCTCCCCTTCCCACATTTAGTTGCCTGGACGCCTACAAGGCAGGAACAGTGAGCGGTATTGATGCTCACTGCTCCTGCATTTTCAACGCGACCAGGCTTGGTTCGCTGTCAAAGCGCTCGCCTTCCGCTCTTGCTTTTCGCTGGCGCGCATTCAATAGATGGAGTCGCCGTTTTATTGCGTCAGGAAATAGACCAATCAAAACTTTCCACTGGCTTGCAGAACAGATGGGCAAAAACCGCTGTTAATTCTGTGCGCGAAAAACCGCATTTTTGAAAATAACCGGAAGCTCGGGCAATCCGGCTTATGGTGTTACTCCCACGTATTGAAAGCCAACCAACCTGCAGAAAATAGGCTGAACTTGTAACGGGCGCTATCTCTCTCAATAACTACGCACACCTGTTTATAAGGAAAACACCATGTCCAAACTCGCAGAATACCGCCAGCTGGAAAAGCACCTCGCCGAGCAACTCCAGGCACTGGAGACGATGAAGGGCGACCAGGGGCTCAAGAAGGAAATCGAGTTCGAAACCAAGCTGCGCAAGCTGCTTGAGCACTATGGCTTCAGCCTGAAGCACATCATCAATCTGCTGGACCCACAGACCTCGGCTCGCGGACAGACCGCTGAAAAGCCTGCGGGCAAGCGTAAGCCGCGCGAACTCAAGGTTTATAAACATCCGAAAACCGGTGAAGTGATCGAGACCAAGGGTGGAAATCACAAGGTCTTGAAGGAGTGGAAAGCGGAGCATGGTGCCGATGTTGTTGAGGGCTGGCTGAAGAAATAAAGCTTTGCCGCGTGCAACTACCGATTGATCGATCTTGATCCTTGCGTCGACTCATTACCGTTGGCGCGGTGGAATAGCCGACGCCGGGAACGATCCGCGGCGGCTATTCGTCAGACCTGTATCGGCTCACTGAAAAGGTACAGCACAATGGACAAGGCAATGGAAAAGACGATCACCGTGGACCAACTGGCTAAAACTGACCTCAGATCAGTTAAAGAGATATGGCTTGGTGATACCCATACTCAGCTATGTCTGTGGCGTGGCGAACAAGTCGTCACACACGACATGCTCAGCGAGGGTACCCACGATCAGAACAATAGTCGCCTGCACTTGCAACTGGTCAACCCTGACGACCGGGCTGCAGTGGCCAGCGTCGAGGCGCTCGTTCGTGAGCGGCTGGAAAGGATGGGCAGCAAGGGTGAGTTTTATCCCGCTGAGAATGCGGATACTCACCAGTAATCTCGCTGATTACACGCGATTCTGTAGGGTCCTTGGACTGCGTTGCCAGACTGTAGATGTGTGACGCAGAGCGTCACGAACTGCATGCCAACGCAGAGCATTGGCACGATGATCATCTGCAATTGCAGAGTTGTTCCGCCTGCAAACACTACCCCTTCAAACAACTTCCCAAATCCTCAATCAAACCTGGCCCCTTGGGCTGCCAGTCCAAGCGTTCGCGTGTCTTGTGGCTCAGGCTGCTCATGTCCTTGGTCGCGAATGTCGACAGCCAGCCAAAGTGTGCGGCAGCTTCATGGGCGGGCAAGGCCAGCGTGGGCAGGCCGAGGTGTTCTCCGATGGTTTCGGCAATCAGGCGGAAGGTGATGCCTGATTCGGCAGTCGCGTGATAACGAGCCCCCGGCTGATGTTTCTCCAGAGCGAGGCGATACAGGCGCGCCGTGTCTTCAAGGTGCGCTGCGGACCACTGATTAAGACCTTGGTCGATATAGGCCGAGCAGCCTTTCTCCTTGGCCTGTTTGATGACTTCGCTGACCAAGCCCTGTTTGACCGGGTTATGAATTTGCGAGAGGCGCATGACGACTATGTTGACGCCACGTTGCAACAGCGCCTGCCCGGCGAGTTCCGATGCGACGCGAGGGTTGGGATGGGCTGGGTCGAAGTGGTCCTCGTCTGCGGCCTGCCCGGGTGCTGAAGAGCCCATCGCCGTGCTGGAGGTGATCACCAGCGGGCGCGCAGAGCCTGCCAGGGCAGAACCCAATGCGTCGATAACGCGAGCGTCGTGCTGGCAGTTGGCGACGAAGTGCGCGAAGTTGTGATCAAACGCCGTGTGAATCACCGCGTCGCACTTCTCCACGCCACACTGAAGGCTGGACAGGTCTTCGATATCACCGCGATGCGGATCGGCTCCCATGGCAAGTAGAGCTCGATCCCCGGCTTCCGAACGTGTCAGCCCCACTACCTGATGGCCTGCGTTGATCAGTTCCCAAGTGACGTGAGTGCCAATAAAGCCTGTGGCGCCGGTTATAAATACGCGCATAGTCAAATCTCTCTTTGCTGAAGTCGGCAGAGTGCGCGTAACGTTTATCCCGTAAAAGACGTGACGTTATCAGGGTATAAAAACCAACAGGATCATCATGGCCAACCCGCTGGGAACGTATTTGAAGGACTGTCGGGCGCGTCTGGACCCCGCGAGTCTGGGGCTTTCTACTACGCGTCGACGCACGCCAGGCTTGCGTCGAGAAGAAGTTGCCCAGCGCGCCAATATCAGCGCAACGTGGTACACGTGGCTGGAACAAGGTCGCGGTGGCGCGCCGTCGGCTCAGGTTCTGGACCGGATCGCGCAAAGTCTCCTGATGACCGAGCCGGAGCGGCAACACTTGTTCATGCTCGCTTTTGGTCATCTGCCCGAAGTGGTCTACAGCGCACCCGAGGGCGTATCGCCACGCTTGCAGCGTATTCTGGATACGCTCGCGTTCAGCCCGGCTTTTATCAAGACCGCCACTTGGGATGTTCTGGCCTGGAACAACGCTGCTGCCGCCGTATTTACTGACTACAGCCTGCTGCCCGTAGAGCAGCGCAACATCCTGCGCCTGATGTTTTGCAATGCTGGCACGCGTGCAAAGCAGGACGATTGGCAGGCCGTCGCGCGCTTCATAGTCGCCGCATTCAGGGCCGACGCGACCCGTGCCGGAGCCGCCTCGGAACTCCATGAACTCGCTGACGAACTCTGCACCCTCAGCGCTGATTTCGCTGCGTTGTGGCGCGACAACGATGTGCGTTTACAGGGCGAAGGTACCAAGCGCCTGAGGCATCCGGTTCATGGGCTGATTGAGCTGGAGTATTCGGGTTTCGCAGTGGATGGCCGGCCGGATCTGTCGATGATTGTTTATAACCCGGTTACCCATGAGGACGCAGCGCGGGTTCAGGCGCTGGTGGAGGGTTACGTACAGCGTTAACGCGGCTGGAGAGTCTTCAAACCGACTGGAAAGCCATCAGGCTTTTCTGCTACCAGGTCGCCCTCCCGCCCGAAAGATCGAACCGCCATTCCATCACGTACTCGAAAGTGTGTGACCAAAAAAAACCAGCCCTTTCCCTCCATCTGGCAATGCCGTATTCGAAGCCCCGGTACAGCCCTCGCTTCATTCATGATCGCCGCATTCCGACACCGCCGAACAGGTGTCGACCACAACGCCCCGAACCTCGCCAGATGGTCAATCCGCATTCAAAAAGAGTAACCCTATGAGACCCCAAACCTCCTTCATCTTCGACCTGGACGGCACGCTGACCGACAGCGTTTATCAAAACGTTGCCGCCTGGAAAGAAGCACTGGACGCAGAAGAAATCCCGCTTGCGATGTGGCGTATTCACCGCAAGATCGGCATGAGCGGCGGACTGATGTTGAAATCACTGTCGCGTGAAACCGGCTTGAACATCAGCGAAGAACAAGCCGAACGGCTCAGCGAGAAACATGCTCAGGCTTACGAGCGGCTGCAAGGACAGATCATCGCATTGCCCGGCGCCGTCGAGTTGCTGGAGACGCTCGACAAGGAAAACCTCAAGTGGTGCATCGCCACCAGCGGCGGGATCGATACGGCGACGATCAACCTGAAAGCGCTGAAACTGGACATCAAAAAGATCAACATCGTTACGCGCGATGACGTGAGCTATGGCAAGCCTGACCCCGACCTGTTTCTGGCGGCTGCAAAGAAGATAAACGCTCCGATTGACGAGTGTCTGGTGATAGGGGACGCGATCTGGGACATGCTGGCGGCACGTCGCTGCAAGGCAACCGGCGTCGGTCTGCTGTCGGGTGGCTATGACATAGGCGAGCTTGAGCGTGCTGGCGCGTTAAGGGTTTATGAGGACCCGCTGGATCTGCTGAATCATCTGGACGAGATTGCTTCTCGGCCTTGAGTCGGCGTATTCATCATCCCCAACCTCTGTGAACAGCTCAACGTCCCTTATATGAACACGTTTGAGCTGTTACATCACCTTAGCGCCATATTTGTGCTCCCTCAGCCCGGCGAAACACCACCACCCTCATCCGCGACGATATCCGGGTCATCCGAATACACTTCCGGCTCGTCATCTTCGTAAGCCTCGTCGCCTTCCGTGCGTTTCTTGACCTCGTCGCCGCGTTCCGAGCCGACACCGGGTCTGTTCGCATTCATGGCGAGGACCGGGTCTGCTTCACGGTCGTACTGGCCGAGTTGCGGGCTGGCGGGGTCTTCTTTGGGCACGCTGTTTGTGAGTATGTGATCGGTTGTCATGTCAGCCACCTTTTTCGTTTGCCAAAGAAAGTGGACGTGGCATCGGGCTGAGGGTTCGATTCAATCGATGAGCGTGGCGGTGCTCAGCCGCCAAACGATGCGTATTGCAAGGGCAGGCCGGTGGTGAATTTGATCTGCTCCATGGCGAAGCTGGAGCTTACGTCGCTGATCCCGGGGATGCTGATCAGTTGTTTGTACACCGCGTCGTACCCTGCGATGTCGGCTACGACGATGCGCAGCATGTAGTCGGTGTCGCCTGCCATGCGGTAGCACTCGACTACTTCAGGCAGCTCGCCGACGGCGGCGTGAAACTGTTCGAGCCAGGCGGCGTTGTGCTGGTTGGTGCGGATGGCGGCGAAGACGCTGACTGAGACGTTCAGCCGTTGCGGATTGAGCAGCGCGACCCGGCGGTCGATGATGCCGGCCTCTTCCAGCTTCTGGATACGTCGCCAGCACGCGGTACTGCCCAGGCCGATACGCTCGGCGATGTCCGCCACCGAACGGGTGCAGTCGGTTTGCAGGATGTCGAGGATTGCCCGGTCGAATTTGTCCACTAGCGGTTTCCTGCGTTAGTCGCTTTACACTGATCGTTCCTCACGCTCCGCGTGGGAATGCCTGTCGTGACGCTCTGCGCCACCCAACGGTGCAGCCCCTTGCATCCTCGGATTGGACGCGGAGCGTCCAGAACTGCATTCCCACGCGGAGCGTGAGAAACGATGGGGGTCTGGCTGCGATTCTGCGCCTGAAGCAGCATGACTATCGTGCCAATGCTCCGCGTTGGCATGCATTTCGTGACGCTCTGCGTCACCCAACGGTACAGCCCCTTGCATCCTCGGATTGGACGCGGAGCGTCCAGAACTGCATTCCCACGCGGAGCGTGAGGAACGATGGTATCTGGCTACGATCTGCGCCTCACGCAGCATGACTATCGTGCCAATGCTCCGCGTTGGCATGCATTTCGTGACGCTCTGCGTCACCCAACGGTGCAGCCCCTTGCATCCTCGGATTGGACGCGGAGCGTCCAGAACTGCATTCCCACGCGGAGCGTGAGGAACGATGGTGTCTGGCTGCGATTCTGCGCCTGAAGCAGCATGACTATCGTGCCAATGCTCCGCGTTGGCATGCATTTCGTGACGCTCTGCGTCACCCAACGGTGCAGCCCCTTGCATCCTCGGATTGGACGCGGAGCGTCCAGAACTGCATTCCCACGTGGAGCGTGAGGAACGATGGGTGTCTGGCTGCGATTCTGCGCCTGAAGCAGTATCCTAGAATTTTTAATCGTAAAAATCCAAGCGTAAGCGAATATTTTTTCGCTTTGGCTGCTCGTATCCGTGTAAATATCAAAAAATTTTCGCCTGCAGATCAGTAATCTTTCAAGCAGTCGGTCTGGTAATGCCAGCCCTTGATTTTGACTCGATTACAAAGCGAATTGCCCATGACCACTTCTGCGCTCTATCTGGATTACGCCGCCACCACGCCTGTTGATGAACAGGTCATCGAAGCTATGGTTGCCTGCATGGGGCGCGAAGGTCATTTCGGTAATCCGGCATCCAGCGGGCACGGTTATGGGCAGGTGGCGCGGCAGGCCGTTGAACAGGCACGCGCGCAGGTGGCCGATGCGGTGGGTGCGCCTGTCGACTCCATTGTCTGGACCTCCGGCGCAACCGAGTCCAACAACCTGGCGATCAAGGGCATCGCCCATGATGCCAGCGCGCAGCGCCGTCACATCATCACCAGCGTGCTGGAACACAAGGCCGTGCTCGACACCGTCAGCACACTGGAGCGCCAGGGCTTTCCCGTCACTTGGCTGAGACCGGACGCTCAGGGCCTGATCCAGCCTCACGCCGTACAGGCTGCATTGCGCGAAGACACGCTGCTGGTATCGCTGATGCTGGTGAACAATGAGTTGGGTACGCTGACCGATATCGCCAGCATTGGCGCGCTGGTACGCGAGCACGGTGCGCTGTTTCATGTGGACGCTGCGCAGGGCGTCGGCAAGGTGAAGGTCGATCTGGCGAGTCTGGCCGTCGACCTGATGTCGTTCTCTGCACACAAGGCCTACGGCCCCAAGGGCATTGGCGCGCTGTACGTGGGCCCACGCGCGCATTCGTTGCTGAAAGCGCAGATCCACGGCGGCGGACATGAAGGCGGCTTTCGTTCGGGTACCTTGGCCACCCATCAGATCGTCGGCATGGGGACGGCCTTTGCGTTGGCGATCAGCCAGGCCGAAACTGAAAACCGCCGTATCGAAGAGCTGAGTCGCCACCTGCGCGAAGGCTTGTTGAGCCTGCCGGATGTGCAGCTCAATGGCTGTCCGCAACAACGCATCCCGCACACCCTGAACCTGTGCATCACCCGCAGTGGCTTCACCAGCTCGCAGCTATCCCACAGCCTGGCGTTGTCCTCGACGTCCGCGTGCAACTCGGCCAGCAATGCGCCCTCGCATGTGCTGCTCGCTCTGGGCATGGACTCCGCCAAGGCCCTGGCCAGCGTGCGCGTCAGCCTTGGCCGCTATACCACGCAGGCAGATGTCGAGCGGGCCATCGAGGTGTTCAGCAAGGCGCTCAGCGCACCTGCTGCGTTCTGGTAATTCACCATGCCTATTGGCCGCCCTAATCCCGGGCGGCTCTCTCCCGGCGCACCCGCGCCACTCTGCCGAGTTGATACCCGCCAGGGTCTATGACTGCGCCTTGCAGCCGCAAAAGCTCGTCTTCAGATGAAAATGTACCCCTCCAGATACAAAAAGACACAAATTGGCACAGATCTTTCAAGTGGAACGGTCGTGCCATAAACCAATGGTGCACGCTGCATTCATGGGGTGCTTACACGCACCAAAGTGCAGTTCACGGACGTCAGAGCGTCCACAAACAGTGCAGGGGAGCAGACCACAAGTCTCGCTGCCCGCCAGGAAAGGAATCTAGCTGTGCCCTATCAGTCTTGCGTCAGACCACCGTTGCGCTGGCAATTCACACCTTGGGCATCACCCGCCTCAAGCGATGCCGGCACGGCCGCTTCAACCTTGTCCCGATCTGCGCGCTGTTATTCGACCGCCCTGCACGTCTGGACTTAAGACATTTCGCGTGTGCCTTGAATGTTCTGATGAATCAGCGCCTTGCACGCCTGTGCGCGTCATTAAGTACACATGTGGTTGTTTTTAATTAAAAGACGGTCGACCTATAAAGAGTGTCCGACACTTTATTTTGAGTGCTTTCATTTTGCCATCATCTAAAAGGGTGGCTTTTATTTCAATAACCACAACTGTCCACACAACCGCCGTACCCACACGGAGTATTGTTTTTATGAGGCGCTGATCAACTAACGCACCAACGTGGTCCTCGTGACACAGTATTGGTGCATTTAAAAAAGTGACTTGCAGGTCATGATTTTCGAACGCGTCTGCTCAAGCAGAGGGCCATTGTTTGCCTGTTTTTTTGTTCAAAGTCTTATTTATATCTGCCGCTTTGAAGTCAACGAAATCGGGAATCGATAAATAGTTATACGAATGCGACGCCCGCTCTGCATCAGCGGTTCCAGCGAGGGCTTTCTGGCACAGCGGTTGCAATGTAAGCATTCAGGAACATCGCTGTACGTCCCCGTACATGACGATAAGAAGCAAGGATCAGCAATGCCAGCGCCCTGATGTACACCGCTTTTCCCTGTTTAAGCCTGCCGCGCGCAGGCACCGCGGTGCGCTGCATATAAACAGTGTGCAAGCCGCCCTCAGTCGAATATTCACAAAAATATTCGAACGGATTTTTATTGCCCTTTAACTACCCGAGGGAGCGTTAATGAATGATGCGGTAATAATGAAAGCGGTCCCCTCTCCCTCGCCCGATGACACTTCGACGGCGTGGCAGGGTATTCCTTTCAGCGCCAATACGTCGCGTCCGGGCGGCCTTAACAAGCCGCAAGTAATGGTGTTGATTGCTGCGTCGGTCCTTATTCATGGTGTGATCTGGTGGTACATGCAAACTGCCCAGCCAGACGTCCCGGAAGTTGCACCACAAGTTCCGGAAATGACCATTGAACTGACCAGCCCTACGCCACCTGCCCCGGAACCGCCGCCGCCCGAGCCACCACCTCCGCCGCCGCCTCCACCGCCTCCCCCCGAACCGGAACAACCGGTCGAGGATCCGGACGCGGTCGAGCCGCCGCCCAAGCCGGTGGAAAAGCCCAAGGTCGAGAAGCCCAAGCCGGTCAAGAAAGTCGAGCCGGTGAAAAAGCCGACGCCGCCTGCGCCAACGCCTGCCGCCGCACCCAGCCCGCCCGCGCCGCCAACACCTGCGCCCGCGCCGCCGGCACCTGCTGCGCCACCGGCTCCGGTCAAGGAAAGCGCTGCGGTATCCGGGCTCGCCAGTCTGGGCAATCCGCCGCCGGAATACCCGGGGCTGGCCTTGCGACGCAGTTGGGAAGGTCGCGTGATTCTGCGCATCAAGGTGCTGCCCAACGGCCGCGCTGGCGCTGTCGAGGTGACCAAATCCAGCGGCAAACCGGTACTGGACGAAGCGGCCGTGGAGGCTGTGCGCAACTGGAAGTTCATACCGGCCAAACGCGGTGACACGCCGATAGAAGGCTTCGCGACGCAGACCATCGACTTCAAGTTGCCGGAATGATCCGGCACCTGACAACCGACACTTCAATTATTAAAGCTGGTGAGGTTTAAACCATGAACGCATCGCTCTCTTCCATGATCGTCCCGGCCGTACTCTGGGCACTGATTCTGTTTTCCGTATTGAGTTGGGCACTGTTGCTGATCAAGTCGGCGCAGTATGTCCGCCAGAAGTCCCAGAACAAACAATTCACCAAAGCCTTCTGGAGCGCACCGGACCTGCTCACCGCTGCCGAGCATTCTGCGCAATACCCCGGCGCGCTGGCGCGTATCGCCAACAGTGGCTTCGAAGCCATGGCGGTCGATGAGTCGCCGCGCACCACGCAACAACTGGCGCACACCATCAACCGCTCGGACCGTCTGGAGCGCAACCTGCGCCAGCAGATACAAAAAGAGCGTCGCGCACTGGAAAGTGGTCAGGCAATTCTCGCCAGTATCGGCAGCACCGCGCCCTTCATCGGCCTGTTCGGTACCGTCTGGGGGATCATGGAAGCACTGCAAAGCATCGGTGTGACTGGCTCGGCGAGCCTTGAAGCGGTCGCCGGGCCTATCGGTCACGCGCTGGTCGCCACCGGTGTGGGTATCGCCGTAGCCGTGCCAGCAGTGTTGATCTACAACTTCTTCCTGCGCCGCCTCAAGCTCGCCGTGGCCGACATGGATGACTTCGCCCACGACTTCGACGCCCTCGCCCAGCGCAGCGCCTTTGCCGTCACGCGCCAGCCCATCGCCAGCAAGAATGGCCATGCCGTTCGGGAGGCCAGCTAATGTCTTTCTCCACTCAGGACAGCGATGAAGTACTCAGCGAAATGAACGTCACGCCGCTGGTCGACGTGATGCTTGTGCTGCTGGTGGTGTTCATCGTCACCACGCCGCTGATGACCAACGCGATCAAGGTCAACTTGCCCAAGACCGACGCAGTCGCCCCCGCCGAGAAGAAAAACCCGGTGGTGGTCAGCGTCGATCAGGACGGCAAGTTCTACCTCGCCAAATCGGAAATCGCCCCGGAGCTGCTGGAAAAAAGCCTGCAGGACGAAAAGGCCAAGGACCCGGAAATCCGCGTTCAGTTGCAGGCCGATACCGCCGTGAATTATGGCCAGGTGGCCAAGGCCATGGCCTCCATCGAACGCTCCGGCATTACGAAGATATCCGTCATGACAGCGAAATGACGCTCGACTGACCGGGTGGCTTCGCCTCGCGAAGCCGTCTGACCCGACCCCCGTGAATGCGGTTGTCCGTGGGCTGAAAAGCCCCTGGAGGGGAGCGGCTTGCTGGAAAAAGAAGAAGTGGAACTCCCGCTCGGCACAACCGCGTCGGGAACAGAGGGCTCACAAGGCCATTTCAATAATGTCTGGATCAAGTCGGAACTAACCATGCTGATGAATCTTCCCGGTTGCACCCTCAAACCACTGGCCCTCGCGGTCCGGCGTCATCCACGTGCCCTGCTCTGTGCATTGGCCATGGGCATGAGCGGTGCCCAGGCGGCAGACGCCGTCGATGCGGACACCAGCGGCTCGGCCGTGTCCACCAGTGCAGCGGTTGTGCCTGCCACAACCCAACTGCAACGTGTAGAAGTCACCGGTTCGGCAATCCGCCGGGTCGATGCCGAAACCGCCGTGCCGATAACCATCCTGCGCGCCGACGACCTGAAGAAACAGGGCGTGACCACCACCCAGGAAATGGTCCAGCGCATCACCGGCAGCCAGTCGATCAACAACAGCGCAGGCTCGGTCGGCGCCGGAACAGGTGGTGCCTCGTTTGCCGATATGCGCGGCATCGGCGCCAACAAGACGCTGGTGCTGCTCAACGGCCGCCGTCTGGCCAATAACGCACTGTCGGGTGTGGGCACGCCCAATGGCAGCGCCATCGACCTGAACATGATCCCTTTTGCCGCCATCGACCGTGTGGAAGTATTGCGTGACGGCGCCTCGGCGCTATACGGGACTGACGCCATTGGCGGTGTGATCAACTTCATCACCAAAAAATCCCTGACCGACGGCAGCCTGACCCTGGGTGGAGAAACCCCGACCGCCAGCGGCGGCGGTGCCACCAAGGACATGAGCGCCAGTTGGGGCTTTGGCGATCTGGAGCAAGACCGCTTCAACGTCATGGGTGTATTCAACTACAACAAGCAGCAAAACCTGGACGCCAACGACCGCTCGTTTGCCAGAGATTACGTGCCAGGACGCGGGCTCAATCAGACCTCCGGTACGGCCTATCCCGGCAATTACTTCCAGGGTGACAACTCTGCGAACCCGCTGGGCAGAAACTGCGGCGGCCCTAACCTGATCGCCAGCAACGGCATCTGCCGGTTCAGCACCCGTGAATACATCGACCTGATCCCGCAAACCGAAAAGACCTCGTTTTTTGGCAAGGCCACCGGCAAGTTGGCAGACGATCATAACGTCAGCCTCGAATACTTCTGGGCTCGTAACAACAACCATACCGATATCGGGCCTGCGCCCCTTACCGGCCTGTCTCTGGACTCATCGTCGCCTTTTTATCCCGGCAACGGCATCACTCCGGCACCGACCGACTTTACTCTCGACCCGACCCAACCGATCAGCACAGCCTGGCGAGAAACCGCAGCCGGGCCACGCGGGTCCAGCGACCAGAACACCAGCCAGCGTTTCCTGCTGAACTTCGACGGCCTGGTGGGCGGCTGGGACTACAACGTAGGTGCTTCTTACAACCAGAACAAAGTCCTGTCATCGCTCACCAACGGTTATGTCAGTGACGCTGCAATGCTCAACGGCCTGGCCAATGGCACCCTTAACCCGTTCGGCCCGCAAACCGCTGCCGGTCAGGCACTGATCGATGCCAACGAATATCACGGCCAGTACTCCAGTGCTGTGGGCCGGGTGGCCGGGCTCGATGCGCGCATCAGCCGGGAAATCGGTGACTGGTTCGGTGCAGGCCCTGCGGGTCTGGCGTTGGGCGGCGAATACCGCAAAGAGAAAATGCATCAGCAGTACGAAGCCTACGTCAACGACATCAGCAGCCTGGGCGCAGATGCCGCCGGTAGCGTCGAAGGCGACAGGAGCGTCAAGGCGGAATACGCCGAACTGAACGTGCCCGTGCTGGACAGCCTTGAACTGACCGCCGCCGTCCGTCACGACAAATACAGCGACTTCGGCAGCACCACCAACCCGAAATACTCGTTCCGCTACCAGCCGTTCAAGCAACTGGTTGTCCGTGGTGCCTACAGCGAAGGTTTCCGCGCGCCGTCGCTTTACGAGCTGTATGCCCCGCGCAGTACGACTTTCACCCAGGGCTATTACAACGACCCGGTTCTGTGTGCCGGTGGCGTCGTCCAGCCGGGTGGTAACGCCGGTCGTGATTGCCAGCAGCAGTTCCTCAACAATGGTGGAGGCAACACCGAGCTGGCCCCGGAAAAAGCCCGCAACATGACGCTGGGCTTCGTCTATCAGCCGGTCAACAACCTGTCGATGGGCCTGGATTTCTGGTGGATTCACATCTCCAACCAGATTCAGGCGTTCCCCGAGTCGACCGTGTTCGATGACCCCAACACCTACGCCGACCGCTACGTGCGCGCTGCCGACGGTTCGATCGCCAATATCGTCACCGGCAACGCCAACCTGGGCATCGTCAAGACCAGCGGTGTCGACGTAACCCTCGACTATCGCTTCCCGAACACGCCTTATGGTCAGTTCGGTCTGGGCATGACCGGCACCTATGTGACGCGTTATGACTTCCAGAACATCATCGACGGCCCGTACACCGACAAGGTCGGCGACTTCCAGGGCGACGGCGTGATTTCGCGTTGGAAACACGTGCTGACCGGTACCTGGGCACTGGGCGATACCCGCGCCTCCATCACCAACCGCTTCACCAGCGGCTACAACGACTACGACCGCACCACCAATGCGCGGGTCGCGTCGTATGCGCTGTGGGACATGTCGGTGGGTCATACCTTCGACAAAGTGCTGGATATCGACGCCGGTGTGCGCAACATGTTCGACCGCAACCCGCCGTTCTCCAACCAGGCCTACAACTTCCAGTCCGGCTACGACCCTCGTTACGCCGACCCGCTGGGCCGCACCCTGTTCGCCCGCGCGACTTACCACTTCTGAGTGTGACGACGTGGCCCATAACGCTCCGTGGGCCACGTCAGATTGCGAGCTCGCCCCCTCCGGCCCAGGTTTCATCCGCCTTCCCCGGCCGGGGGCTTTTTCGCAGTGTTCCGTCATTCAGTGCGTACGAGGAAAGCCCCACCATGTCGCGTCTTAACCGTTTTCTGCGGCGCCTGCTTCTGGGTGTTGCACTGTGCAGTGGCTGGCAGACTGTGCTGGCGACGCCGACCCACGCCTTGACCGTCTATGGCGAGGCACCGAAATACCCGGCCGGTTTCCAGCACTTCGATTACGTCAACCCGAACGCTCCCAAGGGTGGTTCGCTGACCCGGTCGGCGGAAGAAATCGGCCAGTTCAATTACCTCAATCCCTACGTCGATCAGGGCATCAATGTGCGCGAGGTCGACAGCTGGGTGTACTCGCCACTGGCCTATCGCTCGCTGGATGAGCCGTACACGGTGTATGGCCTGATCGCGGAAAAGATGGAGATGGACCCGGACGGTCTGTGGATTCGTTTTTTCCTCAACCCCAAGGCGCGCTTCGAGGACGGCAAGCCCGTCACCGCCGAAGACGTGCGCTACACCTTCGAGCTGATAACCACCAAGGCCAGCTTCAGTTATCGACCCATGTTCGCCGACGTCAAAGAGGTGACCATCGAAGGGCCGCTGCAGATTCGCTTCGACTTCAAGAACAACCTCAACCGCATGCTGGCGCTGGACATCGCCAGCCTGCACATCCTCCCCGAACACTGGTGGAAGACCCGCGACTTCGCCAACGGCGGCGGTTTCGAGCCGCCTTTGGGCAACGGGCCGTACCGGGTCGCCAAGGTTGACGCCGGGCGCAGCGTCACCTTCGAACGGGTCAAGAACTGGTGGGGCAAGGACCTGTCGGTCAGCCGTGGCCTGTACAACTTCGACACGCTCACCGTGAACTACTACGGCGACACCGAAATCGCCCGCCAGTTGCTGCAGGCCGGGACGTTCGACTACAACCGCGAGTTCTCCTCTTCAGGCTTCGTGGTCGGCTACAGCGGCCCGGCGATTGACGACGGGCGCCTGCAAAAGCGCATCCTCGCACCGCAACGTCCGGTCGCCGCGCAGGGCTTTGTGTTCAATCTGGACAAACCCATGTTCAAGGACCGCCGCGTGCGCGAGGCGCTGTCGTTGCTGTGGGATTTCGACTGGATCAATCGTCGAGTCATGCGCAATTTCTACGTGCGCGAACAAAGCTATTTCCCGAAAAGCGACATGGCCGCCACCGAGCTGCCGACCCCGGCCGAGCTGAAGATTCTCGAACCCTTGCGCGGCCAGGTGCCGGACGAGGTGTTCACCACGGTGTATCAGCCGCCGAAAACCGACGGCAGCGGTTACATCCGTGACAAGCAGTTGCAGGCCCTCAAGCTACTCGCTGAAGCGGGCTGGCACCCGAAGGACAACAAGCTGGTGAACGCCGCTGGCGAGCCGATGGTGTTCAGCTTTCTCGATGGTCAGGGCGGTTTCGATCGCCTGATTCTGCCCTTCAAACGCACCTTGGCGCAGATCGGCATCACCCTGGATTTCCTGCGCATCGATTCGGCGCAGTACATCAACCGGCTCAATGCGCGGGACTACGACATGATCGTGGTCAGCCTGCCGAAAAACGGTAATCCGATCATTTCCCCTGGCCGTGAGCTGTACAACCTGTACGGCTCGCAAAGCGCCACCGAAGTGGGCAGCTCCAACGCCATGGTGCTGCGCAATCCTGCGGTGGACACGCTGATCGACGGGCTGGTCAGCGCCAATACGCGCAATGACATGGTGCTCTACGCACGGTCCCTGGACCGGGTCCTGCAATGGGGTTACTACATGATTCCCAACTACTACTCCAAGGGCACGCCACTGGTGTTCGCCAACCGTTTCGGCATGCCGGATGTGGCACCGACCTATGACGTTGGTCTGGAAACCTGGTGGCAGATCAGCCCGACGCCGCTGACCAATGCTCAGGCCGCTGCGCTGACCGGCAAGCCTGCCGCCGCCAAGGAGTACTGAGATGCTGGCTTATGTGATTCGACGCCTGCTGCTGATCATTCCCACGCTGCTGGCCATTCTGATTGTGAATTTCCTGATCGTGCAGGCCGCTCCCGGCGGACCGGTCGAGCAGGCCATCGCGCGCATTCAGGGCTTCAGCCCCAACGGTGTGGGCGGCGGCGGGGGCGAAGTAGCCGCAAGCGGCACCGCCAGCCGCAGTACGCGCGGGCTGGACCCGGTGCTGATCGAGCAGATCAAGGAACATTACGGTTTCGACAAACCGATGCACGAACGACTCTGGCTGATGCTCAAGAATTACGCACAGCTGGACTTCGGCACCAGCTTCTTTCGTGGTGCGCCGGTCACCGAACTGATTGCACAAAAGCTCCCGGTGTCGCTGTCCCTCGGGCTTTGGGCGACGCTGATCACCTACCTGATTTCCATCCCGCTGGGCATTCGCAAGGCGGTGCGGCACGGCAGCGCGTTCGATGTCTGGAGCAGCACGCTGGTGATCATCGGTTACGCCACGCCCGCGTTTCTGTTCGCCATTCTGCTGATCGTGGTGTTTGCCGGAGGCAGTTACCTGAGCTGGTTTCCGGCGCAAGGGCTGTTCTCGGACAACTTCGACAACCTGAGCACCTGGGGCAAGGTGAAGGACTATCTGTGGCACCTGGTGTTGCCAGTCAGCTCGCTGGTAGTCGGCGGCTTCGCCACGCTGACCATCCTCACCAAGAACAGCTTTCTCAACGAGATCAGCCGCCAGTACGTAGTCACGGCGCGCGCCAAGGGCCTGACCGAGCATCGCGTGCTGTACGGCCACGTGTTTCGCAACGCCATGTTGCTGGTGATCGCCGGTATTCCGCAGGCCTTGATCGAGGTGTTCTTCGCCGGCTCGCTGCTGATCGAAACCATCTTCGGCCTCGATGGTTTGGGGCGCATGAGTTACGAAGCTGCCGTCTCGCGCGACTACCCCATCGTATTCGGCACGCTGTTTCTGTTCACGCTGTTCGGCCTGCTGATCAAACTGATCGGTGACCTGTGTTACACGCTGGTAGACCCACGCATCGACTTTTCCGCGAGGAGCGCCTGATGTTCGAGTTCTCTCCCCAGACCCGGCGTCGCTTCGACCTGTTCAAGGCCAACCGTCGCGGTTGGTGGTCGCTGTGGATCTTCATCGGCCTGATGCTGGTGTGCCTGTGCGGCGAACTGATCGCCAACGACAAGCCGCTGCTGGTCAGCTACGACGGGCAGATGTATTACCCGGTGTTGCACACCTACATGGAAACCGATTTCGGCGGCGAGCTGCCTTTCGAGCCGGACTATGCCAGCGATTATGTGCGCAAGCTGATCGCGGCAAAAAACGGCTGGATGCTGTTCGCGCCGATCCCGTTCAGCTACGACACCATCAACTACGACCTGGACGCGCCATCGCCCAGCCCGCCGGACCACATCAACTGGCTGGGCACGGATGAACAGGCCCGTGATGTGCTGGCGCGGGTGTTGTTCGGCGCGCGGATTTCCATTCTGTTCGCGTTACTGCTGACCGCGATCAGCACGGTGATCGGCGTGTGTGCCGGGGCGATTCAGGGGTACTACGGCGGCATGACCGACCTGATCGGCCAGCGCATTCAGGAGATCTGGTCGGGGCTGCCGGTGCTGTACCTGCTGATCATTCTGTCCGGCTTCGTGTCCCCCAGTTTCTGGTGGCTGCTGGGGATCATGGCGCTGTTCTCCTGGCTGTCGCTGGTTGACGTGGTGCGTGCCGAGTTCCTGCGCGGGCGCAATCTGGAATACGTCAAAGCCGCCCGCGCACTGGGCCTGACCGACGCTGCGCTGATGTGGCGGCACATCCTGCCCAACGCGATGACCAGCACCCTGACCTACCTGCCGTTCATCATCACCGGCGCCATCGCCACCCTCACTGCGCTGGATTTTCTCGGCTTCGGCATGCCGGCGGGCAGTGCGTCGCTGGGCGAGCTGATCGGCGAGGCCAAGCGTAATCTGCAGGCGCCCTGGTTGGGGCTGACCGCGTTCGTGGTGCTGGCCTTGATCCTTTCTCTGCTGGTGTTCATCGGCGAAGCCTGCCGCGATGCGTTCGATCCTCGGAGCTGACATGCAAGACATCCTGATTGAAATTCGCGACCTGCGGGTCGCCTTCAACGGCCGCGAAGTGGTGCATGGCGTCAGCCTCGACATCCGCCGTGGCGAATGCCTGGCGCTGGTGGGCGAATCCGGCTCGGGCAAGTCGGTCACGGCGCATTCGATTCTGCGTCTGTTGCCGGCGAAAACCGTCAGCACCCAAGGCTCGATTCGTTACGACGGGCTGGATCTGGTCAGCGCCAGCGACAAGCAGTTGCGCAGTCTGCGCGGCAACCGCGTGGCGATGATTTTTCAGGAGCCCATGAGTTCGCTGAACCCGCTGCACACGGTCGAAAAACAGATCGGCGAAATCCTCGTGACCCACAAGGGCCTCAAGGGCAAGGCCGCGCTGAGCCGAACCCTGGAACTGCTGGAACTGGTCGGCATTCGTGACCCGCTGTCACGTCTCAAGGCGTATCCGCATCAACTGTCGGGTGGGCAGCGGCAGCGCATCATGATTGCCATGGCGCTGGCCAACGAGCCGGATCTGCTGATCGCCGACGAGCCGACCACCGCGCTGGACGTGACCGTGCAGGTGAAGATCCTGGAATTGCTCAAGTCCCTGCAACAGCGGCTGAACATGTCGCTGCTGCTGATCAGCCACGACCTCAATCTGGTGCGGCGCATCGCTCAGCGGGTCTGCGTGATGCGTGAGGGCGAGATTGTCGAGCAGGCCGATTGCCAGACCCTGTTCGACAGTCCGCAGCACCCTTACAGCCGCCTGCTGATCAATGCCGAGCCGGATGGCGAACCGGTGCCGTCCACGCACAGCAACACGCTGCTGTCGGTGCAGGACCTGAAGGTCTGGTTCCCGCTGGGCAAGGCCTGGTTCAAACGTGAGCCGCAGTATGTGAAGGCGGTGGACGGGGTGAGTTTCGAGCTGCTCAAGGGCAAGACGCTGGGCATTGTCGGCGAGTCGGGTTCGGGTAAATCGACTTTGGGTCAGGCGATTTTGCGCCTGGTCGATTCAGAGGGCAGCATACGCTTCGGCACCAAGGAACTGAGCCTGCATAGTCAGCACCTGATGCGCCCGTTGCGTCGCCAGTTGCAGGTGGTGTTTCAGGACCCGTTCGGCAGCCTCAGCCCGCGCATGACCGTGGAACAGATCATTGCCGAGGGCCTGGTGACGCACAACATAGGTACGCCGAAAGAGCGGGAACAGACGGTGATCGGCGTGTTGCAGGAAGTCGGCCTGGACCCGGCCACCCGGCATCGTTACCCGCACGAGTTTTCCGGCGGTCAGCGTCAGCGTATTTCCATCGCACGGGCGTTGGTGCTTGAACCGGATCTGATCCTGCTCGACGAGCCGACCTCGGCGCTCGACCGGACCGTGCAAAAGCAAATCGTCGCCCTGCTGCGTGACCTGCAAATCCGTCGCGGTCTGACGTACCTGTTCATCAGCCATGACCTGGCGGTGGTTCACGCCCTGGCCCATGATCTGATCGTGATCAAGGACGGCAAGGTGGTCGAGCAGGGCCCGTCCCGCGAGATCTTCGCCGCACCGCAGCAGGCCTACACTCAGGAACTGCTGCGCTCGTCGGGGCTGGTGTTTGCCTGAGCCCGAAAGCTACGCGTGAAAGCTCTGGCCCAGCGCTTCCAGGCGAATGGCCAGCGGCGACAGGCTCTGGCTGCTGGTCGCCAACACACCGATATTGGCAGCGGTGTGCTCGGCGATGGTCTGTACCGAGCGCAGCTGATCGGCAATTTCCCGGCTGACGGCGGACTGTTGTTCGGTCGTCGTGGCAATCAGGCCGTTGAGCTGGGTGATATGGCCGATGCCTTCGCCGACCGCGCGCAAGGATTCCGAAGCGCGCTGGCTGTCCTCGACACAACGCCCGACGCCCTGCAGGCTGTCGTTCATGGCCGTAGCGGCCTGACGACTGCCTTTTTGCAGGTCTTCGATGATGGTCTGGATTTCCTTGGTCGACGACGCTGTGCGCTGCGCGAGGTTGCGCACCTCGTCCGCCACCACCGCAAAGCCTCGGCCCTGCTCACCGGCGCGGGCGGCTTCGATTGCAGCATTGAGGGCCAGCAGGTTGGTCTGCTCGGCAATGCTGCCGATCACGTCCAGCACTTTGCCGATCTGTTCTGACTGGTTGGCCAGGGCCTGTACGGTTTCATCGGTGGTCGTGATGCGTGCGGCAAGCTGAGTGATTTCGCTCTGTGCACGGTCGACACTGTCGCGCCCGTGGGCGACCTGATCGCTGGCGTCACCGGCCCGCTGCACAGCTTGCGCGACGTGGCTGGAGATATCGTTCATGGCTTCGCCCATGCGCTGCATGGCGCTGGTCATGCGGGCGATTTCACTGAGCTGATGCTGCGCACCGGTTTCCAGCGTACCACTGGCCTTGGCGAGGTCATGACCCAGTTCGCCCAGCCCGCGAGTGTCACGTACCACACCGTCGACCAGGCTGGTGATCTGCGCCAGAAACTGCTCGAAACGTTGAGCCAGCGAGACATGTTTGCCCGAGCGCTCGCTGGACTGGCTATCGGTAGAGAACTGGTTGGTGGTGGCCAGCATCCGGTCCAGCATGTCCTGATTCTCGACCGCCTCGGCCTGATTCTGCACGGCCAGGTAAACCAGAATCGCGCTTTCAACGACTACATACACCGCATGCACAAGCACCATGCTCCAGCCGAAGCCGTGGTGCATGACGTACACCGGGAAGCCGGAGTGCTGCAAGGCATGGAAAACGATGTGGTGGAGAGCGATGGTGACGGCAGCGACCAGAATCGGCAGCCAGTCGCGGTAGAAGGTCAGCACTGCCAGCAGGACGAAGATGCCGAAATGTATCTCGACCTGCCCGTGGGTCTGATTGATGTGCAGCGCGGTCATGACCATCAGGCCCACACCGAAGCAGCAACGCATCAATCGGGTGCCGCCGATGGCCCGATACAGCCCGGTCAGCACCACCGCGGTGCCGCCACCGACGACGACTGCCTGGGTGAAGGTGTCGAACCAGAACGCCAACCCGAGTGCGTAGATGAACAACAGCCAGATCAGACCCAGCATGATCCGGTCGGCCTTGCGGTAATGGTCAAGGAAACGAGGGGCTACGGGCATCGAACACATCCTTTTGAAATCCATGGCGACAGGGGCTCCTGCCGGTTTTCAAATCTGCATGAGCAAAAGCCCGGCCAAAGTGCCGTCCGGATAGTAGCCCTATGCCAGAATTTCAGAAATACATATTCTTTGCCCGGTATTCACGGCTGCGTATGCGGTGCTGCGCAGATCTGTGACGCGGAGCGTCACGCAAGGCATTCCCACGCTGGAGCGTGAGGAACGATAGGTGTCAGGGAGATCGCGGAGAGGGTGGCGCGCGAGGTGTCCGGGCAAACACCATCGTGGCTCAGCGCGATACACACATCCTGTGGGAGCGAGCTTGCTCGCGAAGAGGCCAGTCAGCCTTGGTATCAGGTCGCTTTAACCACCGCCTTCGAAGCAATGCAGATCGCCGTCCCGGTCACTCCCACAATCCACATGGCCCTCGTGCCCATGCTCTGAAGTGGGTATGCCGTTCCGGACGCTCCGTGTCCTCTTGGCTGAAGCTTCAGTGGCGCAACAGTTTGCGCAGCGGTACGCCGTCTTTCATGACCGGGGATTTGATGACGATGTAGCTGAAGTACTTGGAGATGCCGATGTTCTTGTCCAGCAGCTCTTCGATCACTTCCTGATAATGCTGAATGCTGCGGGTCATGAAGCGCACCAGGTAATCGTAGCCGCCGCTGATCAGGTGGCATTCCAGCACTTCGTCGACGTGACGGATGTTGGCTTCGAATTTGGCGAAGTCTTCGCGCTTGTGGTCGCTGAGGGAGATCTCCGTGAACACGGTGACCGATTCGGTGATCTTGGCCAGATTGAGGTGCGCCTTGTAGCTGGAAATGTAACCTGCCGACTCCAGACGTTTGACGCGTTGCAGGCAAGGGCTCGCGGAAAGTCCGACGGCATCGGCCAGGCTGACGTTGGTCATGCGCCCGTCTTTCTGGAGTTCTACCAAAATATTGATATCAATCCGATCCAGTTTGACCAAGCCTTCCATTACCTACCTCTTGTATTGCCATTCACGGTGCCTACCTTCTAGCAAAATCAGCGCCGTAAAGACAGCTGATGCTGAGCGACCAGATCGGCCATGCTGTTGATGCACAGGTCGGCGGTGCATGGCTGACGGTGTTGCTCACGGCTGCGGCGGATCAGGCACAGCCCGCCAGTGCTCAGCGCCGAGGCCGGAGGGCGTGACACTATCAGGGTGTCACGCGGCTCCAGATCCATGTCGGCAAGCCACGCCGTGTCGCCCAACGGGTGGGTGGTCAGTGACAGCAGGCTGTCGGGCTCGAGCCCCAGTCGTTCGCACAGCACACCGCGATCCTGCAGGTCGCGGTCGGCGTACACCAGCAATCGATAGAACTTGCGCAGGTAGAGCATCGCGCCGGGCGCATCCTCGAACAGCGTCCAGTTCGGCACCGAGCGGGCGAAGGTCATGCCCTCTTCCCAACTCGCCTTGATCCCCAGGCGTTCGGCCAGCTGTCGATGCGCAAAGCACAGCAGCCCGCTGAAACCCAGTTCGTCGAAGCGCGGATACAAGGTGCGGACCACGTCATTGAACTCGGTCAGCACCTGATCTTTCTCCGGTGTATTCAGGCCGTTTTCCAGCAACGGCTGCAACGCCGCCCAGACACCTGAATCACGGTCCACCAGCACTTCATCACAATCGATCAGCAGTGCGCGGTAATCAATAAGCCCCATGGCAGGCAACGTCTCCATTCAACAATGATCCCCAGCGCGGGTGGTCGCAGCGTCTCGCGACGGCCGCGACCACGCTTGCGCTCAGCTGGACTTCAATACTCGTGCCAAGGCAGCGTCGAGAATGCCCAGTGCTTCATCGATCTGCTGCTCGGTGGTCACTAGTGGGGCCAGGAAACGCAGGACGTTGCGGTACACGCCGCACTTGATCACCAGCAGGCCGCCGATACGCGCCTGATCGATGACCTTCTGGTTAAGATCGGCGTCCGGACTGCGTGCCGCGTCATTCTTGACCAGCTCCATGGCGAGCATGAAACCCGTGCCGCGCACGTCACCAATACATGCGTAACGTTCTTTGAGCGCAAGCAGACCCGCACGCAGACGTTCGCCCAACTGCTCGCCGCGTGCCAGCAGGTTTTCCTGCTCGTACGTGTCGATCACCGCCAGCGCAGCGGCGCACGACAGCGCATTACCGCCGTAGGTGCCGCCCAGGCCGCCCGGAAGCGGTGCGTCCATGATCTCGGCACGCCCGACCACGCCCGACAGCGGCATGCCGCCCGCGAGGCTCTTGGCCACGGTCACCAGATCAGGCTGGATACCCGAATGCTCGAAACCGAACCATTTGCCGGTACGCCCGAAACCGGACTGGATTTCATCGACAATCAGCACGATGCCGTGTTGCTCGGTCAGCGCACGCAAGGCCTTCATGAACTCCACCGGCGCAGTCAGGAAGCCGCCATCGCCCTGCATCGGCTCGATCAGAATCGCCGCCACACGCTCCGGTGCGACCTGGGTGGCCAACAGCTCGTGCAACGCCGCCAGCGCGACTTCGCTGGTCACGCCGCGATACTCGTTCGGGTACGGCGTGTGGAACACTTCGGGGGCCATAGGGCCGAAATTCTGTTTGTACGGCTGGCTCATGCCGGTCAGCGTGGTGCCAAGCAGCGTACGGCCATGAAAACCGCCGCGGAACGAGATGATTGCCGGGCGATTGGTGTGGGCGCGGGCGATTTTCACCGCGTTTTCGACCGCTTCGGCACCGGAGGTGAAAAGCACGGCCTTGTGATCGATGCCGCTCTGACCCGCGATGAGATGGCTCAGGCGTTTGGCCAGGTCCAGATAGGGCTGATAGGACGCCACCTGAAAGCAGGCGTGGGTGACTTTGGTCAGTTGCGCCTGAATCGCCGCGACCACGTTCGGGTGGTTGTGGCCGATGTTCAACACGCCGATACCGCCGACGAAATCCAGATAGCGCTTGCCATCGACGTCCCACAATTCAGAACCCTGTGCCCGGTCGATGACCAGCGGGTGGGCCGTGACAATCCCGCGCGGCACGAACTGATCGCGCTGGCGGAGCAGATGAGGGGTTTCGTCGACTTTGCTGTTCATGGTTATACCTGTCGTGGGCCAGGCAGCCGGCGGGGTGGCTGCGATGCTGTTCAGGTTAAGCGTTCAGCGAAATGATCTACGCCGAACTTGCCCCCTCAGATGTCCATATCGACTGTTTTTCGCCTTGCAAACGGCAGATTCCTTCATGCCCGCAAATCGCCATGCAATCTGCCGGGCAGCGGCGCTTTTCGGACATTGGAGAGGCCAGGAAGCAGGCGTTTCGACAGATCCTGCTTTGCATTTGCGGCATGATGGGGCTCCCCTTTCATGCTCAGGAAATGCCCATGCCCGCCCTGCTCTACAAAGCCGATCCCGCACGTGCCGAACGATGGCGCGTCCTGTTTGCCGAGCACGCGCCGGACATTGAATGGAGGGTATGGCCGGACATCGGCGACCCGGCCGACATCCACTATCTGGGTGCCTGGCTGGCGCCCGATGATCTGCAGGAGCTGCTGCCCAACCTGAAAGTGCTGTTCGCCCTCTCGGCAGGCGTGGACCAGCTGGACCTGAGCCGTATTCCGAAATCGCTGCCGGTGGTGCGTCTGCTGGACCCCGGCATCAGTCACGGGATGTGTGAGTACGCAACCTTTGCCGTGCTGAGCCTGCACCGGGAAATGCTGCGTTATCGGCAGCAGCAGGTTGAAGGCGTCTGGAAAGCCCACCCGCTGATACCGGCAAGGCAACGTCGAGTGGGCGTGATGGGGCTTGGGTTGCAGGCGCAGCATATTCTGTCGAGCCTCAAACCGTTCGGTTTCCAACTGTCGGGCTGGGCGCGCAGCGAGCATCGAATCGACGCTGTCGAGTGCTATGCCGGGGAAGGGCAACTGCAAGCCTTTCTGGGGCAGTGCGACATTTTGCTGTGTGTACTGCCGCTGACCGGGCAGACCGAAGGCATCCTTAATCGTCAGCTTTTCGAACAATTGCCCAAGGGTGCCGCGCTGATCAATATGGGTCGTGGCGGGCATCTGGTGGAAGCGGACTTGCTGGAAGCGCTGGACAGCGGCCACCTCAGCGCTGCGGTACTGGATGTGCTGCAGCAGGAACCGGCGGCAGCCGACCATCCGTTCTGGACCCACCCGAAGATCCTGCTGACCCCGCATGTGGCGGCCATGACCCAGCCGGAAAGCGCCTTTCCTGGCCTGCTCGATAACATTCGCCGTTTTGAGCGTGGTGAAGCGATGCAGGGGCAGGTGGATCGCGGCCAGGGTTACTGATGCGTTGGATTATCGTTCCCCACGCTGGAGCGTGAGGAACGATAATCTCAACTATCGTGCCGACGCTCCGCGTTGGTACGCCGTTCTGAACGCTACAACCCGCCCACATGAAACGCCTTCACTTCCAGGTATTCATCCAGTCCGTAGCTGGAGCCTTCGCGGCCCAGGCCGGATTGTTTGATGCCGCCGAACGGGGCGACTTCCATGGAGATGATGCCGGTGTTGAGGCCGACCATGCCGAACTCCAGCGCCTCGCCGAAACGCCATGAGCGACGCAGGTCCTGGGTGAAGTAATACGCACCCAGGCCATAAGGCGTGGCGTTGGCCAGTGCCAGCGCTTCGGCTTCATCTGTGAAGCGCATCAGCGGCGCGACCGGGCCGAAGGTTTCTTCGTTGGCCAGCAGCATGCCCGCGTGGGTATCGCCCAGTACCGTGGGCTGGACGAACTGGCTGGTGCCGTCGGGAGAGCCGCCGTGCAGCAGTTTCGCCCCCTGGCTCAGCGCATCGTCGATATGCCGGGCGACTTTGCTGACCGCTGCCGGGTTGATCAGCGGGCCTATGGTCACGCCCTCTTCCAGGCCGTTGCCGACCTTGAGCTTGGCGACCTCTTCCACCAGCCGCGCAGCGAAACGGTCGTAGATGCCGTTTTGCACCAGAATCCGGTTGGCGCACACGCAGGTCTGCCCGGCGTTGCGGAATTTGCTGAGCATGATGCCCGTCACCGCCTGTTCCAGGTCCGCGTCGTCAAACACGATGAAGGGCGCGTTGCCGCCCAGTTCAAGGCTCAGACGCTTGATGTGTTCGGCGCTCTGGCGCATCAGCAGACGGCCGACCGGCGTCGAACCGGTGAAGGAAATCTTGCGCACCACCGGGTTGCCGGTCAGTTCTTCGCCAATCCCGGTGGGCATGCCAGTGATGACATTGAACACCCCGGCAGGAATGCCCACGCGTTCGGCCAGCACCGCCAGCGCCAGGGCTGACAAGGGCGTGAGGTCTGATGGCTTGACGATGATCGGGCACCCTGCGGCCAAGGCTGGCGCACACTTGCGGGTGATCATGGCGTTGGGGAAATTCCACGGCGTGATCGCGGCGCAGACACCCACCGGCTGCTTGAGGGTCATCAAGCGACGGTCTGCGCTGGGGGCGGGAATGGTTTCACCGTACGAGCGACGCGCCTCCTCGGCGAACCATTTGACGAAGCTGGCACCGTAGCGGATCTCGCCGCGCGACTCGTTTAGCGGCTTGCCCTGCTCAAGGGTCATGATCAGCGCCAGGTCTTCGACGTTGTCGAGCATTGCCTGATGCCAGCGCTCCAGCAGCGCCGCGCGTTCGGCCGCGGGACGCGCGCGCCAGGCAGGCCAGGCGCGATCGGCCGCTTCGATGGCACGCCGGGTTTCGACGCCCTGCAGGGCCGGCACCTGCGCCAGCGCCTCGCCGGTGGCCGGGTTGTTGATGGTCAGGCTTGCACCATCGTCAGCGCTGATCCATTGCCCATCGACGTAGGCGCGGTCTGCCAGCAGGCTGGGGTCTTTCAACTGATTCTTGAGCATGATCGAGTCCTGTTCCGGGATGACTGCCAGTCTAGGCAGACGCCACAGTCCAGGATGCTGAAAGCAGGATAACGGCAGCGTCCGATGCTGAAATTTGCCTGCGGACGGCAGCCTCTACTGCTTCAAAGACCCCAGCAGGCTCTGCAGAAACCGCTCGCCCGCGTCCATCTGGCTCTCGTCGATAAACTCGTCCGGCTTGTGTGCCTGCTCGATGGAGCCTGGCCCGCAGACCACCACCGGCACATTCAGGCGCCCGGCGAACAGGCCGCCCTCGGTGCCATAAGAGACCTTGATGTGCTGTGTGCCCGGCTCGGCAAACGCATGCAGCATGCGCACCGCCTCAACGCTCGGATGAGTCTCCAGCGCCGGGTATTCGTTCATGACCTCGATCTCGATGTCCGCCACTCCCGACAGCTGTCGCGCTTCACGTACCAGCACTTCGGCACGCTCGCGCAGCTGCTCCAGCAATAGATCGGGGTTGTCGCCCGGCAGGTTGCGGAACTCGAATTCCATGGTGCACAGGTTGGGCACGATGTTCAGCGCCTTGCCGCCATCGATACGGCCGATGTGCACGGTGCTGTAGGGAATGTCGTAGCCCTCGTCACGCGCGCCCTGCTGTTCGATCTGCTTCTGGCTCTTGCGCAGCTCGGCGATGAAATCGCTGGCCAGATGAATCGCGTTGACCGCTCTTGGGGCCAGCGAGGAATGCGCTTCCTGGCCTCGACAGAAGGTGCGATAGGACGCCTTTCCCTTGTGACCGACAGCGAACTGCATCAGGGTCGGCTCGCCAACCACGCACAGGAACGGGCGTACCGGTGCCAGATGCAGGACGTCGAGCAGACGCCGCACACCGACACAGCCGATCTCTTCGTCGTGGGACAACGCCAATTGCAGCGGTCGCATCAGGGGCATGTCCGCGGCATTGAGCATCGCGTCGATAGCCAGGGCGATAAAGCCCTTCATGTCGCAGGTGCCACGGCCGTAGATGCGCCCGTCACGCAGGGTGGCCTGAAATGACGGCATCGTCCACGCCTGACCGGCCGCAGGAACAACGTCGGTGTGGCCGGACAGCAGCACGCCGGGTACATCACGCGGGCCGGTGCTGGCGAACAGGTTGGCTTTCTTGCCGGTCTCGTCCTTGACGATCAGCGACTCGATGCCTTTGCTGGCCAACAGTTCACGGACGTATTCGATCAGCGCCATGTTCGGCTCCGACGACACGGTGTCGAAGGCGATCAGGCGCTTGAGGATTTCCAGTGCGCGTGGGCTCATGAGGCTTTACTCGTCTGTTCAGTGAGGTTGTCCACAAGGCTGACATCAAACCGGCGAATGTCGAACGGGCTGATCGAGGTGCTGGTCGCGCCGGTGCTGATCAGCTCAGCCATCACGTCGCCTACGCCCGGACCGAGCTGGAAGCCGTGGCCGCAGAAGCCGAACGCATAGAACAGGCCGTCGACCTTGCCGCTGCGACCCATCACCGGCAGCGAATCCGGCGTGTAGCCTTCGATGCCGCTCCACACGCGGATGATGTTCAGGTTGCCGACGCCGGGCAACAGGCGACGCATTTGCTGCACCTGATTGATGATGCTGCGCGGCTCGACGTAGGCGCGGCGGTTGATCATGTCCGGCTTGCTGCGAAAACCACCACCGATGACGATGTTGCCGCGTGCGATCTGCCGGAAGTAGATCACTTCGTGAGGGATTTTGGTGAACACACCGATCACTGTCGGCAGTGCATACGGCACCGGCTCGGTCACGGCCATCTGCGGACCGTGGGTGTCCAGCGGCACGGATTCACCAAACTGCGTGGAGAGTTTCTGTCCCCAGGCGCCAGCGGTGATCAGCAACTGATCGGCGGTGAATATGCGCCCGTCAGTGGTGGTGACTTCGAATTCGTGACCGACCTTTTCCACATGGGCCACTTCGGTACGCTCTTCGATCCGCGCCCCGGCCCGAATCGCCGCGCGGGCGAAAGCCGGTGCTGCCAGACGCGGGTTGGCGTGGCCATCGTGTGGCGCGTAGGAGCCGCCCTTCACGTCCGGCCCAAGAAACGGAAAGCGCTCGTGCAGTGCTTTCCCGCTATAGATTTTCAGGTCCAGCTCACGGGCTTCCGGGGCCGCTGCGTAAGCTTCCAGTTCGGCTATTTCGTCCTCGCGATAGCAGACGCGCATGTGGCCGCTGGGCAGGAATTCCAGGTCTTCACCGATCAGCTCCGGCAGCCGCTGCCATAACGCTCTGGAACGGTTGGCGAGTTCCAGCTGGCCAAGATGCCGCCCCTGACGGCGCACGTTGCCGAAGTTCACGCCGCTGGCGTACTGGCCGATCACGTCGCGCTCCAGCAGCGTCACCGACTTGCCGCGCTGGCGCAGAAAGAAGGCTGACGCCGAGCCCATGAAGCCACCGCCGACAATCAGCACATCGACTCTCGGCTGCCTCATGACACCACCTCGTCGATCAGCATCGACAACGGTTTGACCGGCGCCTGACCCCGCTGGCGACCGACCTGTTCGACCGGCACACCGGCTTCGGCCGCGATCACCTCGGCCCCGGCCTGCGAGCAGTAGCGGCCTTGGCAGCGGCCCATGCCGACGCGACTGAAAGCCTTGGCGCGATTGACTTCGCAGGCTCCCTTTTCACGTACGACGCCGCGCAACTCACCGGCGCTGATCATCTCGCAGCGGCAGACAATGGCGTCATCGGGCAAGGCAGCGGCCTGGGCCGCAGGCCACGGAAACGCCTCGGCCAGCCCGACCCGAAAGCGATCCATTGCCACCAGGCTCTTGCGTACTTCTTCCTGACGCGAGTTATCCACAGGTCGCCCGAGGTCCTCCAGCAGTGCCATCGCCACCAGTCGACCGGCCTGTTCGGCGGCATCGGCGCCACGAATCTTCGCGCCGTCACCTGCGGCGTAAAAACCTTTGACCGAAGTACGCCCCTCTTCATCAACTGCCAGCACCCATTGCCCGGACGCTTCGTCGAAGCGTAACTGGCAGCCGGCCAGATCAGCCAGCTGGGTTTCCGGACGCAGGTGGTAACCCAGCGCCAGAGCATCGCAATCGACGTTCAGCGAGGTGCCATTGGCCAGCTTCACGCGCACGCCGACCACGCCGTCCTGTTCGCTGCCGATGATTTCCTCGGGCTGCACGCCCAGATGCACCGGCACCCCGGCGCTGTACAGTTGGCCCAGCAGTTTCATGCCGTTGAACAGCAGACCGGGACGCGCCAGCAATTTGGGCATCGCGCTGACGCGTTTGCCGAACGGTGAGGTGTCGAGCACCGCAGCGACATCGGCACCGGCTTTGACGTACTGGCTGGCGACCAGGTACAGCAGCGGGCCGCTGCCCATGAACACCACGCGACTGCCAATCGAGACTGATTGCGACTTGAGCGCAATCTGCGAGCCGCCGAGGCTGTAGGTGCCTGCCAGCTGCCAGCCCTTGATCGGCATCAGGCGGTCGGTGGCCCCGGCACACAGGATCAGTGCGTCGTATTCGACCACGGTGTGCACGCCCTGACTGGCGCAGCACAGTTCGCCGTGGGTCAGGTTCCAGGCCAGCGTGTCGGGGCGGTAGTCGATCTGCGTGCGCAGGCGATCGAAGCTTTCATGCAGGTCACGCGCCTTGGCCGCTTCGGTGCCATACAGCGCTGAATAATCGCGCTTGAAGCCCTCTGGCTGACGGCGATAGATCTGCCCGCCGTCACGCCGGTTTTCGTCGATCAAAATCGGTTTGATGCCTGCAGCCAGCAAGGTTTCGGCGCAACGGGTGCCTGCCGGGCCGGCACCGATGATGACCACTCTCGGGCTGCCGGGGTTGCGAACGTCTAACCGTGAAGAAGTGGCCATTTCGCCTCCGGTTGGGTGGTGACGATGTCGAGTCCGTCTCGGACCTCGTTGGAGCAGGCGCGCAGCCGCTCGCCGCTGCGGGTCCAGACCCAGCAATCCTGGCAGGCGCCCATCAGGCAGAAACCTGCACGGCGCCCGGTGTCGAACTCGGATTGGCGTAATGTGGCCTTGCGTGTCAGCAACGCCACCATCAGGGTATCGCCCTGCAATGCCTCGATGGGCGCGCCATCGACCATCAGGCTCACGACCGGGCGTTCACGTTCGCCCAGTCTCACAAAACGGCCATTCATGCGTAAGCTCCGACGGTTTCAGGGTTCAGGTTTTCTTGCACGGCCTGCAGCTCGTCGCTGTCGCGGTGGCAAAGGATCTCGCTGCCACCTGCGATCAGGCGACGACCCGGCGCGGTCTTGTTGCACAGGCCTTCGATGCGGGCCGGGCAGCGATTGAGGAAGGTGCACAGCTCCGGATTGTTGGCCGGTGCGCTGATGGGCGGCAGCTTGCCGCTGGTCACACCGCAGGTTTCCAGCCAGCCCTGACGCAATTCCGGCACCGAATGCACCAGCAGATCGGTGTAAGGGTGGAATGGCACTCGGCTGAAGGCTTCGCGGCTGCCCTCTTCGACCTTGTGGCCGCTGTACATCACCACGATGTCGTCGCACAGCGCGCGAACGGTGGAGATGTCGTGGCTGATGAACAGGTAGGAAACCCCCAGCTTGCGGCGCAGTTCGCCGAGCAGTTCGAGGATGCATGCACCGACCACGGTATCCAGCGCCGAGGTCACTTCATCACAGAGGATCAGGTCCGGCTTGGCCGCCAGGGCGCGGGCCAGGTTGACGCGCTGTTTCTGCCCGCCCGAGAGTTCGTTGGGGCGCCGCTCGGCCAGCTCGCGGGGCAGGCGCACCAGGTCCATCAGCTCATCGATGCGCTCGCGCAGGGCCTTGCCCTTCAGGCCGAAATACATCTTCAGCGGGCGGGCCAGAATCGCGCTGATGCTGTGCATCGGGTTGAGCGCGGTATCGGCGTTCTGAAACACCATCTGGATGCGCCGGAACTGTTCTTCGGTACGACCCGCCAGGGTGCCGGACAAGTCGGCACCGTCGAACGTCAGGCTGCCATGCGCCGGGTCCAGAAGACCGGCGACCACACGGGCCAGCGTCGATTTGCCCGAGCCCGACTCGCCGATCACGCCGATGGCCTGACCACGGCGGATGGTCAGGTCGATGTCTTCCAGCACGCGAATCATCGGCATGCCTTGCAGGTCTTTTTTGCCATACCCCGCCGTCAGGCCTTTGATGGTCAGCAGCGTGCTGTCCTTGACCACTTCGCTGGCCGGACTCAGTACTTTATCCGGACGCGCCGCCGCCAGCAGGCTGCGGCTGTAGGCATCCGCCGGGCCTTTGAGCAGCTCGGCGGTGCTGCTCTGTTCGATGATCCGCCCGCCATTGAGCACCACGATCTGATCGGCCATCTGCGCCACCACCGCAAGGTCGTGGGAGACATAGACTGCCGTGGCACCCCGGTCGCGGACGACCCGCTTGAATGCGCGCAGCACGTCGATCTGCGTGGTGACGTCCAGTGCGGTGGTCGGCTCGTCGAGGATCACCAGCAACGGATCACTGATCAGCGCCATGGCCGCCATGACGCGCTGCAACTGGCCACCCGATACCTGATGCGGGTAACGCCGGCCGATGCTTTCCGGATTGGGCAGGGCCAGGTCGCGGAATAGCTCGACAGCCTTGGCTTCCAGATCCGCGCGGCTGCCCAGGCCATGAATCAGCGCACCTTCGATCACCTGATCGATCAGCTTTTTCGCCGGGTTGAAGGCGGCTGCGGCGCTTTGTGCAATGTAGGAAACGCGGTTGCCACGCAGGCCCTGCAATTGGCTTTCGGGCAGGCTGAGCATGTCGTGCTCGCCCACTTGAACCACCCCGCCAGCCAGCTTGCAACCGCGTCGGGCGTAACCGAGCAGGGCCAGCGCGATGGTGGTCTTGCCGGAGCCCGACTCGCCGATCAACGCCAGCACTTCGCCTTTTTCCAGCGCGAAGCTGACGCCTTTGACGATCTCCAGCTCGCCATGGTCGCCCTCGGCAACCACACGCAGGTCTTGCACACGAATCAACTGGCTCATCTCAATGCCCTCCCGAACGACGGCCGCGCCGCGAGGCCAGCCGGTCGATGAACAGGTTGACGCCGATGGTCAGGGTGCCGATGGCCAGTGCCGGGATCACGATGGCCGGAGCGCCCTGGCTGAGGCCGCCGATGTTCTCGCGTACCAGCGAGCCAAGGTCGGCGTCAGGCGGCTGTACACCGAGCCCCAGAAAGCTCATGCCGCTGAGCAGCAAGACGATGAAGCCGAAGCGCAGGCCCAGGTCGGTCATGACCGGGTTGAGCATGTTCGGCAGGATTTCCCGGCAGGCAATGTAGATACGGCCCTCGCCGCGTGTGCGCGCCACTTGCACGTACTCCAGCGCCTCGATGTTCACCGCCAGGCTGCGGGCGATCCGAAACGCGCCTGGCGTGTAGCTCAGTACCGCCGTGCAGATGAGCAACACTTCGGACGAGCCGAACGCCGAGACCATGATCAGTGCCAGCATTTTGCTAGGGATCGAGATGAACGCGTCCATCAGGCGGCTGATGATTTCGTCCAGCCATTTTGGCGCGACCACTGACAGCAGCGCACACAGGGTGCCGAGGCCGCTGGCCAGCACGGCAGAAATCAATGCCAGACCGACGGTGAAACGCGCACCGACCAGCACGCGGCTGAGCATGTCGCGGCCCAGGTAATCAGTGCCGAACGGGTAGGCTGCGCTCATGTTTTCGAACATGTTGTCGGAGACCACTTCGCCCACCGGATGCGGCGCGAGCCAAGGGCCGAACAGGGCGACCATCAGCCAGATGAAGCACACCGTAGCGCCCAGCAGGCCAAGCCATGAGGTCGGACGGGACGCCTTTTTGCGAAGCACCGGCTGCGGCGCCGCAGGCGTCGATTTCGCAATGAATTGAGTCATTGGGTTCTCAGCCTCGGATTGGAAAGAATTGCACACAGGTCGGCCATCAGCACCAACCCAAGGTAAGCGGAGCAGAACAGCATCGTGCAGCCCTGCACCAGGGCCATGTCACGGTTGGTCACGGCATCGACCATCAGGCTGGCGATGCCGGGATAGTTGAAGATGGTCTCGACGATAACCACCCCGCCGAGCAGGTACGACAGGCTCAGTGCCACGGCGTTGACGATCGGCCCGATGGCGTTCGGCAAGGCATGGCGCAAGACGATGCGCACCGGGCTGACGCCCTTGAGGCGCGCCATTTCCACATACGGGCTGTCCAGCTGATCGATGACCGCAGCGCGGGTCATGCGCGCCATCTGCGCCACGATCACGCAGCACAGGGTCATCACCGGCAATGCATACGTGCGCATGAACTGCCACGGCGAGCTGACATCGGCGCCGTAGGACAGCGCGGACAGCCAGCCCAGGTTGACGGCGAAAATCAGCACCGCCAGCGTCGCCACCAGAAACTCGGGCACCGCGACCAGTGACAGGGTGATGAAATTCAGCGCGCCATCGAGGCGACCGCCACGGCCCATTGCGGCGCCGATGCCCAGTGCCAGCGCGACCGGCACCGATACCAGCGCGGTGGTGGCCGACAGCATCAGGGTTTTCGGGAAGCGTCCGGCAATCAGCTCGGAAACCGGCATCGCGTTGGAGACCGATTCGCCGAGGTTGCCGCCGAGCAGGTTGGTCAACCAATGCAGATAACGCACCACACCTGGCTGATCGAGGCCCAGTTGGGTACGCAATGCCGCGACCTGTTCAGGCGTCGCGAATTGCCCAAGGGCCTGTTGCGCTGCGTCTCCGGGCAACACCGCCGTGATGGCGAAGACCACGATGGAAACGATCAACAACGTCACGATCGCCGCGCCGAAGCGCTGCACGATCAACCAGAGTGTGTTGCTATTCATCTGCATCCTCCTGCTCGGTTCAGCGTTGCATTTATGCGTCCAGCCATACCTGCTCGCTGAACATGTAGCCCATGAAGCCGCCCAGCGGGTTGCTGGAGTAGCCCTGGATACGCTTGTCCACACCGTCGATATTGCTGATGAACACGGGGATGCCGATGCCGCAGTTCTGGCTCACCAGCGCCTGCATGTCGCCATACATTTTGGCGCGCTTGGCGTCGTCGGTTTCGCCACGGGCCAGCAACAGCAACTGGTCGAACTGGTCGTTTTTCCAGCCGGATTCATTCCACGGCGCGGTGGACTGGAAGAACTGCGAGAAAATCACGTCTGCGTTGGGGCGCGGGTTGATGTTGCCGAAGCTCAGCGGGTGTTTCATCCAGTGGTTGGACCAGTAGCCGTCGCTTGGCAAACGGTTGACGTTGAGGGTCAGCCCGGCCTGTTTGGCGGACTGTTGCAGCAGCACGGCGATGTCCACCGAACCCGTGGCGGCAGGCGATGCCGCGACGGCCATGGTGATCTTTTCCATGCCGGCTTTCTTGAGCAGGAATTTGGCTTTTTCCGGGTCGTAGGCGCGCTGTGGCAGGTCGGCGTTGAAGTAGCGCGAGCCTGGCGAGATCGGATGGTCATTACCCACGCGCGCGTAGCCACGGAACACCGCCGATTTGACCTGTTCACGGTCCAGCAGGTACTTCATGGCCTCGGTGAATTCCGGGCTCTTGCCGGGCATCTGGTCCTGACGAATGATCAGGTTGGTGTAGTTGCCGGACGGTGCATCGACCACGCGGTGTTTGGCGCTGGCGGCAATGCGTGTGGTGGAGCGCGGATTGACCTCGTTGATCATGTGTACGTCGCCGGAAAGCAGCGCGTTGACCCGCGATGGCTCGTCGCTGATGGCGATGAATTCGATCTCGTCCAGGTACGGCAGGCCCGGCTTCCAGTAGTTGGGGTTGCGTGCACTGACCGAGCGCACGCCAGGGTTGAATTCCTTGACGGTGAACGGCCCGGTGCCGATGCCTTTGCTGAAGTCGGTGGTGCCTTCGGGCACGATCAGCAGGTGTGAAACGGCGAGGATCGACGGCAGCTCGGCGTTGGGCGAACTGAGGGTGATCTGCACTTCCAGCGGGCCGGTGGCCTTGATTTCGGAAAACTGTGCCATCAGTGGCAGGACTTTCGAGCCAGTGGCCGGGTCCTTGTGGCGCGACAGGGAGAACACCACGTCGCCAGCGGTCAGCGCCTTGCCGTTGTGGAAGGTCACGCCCTGGCGTAGGGTCACGGTCCAGACGGTCGCGTTGTCGCTTTCGATCTTCTCGGCCAGCTCCATGTGCGGGACCAGATGGCTGTCGAAACGGGTCAGGCCGTTGTAGAACATGAAATGACGCACGTAGTCGGTAGACAGCGCGCCTTTGGCCGGATCCAGCGTGTCGGCGGTAGAACTGGACATGCCGGCAACGCGAATGCGGCCGCCCGGCTTGCCTTTGACAGGGGCATCCGCGTCATCGGCAAAGACCTTGCCGGCCGCGCCGAACAGGCTGGTGGAGCCCGCCGCAACCACACCTGCAACACCCAGCATGCGCAACGCATCGCGCCGCGACAGGCCACGATTGAGACCTTCGAAAACCCGCAGGCTGTCTTGGCCTGTGATCAACGCGGAGTCGGTTTTGTTATCATCCATATCAGTTCTACCTGTCGAAAAGGGGAAATTCCGAATTGCTCACGGTTGGCCGGAGCGTCCTTCAAACACACACGACGACGGTCAAACAAACACTCAGTGGCGGCTGTCCTGGTAGCGGTAATACGCGCCTACCAGCGGCAGAAACCATGGCTTGCCGAAGTGACCGGGAATGGCTGGCCAGCTCAGGTCCTTCCACGGATTGGCCTGTGCCTTGCCTTCCATGACTTCGGCCATCATCCGCCCCATGTGCACTGACATCTGTACACCGTGGCCGCTGTAACCCATCGAGTAGAAGACCCCGTTGTGTTCGCCTGCACGCGGCAGACGGTCCGAGGTCATGTCCACCAGTCCGCCCCAGCAGTAGTCGACCTTGACGTGTGCCAGTTGCGGAAACATCTGCACCATGGCCGCCTGCAGCACCTTGCCGCTCTTGGCATCGGAGCTGCTGTTGGACATGGCGAAACGCGCCCGCCCGCCGAACAGCAGGCGGTTGTCCGGCGTGAGGCGGAAATAGTTGCCGATCAAACGGCTGGTCACGTAAGCGCGCTGGTGGGGGAACAGTTGGTCGATCAGCGCTTGCGGCAACACTTCAGTGACGATGACGAAACTGCCGACCGGCACGATGCGCCGGCGATACCAGCCCAGTCCGCCATGCTGGCAGGCACCGGTCGCCAGCAGTAGCTGGCCGGCCTGGATCGAGCCCTTAGAGGTGTTGACCACAAAGCCGCCACGGTTGGCCTTCCAGTCCTTTACCGTTGCGTTCTGATAGACCCTTGCGCCATGACGCACCGCCGCGTCGGCGAGACCCAGACCGAAACGTCCGACATGCATCTGTATGCCGTTGCGCTGCAGCAGGCCGCCGTGAAACTCGTTCGAATCGATTTCGGCGCGCACGTCCTGGGCGGACAGCAGCTCGACGTCAGCATCGACTTCACGGCGGATCAGCTCGCAGGTGCGCGCCAGTCCTTCGTAATGCCCTGGCTTGGCCGCCAGCTTGAGCTTGCCGTTACGCTTGATGTCGCAGGCGATGTTTTCCTGCTCGATCACGGTCACGACGCTCTGCACCGCACTTTCGTAAGCCTTGTAATAGTCGCGTGCCTGATCGGCACCCAGGGTTGCGCTCAGCGACGCATAGTCCTGGGCCACGCCGGTATTGCACTGTCCGCCGTTGCGGCCCGACGCTTCGCCGATCACCCGGCCTGCTTCCAGAACCACCACGCTGGCACCTTTCAAGGCCAATGCACGCGCCGCCGCAAGGCCGGTGAAACCGCCACCGACCACTACCACGTCAGCCTGCCCCTCCACTGCGCCGTCCTGCGCGCCGGTAAAGCCTGGAGCCGTATCGAGCCAGTAAGACTCACTGCGCATCTCGTTCCCCTTGTCACTCATCGAAGAGCACCTTGAAAAATGCCGGTGTCAGGCGCCGGGCCTGGCTTACAAACCGACCAGCCCGGCCAGTCCGCCGATATCGGGAATCTGGTGGTATTCGAAGCTGCTGTTGGCTGGCTGCTCATGACCACGCGCCACGAATGCCTTGTTCCTGATCTTCATGTCATGCGCCGAGAACAGGTCGTAACGGAAGCTTGAGGACACATGCAAGATGTCTTCCGGGCCGCAACCCAGGTTGTCGAGCATGAACTCGAAAGCAGCCAGACGCGGTTTGTAGGCCTTGGCCTGTTCAGCGGTGAACACCTTGTGGAACGGCGCGCCGAGCTTTTCGACGTTGGACATGATCTGGCTGTCGCTGGCGTTGGAGAAAATCACCAGCGGGATCTTGTCGGCGATTTTCGACAGGCCGGCGGGCACATCGGCATGCGGGCCCCAGGTCGGCACGGCGTCGTAATACAGTTGGCCTTCTTCGCGGTATTCAACGTTCCAGCGCCTGCAGGTGCGAGCCAGTGCGACCTTGAGGATTTCGTCGTACGGCATCCAGTCACCCATGACCTGATCCAGACGATACGCCGAAAAATCCTTGACGAACTGATCCATCTGTTCAGCCGCAACGCGGTCGGCAAACAGCTCGCGCGTCATGGTGCCCATGTGGAAATTGGTCAAGGTGCCGTAGCAGTCGAACGTAATGAATTTTGGTCGAAGAAAGCTCATTGTGTGCGGTCCTGAAAGTTCGTTGAGGTCATGGCATGACGAGCAATCCGGCCTGATGTCCAGGGGCGGTGATGCACGCTGCAGCACAACCTCATTACAACACCGTGAAATCAGCAGATGGCGTTAAAAGTGATGGCTGCTTGATAGAAACCACCGTTTTGAGGTGCGCGCTCAGCAGACTTTGCGGGGCGCTCCAGCCTTGGGCAGAGCCCGGTTTTCGGCGCTTTTATGACCCTTTTCAGGGCGCTCGGGCTCAAACCCGCGCGTTTGCGCCGCAGAAACTGCGCCGCGCCAGCGCTTGGCGGGCGACAAACTCCGAGCCCTATATAAAAGGCTTGAACACGGGGTGAAAACCCTAAGCATTTGCTGCCGGAGGCCGCGCCGATTTAAGCAGTAACTGTGGTCTGGCGAACGGCACTTCGTGGAATCTGCCGAATGCGTGCAGCCCTCTTGTCACCGTCCGCAGCAGGTGGGATACAACATGCCTGACGCATCCTTTTATTGCCTGTGCATCCTTCTGGACGGAGACACGTCATGCTCGCTCAGCAACGCCTCGATTTTGAATTTCGCCCCATGACCGCAGCCGACGTCGGCAACGCGCACGAGTTATCCATCGCCTTGAAGTGGCCGCATCGGCTTGAGGACTGGGCCATGCTGCAACGTGTCGCCCAAGGCTTTGTCGCGGTACACAACGGGCGGTTGATCGGCAGTGCCTTTGCCTGCCATCAGGGCGAGTTTTCCACCATTGGTCTGGTGATCGTCAGCGACGACTATCAGGGCAAGGGCATTGGTCGCAAGTTGATGGAGCTGGCCGTCGGCTGCGTCGCGCCCCGCACGGCGGTCCTCAACGCCACACTGGCGGGTGCGCCGCTCTACGCGAAGATGGGGTTTGTCAGTTTTGGCGAGATCCAGCAGCGTCAGGGGCAGGCCCAACCGACCGGCACCACCGAATTGAAGGCACAGGAACGTTGCCGGGGGCTGAGCGAGGCTGACCACCCTCGCGTGCTGGAACTGGCCAACGCCGGTTCGGGCATGGACCGCTCGGTGACGCTGGGCGATGTGCTGAACAACCTTGAGCACGCCGTCGGCATCGAGCACGACGGCCAGTTACAGGCCTTTGCTCTGCTGCGCCCGTTCGGCCGCGGTCTGTGCCTCGGCCCTGTCGTCGCCCAGAGCGTCGACCAGGCCAAACACATGATCGGAGAACTGCTGGCCCGCGTGCCTTATGCCTTCGTACGTATCGACATCCCGACCGACAGCGGCATGGCCGACTGGCTGGAGGACGCCGGCCTCAAGCGCGTCGATAGCGTGACCTGCATGAGCATGGGCGCAGTCCCGCAAGCCAGTCAGGGTGTGCGCCAGTTTGCGCTGATTACCCAGGCGATCGGCTGATCGCCCGGAAGAACATCATCGTGCCAATGCTCTGCGTTGGCATGCAGTTCTGGACGCTCTGCGTCCGGTCTTGAGCATGTGACGCAAAGCGTCACGAAAGGCATTACCACGCAGAGCGTGGGAACGATCAGCCACTCTTCAACTTCAGGAGCCCGACTCAATGCCCCACCCCACAGTCCTGCTATTGGCCCGCGCTGACCTCAGCCCGGTAGATACCGAATTCACCACCGGCCCCATTGATGCGCATGACCCGTTCGACAGTGGCCGCCGCACGGCATTTGTCGATGAACAGGGTATTGCGGCTGGCATCGTTGAATTGGGTACGGCGCTCTCGGTAGAGGCCTACCCCTACACCGAAATGCTGGTGATGCATCGCGGCAGCGTCACGCTGACCTCTGGCACCGGCAGCATCACCATCAGCACCGGCGAAAGTGCCGTGATCGGGCGCGGCACGCAAGTACGTATCGAAGCGCAACCGGACAGCCTCTGGGCGTTCTGCGCATCCACTCAGGCCAGCGGCCCCGACAAACCCGGTGTCACCGCCCTGGACCGCCTCGCCATGCTCACACCGTCCTCACCGCCAGACCCGGCGATCATGATCAGCGCGCTGCCGCAGTGCCGCAGCAACAACCTGTTTGAAGACACCGCAAGCACTTTGCGCATCGGCGTCTGGGACTCCACACCCTACGAGCGCATCTCGCGGCCGCACAAGATCCATGAACTGATGAACCTGATCGAAGGCAGCGTAGTGTTGAGCCTGGAAAACGGCTCGAGCCTGAGTGTGAATACCGGCGATACCGTATTCGTCGCCCAGGGCGCGCCCTGCAAATGGACCAGCACGGGGTATGTGCGCAAGTTTTATGCGGTGACGTGAAGAAAGTTATTGCGCCCTTCAGCCTTGTAGGGCGCAATATACTTACATGTTTAGCTCTCGCCAGCGCAGTTAATCCAATGCAGCGCTAAAAGACAAGAATTAAAAATTTCTTTCGCCAACGCACGAAGAATCAGAAGTTTCCTACTTGCCTTCCGTGTCGCTTGTGTTAAAAAACAATAACTAATTTCAGCAAGTTAAAAATTGCTCCTGACGGGCACAGTAAGATAGCGATACGCCTCATGCGTCGCTTTAACGTTTATCTATTAAATTAACTGGAGGCATTTTATCTGACCGACGCATTCACTGTGCGCACGCCTTCAAACTCTGAAGGCGGCGCTGTCTGCGCGGCGACGTCTCGCGCCACCAATCTGTCCACCTACGCGTGGGCTGCTGAATTCACCATGAAATAAGCCCCCGGAGCGTGCGTGTCGCATTTTGATACGCACGCTTTTCAGCGGAAAACTAAAGCGGTGTCTGGCTGGGCCGATATAAAGAGTGAATATAAAGCCATGGATTGGCCTCTGCCGCGAGGACGCAGCATGATTGATACAACATCCCTCACACACCTCACCCATAAAACTACACTAACGACTGTCGAGAAAAGCACCTCCGCCACGACTTTAAACTCCAGCCTGAAAGAACTTGATTCTGCATCTGCTATTGACGGTGCCACCTTCTCGACATTGTCCCGTCAATTAAGTAGTAGTGCCGCACGAGCTCAGGCTCGCGACAGCAGTCTTGACTTCAAAAGCCTGAGGTCTCTGGCAAACAGTATTAGTGACAAAATTGCAGGCAACAGCTATCACGCCAATAGGAAACTGCACGACGCAGAGATTCCGGATACGGACGACCCTGCATTGCTCGAAAGAGCCGTGCAAGCGACTTCGTTCAACAACGGGGCAGGAAAAAACCCATTCGCGGGTTTATCTCAGGATCAACTGAGGTTGATTATTTATGACGAGGGTGGCGACTTCACAATAAACGAAAGAAATGCTGCTTACTCCGAAAACTACTCTCAAGAGCAAGTATGGAAAAGGGCCATCTGCCAAAGGTATACCGACGAATACAACGAAACCGGCAAAAGTACTCAAACGCTGGTCATGCTTCTCGCCCATTATGATCAGCTGCCACCCATAGAAAAAGCCCAATACCCCGCCCATTACGCCGCCAACATTACATCGGGGGACAGCTCGGCGATGGACATTTTTAACACGCTGAAAAGCCAGTCAGGCACTCAGGGGACTTGAGCGCCTGTGACGGAGCACGCGGGTTCGCGTGCCCTCTATGGCTGTCCGCGTTCTGCTGCATTGCGGTTCGCCGACACCGCTGCGGTGTAGCCACGTCATTGTTCTTTCAGGCCCAGCACATAGAACTTGCTGTCCACCGCGATCAACGGAAAGCTCGCAGGCAGGTCCTCCTTCGTGATCTCTCTAAAGCCGTGCTTTTCATAGAAGCGATGCGCAGCGTGAAACTTGTCGGTCGTGCCCAGGAATACTTCGGTGACGCCCTTGCGAGTTGATTCCTCGATCAGGCGCTCGAGCAGTCTGGCTGCAACGGAGAATTCCCGGCCGCGAAACGGCGCGGCGACAAACATCTTGCGCAGTGCTGCCTGGCCTGCGCCGATGTCCCTGAGGCCGATGCTGCCGATGACCTGATCGTCTTGTACCGCGACCCAGAAATCCCCCGTGCCGGTCTGGTAAAAGTCCGGAATCGCTTTCAGGTCAGGCTGGTCTTCGGCTTTGATGGGAATACCGAACTCTTCGCGTTGGATGGGCAGAATCATCGCCGATACACCTTGCTCGTCGCTCGGCACGAAACGCCGTATCTGAATCCCGGTTACCCCCACAACACACCTCCTGGCCATCGTTCTCAGTGGAAATCAGTATTCCAGACAAGCAAACGCCCCGACAAGTCGAGGCGTTTGCTTGAGCATTTTCGAGGGTCACACGGGCGTGTGACCCTGAAGATGTTTAATTACAACTTCGGACCCGCAGCCTTGATGGCGTCGCTCACGTCGAACTTCTTGAAGTTCTCCACGAACAGGCCAGCCAGTGCTTTTGCTGCTTCGTCGTAGGCGGCTTTGTCAGCCCAGGTGTTACGTGGGTTGAGCAGGCCGGTATCGACGCCGGGTACCGACTTCGGTACGTCGAGGTTGATGGTGTCGAGGTGCTCGGTTTCGGCACCGATCAGTGCGCCGCTCTGGATCGCTGCGATCACGCCACGGGTGGTCGGGATGTTGAAGCGCTTGCCGACGCCGTAGCCGCCGCCGGTCCAGCCGGTGTTGACCAGGTAGACCTTGGATTTGAAGCCACGGATGCGCTTGATCAGCAGTTCTGCGTATTCGCCAGCGGGACGCGGGAAGAACGGTGCGCCGAAGCAGGTGGAGAAGGTGGACTTGATGCCCGAACCCGAACCCATTTCAGTCGAGCCGACCAGTGCGGTGTAACCCGACAGGAAGTGGTAGGCGGCCTGTTCTTCGCTGAGGATCGACACAGGCGGCAGTACGCCGGTCAGGTCGCAGGTCAGGAAGATAACGGCGTTCGGCTCGCCACCGAGGTTTTTCGGTGCGCGTTTTTCGATCAGTTCGCGCGGGTAGGCCGCACGGCTGTTCTGGGTCAGGCTGCTGTCGGCGTAATCGGCTTTTTTGGTAACCGGGTCGAGTACGACGTTTTCCAGTACCGCGCCGTGCTGGATGGCTTTCCAGATGACCGGCTCGTTCTTCTCGGACAGGTCGATGCACTTGGCATAGCAACCGCCTTCGATGTTGAACACCACGCCTTCGCCCCAGCCGTGTTCGTCGTCACCGATCAGGTAACGGCTTTCGTCGGCGGACAGGGTGGTTTTGCCGGTGCCGGACAGGCCGAAGAACAGGGTTACATCGCCCTCTTCGCCCATGTTGGCTGCGCAGTGCATCGGCAGAACGTCGGAAGCCGGGAGCAGGAAGTTCTGCACCGAGAACATGGCTTTCTTCATTTCGCCGGCATAACGCATGCCTGCGATCAGCACCTTGCGGGCTGCGAAGTTGATGACCACGGTGCCGTCGGAGTTGGTGCCGTCACGCTCAGGGTCGCAAACGAACCATGGCGCGTTCTGGATTTCCCACTCGTCCTTGCCAGCCGGGTTGTACTGTTCAGGGTTGATGAACAGGCAACGGCCGAACAGATTGTGCCACGCAGTCTCGGTGGTCATCTTGACGGGCAGGTAGTGCGCAGGATCGGAGCCTACATGAACATGGGAAACGAAGCGCTCGCGCTCGGCGAGGTACGCACCGACACGGTTCCACAGGGCGTCGAATTTCTCGGCCGGGAACTTGCGGTTGATCGGGCCCCAGGCGATGGCGTCCTGAGTGCTCGGCTCTTCAACGATGAAACGATCGACCGGCGAACGGCCAGTACGATGGCCTGTCTCCACAACCAGTGCGCCAGTATCGGAAAGTACGCCTTCTTTGCGGGCAAGGGCTTCCTTGACCAGTTCGTCGGTGCTCAGATCGGTGTACACAGCGTTGTTGGTTTGCGTCATGAGGTTCCCCGTCGGCCTGTGGCCGAGTGCTCCAAACGGTTTTGTAGTAAAAAAACAACCACTACTACAGCGTAAAAGTGGGCCGGATTATGCCAGAAATGCCCGGAAATGGTAGGACCCTCCTGTCAGAACAGCATTACAGGGGCCCACACCGTATTCTGAGGCCCTTTACGCGATGATTAATGGCGCGTGTCAGATGGCGAATCGACACCGCCGCCAGCAAACAGCTGCGCGACGTCAGTGGCATCGAACAGATAGCGTTCGTTGCAGAACTGGCAGTCGATCTCGATCGTGCCGTTGTGCTCGATAACCAATTGCTGCGCGTCCTCCAGCCCGAGACTGACCAGCGCATTGGCAGATCGTTCGCGAGAGCAACTGCAACGGAAGCAGATCGGTTGAATATCGAACAGGCGAACCGGGTCTTCGTGAAACAGGCGATGCAGGATGGTCTGGTTATCCAGACTCAGCATTTCTTCGGCCGTGAGGGTGTTGGCCAGGGTGATGACATGCTCCCAGTTGGCATCACGCTCTTCAGCGTCGGTGATCTGCGCGGCGGGCAATTGTTGCAGCAGCAAGCCACGCGCACGGTGACTGTCAGCCTTGAGCCAGAAACGCGAACCCAACTGCTCGGACATCACGAAATAGTTGGAGAGGCTTTCCGACAAGTCGACCCCGTCCAGCGCCACGATGCCCTGATAACGCTGGCCCTGGCGCGGGTCTACGGTCAGCGCAAGCGATCCGTCAGGCATCATGTCCTGAAGGCCCGCGCCGGGGTTGATCAGCGATTCGTCGTAGCGAGCGATGCCACGCAACTCACGCTCGCTGGAGCACTCGACCATCAGCAATGGCACTGCGCCGCTGGAGCGAGCCTGCAGGATCAACAGGCCGTCGAATTTGAGGGTGCCGACGAGCAGCGCAGCCGCCGCCATCAGTTCGCCGAGCAACTGCGCGACCGGCTCCGGATAGGGATGCTTGGCGAGCACTTCGGCGTAACTGCGCTCCAGAGCGACCAGTTCTCCGCGAACGTCGCTTTCGTCGAAGATGAAGCGCTGGGTGAAATCGATGTCCGGGAAATCATGCATAGGTAGGAAAGGTATCTGAAGTAATGACAATGGATGGCACGCGGCTGAGCAAACGCCGTCCGGCACTCGAAAGCGCCGTGGGCCATGCGGATTGACCGGCATTTTAGGAGCTATCCGGTGCGCTTCCAAGCTGGATGGCACTTCGGACTGATAGCCGGAGCTGCCCGGTGAGTGTTTCAGTCGTTGCTCTGGCTGGCGCGGAAACCGAAAAGCTCCCGGCGTTGCTTCTTGGTCGGCTTTCCGTCGGTGGTTACACCCAGGTTGCCGGCCTTGCGCTGAGCCGCCGCGCTCTCGCGTCTGGCGATGCTCTCGGGCGTCTCGTGATACAGCGTTTGAGCCTCCGGCGCGCCACGCCGAACGATGGATAATGCCTCGACCACCACCGTGCGGTCGTCGAAGCCCATGCGAATCTGAAACTCGTCACCGATACGCGGCTCCTTGCCGGGCTTGCAACGTTCGCCGCGACAGTGCACCTTGCCGCTTTCGATAGCCGCTTTGGCCAGCGCACGTGTTTTGAAAAAGCGCGCGGCCCAGAGCCATTTATCCAGGCGGACCTTATCGTCTTCTTCTGGCTTTTGCGCCATTTGAATTCCTCATCAATGTGACAGTCTGAACTTTACCAGGCCAGATAAACAAAGCGACGGCATACGCTCGCCCCCTTTTTCTGCGCCGCCATGAACATGAAGTAACCGATATGTGCTTGTCAAAAACAGCTATTCATCTTTTTATTGCCCCACACCTAAATGGAGCGCGACGTGACAGATTTTCCAACTTCGTTGACCGCCCCTAGAAAAGGGTGTGCTGGATGCACTGGCAGTCCAGAGCTGGATTTCTCGTTTGACTACGCCTATCAGCCGATCGTGAACCTTCACGACCAGTCGATTTTCGCCCATGAGGCGCTGGTTCGCGGGCCTAATGGCGAGGGCGCAATGTCAGTCCTGAGTCAGGTCACCGACCAGAACCGCTATCGATTCGATCAAAGCTGCCGCACCACCGCCATTGCTGGTGCCGCGAAACTGGGCATGACCGAGCGTCTCTCGATCAACTTCTTGCCCAACGCCGTGTATCGTCCCGAGCTGTGCATCCGCAGTACGCTGGAGGCCGCCAGGCAACACAACTTCCCTATCGAGCGTTTGATTTTCGAAACCATCGAAAGCGAGCATGTGAACAACAACGGTCATTTGAGCAACATTCTGCGCGAGTATCGCGAGTTCGGCTTCATGACCGCCATCGATGATTTCGGGGCCGGGTATTCCGGGCTGACGCTGCTCGCGGATTTCCAACCCGACCTGATAAAGCTCGACATGAACCTGATCCGCGACATTCACCGCAATCGCGCGCGTCAGTCCATTGTTCGTGGGGTTGTCACAATGTGTTCGGACTTGGGGATTAAGCTGATTGCCGAAGGTATAGAGCAGGTGGAGGAACGGGACTTTCTCGCCGACTGCGGCATTTCCCTGATGCAGGGTTATCTGTTCGCAAAACCTGCATTCAAAGCCCTGGCCCGGATAAGTCCCGAGGCCTGGCAGAAGTCTTGAGAAGTACGGAATCACATTGAAGACATTCGATCATCTGACAGTCATCGGCCTGCGCGAGTGGGTGGCGCTCCCCGATCTGGGGGTGGCAGGCCTGCGGGCAAAAATCGATACCGGTGCGAGCACGTCGAGTCTGCATGCCACGGAAATCGAACCTTTTGAACGCGATGGCCAGAAATGGGTGCGCTTCAACGCGCATCTTGGCACGGTGGTGCAGTTGCGCCATCGTCGCTGCGAGGCGCAACTGGTTGCCATGAAAACCATTAAAAGCTCCAACGGTCAGGCGCAGGTGCGTTATGTCATTCGCACCACGCTGGCGCTGGGTGATCGTATCTGGCCGGTGGAATTCACACTGGCCTGCCGCAAGTCGATGCGTTATCGACTGCTGCTGGGTTCCAAGGCTCTGATCGACGGCCAGCTGGTGGTCAATCCGGGCATAACTTACGTACAAGACAAGCCGGTGTTCCCGGCCTCTACTTCCTCAGGTGTTGCATGAAGATCGCTGTGCTTTCGCGTAATCCGCGTCTGTATTCCACCCGTCGTCTGGTCGAAGCTGGCATCGAGCGTGGCCATGAGATGGTGGTGATCGACACCCTGCGCGCCTATATGAACATCGCCAGCCACAAGCCGCAGATCCACTACCGCGGCAAACCTCTGGAGGGCTTCGATGCGGTGATCCCGCGCATCGGTGCTTCGGTGACTTTCTATGGCTGTGCGGTGTTGCGTCAGTTTGAAATGATGGGCGTGTTTCCGCTCAATGAATCGGTCGCCATTGCCCGTTCGCGGGACAAGCTGCGCTCGTTGCAACTCCTGTCACGCCGGGGGATCGGCTTGCCGGTCACCGGTTTCGCTCACTCGCCCGACGACATTCCCGACCTGATCCAGATGGTCAATGGCGCGCCGCTGGTCATCAAGGTGCTTGAAGGCACTCAGGGGATCGGCGTGGTGCTGTGCGAAACGGCCACGGCGGCCGAATCGGTGATCGAAGCCTTCATGGGCCTCAAGCAGGACATCATGGTTCAGGAGTACATCAAGGAAGCGGGCGGCGCCGACATTCGCTGCTTCGTGGTCGGTGACAAGGTCATTGCCTCGATGAAGCGTCAGGCCAAACCGGGCGAGTTTCGCTCCAACCTGCACCGCGGTGGCAGCGCCAGCCTGATCAAGATCACGCCTGAAGAGCGCATGACCGCGTTGCGTGCAGCCAAGGTCATGGGACTGAGCGTGGCGGGTGTGGATATCCTGCGTTCCAATCACGGCCCTCTGGTGATGGAGGTCAACTCCTCGCCTGGCCTGGAAGGCATTGAAGTGACCACCAGCAAGGACGTGGCCGGGATGATCATCGAGTACCTCGAGAAAAACAGCGGCCCGCACATGACCCGTACCAAAGGTAAGGGCTGACGGGTCCCGCACCCGTTCAGATTGCTCGGGCCGGCGTTCTGTCTGCGGACAGACTGGCCTGGGCTCTCAGCTACCGTACATCAGGTAAATAGGCCTGGTAGTCGAGTCCGGGTCTTTGTATCGCGTCTTTGTATCCGTATCCCCCTGTTCAGCTTAAGGCGACGTAATAGCCAGCTTCGCGCCGAATAGCCATCCTCCCGCGTGACATAAATCAACACATTTCTCCCGTATTTGTATGCCGATCATGCATGAGGTAGTCGTTTACGGCATTAGACGTATACGCGTGCCATGGGAATAGTTGCGACTTTTTTCGCCTGCTACAGAGCTGGGATGCTCGTCTGCGGTGACCTTCTCGGGACATTTCCAAAGGGAGCTTCTGCCCCGAAACTGCTGTGAAAAAGCAGCTCGGCGCATTGGTTTTGGACGTGCCCAAGCCACTTTGAACAAGGGTAATAATATGAAGAAGGCAAAGCTGAGTCTGGCCTGGCAGATTCTGATCGGACTGGTACTGGGTATCGCTGTGGGGGCGTTACTCAATCATTTCAGCGCAGAAAAGGCCTGGTGGATCACCAACATCCTGCAGCCCGCAGGCGATATCTTCATTCGTCTGATCAAGATGATCGTTATCCCTATCGTTGTTGCCTCGCTGATCGTCGGCATCGCGGGTGTGGGCGATGCCAAGAAGTTGGGGCGTATCGGTCTCAAGACCATCCTCTATTTCGAAGTCGTCACCACTATCGCGATTCTGGTGGGCCTGGTGCTGGCTAACGTGTTCCATCCGGGCACCGGCATCGACATGAGCACCCTGGGCACCGTTGATATCTCCAAGTATCAGCAGACTACGGCCGAGGTTCAGCACGATCACGCATTTATCGCGACTATTCTCAACCTGATCCCGTCCAACATCTTCGCTGCCATGGCGCGTGGCGAGATGCTGCCGATCATCTTCTTCTCAGTGCTGTTCGGTTTGGGGCTTTCCAGCCTGCAGGCCGAGGTCCGTGAGCCGCTGGTGAAACTATTTCAGGGTGTCTCGGAAACCATGTTCAAGGTCACTCACATGATCATGAACTACGCGCCGATCGGCGTGTTTGCCCTGATTGCGGTGACTGTCGCCAACTTCGGCTTCGCCTCCCTGTTGCCGCTCGCCAAGCTGGTGATTCTGGTTTATGTGGCCATCGCCTTCTTCGCCTTTGTGGTGCTGGGGTTGATCGCTCGTGCATTCGGTTTTTCGGTCGTCAAGCTGATGCGCATCTTCAAGGACGAGCTGATTCTGTCCTACTCCACCGCCAGCTCCGAAACCGTGCTGCCACGCGTGATCCAGAAGATGGAAGCGTATGGCGCGCCGAAGGCGATCTGCAGCTTCGTGGTGCCTACGGGCTACTCGTTCAACCTCGACGGCTCGACGCTCTATCAGAGCATCGCAGCGATCTTCATCGCTCAGTTGTACGGCATCGACCTGTCAATTGGCGCGCAGTTGATGCTGGTACTGACCCTGATGGTCACCTCCAAAGGCATCGCGGGTGTACCGGGCGTTTCCTTCGTCGTGCTGCTGGCGACCCTGGGCAGTGCCGGTATTCCACTGGAAGGCCTGGCATTCATCGCCGGTGTCGACCGGATCATGGACATGGCGCGTACCGCCTTGAACGTGATCGGCAATGCCCTGGCAGTGCTGGTCATTTCGCGCTGGGAAGGCATGTACGACGATGCCAAGGGCGAACGCTACTGGGAATCCCTGCCGCACTGGCGCAGCAAAGAGCCTGTGCCAATGGGCCAGCCGACAGCGGACTGATCTTCGCCAATGTACTGACAAACCCCGGACCTCCGGGGTTTGTTGTTTTCAGGTCGCCGGTTAGACTGCCTGTCTTACTTGAGGAGTGACCATGACCGACGACATCGATAATGACGAAGAAGACTTTGCTGCCTCGACCCTGATCGAAGCCATCGAAAACCAGATCGAAGCCGGTAATCCGCCTGCAGCCAGAGCGGTCTTCAACATGCTGACCCTGGTGAACTATGAGCGTGAGGATATTCTGGAGATGATGGCCCACGTGCTGGCTATCGAGATCGATGCCTTGCTGGAGCAGGACCGTCCGTTCGACACTCAATGGTATGAAGCAGCGCTGCGCGCCCTGCCCGACCTGCCGCCGGAAAAGTAATCCTGCGGTCCGAGCATGCCAGCAAGATATATGCTGCAAACACTTCAGACGCTGACTACACTGCAAATGCCCCGCTGCCGCTTGATCCTCCGGGGCCAAACGCCAAACCGGCTTTAACGGTCATCCAGAACCGACGAGCGCAGATCGGACACGTCGATTCCAGAGCACACCCACCAGCCGGTGAGGTCGTACTACTACAAAAAGTCTGGAGTACCTATGTCGTATACCCCTGAGTTGGTTGCCGAACTGGAAATCCTTGCACTGTTCAATCTGGGAAACACCCAGGAAGGCCTCAAAGTCCACCATGTAGCGGCACCCACGGCCGTCGCAGCAGCACAAAGACTCTTCGATAAAGGGCTGACGACCCAGGTCGATGGCGGTTATCTGACCAGCCTCGGGCTCGAGGCCGCCCAGCATGCCCAATCATTGCTGACCATCCTCAACGTCTCTAAACAAGCTGCCTGACAGGCGTAGGGCCTGCGCACAAAAAAGCGTGGCAGGCCCTTCACTTATTCGAGCGCCAGTCGATACAGGACGTTGGCGCCAGAATAACCATCCGACCGGATCCGCTTCCCTCGGCTGCAAACCTTCTCCGCCATCTTTCTCGGTAATTCCACGCCTGCACAGGCCAGATGCCTTGAGTTGTGATGACGCGTAATCCTGAAATTCGCCCCGACCTGGATGAGGGCATCGACCGCAAGGTTCTCAGCCAGCTGCGTAACCGTTTCCTGTCGCTCAACGACGGGCGATACGCGCGTGCGCTGGAAGGTATGTCGACTCGCCAGCAGAGCGTTCTGACCCTGCTGCCGCTGTTCTTTCACGTCAACCATCCGCTGTTGCCCGGTTATGTTTCCGGCAGCACGCCTGCTGGCGTTTCGCATTACGAGCCGGACACGCTGGCCCTGGCCGAGGCGCAGCGGCTGACACGCTCCTTCTCCTACAAGGCCCGGCACGGCAACCCGCCCCAGCCGATTCATGGCCTGTTTCTGATGGGCAGCCTCGGCACACTGGCTCAGGCTGAACAAAGCGATATGGATGTCTGGGTCTGCCACGACAGCGAGCTGGACCCGGAGGCTATCGCCGAACTGCGCAAGAAATGCCAGGCACTTGAAGCCTGGGCTGCGACGATGGGCGCAGAGGCGCATTTCTTTCTGATCGACCCACAGCGTTTCAAGAGTGGCGAGCGCGATTCGCAGCTCAGCTCGGACGATTGCGGGACTACTCAGCATTACCTGTTGCTCGACGAGTTTTATCGCACGGCGATCTGGCTCGCCGGGCGCACCCCGATGTGGTGGCTGGTGCCGGTCTATGAGGAGCAGAATTACGAGGATTACACCCATACCCTGCTGAGCAAGCGCTTCATCCGCGCCAGCGAGGTGCTCGATCTCGGTCCGATGTCGCACATTCCTCCGGCCGAGTTCATCGGTGCCGGATTGTGGCAGTTGTTCAAAGGCATCGAGTCGCCCTACAAGTCTGTGCTCAAGCTGCTGTTGATCGAGGTCTATTCCAGCGAGCATCCTCGCGTGCAGTGCCTGAGTCTGCGTTTCAAGCAAGCGGTGTTCGCCAATCAACTGGACCCGGATGAGCTGGACCCTTACGTGGTCGTGTACCGGCGTATCGAGGAGCACCTTCAGGCACGTAACGAGCCGGAGCGCCTGGAGCTGGTGCGGCGTAGTCTGTACCTGAAGGTCAACAAGAAGCTCACCGGGTCGACCCGCCTGCGCAACGTCGGTTGGCAGCGTCAACTGCTGGAACGCCTGACGACGGAGTGGGGTTGGGACGAGCGACAACTGGCGCTCCTCGACAGCCGCAGCCAGTGGAAAGTCCGCCAGGTGGCCGGCGAGCGCCGCGCACTGGTCAACGAGTTGAATTACAGCTACCGCTTTCAGAGCCGATTCGCCAAAACGCAAAGCACTGCCGATGCGCTCAACGCCCGCGACCTGACCATTCTGGGGCGGCGCCTTTATGCGGCTTTTGAGCGCAAGGCGGGCAAGGTCGAGTTCATCAACCCGGGCATCGCCCCTGACCTTGCCGAAGATACGCTGACGCTGGTGCATTCCCCCGATAAGCGCGAGCCCGGCAAGCATCAGTGGGCCTTGTTCAACGGCAATCTGGGCATTCATGAGTGGCCGAATTTCTCACCTATCAAACGCAGCCGTGAATTGCTTGACCTGCTGACCTGGTGCCATCGCAATACCGTGATCGACAGCACCACCCGCGTGGCATTGCACCCGGGCACCAGTGACCTGAGCGAGTTCGAGCTGTTCAACCTGATGGGCGCCTTGCAGCAGAGCATTCAACTGCCACTGCCCGAGGTCAGCGATGAGGCGTTGCTGATGCCCAGCACGCCCAGTGAGATCCTGCTGTTGATCAATGTCGGCGTCGATCCGCTCAGGCATCACCGCGACCTGAATATTCTGATGACCACCGAGCGCACCGACTCGCTCAGTTATGCGGGTGTCCGGGAAAATCTAGTGCTGACGCTGGACCAGATCACCCTCAATACCTGGAACGAAACCCTGGTCAGCCGCTACGACGGCCCGCACGCCCTGCTCGACTGCATGAGCGAACTGCTCGGCAGCCTGCCGCAGAGTGGTAAGCAGCCGCAGATTCACGTGCGCTGCTTCTGCCACAACCGCGCGCCCGCGATTGCCCAGCGTGTTGAAGAGCTGATCGGCACGGCGCGTTTGTTACTGGAGAGGCGGCTCAATCACCGTTACCTGATTCAGGTGCAGCAGCAGTATCACGTGCTGGAGATGAAGCCGGGTCAGATCGGACATGTGGTGGTCAACAGCCTGCCGGGTCTGTTCAAGTACCTGGGTGAGGAACTATCGTCCTACAGCCCGTTGCACTTGGACCCGCAGGCACTCGATGATCACGATCTGTCCCTGATCCTGCCGCTGGGTCAGCCGGAGTGCATTCAGGTGTTCTACCGGGTCAACGAGCCGGATGCTGACCTGTATGTACTCGACGAACACAATTCGCTCTGGCACCAGCGTCTGCCGTATCACGATGAACAAAGCCTGCTGGTGCCGCTGCAGCGCTTTCTTCATGCGCTGGTTTATCGCCGCGGCGCTTCATTGCCGCTGGATGATCCGTCCGCGCCGGTTACGCTGGAAACCCTTTACTATCAGATGCTGCCCTCCGGTGCAGGGCCTGCACGACGTGTCGAACATCGACTGGTGCCGATTGCAGTGGACAAGGCGTTTTACGACGTGCAGGCAATCATCGAGGAAACCTCGCCAGGGCAACTGAACGCCACCCTGTACTGCGACAACAGCGAGTTTTCAGAGCTGGAATACGGCGATCGACTGTACGCCGCCGTCGCGCAGCAAATCCTCGGCAAACGCCTGGAGCCCCAGCGCTATCGCTGTTACATCACCGACCTGGACCTGTCCGGTCTGCTGGACGGCAAGCACGGGCAAAGCATTCTCTTCCTGCGCCACAAGGCCGAACTGGAAAAGCTGCTGAACGAGGCGATGGATCAGGCCTGAAGTACGCTTGTCCTTCCTCGCGCGCCTATCGTTCCGCACGCTCTGCGTCCGCATCCTGGATGCGGACGCGCTCTACGGATGCGGCGCCTTCGATTACTCGTACTCGCCCGCCGCTTCCGGCTGATACTCCACTGCCAGCAAGGTCAGCTTCAGGGTCTTGCCGCCCGGTGCAGGCCAGTCGATGTGTTGGCCGATTTGCAGGCCCAGCAGCGCCGAGCCCATTGGCGCCAGGACCGAGACGGTGCCGTCCGCGCCCGCATCCTGTGGATAAACCAGCGTGAGGTGGTAGTCCTTGCCGCTGACTTCTTCGCGGCAATGCACACGCGAATTCATGGTCACAACGCCCGCAGGCACTTCATCGTGGCCAACCACCTGGTCGGCGCGGTCCAGTTCGGCCTGCAACGCCTGGATACCCGGCGTGTCTTCGTCCTGGCTGGCGATAAAGCTCTCAAGACGCTGTACATCGAGTCGGGTGAGGATGATCGAAGGTGCTGTGGTCATGGTCTGGGCAGACTCCTTTATTCTCCCTGATAAAACAAAACCCCACCAATTGGCGGGGTTTGACGAGCCTCCTGATCTGCAGAGGCATGGCCTGACACTAACACAGCGCAATAAATACACAACCCGACGCGGTTTCAGCCTGCGGCCTGATCAACCTCGGCGCGGGCTCGACGCTGATCGGCCTCATGGCGAATCTGGCGGCGGCGGTCGTCATCGGCCGAGCGCCATTCGCGGATGTCTTCGACATGACGGAAGCACCCCAGGCAAACCTTCTGCTCATCGAGCCGACACAGGCTGATACACGGAGAGGCTACTGCCGGGCTGACGTTGCTGAAAAGCGGCTTGGGCGGTCGAACGGGGGACTGGCTCACGATCAGATCTCGTCGAAATCCAGTTCGACGCCGGCTTGCTCAAGGGTGATGCGCGCAAGCATTTCGCTGAGCAGCTCATCACTGGTGTCGCATGCCCAACGGCTGTTCTCTTCGTCATAATCGAAATGAAAGCCGCCGGAGCGGGCTGCCAGCCACAGCTGACGAAGCGGCTCCTGACGACTGAAGATCAGTTGCGAGCCGTTTTCGAACTTGACGGTGAGGACGCCGGCCGAGTTTTCCAGATCGACATCCAGGCCGCTCTCGTCGAAAACATCTTCCAGCACCTGCTGCGTCGCATCGACGAGGTCGTGAAAACGGGCTTCGGTCAAACTCATTGCGGGAACCTCGATAAGTGTCTGCAAATAGCGCAGAGGGGCAAGATACGGACGCAGGCAGGCAAATGCAAAGCTTACTCATCATTGGCAACACACGATCGTATTAATCCGATCAACCACCGCTCTGCTGCGGCTTTCACGCCAAAGGCCCGCCAGACGGGACGCCGCTCGCATAGGCAAGGTGCCGGGTGGTCGGTATACTCGGGCGCAATTAATGCTTTTACAAAGGATTTCGCCATGAAGCGCCTGATCTCTTCGCTTGCTGCGCTTGTCGCGGTCGCTTGTCTTGTTACAGCCTGTGGCCAGAAAGGCCCGCTGTATCTGCCGGATGACACCAAGACCCCGGACGAACAAGCCAAATCGCAATCGCACAAGCACCTTTAAGGGACTCCAATGGACGCCTTCAACTACCGCGACGGTGAGCTGTTCGCGGAAGGGGTAGCATTGTCTGCCATTGCCGAGCGCTTCGGCACGCCGACCTATGTCTACTCGCGCGCTCACATCGAAGCGCAATACCGTGCCTACGCCGACGCGCTGAGCGGCATGCCGCACATGGTCTGCTTCGCCGTCAAAGCCAACTCCAACCTGGGCGTGCTCAATGTCCTGGCGCGCCTCGGCGCCGGTTTCGACATCGTCTCGCGTGGCGAGCTGGAGCGTGTGCTGGCGGCAGGTGGCAAAGCCGAAAAGATCGTCTTTTCCGGTGTCGGCAAGACCCGCGAAGACATGCGTCGCGCCCTTGAAGTCGGCGTGCATTGCTTCAACGTCGAATCCACCGACGAGCTGGAGCGCCTGCAGGAAGTGGCCGCTGAATTCAACGTTCGTGCGCCGATATCGCTGCGGGTCAATCCGGACGTGGATGCGGGCACTCACCCTTACATCTCCACGGGCCTCAAGGAAAACAAGTTCGGCATCGCCATTGCAGCGGCTGAAGACGTGTACATTCGCGCTTCGCAACTGCCGAACCTCGAAGTGATCGGGGTCGACTGCCATATCGGCTCGCAACTGACCACGCTCGAACCGTTCATCGATGCACTGGATCGTCTGCTGGACCTGGTTGATCGTCTGGGCGACTGCGGCATTCATCTGCACCACATCGATCTGGGTGGCGGCCTTGGCGTACGTTATCGCGACGAAGAACCTCCGCTGGCGGCCGACTACATCAAGGCCGTGCGTGAGCGACTGGCCGGTCGCGACCTGGGGCTGCTGTTCGAGCCGGGACGCTTCATCGTCGCCAACGCGGGCGCGCTGCTGACCCGTGTCGAATACCTCAAGCACACCGAGCACAAGGATTTTGCCATCGTCGATGCGGCGATGAACGATCTGATCCGGCCTGCCCTGTATCAGGCTTGGATGGATGTCACGGCGGTGCGTCCGCGTGACAGCGAACCTCGTGCGTACGACATCGTCGGGCCGATCTGCGAGACCGGCGATTTCCTCGCCAAGGGTCGCGAGCTGGCGCTGGCCGAGGGCGATCTGCTGGCCGTTCATTCAGCCGGCGCCTATGGCTTCGTCATGAGCTCAAACTACAACACCCGTGGCCGTGCCGCTGAGGTGCTGGTCGACGGTTCCCAGGCTTTTGAAGTGCGTCGTCGCGAAACCGTGGCCGAGCTGTTCGCTGGCGAAAGCCTGCTGCCGGAGTAATCCCCATGCTGCTGCGTTTTACCAAGATGCACGGGCTGGGTAACGACTTCATGGTCCTTGACCTTGTGAGTCAGCACGCGCATATCTTGCCCAAGCACGCCAAACAATGGGGCGACCGCCACACCGGTATCGGTTTCGATCAGCTTTTGCTGGTCGAGGCGCCGAACAACCCGGATGTGGACTTTCGCTATCGAATCTTCAATTCCGACGGCTCCGAAGTCGAACAATGCGGCAACGGCGCGCGCTGCTTTGCCCGTTTTGTACTCGACAAGCGTCTGACGGCCAAGAAGCAGATCCGCGTCGAGACCAAGAGCGGCATCATCGAACTGGATATCCGCAGCGACGGGCAGATCAGCGTCGACATGGGACCGCCAAGGTTTGTCCCCGAAGAGATACCTTTCGAAGCAGCGGAGCAGGCCACCTGTTACACCGTTGACGTCGACGGACAGAGTATCGAAATGGCGGCTGTGTCCATGGGCAATCCGCATGCCGTGCTGCGGGTCGATGACATCAATAACGCACCGGTGCATGAGCTGGGGCCGAAGATCGAGCATCACCCGCGCTTTCCGGCCCGGGTCAATGTCGGCTTTCTCCACGTTGTGGACCGTCAGCGGGCGCAGTTGCGTGTCTGGGAACGCGGCGCCGGGGAAACCCAGGCGTGTGGAACCGGTGCCTGTGCGGCGGCTGTCGCTGCTATCAGTCAGGGCTGGATGGATTCGCCACTGCTGATCGACCTGCCCGGAGGGCGCCTGTCCATCGAATGGGCTGGGCCGGGACATTCTGTCATGATGACCGGCCCCGCAGTCAGGGTTTATGAAGGCCAAGTTCGTCTTTGAGTGAGTAAGTACCATGACCGATCAACCTCCCGCTTCAACAGGCACCCCCTGCGAATCGCCTGTCGATAGCGCAGCGCCAGACCTTGAAGCAGAGGCGGTCATCGCCTTCCTGCTCGAGCACCCGGACTTCTTCGCCGAGCACGACGAGCTGCTGGTGTCGATGCGCATCCCGCACCAGCGTGGCGACACCGTTTCGCTGGTCGAACGTCAGCTCAAGCTGCTGCGCGAGCGCAATATCGAAATGCGCCATCGCCTGTCGCAATTGATGGACGTCGCACGGGACAACGACCGCCTGTTCGAGAAGACCCGACGCCTGAACCTCGCGCTGATGGATGCGACCAGCCTGGACGAGCTGGTCATCGCCGTCGAAGACAGCCTGCGTCAGGACTTTCAGGTGCCCTTCGTCAGCCTGATCCTGTTCAGCGACAGCCCGATGCCCGTGGGGCGCTGGGTCAGCGGTGCCGAAGCACAGAAAGCCATCGGCGGCCTGATTGGCGAGAAGATCATCTGCGGCGCCCTGCGTGAGCATGAACTGGCGTTTCTGTTTGGTGCAGAGCAGGGCAAGGAAGTCGGTTCGACCGCCATCGCCAGCCTCAATCATCTGGGCCTGCATGGCGTGCTGGCCATCGGCAGCCGTGATCCGCAGCATTACAAAAGCTCGGTTGGCACCCTGTTTCTCAGCTATATCGCCGACGTGCTGAGCCGCCTGCTGCCGCGCTTCGCCCACTCATTACGCTCGGTTCGCTAGCCATGGAACAGCATCTGGACGCCTACTGCATGCACCTGCGCAGTGAGCGCCAGGTGTCACCTCACACGCTGGAAGCCTACCGGCGCGATCTGGGCAAGGTTCTGGCGTATTGCCAGAAGGCCCGGTTGTCGAGCTGGAGTGACCTCGATATCCAGCACCTGCGCAGCTTCACTGCCCGCCAGCACCAGCAGGGCCAGTCCTCGCGCAGCCTGGCGCGGATGCTGTCGGCGGTGCGCGGCTTCTACAAGTACCTCAATCGCGAAGGCATCTGCCAGCACGACCCGGCAAACGGCCTGTCACCGCCCAAGGGCGAGCGGCGTCTGCCCAAGACCCTGGACACCGACCGCACCGCACAATTGCTGGACGGCGGCGTTGAAGATGATTTTCTGGCGCACCGTGATCAGGCCATTCTGGAGCTGCTTTACTCATCAGGGTTGCGATTGTCCGAACTGACCGGCTTGAACCTCGATCAACTGGACCTGCGCGACGGTCTGGTGCAGGTGCTGGGGAAGGGCAGCAAGACCCGCGTATTGCCTGTGGGCAGCAAGGCGCGTCAGGCACTGGAAGTCTGGTTGCCGTTACGCGCCCTGACCCATCCGCAGGACGATGCGGTATTTGTCAGCCTGCAAGGCAGGCGCCTGGGCCCGCGCGCGATTCAGGTGCGACTCAAGGCGGCCGGTAAGCGAGAGCTGGGGCAGAATCTGCACCCGCACATGCTGCGTCACTCCTTCGCCAGCCATCTGCTCGAATCGTCACAGGACTTGCGCGCCGTGCAGGAATTGCTGGGTCATGCGGATATCAAGACCACGCAGATATACACGCACCTGGATTTCCAGCATTTGGCTACTGTTTATGACAGCGCCCACCCCCGAGCCAAACGTAAAGGAGCTGCAGATGATTAAGCTGGTGACGTTTGATCTTGACGACACGCTCTGGGACACCGCTCCTGCCATTGCCGGTGCCGAGGTCACATTGCGTGACTGGCTGGGCGAACACGCGCCCAGGCTGGGGGCGGTTCCTGTCGAGCACCTGTGGGAAATCCGCTCGCGTCTCGTGGCTGAAGACCCGTCCTTCAAGCACCGCATCAGCGCCTTGCGCCGCCGCGTGCTGTTCCATGCACTCGAAGATGCCGGTTACGACCCTGACGTGGCACAGGACCTGGCCGACCGGGGCTTTGAGGTCTTCCTGCATGGCCGCCATCAGGTGCAGATTTTCCCTGAGGTGCAACCGATGCTGGAAATTCTTGCCAAGACCTTCACGCTGGGCGTGATTACCAATGGCAATGCCGATGTGCGTCGTTTGGGACTGGCAGACTACTTTGCCTTCGCGCTGTGCGCCGAGGACCTGGGCATCGGCAAGCCTGACCCGGCGCCGTTCGTGGAGGCGCTACGCCGCGCAAGGGTCGATGCCGGCTCGGCGGTGCATGTCGGCGACCACCCCAGGGACGATATCGCAGGCGCCCAGCAGGCTGGCATGCGCGCCATCTGGTACAACCCGCAGGGCAAGGCCTGGGATGCGGATCGACTGCCGGATGCCGAGATCCACAACCTGTCGCAACTGCCCGAGGTGCTGGCGCGCTGGGCCTGAAAGCGCACTGACAGGCGCGCATAGAAAAGCCCGCAGCGACGGCGGGCTTTCCTCATACAGCCATGCAGCCTCAGATAGGGCGGCTACCGTATTTGTTGTCAGGCTTCTTGGGCGGATCGGCGACCACGTTGGCCTCCACTTCCTGCACCTTGCCGCCACGCGCCAGGAATTCTTCCATGGCACGTGCCAGCGCATCACGTTCCTTGTTCTTGGCTTCTACGCTGGGCAGTTCATCGACCGAGACAGCAGCCTTGGCCTTGCCTTTTGCGGGTGCCGCCGGAACGTCGGAATCGTCTGGTTCGGCTGCTTCGTCTTCCGGTGAGGCAGCTGCGAGACCATCGTCTTCTTCGCCGTCCAGATCGTCTTCCAGATCATCCTTAATATCGTCGTCGTCGCTCATGTTGTACCTCATGACTTGCGAAAGCTGATTAGTTATAGCCCAACCGCCCGGAAATGCTAAGGCGATCGGAAAAATTCAACAACCGCTGATCTCAGCGGTGATGTCTACTCACCCTGAAGGGTGGCCAGGACGTTACGAGATCCACCAGCGTCTCGATGTTCGCCCAAGTAAATACCTTGCCAGGTGCCCAGCGCCAGTCGCCCAGCCGTAACCGGCAACAGCAACTGGCAGCCCAGCAGACTGGCCTTGAAATGCGCTGGCAAGTCATCAGGGCCTTCGTCGTCATGTTCGTAGCCGTCCACGCCCTGGGGCACCAGACGGTTGAAAAAACGCTCAAAGTCGCGACGTACCGCCGGATCGGCATTTTCGTTGACGGTCAACGAAGCCGAGGTATGTTGCAGCCATACATGCAGTAGACCGACACGACAATCGCGTAATGCGGGCAAACCCGCGACTATCTCGTCAGTCACCAGATGGAACCCGCGGGGCCTGGCCCGCAAGGCAATCCTGGATTGATGCCACATACCGTTCTCCGCACCTTCGGCGCGCATTCTAACTCGACTGAGAAAAAAGCAAAGCGCGCAATAAACCGGCTTCCCTGCAAGTTGACGAAGACTGTCGCAACCTCGTTACCTGCGCTGCGTCACGGTGCCGAAATCATTGACACGGGCAAGATCAATGACAGCAAAAAGCGGCGGTATATCCACAAACGTCAGACAAAAAAATGCCCGGAGACCGGGCATTCTTTTTTGCGTAGGCCGAAGCTTACAAGTTGTAGCCACGCTCGTTGTGTTGCGCAAGGTCCAGACCGACAGACTCTTCCTCGTCGGTGACGCGCAGCCCCATGACCGCATCCAGCACCTTGAGGATGATGAAGGTCACGATTGCGGTGTAGACAACGGTGAACGCAACGCCCTTGAACTGAATCCAGACCTGAGCACCGATGTCAGTCACGGTGCCGAAACCGCCCAGTGCAGGTGCTGCGAACACGCCGGTCAGGATCGCGCCGACGATACCGCCGATGCCGTGAACGCCGAACGCATCCAGGGAGTCGTCGTAGCCCAGCTTGCGCTTGAGGCTGGTTGCGCAGAAGAAGCAGATCACGCCCGCTGCCAGACCGATGATCAAAGCGCCCATCGGGCCAACGGTACCGGCGGCAGGGGTAATGGCAACCAGACCGGCAACCACGCCCGAAGCGATACCCAGAGCACTTGGCTTACCGTGAGTCAGCCACTCGGCGAACATCCAGCCCAGTGCGGCAGCCGCGGTAGCGATTTGAGTAACCAGCATGGCCATACCGGCAGTGCCGTTGGCTGCAGCCGCGGAGCCGGCGTTGAAGCCGAACCAGCCGACCCAGAGCATCGCTGCGCCGATCAGGGTGTAACCCAGGTTGTGCGGTGCCATCGGCGTGGTCGGGAAGCCTTTGCGCTTGCCCAGTACCAGGCAGGCCACCAGACCGGCTATACCGGCGTTGATGTGTACGACGGTGCCGCCAGCGAAGTCCAGAACGCCCCAGTCCCACAGCAAACCACCGACGCCGCCCCAGACCATGTGGGCGATTGGCGCGTAGACCAGAGTGAACCAGATACCCATGAACACCAGCATCGCGGAGAACTTCATGCGTTCTGCGAAAGCGCCGACAATCAGGGCAGGGGTGATGATTGCGAAGGTCATCTGGAAGGTGACGAACACCGCCTCAGGGAACAACGCAGCAGGACCGGTAATGCTTGCCGGCGTGATGCCTGCCAGGAACGCTTTACCCATACCGCCAAAGAAGGAATTGAAGTTGACGACGCCCGCTTCCATGCCGGTTGTGTCAAACGCGATGCTGTAGCCGTAGACGACCCACAGGATGCTGATCAGGCCGGTGATGGCGAAGCACTGCATCATCACCGACAGAATGTTCTTGGAACGAACCATGCCGCCGTAGAACAGCGCGAGACCGGGGATGGTCATGAACAGGACCAGAGCGGTCGAGGTCAGCATCCATGCAGTGTCGCCAGAGTTCAGCACCGGCTCGGCCACTGGGTCAGCCGCCAGGGCAAGACCAGGTAATGCGAGGGACAACAGGGCACCGAGCCCTGCGAATTGACGCAGAGTCATATTGTTTTCTCCTGGGGCGTTGGGTTTGGCGGCTTAAATAGCGTCTGTATCGGTCTCGCCGGTACGGATGCGGATGGCCTGTTCCAGATTGACCACGAAAATCTTGCCGTCACCGATCTTGCCAGTGTTGGCAGCCTTGGTTATGGCTTCGATGACACGATCCAGATCCTTGTCATCGATGGCGACATCGATCTTCACTTTGGGAAGGAAGTCGACGACGTATTCAGCACCGCGATAAAGCTCAGTGTGACCCTTCTGACGCCCGAAGCCTTTGACTTCAGTGACGGTGATGCCCTGCACGCCGATTTCAGACAACGACTCGCGCACGTCATCCAGTTTGAACGGCTTGATGATGGCAGTGACTAGCTTCATGAAAACTTTCTCCCGAATTTGGTGGACTTGCCCCAGGAAAACAAACCCGACTCAAGTCTAAGCGCAGTGTCTGGCTTTGTAACGTGCTGGCCGCCTGATCAGGCCAGACCAACTCCAGAAAACCGCTTCTGACGAAACACTTCCCCGCTCCGCCTGCCGCACTGCATTCGTCACAGCGACTGCATCAGTGCATGGGTCATAAGCCACTAAGCAGAAAGCTTGCCATCTCGCGAATATTCATTGAATACAGGCTCTTGGGCTGGTTTTGCACGACCTTGCAGGGTCCATCAAGGAGCGAATGCACAGCAATGGTGCTCATGTGCCCGTCATAGCGCTCCATAAGCGTGCATCGCGCACCTGGAAGTGACTATAGACACTGCGTGTTACACTGCCGCCCTCTGATTCAGGAAAATCACCATGCTCGCGCCCAAAGCCTTTCTTGACGCTCTCAGCGGCCACGCCTCTCGCCTGTTCAATGGCGAAACGCCTGTGCCGCGCAGCGAATTCGAAACCCAGTTCAAGGCCCTGCTGCAAAGCGGCTTCAGCAAACTGGATCTGGTCAGCCGTGAAGAGTTCGACAGCCAGATGGCCGTCCTCGCCCGCACCCGCGCCCGTCTGGAAGCGCTGGAGACCAAGATGGCCGAGCTGGAAGAGAAGGCTGGCGGGGCGGCAGGGACTGAAAAAGCCGAATAAGCTTTCCTTGTTTTGCTGTCAGTGCGCTGCAGCGCTGAACATTGTCATGCATAGCGAGCCAGGCACCTGACCTGCTCGCGAATCTGAACGGCCTTTTCCATTTCTGTCTTGCCCAAGTGGTGAGTAAGTTGCAGGCTCAGCCAGCATTCGTTGCACGCTTCGCAAGCGCCTTCAGGCTGCAGGCGGTGCCAGCTCGATGGTCCGGCAATAATCCATGAACAGGCGTGTCGCACGGGTTGGCTGGTTGTTGCGCAGGTAGGCCATGACCAGGGTGGAGGCGGGCATGTCGTCTTCGATATCGAGCTGCACCAGCAGCTCACCGTCGTAGGTCATGTTGGTTCTGGGGCGAGTGACCAGCACCGAAAACCCCAGCCCCTGGCCGACCATACAGCGCACCATTTCGATCGATGGTGAACTGTACGCGACCACCGGCGCGTAGCCCTTTTCCGTGAAGATATCGATGAAGTAGGTCCTGCTGGGTACGGCGTCGAGCAGGATCATCGGTTCGTGGCTCAGCTCCAGCAAGGTCACGGTTTTTTTCTTCGCCAGAGGGTGGGCTGCCGGCAGCAGCGCATAGGGCTTGTGCGGTGCATTCAATTCCTCCTTGTTGATCGTGGTTCCCAGTTCCAGGTCGTACAGAAACGCCAGATCGAAGCGCCCACGGTGCAGCCCGTGCATCAGTTCATGTTGCTCGCCGTCATAGAGCTGAATGGTGACGTCCGGGTATAAGCGCTTGAAACCGGCCACCAGTCTGGGCATGTAAAGCGGGGCGGCCGATTCAAAACAGCCAATGGCGATAGTGCCGGAAACATGTTTGTTTTCAGCCCGGGAGTTTTGTTCGAGCTCTTCGGAAAGTCGCAGCAACTCTTTGGCTTTCTCATACACTTTCCCGCCACCGGAAGTTAGCGAAACACCTTGAGCGTGGTGACGGACAAACAGCGGCTGATTGAAGGCTTCTTCGAGGTTTTTGATGGCGACGGAAATAGACGGCTGCGAAATATGCAGCTGTCGCGAGGCCTCGGCAATGCTGTCCATTTCGACCGCTGTCACGAAATACTTGAGCTGTTTCAAGGTGAAGTGAGCCACGTGTTACCTCGTGCTGAGCAGACCCTGGACGGCTGCACTTGAATAGCTTTTACCTATGCTTAGCGAGGAGCGTGCCAGCCGCTCGCGTCTTGCGGTATTAGTCGAGCCCGCCGCTGGCCATGGTCATTCAGCAGCATCCCTAAATAATAGGCGCTTGCCAGACAAGCCCGCAAATGCGGGCGGCGCACCTATTACGAGCGATTATCGCGGCGTCTTTATTCAATCGCCCTAAAAGTGTGCAATCCACTCGGTGTGACACTAAAGCATCACTAAGCCTTTTTAACGCGCTGCCACCCTGAAGATGAATACAGGCATCTCTGCTTAGGATTTTCCTATGCTGCGGGCTAAAACTTACTATTTGGCTGCCGGACCTGGCATCAATCATGATGGCTTCAGAAGGGCAAACGGACAGCGTCCCGTTTCAACTTCAACAGGACGTCGCCCATCACTATTCAATTTGCCGAGCGAGCCGACAATGACGTTTGATTGGAAATACATGTTTGGCCTGTTCAGCGATACGGAATTCTGGATGGCCACCTGGACGGTCATTCAACTCAGTGTACTGACCTGGGTCATCAGTATTGTTCTGGGTTTTGTTCTCGCGCTGGCCAAACAATCATCTTTGCCGCTGATCAACTTGCCGGCCAAAGCCTATATCTGGTTATTTCGCAGTTTACCGTTACTGGTACTGCTGATCTTTGTCTACAACTTGCCACAGGCAGTACCCGCTACCTCGGCGGTGCTGGCCAATCCGTTCTGGGCCGGCCTGATTGCCATGGTGATGTGCGAAACGGCCTACGTCGCGGAAATTCATCGCGGCGGCCTGCTGTCCATCGCCAAGGGCCAGACCGAAGCTGCCCGGGCACTGGGCCTGCGTTTCGTGGGCACGCAATGGCGGATCGTGATCCCGCAGGCGCTGCGTGTGGCGCTGCCGTCGCTGACCAACGAATACATCTCCATCGTCAAACTCAGTTCACTGGTTTCAGTGATCTCGCTGACCGAGATCCTGATGGTCGGTCAGCGCCTGTATTCGCAGAACTTTCTGGTGATGGAAACCATGGCGGCCGTGGCGTTCTATTACGTGCTGATCGTGACCGTATTCGACTTCCTGCTCAAACGCCTGGAGCGCTATCTGGACGTCACGCAGCACAAGGTGACCCGCACGCCGGACGCCGAAATGCTTGAGCTGGCCAGCCGCAAATCGGCGGTTGTCGCTCGTCCTGTCATCGACTTCGAAGGGCCGGCACTGCAAGCGACGCGACTGCACAAGGCGTACAACGACATCGAAGTACTCGGTGCGGTCAGCCTGCAGATCAATTCCGGCGAGGTGGTGTCGGTGATCGGCCCATCAGGCTCGGGCAAAACCACGCTGATCCGGCTGCTCAATGGCCTTGAGCAGATCGACAACGGCGACATCAAGATCAACGGCCAGCCATTCATTCACCTGGTTCGCCAGGGCGCGCAAAAGCCGCGTTACGTGGAGAACGCCGCCTACCGCCTGAACATCGGCATGGTGTTTCAGAGCTTCAACCTGTTTCCGCACCTGACGGTGTTGAACAACCTGCTGCTGGCCCCGCGTTATCACCGCCTGGCGCCGGTCCCCGAGCTCAAGCAGCAGGCCTACGAATTGCTGAACAAGGTCGGGATGCTGGAGCACGCCTGGAAATACCCGCATCAGTTGTCGGGTGGCCAGCAGCAACGTGTCGCCATCGCTCGCGCCCTGATGATGCGCCCGCAAATCATGCTGTTCGACGAGCCCACCTCGGCGCTTGACCCGGAGAAGGTCAACGAGGTGTTGCAGGTCATTGAAACCCTGGCCCAGGAAGGCATCACGATGGTCATCGTGACCCATGAAATGAACTTCGCCTTCAAGGTCTCTGACCGCATCGTCTTTATGGAGAAGGGACGCGTGATCTGCGATGACAAACCCCAGACGCTACGCGACGGCCAGCACCCCCGCGTTGAAGCCTTTCTTAAAGATGTCTCACTGGCCTGAGGCCTTGTTGAAGAGGAGAAGAACATGATCGAGCAATGGCAGATTGACCAGTTTCACGAGCAGGGTTTTCTGGTAGTGGAGGGCGTGCTGGCAGCCGATGAAGTGGCAGCGCTTCAGCAGGACTTCGACCATTGGGTCGACGACAGCCGCAGTCAGAGTCAGGCCTGGGGGCAGACTCAGGACGGGCGTCCGCGCTTCGACATCGAAAGCGATCATCGGCCGGATCACCCGTCGCTGCGCCGCGTGGCTTCGCCCACGGAGATCTCGCCGGCCTACCAGCACGCGGCATTCCAGTCACGGATGGCAGCCATCGCGGCGCAGCTGATCGGCGGCAATGGCACCCGTTTTCATCACAGCAAGATCAACTCCAAGCTGCCGCACACCGCGACTCAGGTTAAGTGGCATCAGGACTTCCTCTTCACACCGCACAGCAATGATGACCTGGTTACCGCGTTGCTGATGATCAGCGATGTGACCCCCGAAAACGGCCCGCTGAACGTGGCGCCTGGCAGCCATAAGCAGGCGCTTTGGTCGCATTGGCAGAACGAGCGTTTCACCGGTGCCGTGGAAGATGCGGTGGTTGAACAGCATTGCCAGCAACCGGTCGCCTGCTATGGCCCGTCGGGCTCGGTGTGCTTCATGCACACACGCCTGCTGCATGCTTCAAGCCCCAACGAAACCGAGTTCCCGCGCACGCTGTTCATCAGCGTCTATGCGGCTGAAGACGCATTGCCGTTCGGTGAGAACCCCTTGCCCAGCGAGCATGCCGGGTTGATGGTCGCTGGCCAGGAGAGCGGTCTGGTACGCAGCACCGAGAACCATATCCGCCTGCCGCAGAAACCCAAGGGTGCTTCATTTTTCGTGCAGCAAGCCGGAAAAGACGCCGCCGTTGCCTGATCTCCATGACTCCACGAGGAATACCTATGAAGCTGTCAGCTCTGATTGTTCGTCCCGTAGCCCTGGCTTTGCTGGGCGCGGTGGTTGCCATGTCCTCGTCTGCCGCTTCGGCTTTCCAGCAGCCCGGCAAGATCATCGCCGGCTCGGACATGACGTTCTTCCCCTATGAATACATGGACAAGAACCGTCCCGCCGGTTTCGACATCGAGTTTCTCGACGGCCTGGCAAAGGTCATGGGGCTCAAGGCCGAGAACATCGACACGCGCTTTCCCAATCTGATCGGCGGGCTGCAGGGCGGACGTTTCGACATCACCAACTCGTCGATGTACATCACCGCCGACCGCCTGAAAGTCATCGACATGATTCCTTACCTGAAAAGCGGCGAGGCGATTCTGTCGGTCAAGGGCAGCGACTATCAGCCCAAGACGCCAGAGGACTTCTGTGGCCACAAGATCGGCTCCATGGCGGCCACTTCCTGGCTGCAACAACTGCAGAAACTTTCGACCGACTACTGCGTGAAGAACGGCCTGCAACCAATCGCCATCAGCGAGTACGGCACCGACCCACAGACCACCCAGGCCATGCTGGCCCATGCCGTCGAAGCGCAGATCACTGACGCAGCCGTCGCACGCGGCGTGGTCGAAAAACTGGGTAGCCGGGTGGTGATTTCTTCCGAAACCCTGATTTACCCGGTGCTCAACGGCTTTGGCGTGAAGAAGGGCAACGACGAGGTCCGCAAGGCCCTGGAAGACGGCCTTGAGAAGTACAGCAAGACCCCGGAATACGCCGCGTTGCTGGAGAAATACAAGTTCCAGGCACCGACAGCCGATGACATCGCCGCCCTGATGCCCAAGCCCTGACAACCAAAGGACGTGCCTGGCAGGTTCGGCAGGCACGCTCGACCGGAGAGCAATTAGCATGGCCCTTAATTTCGAAGAGCAGACGCGCATAGACCTGGCCGCGACGTTCCGCATCATCGCCCATCTGGGTATGCATGAAGCGGTCGCCAACCACTTCAGCGCGGCCATTTCGGCGGATGGCAAACAGTTTTTGCTCAACCCGAAGTGGAAACATTTTTCACGCATACGTGCCAGCAATCTGTTGCTGCTCGACGCCGATGATGCCGACGCGGCGCATCGCCCCGATGTCGATGCGACGGCATGGTCCATTCACGGCCAGGTCCACCAGCGTCTGCCCGATGCGCGCGTGGTGCTGCACTTGCACCCGGTCTACACCACAGCCGTGGCGTGCCTGGCCAAGCCGCATATTCCGCCCATCGATCAGAACACTGCGCGCTACTTCAACCGCATCGCGGTAGACGAGCTTTACGGCGGCATGGCCGACACGACCGCCGAGGGCGCTCGACTGGCCGGTTTGCTGGAGGAAAAGAGCCGCTTGTTGATGGGCAACCACGGCGTGATCGTCACCGCGCCCACCGTTGGCGAAGCCTTCGATGACATCTGGACCCTGGAGCGCGCTTGCCAGATTCTGGTGACGGCCTGGTCCACCGGCCAGCCGCTCAAGGTGCTGGCGGACGATGTCGCCGAGAAGACCGCCCGTGACTGGCAGAAGATTACGGATTTCTCTCATCAGCACTTCGAGGAAATGAAACTGCTGATGATTCAGGCTGACCCCTCTTTGGTCGACTGATCGCCCCTGCTACTGACTGGATGCGCGTCTGCGGATGGCGTAGGGCTTTTTGCGCCCGCGCATCGACGTTTCAACACTTTTCATTACGTCCAACAGGTCGTAAGCCACCTGTCGAGGGATGCCGAGATGACAGAAAAAATCATAGAAATCGATACGCTCGTCGTAGGTGCAGGACAGGCCGGAGTGGCCAACAGCGAACACCTGAGCCGTCTTGGCATCGAGCACCTGGTGCTTGAAAAACACCGCGTTGCCGAGGCGTGGCGCAGTGGCCGCTGGGACTCGCTGGTAGCCAACGGTCCGGCCTGGCATGACCGGTTTCCCGGCCTTGAATTCGCCATGGATCAGGACGGGTTCGCGGGCAAGGAGCAAGTGGCCGAGTACTTCGAGCGCTATGCCCGCAAATTCAATGCGCCGATCAAGACCGGCGTCGAGGTCAAGCGCGTTACCCGCAATACCGGGCGTGCAGGCTTTACCGTCGAAACCAGTGCCGGCACCTATGTGGTCAATCATCTGGTCTCGGCGACAGGGCCGTTCCAGAAACCGGTCATCCCGCCGATTGCGCCGGTTAACGAGGCGCTTCATCAGATCCACTCGGCGCACTATTTCAATCCGCAACAACTGCCCGAGGGCGGCGTACTGGTGGTCGGCGCTGGTTCCTCGGGTGTGCAAATCGCCGAGGAGCTGCTGCTCTCGGGGCGCAAAGTGTACTTGTCGGTCGGCCCTCACGACCGTCCGCCGCGCGCCTATCGCGGCCGGGATTTCTGCTGGTGGATGGGTGTGCTGGGGTTGTGGGACAGCGAAACCATGCAGCCCGGCAAGGAACACGTGACCATCGCGGTCAGTGGTGCAAGGGGCGGCTACACGGTCGATTTCCGCCGGCTGGCTCAGGCCGGAATGAACCTCGTGGGCCTGACCGAAAGCTTCGTCGGCAACAAGGTGCACTTCCAGAACGATCTGGTGAGCAACCTCGACAGTGGCGACGCGAACTACCTGTCGCTGCTCGATGCCGCTGATGCCTACGCCGCACGCAACGGCCTGGACCTGCCGCTGGAGCCGTCGGCCCGTGAACGGGTGGCGGATGCGCCATGCATCACCCATCCGCTCAGCGAGCTGGACCTGATCGAGTCAGGCGTTACGTCGATCATCTGGGCCACCGGCTATGCCCTGGATTACAGCTGGCTGCAGGTCGATGCCTTCGACAGCAAAGGCAAACCTCGTCACCAGCGTGGCGTGTCCTGCGAGCAAGGCCTGTACTTCGTCGGCCTGCCATGGCTGTCACGCCGCGGCTCCGCGTTTATCTGGGGCGTATGGCACGACGCCAAACACGTCGCCGATCAGATCGCCACGCAGCACAAATACCGTTCCTATGACGCCGGCAAACGTGCGGCCCCCGTCGTGCCGTTGCGCAACGTCAACGGTTGATCATCGCGCTCAATGCCCACAGGAGTTACCCATGACTACGCCGACTCATACTCGTATCCGCATGTTCAACACCAAGGACACCTACCCCAATCAAAGCCTGAACAACGACCTGTGTCAGGCGGTGCGCGCGGGCAATACCGTGTACGTCAGGGGCCAGGTCGGCACCGATTTCGATGGCAATCTGGTCGGCCTCGGTGATCCGGCTGCACAGGCGCAGCAGGCGATGAAAAACGTCAAACAATTGCTCGAAGAGGCGGGCAGTGACCTGTCGCACATCGTCAAGACCACCACTTACATCACCGACCCGCGCTACCGCGAGCCGGTCTATCACGAAGTGGGCAAGTGGCTGAAAGGCGTGTTCCCGATCTCCACCGGGCTGGTGGTGTCGGCGCTGGGGCAGCCGCAATGGCTGATGGAAATCGACGTGATCGCCGTGATCCCTGAATAAGGACTGTTGCCCATGACTTTTTCCATTGCCGCCCGCTGTGCCAAAACCGGCCAGCTGGGCATTGCCATCAGCTCGTCGAGCATTGCCGTAGGCGCGCGTTGCCCCTGGCTGCGTGCGGGTGTCGGCGCGGTGTCGTCGCAGAACATCACACTGCCGGCCCTGGGACCGCAAACGCTGGACCTGATGGAGCAGGGCATGTCTGCCTCTCAAGCGCTGGACCAAGTCATGAACGCCAGCCCGTTCAGCGAGTATCGGCAGATCACGGCGATTGATCATCAGGGGCGAGTCTCGCATTTCAGCGGCAGCGAAACACTGGGCATCAACAACGCGGGCAGCGGCGATCAGTGCGTGGTGGCTGGCAACATGCTGGCGAGCCAAGCCGTCATCGACGCGATGATTCAGTGCTTCGAGCAGGCAACCGGGCACCTGGCCGAGCGTTTGTTACAGGCGATGCAGGCCGGTCTGGCAGCAGGCGGCGAAGCAGGGCCGGTCCATTCGGCGGCGCTGAAAGTCGTGGGCGAGCAGTCCTGGCCCATCGTCGATCTGCGCGTCGACTGGGCCGAGCACGACCCGCTAGGCGAGCTGAAAAGTCTTTGGCAGGCCTACCAGCCGCAAATGCAGGATTACCTCGACCGCGCGCTGAACCCGGCTGGCGCACCAGGCTACGGCGTACCGGGAGACGAGCGATGAGCTCCAGCCGCGAGCTGTTGGCGCGGCTGGTGGCCTTCGACACCACCAGTCGCGAATCGAATCTGGCCCTGATCGACTTTGTGGGTGAATACCTCGAGCGCTTCGGCGTCTCCTGCGAGTTGATCTACAACGCGCAGAAAACCAAGGCCAATCTGTTCGCCACCATCGGCCCGGCTGACGTGCCAGGCATCGTATTGTCCGGCCACACTGATGTGGTGCCGGTCGACGGCCAGCCATGGACGTTCCCGCCGTTCGAACTGAGCGAAGCGGATGGCAAACTCTACGGCCGTGGCACTGCGGACATGAAAGGCTACATTGCCTGCGTGCTGGCGCTGGTTCCGGCGCTGACCCAGGCATCGCTGCACATGCCGGTGCATATCGCGCTGTCCTACGACGAGGAAGTGGGTTGCCTGGGCGTACGCTCGTTACTGGCATCGCTGCGGTCGCGGCCGGTGAAGCCGATGCTATGCGTGATTGGCGAACCCACGGAGCTGAAGCCGGTACTCGGCCACAAAGGCAAGGTCGCGGTGCGCTGCGATGTACAGGGTGCTGCCTGCCACTCGGCCCACGCGCCCAGTGGCGTCAACGCCATTGAGTATGCGGCGCAGTTGATCGGTGAACTGGGTCGCCTGGGCGAAGCATTACGGGCAACTGATGCCCTTGACGAGCGCTTTGATCCGCCGTTTTCGACCATTCAGACCGGCGTAATCAGCGGCGGCACGGCCTTGAACATCGTGCCCGAGCAGTGCCGTTTCGATTTCGAAGTGCGTGCGCTCCCCACCCTGGACCCGCAGCAGATCGTCACTGCCATGCACGCCTACGCCGCGCAAAAACTGTTGCCGGCCATGCAGGCGGTCAGTGCCCGGAGCGAGATTCGCTTCACTGAATTGTCGAGCTATCCGGGACTGGATATTCCCCAGCACAGCCATGCGGCAGAATTGATTGCCGGATTCTGTGGCTCCCGAGCGTTTGGCACAGTGGCGTTCGGAACCGAAGGCGGGTTGTTCGACCAGTCAGGCATTCCGGCTGTGGTCTGCGGGCCGGGCAGCATGGAGCAGGGACACAAGCCGGACGAGTTCATCAGCGTCGCGCAACTTGACGCCTGTGACGAGATGCTCAAACGTGTACTGGCCTTCGCGTCGCAGCCATGAATCGCCCCTGATTTCAGTGATACAGTTGCGCGCCGAAATACGCTAACGACTCGGCGCGCCAGTCATGGACTGGCCACTCTTCCCGGCTACTCGAACGTTCTATGGATGGAAGCATGACTGACAAACGTCCCCTTACTCGCTGGTCTCTGGCCGCAACTCTATTGCTGTGTGTTGGCACGTCGGTTTTCGCTCAGGACTCGGCACTGCATTCCGGCAAATACGAGCAGTTGATGCTGGCCGTGACGCCTGATCATCAAGTCGAGGGTTATTACTCGGAGACGCGCGGCGAGGCATTCAGCTGTGCGTTCTATCTGCAAGGCAAGGTCGAGGCCGGGAAGGGCGCAGCGGTGTCGTCCTGGCTTGATGACGTCTACCCAGGAACACTAAAGGCCTCGGCTGATGGCGTGGTTCTGACGATAGAGCAAGGCCAGCAGCATCCTGGCTGTATGAACGTGTTGGTACCGGACATCGTCACCGGCATGGATCTGACCCGGACCGCCAGCAAACAGTGGGTCGGTCTGGTGACCGTCACCGCGGACAAGGCCTGGCTGCAGAAAACGCCGAATGCCAAGGCCACCCGAGGCGCTTATATCGTCAAGGATGACGTAGTCGGGGTTCTGGCATTCAAGGATGGCGCGGCTCAGGTCGAGTTCATCAGTGCCAATGATCGCTCGTTTACCGGGTGGATCAGTCAGGACCAATATGCGCGGTTGGCCGCGCCCGGTCGCTGATGCCGGACGGGGAGGTCAGCCGATCTGCCGCACTCTACTGAGATCTGTTGAGGGCGGGCAGCCAAACTGGCGGCTGTACTCCCTGCTGAATTGCGAAGGGCTTTCATAGCCGACGCGATAGCAGGCGCTGGAGGCGTCCAGGCCTTCATTGATGATCAGCCGTCGAGCTTCTTGCAGGCGCAGCTTTTTCTGATACTGCAACGGGCTCATGGCCGTCAACGCCTTGAATCGGTGGTGCAGCGTCGAATTCCCCAGGTTGGCCATGCGCGCCAGCTCGTCGATGCGCAGCGGCTCGGTGTAATGACTGTTCAGCCAGTCGACCGCCCGCGTAACGCGATGCGTCTGCGAATCCCCGACCGCGATTTCGTAGAGTCGCCGCCCATTGTTGCCGCGTAGCAGCCGGTAGTAGAGCTCCCTAAGTGCAAGGGGCGCGAGCATGCCGATGTCGCGAGGGGTGTCGAGCAGGCGCACCAGCCTCAACACCGTCTCCAGCAATGGCTGATCCATCGGCTCAAGAAACAGGCCCCGCTGCGGCTCGTCCGGAACGCCGTTCAGGGGGGCCTCCGCAATGAGTTGGGCGATGTGCGCAGGCTCGAAATCCACACGAATACACAGATAGGGAGCTTCGCCACTCGCTTCAAGCACGCGCCCGGCGACCGGCACAGTCACCGCGACGACCAGATAGCTGAGCGGGTCGTACACATACTGCTCATCGCCCAGCGCAACCTCCTTGCGACCTTGAACGATCACGCAAAGGGCTGGCCGATGCAGCGCATGAATCAGCTCGGACGGCGCGTCGCAGCGGATAACGTGCAGCGGTGCAATAGCGGTTTCATAAACACCGGGAGCCGCAAAGCGCTGCGTCAGCAACTGGATGATTTCAGCCCGGCAAACATCGGTGCCCGGAGCGCTCGCGGCATTGTGTGTATCCATGAAGAACCCCGTCCCAAAGTCAGTGTTGCTGCACGCCTTTCCTTTGCATCGAACGCCATCATAGCGGCCATTGCGCGGCGATTCAGCGTAAGGCAGACCCACAGACAGGAATAGGCAAGTGTCGCGCAGGTATCGGCATGCGCGCAGTGATGAGCGACTCGTAGCATGGCCATCGCAATCAGTTTGAGCCGCGTGCTGAAACTGAGCCAACGATGACTCATGAGGAAAGCCAGTCATGTCGAACATTCAAGGCAAGGTTGTACTGATCACAGGTGCCAGCAGCGGCATTGGCGAAGCTGCCGCCCGACTCATCGCCGCCAAGGGCGCACACGTGGTGCTGGGCGCTCGGCGCATCGAGCGTCTGCAGACGCTGGCGGCAGACATCGAGGTGCAGGGCGGCTCGGCACGCTTCCGCGCGCTGGACGTTACCGATGTGCTCGACATGCAAGCCTTTGCCGACTTCGCCACACACGCGTTCGGCAAGATCGACGTGATCATCAACAACGCCGGCGTCATGCCCCTGTCGCCGCTCGCCGCGCTGAACATCGCAGAGTGGAACCTGATGCTCGACGTCAACGTGCGCGGCGTACTGCACGGCATCGCCGCCGTGCTGCCGAGCATGCAAGCGCAAGGGCACGGCCAGATCATCAACATCTCGTCCATCGGCGGCCTCGCCGTTTCCCCGACCGCCGCAGTTTACTGCGCCACCAAATTCGCTGTTCGCGCCATCTCCGACGGCCTTCGGCAGGAAACCGACAAAATCCGCGTCACCGTAGTCTGCCCCGGAGTGGTCGAATCAGAACTGGCCGACTCGATTTCAGATGAGACAGCGCGGGAGGCGATGAAAGCATTTCGAAAGGTTGCGCTGGAGCCCGACGCCATTGCACGGGCGCTTGTTTATGCGGTCGAGCAGCCGGACGGGGTGGATGTGAGCGAGATTGTGGTGCGGCCTACGGGGAGTGCTTATTGATACAGGTAAGGGCTACCACTTCCAGGCCCTTTCAGTGAAGTCGGCCGTTGGGGGGAGCGCGGCTCGGAGAAACGTGAGGTATTTATTGAACAGTACCTCGTGCTGGAAGCGGGCCTCGAAGCCAAGTGTAACGTCGGTGCGGTGGGTGATGATCATGAGGCGCTTTCGGTCGACGGTGACGAAGTTGTACTCGGCCCATGGCAGGCTTTGTTCATGGTGGACGGGGTTTTCCCAGTTGAGCAGCTTGATGGCTGCGATAAAGGAAATGGCCACGGGGCCGATCAGGAACAGCAGCGAGCCGGTGAGTATGGCTACGAATACGAACAGCATGATCACGGTGATGGCGATGCCTTTGAAAAAGGAAGAGGCAAAGTCGGGGTAGTGGAGGTAGTACTCGAGGTGGGCTCTGTCGGTTTTGATGGTGTAGTTGTAGATGGTTTTTTGGCGGACGCCTAACGCTATGATGTAGATGGCGGCGCCGGTTAACGCAACTATTTGGTAGATCGAATGCACTGGATTTTGTAAATAATAGTCCCCGCCTGCCCATAAAATAAAACTCAGCATGATGGCGCATACGAAAATCACGCCAAGTTCAGCGACTAATGTTTCTTTTGGTGATCTTGAGATGGTTTTTATTGACCATGTTAATAGATCTATGTCTGTAAGATGCGGGTTATCATCTTTGTTGGTCTTCTGCTCGTCGTCTATTTTTGTGCTTTTTTTTGCATGCCCGGCTGAGTAGTTTTTTTCGATCATTTTTTCATTCCGCAATTTCAAGGGTCAGTGAGCCCAGTCGACTTGCCGCTTTTACTTCCAGATCTGTGGTGCTAAGCCCATCCATTTTAGTCTCGCCCTCGCTGTTTAGTTTGACTTGAAATAGGTAGCCGATATCCTCAGGGCCCGGATTTATCAGTTCATCGGAGTACCATATTTGCAGCTCCAGATACGTTGCTCCTTCCTCAAGGGGTACCCAGGTTTCCCAGACCACGTCTTCACCGGCAGGAGGCATAAGCGGAAATGTAAAGTCCTCGTGTGCGTTGCCTAAGGGTTTATTAGCAAGCGTTTTAAACTGATCAACACTCTTGAACTGTCCTCTGTCCAGAAATGGCTCGTGTATGGGGGATTTTATTTCTTCTACTGGAAGCACGCCCCATGGACGTTTGCTGCTGATTACGTTGAAATGCACTGACTGCCCGCGCAGAGCACCAGGGAAAAGAATCTGCACGCCAGCGCCGTCTTGCGCTGGAGCGCTGTATGGGCTGTCTCGGCCGAAATAATGATCTTTGTCGCGCGTGGTGCTCTTTACATAAATTTGAGGGCTAAGCTGTATCGTGAATAGAGCGCGTTTTTCTTCAAATTGGCCTTCTGCGTTCGTCGGGTATTTATAGGCTATCGAATTTGACCAGGAACATTTTCGCAACCACCACCCTATACTGTCTTGCTTAAAATAATTCAAGGCCATTGTGGATAACAGATATACCGCGCCGGTCAGTATCAGCACAACACTAAACCATGAGCCCATTGCGAATGCAGTGAGAGAACTCGATGGGTAAAAACCGCTAATAAGTTGAGCCGCGCTGCCTAACCCCATCACGCCTACTGACGCGATTTTTATCTGAGTCGCTATTTGCTCTTCGTTTGTTTTGAGCTTGGTGAGATCATCCTGTATATCAAAAATTTCTAACGTAGCCGCCGCTACTCCAAACGCCCCTATCGCCACCATCGAAACCCGGAACCCACTTATCGCCTCACCCCACGCAACATTACCCCTTGCTTTCCAGTACCCTGCCGACCTGTCAAGAATCCCGACATTCCTGCCATCAATCAGCACCGGCGTGGCCTCCTTGATCACGCGCCACGGCGCTTCAACAAACACCGCCATCAACAAGTTAAAGCTATACCCCAACCCATACGTCACCTTGCCGATGTCCTTGGCACTGAAGTCTCCATCCCGAGTAAGGTCGCGATAAGTGAAGGCGGTGTTGATGAAGTTGAGCATGATCACGCTCCAGGTGATCGAGCCGGCAATCCCTCCCAGTCCATCGAGCCAGCGCCTGGCGGTGCTCAGCCAGTTTTTGGCGATGGCTTTGCCGGACTGGAAGTGCAGGCGAATCTCATCCTGCAACTGCCTGGCGTACTGGTTGTTCTGAAAGTCGAGCAGGGCGGGCATGCTCAGTTCGTGCAGGCGAAGCTTTTGCTCAAGCGCGCGCAGTTGGCTGGCGATGCTTTTGCGGGGGTTGTAAGCGGTGGGGTAGAGCCAACTGCGACGGGTATCGCTGATCTGTTTGTTGAGCACCTGCCACTCACTGATCCAGTTTTTCAGCTTCGCGAGCATCTTGTGATCGATCGCGATACGCGCCTTCGAATCGAGCAGGATCTGGCCTATCAACAGCGTGCGTATCAGTGCGACGATGTTCTGCTGCTTGCCCACCGCCAGGCGGCTGTCGATGGGCACCCAGGCCAGCAGGATACTTTCGAACGTTGCCTTGCCTGCGCTGCTGGCCAGTTGGCTCAGGGCTTTGAAGGTGTCCTGAGCGGGGTGTTTCAGCGCCTTCATCCACGGCTTGTCGGCAAAGCCCTGGTGATTGAGCGTGCCGTTGAGTTCGCCGATGCGGGTGGCCAGGTTGGTGACGTCGCCAAGGCCGTTCAGCAGCGCGTTGGCCTCCTGATGCAGCGCGTGTTTGAGCGCCGGCGAGAAGCCATAGCGCAAGGTGCCAAACAGGCTGCTGTCGTTGGCCTCCTGCTCGGCGAGCCAGGCGCTGGCGGCGTTGTCCTGAGCGTAAATGATCTGCAGGTTAAGCATGAGCGTTTGCAGATAAAGCAGGCTTTCAGGGTGGGTGGTGTCGACAAACAGCTTGAGCGGTTCGGTGCCCAGATGGGTCGACCATTGCCTAAAGTCGCTTTGCGTGTCACGCACCTGTTGCAGCAGTGTGTCGCCGGTTGGCAGGTGCTGCTGAAGGTATTGGCGCGCACCGCTCAGATCGACCTCGCGCCGCCATTTGTGGCGATCTTTCCAGGCTTGCAGGGCCTCGTCGGAGGGCGCGCTGCCGTAACGCATTTCAATCGATTTGCGCATTTCCAGGCTCTTGAACATGTCCGGCATCAGCAGAAAATCGCCGGGAACGTTACTGCTGCTGATCTGCGCTTCCTCAAGGATGCACTGCTCGAAGTAAGCTTCGAGCTCGCCCAGGTACTGATGGGTGAGCGCCGCATTGTCGCGCACCGATGTCGGCAATTTCTCTGGTTCACTTTCAGCGCCGCACAGTGCGGTGACCGTCTGGGCGATCTGGATCCTGTGTTCGTGCTCGGCTTGCCAGTTGCGGTAAGCGGCCTGATCGGCGGCCAGTTGCATGCCCAGATCATTGAAAATGGCCAGCGGGTCATCAAGGGCGATGAGCAGTGAGCTGTGCTGGTCTTCAACGCTGCCCTGCCAGAAAACGTCAGCGCCGATTGGCGAAAACAACGGCTGGGTTTCTTCGCTGGAGGCCTTGGATGTAGGAATCGCCGAGTCTGCAAAGCGGCCATCGTCAACCACATGCTCCTTATCGATGTCCGCCACCGCTTCGGCAATGCGGTTCAACGGCGAGGTATCCGGCTCGGCCATGGTCATGCAGTAGCGTTTCAGATCCAGCGCTTTCATCCATGAAGCGCGGCTTGCCGGATTCGAGCGCAGGTGTTCGCAAATTCGCCAAGTCCACTGCTGCGCTGAAAAGGCGATGCGCAGCAGGTTGTTTCGCGGATAGAGCAGGAAGGGTTTGCCATCGTCGGCACCGCTTCGCCGGTCACTGCCAAGCTGCGTATCGGTCCAGACAATACGGCTCAGGTTGCCGGTGGCGGCTGACACCGCGTACTCGTGCAACGTTTCGGCAGTCTCGTCATAGACATACACGTAGCCGTCATACAGCTGGCGAAGGGTATAGCTGCGTGTTTTCAGTTTCGGCATCGCTGCCCAGCGGCTGCCCTTGAGTAGCGGTTTCAGCTTCTGGGGCGCGGTATCGTAGCGGGAGCGATCCAGCGCATAGCGCACTGGCACGATGGCGACGTCAGGTCCCCGGAAGGGACACAGGCTGGTGGCCGTGGCGGGAGTTTTGGCGAACGTTGCAGCACGTCGTTGAGTATGGGTGCCGGATTTGTCGGTCATGCATGGAATCTCTGCGCAGAAACGGTCGATATCGCCCGCTGTATGCAGAGGTGCATTCCAAGATATGTGCCGACTGTCTACTTATCTATAAAAAACAAATAGATAGGAATTTAAAGCAAAGACATCGAGCAAGAAAAGCGTGAAATAGTGCGCAAGTATCTGCACACGTGCGCTGACTCGCGCATGCTCGCTGCATCGCTTTGAATATAGAGCTTTGCTGGTTAAGCCCCGGCCATCGGATGCGCAAAAATTTGCGCATCTATGTTTTGCATGCAGCCTTTAGCCGACTAAGTGTCGTGCCTGTCGAACCCTACTCACACCCTGTATCCATTCCCCCCTCACCCCCACCCCACAAATAAAGCACGATACCCGCCCATCGCTCATATCAAGGAATGATCTATGTCGCTGGCTATCGTCCATAGTCGTGCCCAGGTCGGGGTGGAAGCCCCGGCGGTTACTGTTGAAGCGCATCTGGCCAATGGCCTGCCGGCCCTGACGCTGGTGGGGTTGCCGGAGGGGGCGGTCAAGGAGAGCAAGGACCGGGTGCGCAGTGCCATTCTCAATTCCGGGCTGGATTTTCCGGCGCGGCGGATCACGCTCAACCTTGCGCCGGCTGATTTGCCCAAGGATGGCGGGCGGTTCGATCTGGCGATTGCGCTGGGTTTGCTGGCCGCCAGCGGGCAGGTGCCGTTGGTTGCGTTGCAGGATGTCGAGTGTCTGGGCGAGTTGGCGTTATCGGGGGCGATTCGGCCGATTCAGGGTGTGCTGCCTGCTGCGCTGGCGGCACGTGCGGCGGAGCGGACGCTGATCATTCCGGCGGTGAACGCCGAGGAAGCGTGTCTGGCCTCGGGGCTGCGGGTGATTGCGGTGAGTCACTTGCTGGAGTTGGTCGCGCATTTCAATGGGCGCACGGTGATTGCGCCGTATCAGTCCAGCGGCCTGCTGCATCAGCCCAAGCCGTATCCGGATTTAAGCGAAGTGCAGGGCCAGACGGCGGCCAAGCGTGCGCTGGTAATCGCCGCGGCGGGGGCGCATAACCTGCTGTTCAGCGGGCCGCCTGGCACCGGCAAGACACTGCTCGCCAGTCGCCTGCCGGGTTTGTTGCCACCGCTGGACGAGCACGAAGCGCTGGAGGTGGCGGCGATTCAGTCGGTTGCCAGCCAAGTGCCGCTGACCAGTTGGCCACAGCGGCCGTTTCGCCAGCCACATCACTCGGCGTCCGGGCCGGCATTGGTGGGCGGTGGCAGTCGTCCGCAACCTGGCGAGATCACGTTGGCGCATCACGGCGTTTTATTTCTTGATGAACTGCCGGAGTTCGATCGCCGCGTGCTGGAGGTTTTGCGTGAGCCGCTGGAGTCCGGGCATATCGTGATCTCCCGGGCGCGGGATCGCGTGCGCTTTCCGGCGAGGTTCCAGTTGGTGGCGGCGATGAACCCGTGTCCCTGTGGCTATCTCGGTGAGCCGACCGGGCGCTGCCGCTGTTCCACTGAGCAGGTGCAGCGCTATCGCAACAAGTTGTCCGGCCCGCTGCTGGACCGGATCGACCTGCACCTGACCGTCGCCCGCGAAGCCACCGCCCTCAACCCTGACCCGACCACCAGTGAAAACACCGCGAGTGCCGCAGCTGTGGTCGCTGAGGCGAGGCACCGTCAGCAACTTCGTCAGGGCTGTGCGAATGCGTTTCTCGATCTGCCGGGGCTGCGTGATTACTGCGCACTGTCCAGTGTCGATGAAAGCTGGCTGGAGACGGCGTGCGAGCGTCTGACCCTCTCATTACGTTCGGCGCATCGATTGCTGAAGGTGGCGCGGACTTTGGCGGACCTGGAGCAGGTGGATGCGATCAACCGCAGCCATCTGGCCGAGGCGTTGCAGTATCGGCCCTCAACCAATTGACCGTCCAAACGCAAAAACTCGCCGTCAACGATCAAGTCGACGGCGAGCCTTGGGTCAGCCAAAGAAGCTTACATGCTGCTATAAAACGGGAAGATCCCCATCAGCAGCGCGGCAACCAGAATGCACATGCACACCAGAATCGCCCATTTCAGGGTGAAGCGCTGGTGGTCGCCGAACTCGATACCGGCCAGAGCCACCAGCAGGTAGGTCGAAGGCACCAGCGGGCTGAGCAGGTGGACCGGCTGACCGACGATCGAGGCGCGGGCCATTTCCACCGGGCTGATGCCGTAGTGGGCAGCAGCTTCGGACAGCACTGGCAGTACGCCGTAGTAGAACGCGTCGTTGGACATGAAGAAGGTGAACGGCATGCTCACCAGCGCGGTGATCACGGCGAGGTACGGGCCCAGCGCATCCGGGATCACGGCCAGCAGGCTTTTCGACATCGCGTCGACCATGCCGGTGCCGGACAGGATGCCGGTGAAGATCCCCGCGGCGAAGATCAGGCCGACCACCGCCAGTACGCTACCGGCGTGGGCCGATACGCGGTCCTTCTGGTCCTGCAGGTTCGGGTAGTTGATGATCATCGCGATACTGAACGCGATCATGAACAGGACCGGCAGCGGCAGCAGGCCCATGATCAGGGCGACCATCAGTGCCAGGGTCAGGGCGGCGTTGAACCAGATCAGCTTTGGACGGCGCGCGTCAGGGAATTGCGAGACGCTGATTTCGCTGTGGTCGACTTCATCACCCTGCAGGTGCAGTTCACCCAGTCGGGCACGTTCGCGTTTGCCGTAGAAGTAGGCAATCGCCAGGATCGCGATCACACCTGCCAGCATGGCCGGGATCATCGGTACAAAGATGTCGGAGGCATCGACGTGCAGGGCGCTGGCCGCACGAGCGGTCGGGCCGCCCCAAGGGGTCATGTTCATCACGCCGCCGGCCAGAATGATCAGGCCGGCCATGATGCGCGGGCTCATGCCCACGCGGCTGTACAGCGGAAGCATGGCGGCAACGCAGATCATGTAGGTGGTCGCGCCGTCACCGTCGAGGGACACCACCAGCGCCAGCACGGCGGTGCCGACCGAAATGCGCATCGGGTCGCCCTTGACCATTTTCAGGATCTTGCGCACGGCCGGGTCGAACAGGCCTGAGTCGATCATCAGCGCAAAGTACAGAATGGCGAACATCAGCATCACGCCGGTCGGCGCCAGCTTGGTGATACCTGCCAGCATCATCGGACCGATCTGCGACGCGAAGCCACCGAACAGGGCGAAGATGATCGGAACCAGGATCAGGGCGATCAGCGCAGTCAGGCGCTTGCTCATGATCAGGTACATGAACGCAATAACCATGGCAAAGCCAAGGAAAGTCAGCATGGGAATACTCCAGACGTCATACGGCTACAGAACGTGAAATGAACGAGTCAGCTCAGCAGATCGGTACGTGGAGTGGGGGCGCAAGGAGAGTGTGGAGCGAGAAGTCAGCAAGCATCGGAATCACCATTATTGTTGTTAATTGGGCCTGAAACACCTTGGAGTCCGTTCCTGGCTAACCGGTCTTTTTGCCGGAAGTGAGCTGATGCTAATTGGCCAAGCTTTCACCGAGCTTTCATTCGGCAGTTGCCGGAATTTTATTGTCACAGGGATTATGGGCATGAACGGGAGAAGCACGGATGAGCGAGATACACTCGGGTGGCTGCCATTGCAGCGGGCTGTGTTACCAACCGGCTTCCATGGCTACGCCTGGATGAGCACCTGCCGGGGGTTGAAGGCGAGCCTTTCTAAGGTTCGAGGGGAGAGTGCCAAGGCCGGAGCCTTCGGCACTATTCGTACGTTACATCCGCAGGTTACTTGCTGAACTGTGACGCCAGTTCGCGCAGAAGCACCTCGGCCTCGAGCACCTTTTTCACCGATTCGTTGGCCTTGTCGCGGGTCAGGCCCAGGCGTTCGAACAGTTCGTCCGGGATATCCTGTTCGGGACCGGAGCCGATACCGTTGGCTCGCAGCAGGCGCACCGCCAGATAGACCAGGTTGGCATAGACGTGATGCTCACCCTTGTAGTGCGGGTCGTGCTGGAAGCGCAGCGCGATGGCGAGCTCATCCGGCATGTCCCAGTAGCGCATCAGCCACGCCCCGATCTGCTCGCGGCTGATGCCCAGCAGGTGCTGCTCGATAAAGCTATGGTGCAAATGCGGGTTCACTTCCAGTTGGCGGCAAATCAGGGTGAAGTGCGGTGGAAACACGTGCGCCAGCAGCAGGTAACCGAAGTTGTGCAGCAAACCGGCGAGGTAGCTCAGGCCACCCTCCGGACGGCTGGCGCGCGGAATGGCGCGGGTCAGGCCTTCGATGACGGCAGCGGTGTAAATGGATTGCTGCCAGTACGGCGTGGTCTGTTGCGGCTGATCCTTGGGCAGGCTCAGGGTTTTACCCAATGCAAGGCCCAGCGCCAGATTGATCACCAGATCGAAGCCCAGTACACGGACGATTGCGTCTTCGACAGAGCGAATCTTGCCGGTCGACGCGTAATACGGCGAAGCGGCCCAGCTGACGACCTGAGCGGCCAGCGCAGGATCGGTTTCGACGACGCCGGTGATGTCATCGATGGTTGCGTCAGGGTCGACACGCAGTTTGATGATTTTCTGCGCAGTGCCGGCCAGCGGTGGAATCTCCAGAGTCGCTTCCAGGCGCTGCTGGATGCGGCGCGCCGTGAAGACATGCATGGCCTGGGTGATTTCTGCCGGATCGTCGTGAGGACGATCAAGATTGGGGTGAATCTTCGCCAGCGGCTCGCCGAAGTTCGCCGCACTGGCCTTGTTCACCATGACTTTGAACGCATCATTGCTGATTTCCAGCAGCACGCCTGGCTCGCCCGAGCCCACCAGCAGCATGGGCTCGTCCAGCAGATGTTTGTCGTAAAGGCACGGTGAGCTAGTCAGTGCCGGGACCCCCGGCAGCACTTGCAGGTTGTGCTTGGTGAGCATGCGCTGCAAACGATCATGCGGCACAGCGGTCAGTTGGCGGCCGGTCAGCTCGGTGATGCGGGAGAGGTCGAGCAACTGGCTTTGCGGAAACAGGATAAGCAACGCACCGACAGCATCCTCGACCAGCACGGCCTGCACCTTGCGCGCTGGAGGGAGGGTCTTTTCGTCCACGACTTCGTTGTAGCTGATAGCCAATTTTTCAAGCAGCTGTCGGATTACCGGCGGCGCATGGTGCGGATCATTGACGTGGGCGACTTCTGTCATGAGCTATGTCCAAATTCCTACATTTTCTGAAGTATAACCACGTTATTCGATTTGGGTCGCACGCGGTTTATAAAGCGTAGCCTGCATCACACCTGGCCATACTGCTGGCCATGACGCAGCCATCTGTCGAGCAGGGGGCTGACATGTTGGGGCCAGCGCTCCAACAGGGCCTGAGCCGCGTCGCGTACGGCCGGCAGCAGATCCGCGTCACGCATCAGGTCGGCGACCTTGAATTGCAGAAGGCCCGTTTGTCGGGTGCCGAGCATCTCACCGGGGCCACGCAGTTCGAGGTCTTTTTCGGCGATGACGAAACCATCGTTGGTTTCGCGCATGATGCCCAGTCGTTGCCGTCCGATCTGTGAAAGCGGCGGATGGTAGAGCAGCACACAATGACTCACCGCGCTGCCGCGCCCGACGCGGCCGCGTAGCTGGTGCAGTTGCGCCAAGCCGAGGCGCTCGGGGTTCTCGATGATCATCAGGCTGGAGTTCGGCACGTCGACACCGACTTCGATGACCGTCGTGGCTACCAGCAATTGCAGTGCACCCTGCTTGAACTCGGCCATGATCGCGGCTTTTTCTGCGGGCTTCATACGCCCGTGAATCAGTCCGACGCGCACGTCACCCAACGCACTGCTCAATTCTTCGTACGTGGTTTCAGCGGCCTTGCAGGTCAGCTCTTCGGATTCTTCGATCAGCGTGCACACCCAATAGGCCTGGCGACCTTCTGCGCACGCGGCGCGCACCCGCTCAACGACTTCCAGGCGGCGGCTATCGGCAACCAGCACGGTATTGACTGGCGTCCGGCCCGGCGGCAGTTCGTCGAGGATCGACGTGTCCAGATCGGCGTAGGCGCTCATGGCCAGCGTGCGCGGGATCGGTGTGGCAGTCATGATCAGCTGATGCGGGCACATCAGACCGCCAACCCCTTTTTTGCGCAGCGCCAGGCGTTGCTGCACGCCGAACCGGTGTTGCTCGTCGATGATCACCAGCGCCAGGTTCTTGAACTGCACTTCGTCCTGAAACAGCGCATGGGTGCCGACCACCATGGGTGTGCCACCGGCGATCTGCTCCAGAGACGCGACGCGCGCCTTGCCCTTGAGCTTGCCCGCCAGCCATGCCACGCCCACGCCCAAGGGCTCGAGCCAGCGCTGGAAGTTGATGTAGTGCTGCTCGGCGAGAATCTCGGTGGGCGCCATCAGCGCCACTTGATAACCTGCTTCCAGTGCTTGCAAGGCTGCCAGCGCGGCGACCACGGTCTTGCCCGACCCCACATCGCCCTGAATAAGCCGCAGCATCGGCTCGGGCTGACTCAGGTCATAGGCCACTTCCTTGCCGACACGCTGCTGCGCGCCGGTGGGGGCAAAGCCGAGGTTGGCGAGAAACTGTTTCGGCAGCTTTTTCGCAACGGGCAATGCCGGTGCGCGCTGTGAACGCAGGCTTTCACGCAGGCGCTGCTGGGAAAGCTGGTGAGTCAGCAGTTCTTCGAACGCCAGCCGGTGCTGCGCCCAGTGATGCCCGAGGGCGAGCTCCTCCACGTCGGCATCGGCGGGTGGGTGATGCAGGTAACGGATCGCATCGTCCAGCGGCGCCAGCTGATAATCGCGGGCCAGCTCGTCAGGCAGCCAGTCCGGCAGACTTTTGGGGCCGAGCATCGCCAGGCTCTGCTGGCACAACTGGCGCAGACGCTGTTGGGTCAGGCCTTCGGTCGTCGGGTAGATCGGCGTGAGGGTCTGTTCGACAGGCGCGGGCTCATCACCGGTAATCGCCCGATATTCCGGGTGATAGATTTCCAGTCCGGAAGCACCGGGACGCGCTTCGCCGAAGCAACGCAGGTGCGTGCCACGCTTCATGCTTTCTTTCTGGGCGTTGCTGAAGTGGTAGAAGCGCAGGCTGACGACCCCGGTGCCGTCGCCCAGCCGTACCAGCAGACTGCGACGCTTGCCCATCACCACATCGGCACCGCTGACCACGCCTTCGATGACGGCATCCTGACCAGGACGCAACGCACCGATCGGTACGATGCGCGTGCGGTCCTGATAACGCAGCGGCAGATGGAACAGCACGTCCTGCAGGGTTTCCAGCCCGACCTTGGCCAGCTTTTCTGCCATCGCTTCGCCGACACCCTTGAGCGCCGTGACCGAGACCCTGGAAAGCTCGCTCATTTCTGTTCTGCCTAGCTAGCGACTGTTTTCGGACGTGCGACCGAGCACAGGCGTGCAGAGTCAGCGAGGATTTCGATGGCTTTGGGTCTCGGGAAGCTTGCACGCCAGGCGATGGCGACCGTGCGGAAAGGCACGGGCGGCGTCAGCGGGCGCACTTCGATCACGCCGGGCGCGTAGTGATGGCTGTCGACTGCCGACAGCGGCAGGATCGAAATGCCCAGCCCGGAGGCGACCATGTGTCGAATGGTTTCCAGCGAGCTGGACTCTACTGTCGTGTGCTTGGCACCTTCGTTGCCTTTGCCCAGCGTCGGGCAGGCCTCCAGAACCTGATCACGGAAGCAGTGACCTTCGCCCAGCAATAGCAGGCTCTTGTCGTTGAGCGCCGAGGCATCGATGGTCTCTTTCTGAGTCCAGGGATGGTCGGCCGGCATCAGGACAGAGAACGGTTCGTCGTAAAGCGGCAGGGTCAGTACGTCGGCTTCGTTGAACGGCAAGGCAATGATGACGGCATCCAGCTCACCGTTACGCAGCTTGTCGCGCAGCACATGCGTGAAGTTTTCCTCGATGTACAACGGCATCTGCGGGGCGACCCGGTGCAGTTGCGGGATCAGGTGAGGAAACAGGTAGGGACCGACGGTGTAGATCGCGCCGACTTTCAGCGGGGCGGTCAGCTGGTTCTTGCCGGCCTGGGCCAGCTCGCGAATACCCTGGGCCTGCTCCAGCACTTTCTGCGCCTGCGCAACGATGCCTTCACCGACCGGTGTCAGGCGCACAGCGCTCTTGCTGCGCTCGAAAATGAGCACGCCGAGTTCGTCTTCGAGTTTTTTGACACCCACCGACAGCGTTGGCTGGCTGACATGGCAGCGTTCCGCCGCATGGCCAAAGTGCTGCTCCTGGGCGAGCGTAACGATGTAGCGCAATTCTGTAAGAGTCATAACGTGCGTCCATGAAGTTGCGACCCCAGCATAGCGGGTGCGATCGATAGACGCACGTTATCAGAAGTACTTATGGGTAACAAAAGTACAATTCAGCGTTTATCCAGCGAATAAACGAACGGTGCGAGGATTTCAATGGTGCCGTTGTTGAGAATTTCCTTCGGCGGCTTGGGCAAAGGCTGAGCGCGACGGATCATTTCCATGGTCGCTCGATCCAGCGAAGGGCTGCCTGAACTGTTGGCAATCGAGTAGGAAAGCACGTTGCCGTCAGCGTCCACCACAAAGCGCAAGCGAGCGACACCCTGCATGCCACGACGGCGTGCATCCTCAGGGTACTTCTTGTACTTGCTCAGATGACCGAGCAAATCGCCCTGCCAGTTTGGCAATGCGTTGCTGGGTGGCGAAGGTGCAGGAGCAGGCTTGGGAGCCGCCGGCTTTTCCGGTTGCGCCGTGGTCGGCGGTGTATCGACCGGCTTTTCGTCAGCAGGCTTCTCCTTGGGCGGCTCAGGCTTCTTCTGCGGCTTTGGCGGCTGCGGTTTGGGCTTGGGCTTCTCAACCTTCTTGGGCACCACGATTTCCGGCTTCGGTGCCTGCACGACTTCCGGCACCGGTGTCGGCTCCTCCGGTGCTGGCGGCGGGGGTGGCTGAACGACCTTCGGTGGTGGCGGCGGTGCGGGCTCTGGCAGAGGCGCAAGCTCGACCATCATGGCTGCCGGTGGCAGCTCGATCGCCTGAGAGGCGGGCCAGCGAACGGCAATGATGATTGCGATGGCGTGCACGGCCAGCACCAACAACAGACTACCGCTATAGCGCGTCAGTTTTTGGCGCGTACTGATCATTTCTTACCAGCCGTCTCGAGACCTACCAGACCGACCTTCAGGTAACCCGCACCCCGAAGCGTGTTCATGACCTCCATCAGATCGCCGTAATCCACGCCCTTGTCGGCCTGGAAGAAGATCGTGGTGTCTTTCTTGCCCTTGGTGCGGGCGTCCAGCACCTGACCGATCTGCTCGCGGGCAACCTTCTCTTCGCCCAGGTACAGGCTCTTGTCGGTTTTCACGCTGAGAAAGATCGGCTTCTCGGGTCTGGGCTGCGGTGTGGCGGTAGACGCCGGTAGATCAACCTTGATGTCTACGGTCGCCAGCGGCGCAGCCACCATGAAGATGATCAACAGCACCAGCATGACGTCGATGAACGGCGTCACGTTGATTTCATGGTTCTCGGCGAGATCGTCGCCGCCTTCATTAAGATGCAGGCCCACGTGTTAGCCCACCTTGACCATGTGCGGTTGTTGTTGATTGCGCTCGGACGGCTCAGGCAGATGATCCAGATCGCGGCTGACCAGCAGCAGAACGTGTGCCGAGGCATCGGACACCTGAGCCTTGTAACCGGCGATGGAGCGGGCGAAGACGTTGTAGATCACCACTGCAGGGATCGCAGCGACCAGGCCCAGGGCAGTGGCCAGAAGGGCTTCGGCGATGCCGGGGGCGACCACGGCGAGGTTGGTGGTCTGGGTCTTGGCGATGCCGATGAAGCTGTTCATGATGCCCCATACCGTACCGAACAGGCCCACGAACGGCGCAGTCGAACCGATGGTCGCCAGCACGCCGGTGCCCATGCTCATGTTGCGGCCACAGGCGGCGACCAGGCGCTCGAGACGGAAGCTGACACGCTCCTTGATCCCTTCACGCTCACGGCTGTTGGCCGAAAGGCGCATCTCCTCGAGGGCGTCATGCACCAGCAGGTGGGCGAGGGTGCCTTCCTTGCTGGCGGTGGCGCTCGCTTCAGTCAGGGAGCGGGCTTTTTTCAGATTAACGATTTCGCCGCGCAACCGGCGCTTGGCACCCAGCAGCTCGAAACCCTTGGAGATCCAGATGGTCCACGTAATGATCGAGGCAATGGCCAGACCGATCATGACCGCTTTGACCACGACGTCGGCATTCTGATACATGCCCCACGGCGACAGGTCATGCGCCATGCCCAGGCTGTTGTCTTCGGCGACAGGCTCCATGGCCTGCACCGGGGCTGCTGCGTCAGGTGCAGCAGGTGCCGTTGCCGCAGGTGCGCTTGAGGTCGCAGGGGCCGCGGTCGGAGCCGACTGATCCGCAAGTGCCATGGGGACGAACATCAGGCTCAAGACAAGGGCTGCGATACCGCGCCATGCACGAGGCAGGCGAGGCATCTGGGTAGGCGAAGCGATTGATTGAATGCGTTTCATGCTGGCCGGACCTGAGAGGAAAAAGGGGATGGTTCCAGTGCGTCGCTTGGTGCTGTCGGCGCTTACGGGGAACGAATGGGCCGCCATTATTGCAAATCGTTCTTGTTAACAAAAGTAATACAGTATCTTTTTTTACATATTCGCCCGAACGCTTGCCTGTCGATGAGCGTTTTTAACGATACTGACACTGCCTTTTCTGGAGATACCGAATGACTGCTCCCTCACTTCTGATCGCCGGCTGTGGCGACATTGGTTCGCGACTCGCTAACCGCCTGCTGCCTCACGGCTGGACCGTGCATGGGCTGCGGCGCACTGTTTCCGAGCTTCCTGCCGGTGTTCACGGTGTGGCGGGCGATCTGTTCGAGACGCCAAAACCTGCGCACTGGCCAGCTGCGGCACTGGATTATGTGGTGTATTGCGCGACCCCCTCGCAGCGTGACGAAGCGGGTTACCGGATGGCTTACGTCGAGGGGCTGCGTAACGTATTGAGCTGGCTCGAGCAGACCGGGCAGCGGCCAAAGCGCTTGATCTTTGTTTCAAGCAGCGGTGTTTATGGTCAGCAGAATGGTGAGTGGGTGGATGAAACCTCCGCCACCGAGCCCGGCAACTACACCGGCACGGTGATGCTGGAAGCCGAGCAGGTCGCGCTGAACAGCGGACTGCCGGCCACGGCGGTGAGATTGACCGGTATTTACGGCCCAGGCCGCAGTGACCTGTCGAACCGCGTTCGTCAGGGGCACAGCGTGAGGATCGATCCGCCGGTCTACGCCAATCGCATTCATGCCGACGATGCGGCCGGTCTGGTCGGGCACCTGCTGCTGGCGGATCAACGCGGCGTTGCGCTGGAGAGTTGTTATCTGGGCGTCGACGACGATCCGGCCGCGCTGGCCGATGTGGTGGCGTGGATACGTGAGTATCTGGGGGTGACCGAGTGGTCGGAGGAGGTCAGCGTGCAGCGCGTGGGCAGCAAGCGTTGCAGTAATGCCAGGGCGCGAGCATTGGGATGGGCGCCGATGTACCCGGATTATCGGGCGGGCTATGCGGCGTTGCTGGGCTAGAACGGTGGTTGATCAGGAGCGCCGTGAAGAGCGCTCCTGATACCTGAATCGCTTACTGCTGTTCGAGCAACCAGCGACGTGGGCCGGGACGCAGCTCGGGCATCTGGTCGGCGCCAGCGTTGTTCACCGCCTGGAATATCTCCAGCTGCTTGCCTTTGCGGGCGAAAATCCACGGGTTGCCTTTCTCGGCTTTCTCCAGCCACATGCTGTCGTATTCGCCGCTCATGGCTGCACAATCGCCTGCCAGGCAGAGCGCGTAACGATCGTTTTCCGGAAGCCCCTGCACACTGCCGTCAGGCATGAATTGCACGGTGCCGCCCTGGCCATCGCCCTCTACGACCGTCCATTTGCCGCCCATGTAGGCGCCATACAGCGCTTTCTCGAAGCTGCTGCCTGGCTGAGCGCCGTCCGGAGCCGGATCTTCGGGTTTCTGGAAGTGCTGTTCAGGGCCTGACTCGCTGGCCGCCTGGACCAGTTCGTCACCCTTGACGCTCAGGTCTTCGAAGAAGTTGCCGTAGAAATCGACATGCAGCTTGCCTTCGGCAGCGCTGACGATCTTGCCTTCGCCGAGCTCGAAGCCATTGGAGTAAATGGCCTGATTGGCCTTGGAGTTGATTTTCCACTCCAGGTTGGGGCCATTGGCGAGCAGGGCCTGGCGCAAGTTGCCTTGCTTGACGGCGGCGTCGATGGCGGTCTGGTTGATCCAGGTGCCGTCCGGATTGCGGTCGGCGTGGCTGGCGCAGCCGCCCATAATGACGGCGAGCAGCGAGATGGCGAGCGCGGAGCGCATAACGGATTCCTTCCTTCAGGGAGAACGGAGCGCAAGGCACGCTCCGTCGGGGATTTATTCGATGACGAGAATCGCGTCCATTTCAACCTGGGCGCCACGCGGCAATGCCGCAACGCCGATGGCCGCACGGGCCGGGTAAGGCTGAGTGAAATAGGTGCTCATGAGCTCGTTGACCTTGGCGAAGTGGCCCAGGTCGGTCAGAAAGATGTTCAATTTGACGATGTCCTTGAACGATCCGCCCGCCGCTTCGGCAACCGACTTGAGGTTTTCGAAAACCTGAGTGATCTGGGCTTCGATGCCTTCAACCAGTTCCATGGTGCTCGGGTCCAACGGGATCTGTCCAGACATGTAGACGGTATTGCCAGCTTTGATGGCCTGTGAGTAAGGGCCGATGGCCGCAGGGGCTTTATCGCTGGTGATGACAGTCTTGGTCATGAGAACTCCTGATAGTGGGATGGCCTACGCGCGCATCCGGGTGATGCGTGTGACACCGGTCAGGGCGCGCAGTTTCTTGATCACACGAGCCAGGTGCACGCGGTCGTGCACGCTGACCACCAGTTGGACCACGCTGATGCGACCATCGCGTTCGTCCATGCTGATTTTTTCGATATTGCCGTCCGCCGCGTTGACGCTGCTGGCCAGCAGCGCGATCAGGCCGCGCTGATGCTCAAGTTCGACACGCAGCTCGACGTTGAATTCGCCAGTCACGTCCTTGGCCCAGGATAACTGGATGCATTTTTCCGGGTTGTGGCGGATTTCGCTGATGTTGCGGCAGTTGTCCAGGTGCACAACCATGCCCTTGCCTGCAGACAGGTGGCCGACAATCGGGTCGCCCGGGATCGGTGTGCAGCACTTGGCGTAGCTGAGCACCAGGCCTTCGGTGCCACGAATCGCCAGCGGACCTTCAGGGCTCGGCAACTGATCGCCTTCGCCCAGCAGGCGGCGGGCAACGACATAAGCCATGCGGTTACCCAGGCCAATGTCTTCGAGCAGGTCTTCCAGCACTTCGACACGGTATTCGTTGAGCACCAGTTGAATGCGTTCCTGGCTGATCTTGTCGAGGCTGCATTCAAAGCCGTTGAGGACCTTGTTCAGCAGTCGCTCGCCCAGATTGATCGACTCGGAGCGGCGTTGCAGCTTGAGTGCGTGACGAATATGGGTGCGCGCCTTGCCGGTGACGACGAAGTTCAGCCAGGCCGGATTCGGACGTGCGCCGGGTGCGCTGACAATCTCGACCGTCGAGCCGCTTTGCAGCGGTTCGGAAAGCGGTGCCAAGCGGCGGTTGATCCGGCAGGCAATGCAGCTGTTCCCGACATCGGTGTGTACCGCGTAGGCGAAATCCACTGCCGTAGAGCCTTTGGGCAGCTCCATGATCCGGCCTTTGGGGGTGAAAACGTAGACTTCGTCCGGGAACAGGTCGATCTTGACGCTTTCGATGAATTCCAGAGAGTTGCCGGCGCGCTGCTGCATTTCCAGTACGCCCTTGACCCACTGTCGGGCACGAGCGTGAGTGCCCTTGGGCTGCTCATCGTCACTGGACTTGTACAGCCAGTGCGCCGCGATACCGTTGTTGGCCATTTCTTCCATTTCGCGGGTGCGAATCTGGATCTCGATAGGCACGCCATGCATCCCGAACAACGTCGTGTGCAGGGACTGATAGCCGTTGGCCTTGGGGATCGCGATGTAATCCTTGAATCGGCCGGGCAGCGGCTTGTACAAATTATGTACAGCGCCAAGCACGCGATAGCAGGTGTCGACCTTGTCGACGATGATGCGGAACGCGTAGACATCCATGATCTCGTTGAAGGCGCGACGCTTGCCGCGCATCTTCTTGTAGATGCCATACAAATGTTTCTGCCGCCCACTGACGTCGCCTTCGATGCCATCGACGGCCAGACAATGACTCAGGGACTCTTCGATCTTGTTGACCAGTTCCTTGCGATTGCCCCTGGCGCGCTTGACCGCCTGGTTGATTCGCGAGGAGCGCATCGGGTACATCGCCTTGAAACCCAGGTCTTCGAATTCGATACGCACACTGTGCATGCCCAGCCGATTGGCGATGGGCGCATAGATTTCGAGGGTTTCCTTGGCGATGCGCCGACGCTTTTCGCCAGACAGGACTTCCAGCGTGCGCATGTTGTGCAGGCGGTCGGCGAGCTTGACCAGAATGACGCGAATGTCGCGCGCCATGGCCATGGCCATTTTCTGGAAGTTTTCCGCCTGGGCTTCGGCCTTGGTCTCGAAATTCATCTGGGTCAGTTTGCTGACCCCATCGACCAGTTCCGCGACGGTCTCGCCAAATTGGGCGCTGAGCGCTTCCTTGGCAATCCCGGTGTCTTCGATGACGTCATGCAGCATCGCAGCCATCAGGCTCTGATGGTCCATGTGCATGTCGGCAAGAATGTTCGCCACCGCAAGGGGATGGGTGACGTAGGCTTCACCGCTGCGACGGCGTTGGCCATCGTGGGCTTGTTCGGCGTAGAAATACGCTCGGCGGACCAGATTGACCTGGTCCTTGCCGAGGTAGGCCGACAGTCTGTCGGCGAGGGCGTCTATGCTCGGCAAGGCGCTACCCCTTGCCAATGGCTTTTACCCTGCGCCGTACTACGTCGACCTGGCATAGGCTTAGACGGCCTCGTTGGACTCGTCCTCGAACGCTGCGAACAATGGCTCATCTTCAACGATTTCAGCTTCTGCGATTACAGAGTAATCCATTACGCCAGCGGCGATTTCACGCAGGGCCATAACGGTAGGCTTGTCGTTTTCCCAGGCCAGCTTTGGTTCTTTGCCGCCGGTTGCCAGTTGACGGGCACGCTTGGTAGAGAGCATGACCAGCTCAAAGCGGTTATCCACGTGTTCTAGGCAGTCTTCAACGGTTACGCGGGCCATGGGTATTCCTCGTAGCAAATGCGGATGCGCGATGCCCGGATGGGCGAGCGGACTCGGTAGTTTACAAGCGGACAGCACCAGTCATCAAGCGGCATGCCACCAACGGCATGCTTTTAACCTGTTGCCTGATGGCTGGAAACGTTTCGATCAAGCCAGCAACTCCTGAAAAAGCTCGCTGTATTGCTCTTGCTGATGCTGTTGAGTGAGGCGATTGGCGCGGAAAATCGCCTTGAGGTCTTCCAGTGCGCCGGCGAAGTCATCATTGACCACGACGTACTCATACTCGTTGTAGTGGCTCATTTCGCTGACCGCTTCACGCATCCGGGCTTCGATGATCTCGTCGCTGTCCTGGCCGCGATTGGTCAGGCGCTGGCGCAAGGCCTGCTGAGTCGGCGGCAAAATGAAGATGGAGCGGGCCTGGGGCATCTGCGCACGAACCTGACGCGCACCCTGCCAGTCGATTTCCAGAATCAGGTCGTGGCCTTCGTCCAGCGTCTGCTGCAGGTGGCTCTGCGACGTGCCGTACAGGTTGCCGAAGACCTCGGCCTGCTCGAGAAAGTCGCCGTGCTCGATCATGCTCAGGAACGTGGCACGATCGACGAAGTTGTAGTTCACGCCGTCCACTTCACCGGGGCGCATGGCGCGTGTGGTGTGCGAGACAGAGACGCGAATCTTTGCCTGCGCGCCGTGCTGAGGCTCTTGCTGAGCGTCCATCAGCGCCTTGACCAGACTGGTCTTGCCCGCACCGGACGGAGCGGAAATGATGTACAGGGTGCCAGTGATATGGGTCATGTCAGGTTCAGCCTTACTCAATATTCTGCACTTGCTCACGCATCTGCTCGATCAACACTTTAAGGTTGACGGCGGCCTGCGTGCTGCGTGGGTCAAAGGCCTTGGAGCCCAGTGTATTCGCTTCGCGGTTAAGCTCTTGCATCAGGAAATCAAGGCGGCGTCCTGCCTGGCCGCCAGCCTTGAGTACGCGACGCACTTCGGTGACGTGTGTGCTGAGGCGGTCCAGTTCTTCGGCGACGTCGCTTTTCTGTGCCAGCAGGACCATTTCCTGCTCCAGACGCTGAGGGTCGAGTTCGGCTTTCATGTCGGCAAAGCGATCCAGCACCTTCTGACGCTGGGTTGCGAGCATCTGTGGCACCAGCGTGCGCAAGGTGGCGACTTCTTCGACGATGGAAGACAAGCGCTCGTCGAGCAGCCGCGCCAGGTCTGCACCTTCGCGCCCGCGGCCGCGTTTCAATTCGGTCAGCGCATCATTGAACAGCTTCAGGGCCTCGGTGTTCAACACCTGCGGATCGTTGGCATCGGCGACCAGCACGCCCGGCCATGCCAACACCTCGAGCGGGTTCAATGCAGCAGGCTGTTTGATCAAGCCGGCAACCGACTCGGCTGCGGCGATCAATTGGCCTGCGCGTTCAAGATCCACCTGCAGCGGCTTGCCGGCGGTTTCCTCGACAAAGCGCAGTGTGCACTCGACCTTGCCGCGCGACAGGCCCTGACGCAATGCTTCGCGAATCGCGCCTTCCAGATCGCGGAACGACTCCGGCAGGCGCAGGTGCGGCTCAAGATAGCGGTGGTTGACCGAGCGCAGTTCCCAGCTCAGTGTGCCCTGGGCACCGGCCCGCTCTACTCGGGCAAAGGCAGTCATACTGTGCACCATGGGAAATACCTCTTGGTTCGCTTTCAAAAGCGTGGTTCGGTTCATGAGCGCGCAGAAGTGGCGGTCATGGGCGTCGTGAAAGCCAGCTGGCTGTAGAGGCGCAGGATTGTAGCGCAGTGCGGCGCAGGCTCCCAATCCGACAGTGTGACAAGTGACGCAAGGCGTTGTTTTAACCGACATCTGCGCGTCGAAAGCCTTGGTCCAGGGCCTTCAATTGTCGCTGGATCGGCATTGGCGGCTTTTAGAGATGCCCAGCGGCAGCTGTGACCTCTATAATGCCCAGCAGTTTTCCGTCTCAGTACAGGTATCCCAGATGAAACGTCCAAGTGGTCGCGCCGCCGATCAGCTCCGCTCGATCCGCATCACCCGCAACTACACCAAACACGCCGAGGGTTCTGTACTGGTCGAGTTTGGTGATACCAAGGTGATTTGCACCGTCAGCGTCGAAAACGGCGTACCACGCTTTCTCAAAGGGCAGGGCCAGGGTTGGCTGACCGCCGAATACGGCATGCTGCCACGCGCTACCGGCGAGCGTAATCAGCGCGAAGCCAGCCGCGGCAAGCAGGGTGGTCGCACACTCGAAATCCAGCGCCTGATCGGTCGTTCGCTGCGCGCTGCGCTGGACATGTCCAAGTTGGGCGACGTTACCCTATACGTCGATTGCGATGTCATTCAGGCTGACGGTGGCACTCGTACGGCTTCTATTACCGGCGCGATGGTTGCTCTGGCGGATGCGCTGAAGGTGATCAAGAAGCGCGGCGGCCTGAAAGGCGGCGACCCGCTCAAGCAGATGATCGCGGCCGTTTCGGTCGGCATGTATCAGGGTGAGCCAGTGCTCGACCTGGACTACCTCGAAGACTCGGCTGCCGAAACCGACCTGAACGTGGTCATGACCAGTGCAGGCGGCTTCATTGAAGTACAGGGCACTGCCGAAGGCGCGCCATTCCAGCCTGAAGAGCTGAACGCGATGCTTGCGCTGGCGCAAAAAGGCATGACCGAGCTGTTTGAATTGCAGCGCGCCGCGTTGGCCGACTGATAGCCAGAAGGGGTCCGATAATGAGTGACAGCTTGCAACCGTTCAGCAAACCGCCGCAAAGCGCTCGCCAGTGGGCGATGTTCTGTCACTTGTCGGCGTTTGCCGGGCTGATGTTTCCGTTCGGCAATCTGCTGGGCCCGCTGATTATCTGGCAGTTGAAGAAAGATGCCGATCCGTTTATCGACGCGCAAGGCAAGGAAGCGCTGAACTTTCAGATCACGGTCGCCATTGCGGCCACCGTCAGCATGTTGCTGGTGCTGCTGATCATCGGCTTTGCGTTACTGACGCTGGTGGGGATCGGAGCCGCAGTGCTTGCGATCATTGCCGGGATAAAAGCCAATGACGGCGTCGATTATCGCTATCCGTTCACCTTGCGCCTGATCAAGTAGCATCACTTCAGGCAACGCAAAAAGCCGACTTGAAGTCGGCTTTTTCGTGTGCGCTGTTCGCTTGGCTATCAGATAGTCAGGGTCCAGTCGTAATCCACGATCAGCGGCGCGTGTTGCGAGAAGCGCGGCTGGCGTGGCAGACGGGCGCTGCGCACGAAGCGGCGCAGGCCTGGGGTCAGGATCTGATAATCGAAGCGCCAACCCAGATTCAGCATCTCGGCCTGCTCGTTGTCCGGCCACCAGCTGTACTGGTCACCTTCACGGCTGACTTCACGCAGGGCATCGACGTAGCCCATGGTGCCGACGATCTCGTCCATCCAGGCGCGCTCGGGCGCGAGAAAGCCCGGCGACTGCTGGCTGTCGCGCCAGTTCTTGATATCGAGCTTCTGCTGCGCCACATAGAGCGATCCGCAGTAGATGTATTCGCGACGCTTGCGGCGCTGCTTGTCCATGTACTTGCCGAAATCGTCCATGAGCTTGAATTTCTGATTCAGGTCTTCATCGCCATTCATCCCCGACGGAAAGAGCAGGGTAGCGATACTGACCTTGTCGAAATCTGCTTGCAGGTAGCGCCCGTAGCGGTCGGCTGTCTCGAAGCCGAGGCCGCTGATTACCGCCTTCGGCTGCAACCGCGAATACAGCGCCACACCACCTTGAGCGGGAACCTCGGCTTCGCAGGCATAGAGGAAGTAACCATCCAGCTGAAAGGCTGGATCGTCCAGTTCAAAGGTGGAGGCGCGGGTGTCCTGTAAGCAGATGACGTCGGCATTCTGAGCTTGCAGCCAGCTGAGCAAACCACGCTCGACCGCAGCCTGAATGCCATTTACGTTCACACTGATGATCCGCATAAATGGCCCCAAAAATCACGTGCGTGTATGATACCCGAGCTCTACCTAATTAGCTAAATCCGTGGTATTCGGAGCTTTTTTCATGCAAGCGTATCAACGCGATTTCATTCGTTTTGCCATCGATCGCGGTGTTCTGCGCTTCGGTGAGTTCACTCTCAAGTCCGGGCGCACCAGCCCCTACTTCTTCAATGCGGGGCTGTTCAACACCGGTTCCGCACTGGCACAGCTGGGGCGTTTCTACGCGGCAGCCGTGGTTGAAAGCGGTATTGCCTTCGACGTTCTTTTCGGTCCGGCCTACAAGGGCATTCCGCTCGCATCGGCCACTGCTGTGGCGCTGGCCGAGCATCATGACCGTGATCTGCCGTGGTGTTTCAACCGCAAGGAAGCCAAGGCGCACGGCGAAGGCGGCAGTCTGGTGGGTTCCCCGCTGACCGGTAACGTGCTGATCATCGACGACGTGATCACTGCGGGCACTGCGATCCGTGAGGTCATGCAGATCATCAAGGACCAGGACGCGACAGCTGCGGGCGTGCTGATCGCGCTCAATCGCCAGGAGCGTGGCAATGGCGAGCTGTCGGCAATTCAGGAAGTCGAACGTGACTTCGGGATTCCGGTGGTGAGTATCGTGTCGCTGAATCAGGTGCTCGAGTTCCTGGCCGACGATCCGCAACTCAAGCAGCATCTGCCTGCTGTCGAAGCCTATCGCGCGCAATTCGGAATCTGAGGACGTGCCTATGGCAGTCGGCGGCAGGTCTTGGCGATCGGTTTCAGGCGCGCTGAGCGGTTTTCGGGCCTTGCTGGCTGTGGTCATGCTTGCGCCCATGCTCGCCCAAGCGGCCGACGCACCTGAGCCACGGCTTTATCGCTACGTCGACAGCCGCGGGGTGACGGTGATCGACACGCAAGGCGTGCCGCCCGACTACGTTGCCAAAGGCTATGAAGTGCTCAACAGTCGTGGTCGGGTGGTTCAGGTCGTACCGCCTGCGCCAACGGCCGAGCAGATTCGCCAGTCCGAGGCAGACAAACGCCAGGCCGCCGCCGATGCACAACTGCTGAGCCTGTACAGCAGCGTCGCTGAAGTGGATCGCATGAAGGCCCGCAAACTCGCCGAGCTGGACGCGCTGGTTGGCGTTGCCCAGGGCAACATTCAGGGGCTGGCGGCGCAGCAGCGCAGTCTGCAAGGCCAGGCCGCCGACCTTGAGCGCGCAGGACGACCGGTTCAGCAGGCACTTGTCGATCAACTGAACGATTTGCGCGATCAGCAGCAGAAACTGCAAGCCGACATCGCCGGGTATCAGGCCGCACGCGTAAAGGCCGAAGCAGACTTCGCCGTCGACCGCGCCCGCGTCCAGCGCCTGACTCAATGACAGGACGCAGAGCGTCCAGAGCGGCGTGCCCGCGCGGAGCACTCAACGTTATACATAAGTCTTGAAGAGCCCGGGAAACGTGACTTTCGGGCTTCTGACCTAAGTGCGTGAGAGTGACCGGGCGGCGATCCGCATGGCTCACGAATAGCAGGGTTCAGACGCCCCATTTTCAGGGGGTCTACTGGCCTCTTCGCGAGCAAGCTCGCTCCCACGGCCTGCTGCGAGAATCAAGAGCAGACTTGTGTATAACGTTGAGCGCGGAGCATGGACACAATAGTGTTCTCGATCATCAGCCAACAAAAAGGCCCCGTGAGGGTTAGCTCACGGGGCCTTTGGGTGTTGCGTCTGAATCAGTGCCGCTTGCGGTTGGTGATCTGAGTGCCTACACCGCTGTCGGTGAAGATCTCCAGCAAGACCGCGTTGGGCACTCGACCGTCGATGATGTGCGAGCTGTTGACGCCGCCCTGAACCGCTTCCAGCGCGCAACGAATCTTCGGCAGCATGCCGCCGTAGATGGTGCCGTCGGCGATCAGGCCGTCGACCTGCTCGGTGGTCAGGCCGGTCAGGACTTCGCCCTGCTTGTTCATCAGGCCGGCGATGTTGGTCAGCAGAATCAGCTTCTCGGCCTTGAGGGCTTCGGCAACCTTGCCTGCGACCAGGTCGGCGTTGATGTTGTACGACTCGCCGTCCGGGCCCACGCCGATAGGCGCGATGACCGGAATGAAATCCCCTTTGACCAGCATGTTGAGCAGCCCGGTGTTGACCCCGACCACTTCACCGACCTGACCGATGTCGATGATTTCGGGCTTGGTCATTTCCGGCGTCTGGCGCGTGACGGTGAGCTTCTTCGCACGAATCAGCTCAGCGTCCTTGCCGGTCAGGCCGATCGCGCTGCCGCCGTGACGGTTGATCAGGTTGACGATGTCCTTGTTGACCTGGCCGCCCAGTACCATCTCCACGACATCCATGGTTTGCGCATCGGTAACCCGCATGCCGTCGATGAAGTGGCTCTCGATGGACAGACGCTTGAGCAGATCACCGATCTGCGGCCCGCCGCCGTGAACCACCACCGGGTTGATGCCCACCGCCTTCATCAACACGATGTCGCGCGCAAAGCCGGTTTTCAGCTCTTCGCTCTCCATGGCGTTGCCGCCGTACTTGATAACCAGCGTCTTGCCGACAAAGCGGCGAATGTAAGGCAGCGCTTCGGAAAGGACCTTGGCTACATTAGAGGCGGCATCGCGTTCGAGGGTCATTCAGGGCTCCAGTCAAAAGGAAAAACAATCAAAATGGCAGGTCGAGGTCCGGCGCAACTTTCTTGAGTTCTGCGTGGAACACGTCCTTGATACGCTGCAATTCGGCCTCGGTTTCGGCTTCAAAACGCAGCACCAGTACCGGCGTGGTATTGGAGGCACGAACCAGACCCCAGCCCTTCGGATAGTCCACACGGACACCGTCGATGGTGGTCAGTTTGGCATCGCCCCACTGCGCATCCGTTTCAAGGGCCTTGATGATGCTGAACTTGGTGACATCCGTCACCTTGATGTTGATTTCAGGCGTCGAAATATCGTTCGGGAAGGTCTCGAACAGGTCTTCGGCATTGGCCTTTTCCTGACTGAGGATCTCCAGCAGGCGTGCTGCGCTGTAGATGCCATCATCGAAACCGAACCAGCGTTCCTTGAAGAAGATGTGACCGCTCATTTCGCCTGCCAGCAGCGCACCGCTTTTCTTCATTTCTTTTTTGATCAGCGAGTGACCGGTTTTCCACATCACCGGACGACCGCCATGTTCGCTGATCAGCGGAGTCAGGCGGCGTGTGCATTTCACGTCGAAAATGATGTCGGCACCCGGATTGCGCTTGAGCACGTCCAGCGCGAACAGCATCAACAGGCGGTCCGGGTACACCACGTTGCCCGCGTTGGTCACGACACCGACACGGTCGCCGTCACCGTCGAAGGCCAGGCCCAGGTCGGCACCGGTTTCCTTGACCTTGGCAATCAGGTCCTGCAGGTTTTCCAGCTTGCCCGGATCCGGGTGGTGGTTGGGGAAGTTGCCGTCCACTTCCGCAAACAGCGAGATCACTTCACAGCCCAGCGCTTCGATCAGTTGCGGAGCGATCACGCCTGCCGCGCCATTGCCGCAGTCGACCACGACCTTCAGCTTGCGCGCCATGACGATGTCATTCTTGATCTGCTGGAAGTAGCGATCAAGGATGTCGACTTTGGTGATGCTGCCTTTCTGCGACGTCAGGTTGTTGGTCTTGATGCGCTCGTGCAGTGCCTGGATCTGCTCGTTGGCGAGGGTGTCGCCGGCGATGACGATCTTGAAGCCGTTGTAGTCCTTGGGGTTGTGGCTGCCGGTCAGCATGACGCCGGTCTTGCCGGCCAGCACGTTGGCTGCGTAATACAGCGCAGGCGTTGGCACCAGGCCCACATCGCTGACGTGGCAGCCGCTGTCGTGCAGACCTTGAATCAGTTGCTCTACCAGTTCAGGGCCGGAAAGGCGACCGTCGCGGCCAACGCTGACGTTGGGTTCGTTCTGCGCCAGGCTTTCAGAGCCAATGGCGCGGCCGATCCAGTAAGCCGTTTCAGCGTTGAGGGTGTCCCCGACCACGCCACGAATGTCGTAGGCACGGAAAATAGTCTCGGGAAGGTTGGGTGCCACGGATGCTGGGCTATTCATAGCGAGGTTATGCTCCGATCTCAGGAAGTCCTGGTTTTCGTCGAGAAGGTCGATATCAAGGATATCGGTATCTTGAAACAGCGGATCGGTCCAGTCGGTGCGTGATGCAGCCACGGTGGACGAAGCACTGCCTTTGGCAATATCTGCATCGCGCTGCTCGCCCGCCGCCAGGACAGGCGCTGCCTGAGGCTGACTACGAAGCGAGACACGAGCAAGTGCCTGAGCCAGACCACTAAGGGCCGGGAGGCTCAAACCGAAGGGTTTGACGGCTTTTCCGCGTGAGAGTTCTTGGAGCAGCTGATCCAGTTGCCGTGCGTCGGCGCAAATACGCTTCTGCAGGGCCCGTTCATTACGGTGCAAGCCAAGCAGCACGCCCGCTGCAGCGATAATCAATGCCAGCAGCAGAAGCATCACGGATGGAGAGGTTTTCAGCCCGGGACCGGGCGTGAACTCGAGTTTCCAGCCTGGATAACCGGTATCGAAGGCCTGGGCTTTGCCGTCATCGGCCTGACCGCGCTGCAGGAAAACCTGAGCAGGCCCGCTGCCGAATTGCTGGCTGAGCACCACTTGCCCGGCATCGGCAGGCAGCGTCGGCAAGGCATTGAGCAAGCGCTGCAGGTCAAAGGCCAGCAGCAACGTACCCATCACCGGCTGAGTGGCAGTGGCACGCACCGGTGCGGCGCTGTAGATCAACCAGCGCTCGCCGACCTTGCGCGCCTCCGGGGCGACAGTCTCACCTTGTGCGGCCTTGTTGAGCATGTCCAGGGTGGCGAAACTGACGGGCAGTGCGCCTTGCGTGTCCACATCGGCCAGCCCCTTGGAGTACAGCCGAGCACCTGCAAGGCCGTCCCAACGGGTAAATCGCTCCTGAGCGGCCAGCAGGGCAGCGGCGTCATTGCTCTGAAGCGTCTGCACAAGTGCTGCGCCGGAGGCCGCCGACTGGGTGTCCGCGTTGATCTGATGCAGCGCCAGACCCACCGCTGCTGCCTGACTGCCGCCCCAGGCCTGAACAAGCTGGTCCTGTTGCTGCGGACCGGTGGCCAGAGCTGTCCAGACCAGTGCCGCAGCAATCAGCAGGCCGATGGCGGCAGGCACCAGGCCAGGCGCGAGCCCTTTGAGACTCGCAGCCGGAGGCGAGTTATCGGCGGGTATGGCGTGCTGTGAAGCGCTGTGCTGACTACCTTTCACCGACCTCTCCCTGAGTCTTGTCCCGAACCCGGATTATGTGCCGAATGGCGATCAATGACTGCCGGAATGACCGAAGCCGCCAGCGCCACGCTGACTTTCGTCGAACGCTTCAACCAGCTCGAAATGCGCCTGTACGACCGGCACCAGGACCAATTGGGCGATGCGCTCGCCGACGGCGATGTTGAAGGCAGCCTGGCCGCGGTTCCAGCAGGAGACCATCAGTTCGCCCTGATAATCGGAGTCGATCAGGCCCACCAGATTGCCCAGCACGATGCCGTGTTTGTGGCCCAGGCCGGAGCGCGGCAGGATCAGCGCAGCAAGGCCCGGATCGCCAATGTAAATCGACAGGCCGGTAGGGATCAGCAGGGTCTGCCCCGGTTCGAGGACCGTGTCCTCCTTGAGCATGGCGCGCAGGTCCAGGCCAGCCGAGCCGACAGTGGCGTAGGCCGGCAGCGGGAATTCGTTGCCAATGCGAGGGTCGAGGATCTTGGCTTGTAGAGCGTGCATTCGTAGTTAAACCTGATTCATGCGGTCGGCGATAAAAGTGACCAGCTGGCGGGCAATCTTGGCCTTGCTGGTCTGGGCAAAAAGCGTTGCGTGCAACGCCCGGTCAATCACGCTGCAGGCGTTTTCCTCGCTGTTGAAGCCGATGCTGGGGTTGGCGACATCGTTGGCGACAATCAGGTCGAGGTTCTTGTCCTTGAGCTTGCGGGCAGCGTAGTCGAGCAGGTGTTCGGTCTCGGCGGCAAAGCCGACACTGAAGGGGCGATCAGGGCGGGTTGCGATGGTCGCCAGAATATCCGGATTGCGCACCATCTGCAGCAGCAAGCCGTCACCGTTCGAAGGATCTTTCTTCAATTTGTGCGGGGCAACGACTTCCGGACGGTAGTCAGCCACGGCTGCAGAAGCGATGAACAGGTCGCAGGGGATGGCCGCCTCGCACGCTGCCAGCATGTCGCGGGCGCTGACCACATCGATGCGCGAGACGCGATCAGGCGTAGGCAGGTTGACCGGCCCGGTGATCAACGTGACGCGAGCGCCGGCCTCCACAGCCGCTTCGGCCAGAGCAAAGCCCATTTTTCCCGAGCTGTGGTTGGTGATGTAGCGCACCGGGTCGATGTTTTCCTGGGTCGGGCCTGCGGTAATCAGCACATGCTTGCCGGTCAGCGTCAGGCGCTGGAAGCAGTCGGCCGCGCACTGGGCCAGATCGTCGGCCTCCAGCATGCGCCCGAAACCGACATCGCCACACGCCTGACTGCCGGACGCCGGCCCGAACACACGAAAATCGCGCTCTTCGAGCAGACGGGTATTGGCCTGCACCGAGGCGTCACGCCACATTGCCTGGTTCATCGCCGGGGCAATGGCGACGGTCGCGTCGGTGGCCAGCACGATAGTGGTCAGCAGGTCGTTGGCGATGCCTTGCGCCAGGCGCGCGATGAGGTCGGCGGTGGCCGGTGCGATGAGGATCAGATCGGCCCACTTGGCCAGTTCGATATGGCCCATCGCGGCCTCGGCGGCCGGGTCGAGAAGGTCCAGGTGCACCGGGTGCCCGGACAGGGCCTGCATGGTCAGCGGGGTGATGAACTCTGCACCGCCCCGGGTCATGACTACACGCACTTCAGCGCCCTGATCGCGCAGGCGGCGGACCAGCTCAGCGCCCTTGTAGGCCGCGATGCCGCCGCCGACGCCAAGAACGATGCGTTTTCGATACAGCCGCTGCATAGACCTGCCTTTTTGGTCAAGTGAACACACAACGGCCATGACGCCTCCCCAGGCCAGATCGTCGTGCAAAAAAGATGGGCTAAGATAGCACAGCGACCGCACCGGAACAGCGGTGCCCAATCACATGGAGGTGCTATGAGTATTCGCAGTTGGCCCGCGGCTGAACGCCCCCGGGAACGCTTGTTGGAGTTGGGGGCGGCAAGCCTTTCCGACGCCGAGTTGCTGGCTATCTTTTTACGCACCGGCGTGGCTGGAAAAAGCGCCGTAGACCTTGCGCGTCATCTGCTGAATCAATTTGACGGGCTCAGACCGTTACTGGATGCGGATCTGTCGGCATTCACCTCGCAACTGGGGCTTGGGCCCGCCAAGTTCGCTCAGTTGCAGGCGGTCATGGAAATGGCGCGTCGGCATATGGCCGAGTCCTTGCGCCGTGAGTCAGCGCTGGAAAATCCGACCCAGGTTCGCAGCTATCTCAAGGCCCTCCTGCGGCATGAGCCGCACGAAGTCTTCGGCTGCCTGTTTCTCGATAACAAACACCGGGTCATGACCTTCGAGATATTGTTTCGCGGGACGATCAACGCGTCCTACGTGCACCCGCGCCAGGTGGTAAAACGAGCGATGGCGCATAACGCTGCGAGTCTGATCCTCTGCCACAACCATCCTTCCGGTATCACCACGCCCAGCCGTTCCGACATCGACCTGACCAAGCGCCTCAAGGAAGCGCTGATGCTGGTGGATGTTCATGTGCTTGACCACGTGATCGTGGGAGACGGTGAGCCACTGTCGATGGTGGAACGCGGGTTGATGTAAAGAGCTGACGCAGAGCAATGTGCGCGATGGGGCGGGCACCCGGATTATCGCCCCCACGCTCTGCGTGGTAATGCCGTTCTGGACGCTCTGCGTCCGATCTTCAGAGGGTCGTGCCAATGCAGGCATTGGCACGACGTCACCCAGAGAGCCTCAGGTCAGCCTGGGGACTTACTTGACCTGCACTTTATAGAAATCCTGCCTGCCGAACGGGCTGACCTGATAGCCAGTGACGTCCTTGCGTACCAGGGCTGCAGCCGTCGGGTGGGCGAGGGGGATCCACAGTGCCTGCTGTTGAATCTGCTGCTGGGCCTGGTGATACAGCTTGCTGCGTTCGGCCTGGTCACTGACTGATTTACCGTCTGCGATCAGCTTGTCCAGTGTCTTGTCGCAATAACGGGCGAAATTGGTGCCCGACTGCACGGCTGCACACGAGAACTGCGGGGTCAGGAAGTTATCCGGGTCGCCATTGTCGCCTGCCCAGCCCATGAACAGCAGGTCATGCTCGCCAGCCTTGGCGCGGCGAATCAGTTCGCCCCACTCAATGATCTTGATCTCGGCATCAATGCCGACCTGCTTCAAGTCAGCCTGCAACAATTGAGCGCCCAGGCTCGGGTTTGGGTTCAGCAGGCTCCCGGAAGGTCGCGTCCAGATAGTGGTCTTGAAGCCTTCCTTTACACCGGCCTTGGCCAACAGCGCCTTGGCCTTGGCAACATCGTGCTGATAGCCAGGCAGGTCCTTGGCGTAACTCCAGGTATTGGGCGGATAAGGACCATTGGCTTTTTCAGCGGTGCCTTCGAACACGGCTTTCAGGTAATTGTCCTTGTCGAACGCCAGGTTGATGGCCTGGCGAACTTCCGGCTTGTCGAACGGCGGGTGCTGGCTGTTGATCGCAACAAACGCGGTCATGAACGCTTCAGTCTTCTCGACCTTGAGCGAGTCGTCCTTGCTGGCTGCCTGAATATCCAGAGGCTTGGGCGAAAGCGCTATCTGGCATTCGTCCTGACGGATTTTCTGCAGGCGCACATTGGCGTCCGGCGTGATGGCATACACCAGCGTGTCGATATCAGACTTGCCGGCGAAGTAATCGTCGAACGCCTCATAGCGCACCGCGGCGTCTTTCTGGAAGCGCTTGAACACGAACGGCCCGGTGCCGATCGGCTGGCTGTTGAGTTTCTCCGGCGTGCCCGCCTTCAACAGCTGCGCGGTATATTCGGCTGAATAGATCGAGGCGAAACCCATGCTCAGCGTGGCCAGGAAGGTCGAGTCCGCATGGTTGAGCGTAAAGCGCACGGTGTGTGCATCGGGCGCTTCGATACTCTTGATCAGCGCGGGCAACTGCATGGATTGCGCATGCGGAAAACCGCTCTGGGCGATCTTGTGCCACGGGTTCTGCGGGTCGAGCATGCGCTGGAAGCTGAACAGCACGTCATCCGCGCTCAGCTCGCGAGTCGGCTTGAAATAGTCAGTGGTGTGGAATTTCACTCCGGCGCGCAGCTTGAAGTCGTAAGTCAGGCCGTCTTTGGACACGGTCCAGCTTTCTGCCAGACTCGGCACCAGCTTGCCGCTCTTGGCATCGAAGTCCACAAGGCGGTTCATCAGCACGTCGGCCGATGCGTTGGTGGTGGTCAGCGAGTTGTACTGTACAACGTCGAAGCCCTCGGGGCTGGCTTCGGTGCAGACCACAAGGTTCGATGCCTGGGCAGCGACGGGAAGCAGGAGTGGAACGAGTAGAAATGGGAGTGCAGCTAGGCGCATGGCGTTATTTCCTGTTCAGAAAGGGCCCCATCTGCCGGCGCAGTCTGGTGAGGGACTAACCCTAGACCATGTACTGGCGCAGAACAATCGTCTCGGCGCGACGAGCGGTCGATTTGCCTGTGCCCCCGCAGTGCTTGAGCATACCGCTGCGCGAGGCGTGATCATTCGGGTCAAAGTGCTTTGCCTGTTGTTGTGCCAAAGGCTTTCTGGTATAAAGCAGCGCTCTTTTCTAGGGGCCCGGTTCCTTCACTGTAGGTGTAGCCGGTAAGACCCTTAAAGAAACGCGGCGCCTGGCGCCAAATGACTGAGAGATTAAGCGGCCAACCCATGCCGGGTTGGGCATGTGGTTTTAGAGGGCTGAGGCATGTCGAGAGTATGTCAAGTTACCGGTAAGGGTCCGGTGACTGGGAATAACATTTCCCACGCAAACAACAAAACCCGTCGTCGTTTCCTGCCAAACCTGCAGCATCACCGCTTCTGGGTTGAAGGCGAGAAGCGTTTTGTTCGTCTGCGCGTATCTGCTAAAGGCATGCGTATCATCGACAAGCGTGGCATTGAAGTTGTGCTCGCTGAACTGCGTCGCGACGGCAAAATTTAAGGGAGAAAATCATGCGTGAATTGATCCGTTTGGTGTCGAGCGCTGGTACAGGCCATTTCTACACCACCGACAAGAACAAACGTACTACCCCGGATAAAATCGAAATCAAAAAATTCGATCCGGTTGTACGCAAGCACGTGATCTACAAAGAAGGCAAAATCAAGTAATTGATTCTGTCGGCTACAAAAAAACCCGCCTTGGCGGGTTTTTTTGTGCCTGCGTTCCTGGCGTAGCTGCCAGCAGTATCCAGGCAGCAAAACGCCCGACGCGATGCGCCGGGCGTTTCAAGCATGTGAAGCTGCTGTCGGGCGACGAAGGTACGGTCGCCTGATCAGCCGAAGCTGAAGCCGGCCACCAGACCGTCCTTGTCGACATTGACGTACAGACGGTTCGGGTTGAGGTCGTTGGTCGTGATGTCGCCAGGGCCGATCACCTTCTGAAGACCGGTAATTTCGCTGATATAGGCTTTGACGGTAGGCACATAGCGGCTGCCTACAAGGTACTGAAGCGCTTGGGCGATAACTTCGTTGGTCATTTTCAAAATCCTTTTTGAGTGAATGTCCTCACTGGACGCGCTCAGAATCCTCCAGAAAACCCGATGTGATGCGGTACTTATTTATCTGGAGCCGCCTCAAACACCACATAAATCTTGCGGCATGTTTCCAGCACCTCCCAGGTGCCTTTGAAACCGGCCGGAATCACAAAGCGGTCGCCTGCGCGCAGGGTTTTCGCGTTGCCCTGCTCGTCGCGCAGGACTGAAACACCCTGCACAATCTCGCAATACTCGTGTTCCGAATAATTCACCTGCCACTGCCCGGGCTCGCCATTCCAGACGCCCGCGCTCATCTGTCCGCAGGGGCTGTTGTAGTGGTTGTAGAGGGTTTGTGCCGGATCGCCCTTGAAGACCTTTTCCGGTGCAGGGCGATAGTGCTCGGCGGCGGTGCTGGCTTCACTGAAGTCGACGATGCTTTCGATGCTCATGAGGGGCCCCTTGTCCTGAATGCGTTGAAGGTTTGACGTGCGTGCAGTGCGTTAGTGCCTCGGCGCGCGTACTGAGCTGTTTAATAAAATCAACATAAAGGCACCGTAGCGGCTATTTATGTCAAATATATTGGTTTTGTCGGGCCGCTGGTTTAGGGTAACGGCCGTCCTGAAAAATTTCAGATTGTGTCTTTAATCAACCATGACACACCCACATTCAACAAGAGGAGGACATGCAAATGACCACCCTGACTCGTGCTGACTGGGAGCAACGCGCCCAGAATTTGAAGATCGAAGGCCGTGCCTTCATTCAAGGTGAATACACCGCAGCCTCCTCCGGCGAGACGTTTGACTGCATCAGCCCGGTCGATGGCCGGATGCTTGCCAAGGTTGCCAGCTGCGATACCGCTGACGCACAACGCGCGGTCGACAGTGCGCGCAGCGCCTTCAACTCCGGTGCCTGGTCGCGACTGGCTCCGGCCAAGCGCAAAGAAACGATGATCCGTTTCGCCGAGCTGCTCAAGCACAATGCCGAAGAACTGGCTTTGCTTGAAACCCTGGACATGGGCAAGCCGATTGGCGACTCGTTCGGCGTCGACATTCCCGGTGCTGCCAGAGCCCTGAGCTGGAGCGGTGAGGCCATCGATAAACTGTATGACGAAGTCGCGGCAACGCCTCATGACCAACTGGGTCTGGTAACGCGCGAGCCGGTGGGTGTCGTGGCCGCCATCGTGCCGTGGAATTTTCCGCTGATGATGGCCTGCTGGAAGCTGGGCCCTGCGCTGTCCACTGGCAACTCGGTCATCCTCAAGCCATCGGAAAAATCTCCGCTGACGGCCATTCGTATCGCACAACTGGCCATTGAGGCGGGTATTCCTGCGGGCGTACTCAACGTGCTGCCTGGCTATGGCCACACCGTCGGCAAGGCGCTTGCCCTGCATATGGACGTGGACACCGTGGTCTTCACCGGCTCGACCAAAATCGCCAAGCAGCTGATGATCTATGCGGGCGAATCGAACATGAAGCGCGTGTGGCTGGAAGCCGGCGGCAAGAGCCCGAATATCGTCTTTGCCGACGCGCCTGATCTGCAGGCCGCCGCCAGCGCCGCCGCCAGCGCGATTGCCTTCAACCAGGGCGAAGTCTGCACCGCCGGTTCACGCTTGCTGGTCGAGCGCTCCATCAAGGATCGCTTCCTGTCGATGGTGATCGAGGCGCTGAGCGCCTGGAAGCCCGGCAACCCGCTCGACCCTGCGACCACCGTAGGCGCGCTGGTCGATACCCAGCAGATGAATACCGTGTTGTCCTACATCGAGGCGGGGCACTCCGATGGTGCCAAGCTGGTTGCGGGCGGCAAGCGCATTCTGCAGGAGACCGGCGGCACCTATGTCGAGCCGACCATTTTCGACGGTGTGAACAACGCGATGAAAATCGCTCAGGAAGAAATCTTCGGCCCTGTGCTTTCGGTGCTGACGTTCGATTCTGCCGAAGAGGCGATTCAGATCGCCAACGACACGCAGTATGGCCTGGCGGCTGCCGTATGGACCTCGAACATCTCCAAGGCACACCTGACCGCCAAGGCTTTGCGCGCAGGCAGTGTATGGGTCAACCAGTACGACGGCGGCGACATGACCGCACCGTTCGGCGGCTTCAAGCAGTCGGGCAACGGTCGTGACAAGTCGCTGCATGCGTTCGACAAATACACCGAACTGAAGGCGACCTGGATCAAGTTGTAGTCATTTGCCTATCGCTCCCAGGCTCTGCGTGGGCGTGTAGTTCTGGGACGCTCCGCGTCCGGTCTCGCGTTTGCGGCGTGGCGCAGATTTGTGACGCGGAGCGTCACGCACGGCATTCCCACGCTGGAGCGTGAGGAACGATAACCTTAACTATCGTGCGACGCTCCGCGTCGCATGCCGTTCTGGACGCTCTGCGTCCGGTCTTGATTGTGCAGTGAGGGCAGGCAGGAGCTTGAAAATGCGTTGGGGTACTTATTTTGCTGTGCTGGCGTCCGTGCTGGGCGTTGGTCTGGCAATGGGCGTCAGCATGCCGCTGGTTTCATTGCGGCTGGCAGGCTGGGGCTATGGCTCGTTCGCCATTGGCATCATGGCGGCGATGCCTGCGGTGGGCGTGCTGCTCGGCGCGGCGCTGGCCAGTCGTCTGGCGGCGCGCTTCGGCACGGCCAATCTGATGCGCCTGTGTCTGTGGGCCGGGGCGTTTTCGGTCGGTGCGCTGGCGCTGCTACCGTATTACTGGATCTGGCTGGTCTTGCGCCTGACCCTCGGGGTCATTCTGACCATCGTCTTCGTGCTGGGTGAAAGCTGGATCAATCAGCTGGTCATCGAGCGCCTGCGCGGGCGTCTGGTGGCGCTGTATGGCAGCACCTACGCATTGAGCCAACTGGCAGGTCCGCTGCTGCTGGGCGTGATCGGCACCGAGGCCGACTACGGTTTCTGGATTGGCGTGGCGCTGCTGGTCGGCTCACCGTTTCTGCTGCTGGGGCGCACCGGTGCGCCGTCGACCGAATCCTGCAACGTGACGTTTGCCGACCTGTCCGGCTTCTGTCGCGGCATGCCTGCCATCGCCTGGGCGGTCGCCCTGTTTGCTGCGTTCGAAGCGCTGATCCTCACCCTGTTGCCGCTTTACTGCATACGCCACGGCTTCACCCCGGAAATCGCCCTGATCATGGTCAGCGTGGTGGTGGTCGGTGACGCGCTGCTGCAACTGCCGATCGGCATGCTCGCCGACCGCATTTCACGTCGCGCGATGTTCACCGGCTGTGCCGCCTTGCTGCTGGCGTCCAGTCTGCTGGTGCCATTGCTGATCGACACTGTTCTGATCTGGCCGCTGTGGACCGTCTTCGGTGCCAGTGCCGGTGGGCTGTTTACCCTGTCGCTGATTTTGATCGGCGAACGCTATCGCGATGATTCGCTGGTCCGCGCCAACGCGCATGTCGCTCAACTGTGGGGCATCGGCTGCCTGCTCGGCCCGTTGATAGCCGGCGCGGGCAGCCAGTGGGTCAGCGGTGAGGCCTTGCCGCTGATGATGGCTGCAGGTGCCTTGGGCCTGCTGATACTGATCCGGCGACGCTGCGCTTTCGGCGATACGCAGGCTGCGCCCGCTTAAAGCATTCTTTCCAGGCCGATGGCGCGGCTCATCCACGCATTGAAACGCCGCCACCAGTCGCCCGGTTCGGTATGCAGCGTGTGGATCTGCCCGTTGTCTTCGGTCACCCACACCACTTTGCCGTCCTCCAGCCGCGCTTCGTAGGTGAGCGACGGGGCCATGCCTTGCAAGGTCAGTTCGCGCAGTTGTTCGGCCAGTTGCGGGCTGTCGACCAATACGCCCACTTCGGTATTCCACAGCACAGAGCGCGGATCGAAGTTGAATGAGCCGACAAAGACCTTCTGCCGATCAAAGATCATCGCCTTGCTGTGCAGGCTCGATTCGGAACTGACCAGAGAATGGCTTTTCTTGAACAGATGCGGACCGCTGCCGCGCATCGTCTCGGTATCGCCAGGCTGTCGGCGCAGCTCGAAGAGCTTCACGCCATGCTCCAGCAGTGCCTTGCGGTACGGCGCATAGCCGCCATGCACGGCAGGCACGTCGGTGGCTTCCAGGGAGTTGGTCAGCAGGCTGACATTGACACCGGCATCGGCCCGACCGGTCAGGTACAGCAAGCCTTCCTGGCCCGGCACAAAGTAGGCCGAGATCAGCATCAGTTCCTTGTGCGTGTTCAGCAGTTCAGGCGCCAGTTGCGTGGTCAGCAGCAGGTGCGGATCAGGCTCGCCCTGCGCCAGTACCTTGGTCGGTGCATCCCACAGCGCCTGGTTGTAAGCCCAGACCAGCTCGTTGAGCCAGGTTTTCATGCGCGGTTGAGTCTTGTAGGCCATCAATCGCTCATACAGCGCCTTGTGCTGCTGGTGCGCCTGCTCCAGAGAATCGTCCAGCTTGCGCCGGGCCTCGGCCAGATCCTCTCCGTCTGGCCGGAAATAGATGAACTCATCGATAGGCTTGCTGAGTGTGCTGTTCCAGTACTGGTCGAAGCTGTGGCCGAGCTGCTCGGCCACCGGCCCCACGCTGAGCATGTCGATATCGGTGAAATTCAGGTTCGGCTCGGCATCGAAGTATTCATCGCCCAGGTTGCGCCCGCCGACGATGGCCACGCTGCTGTCGGCCAGCCATAGCTTGTTGTGCATGCGCCGGTGCTGGCGCGACAGGTTCATCAGGCGCCCGAGGCTGCGGGTGATGCCGGTCTCGCGCCCCAGGTTTTGCGGGTTGAACAGGCGAATCTGAATGTTCGGGTGAGCGGCCAGGGTGGCGATGGCCTGATCCAGACCGTCGCTGGTGGTGTCGTCCAGCAGGATACGCACGCGTACGCCACGGTCTGCCGCCTTGAGCAGTTCATCGATCAGGGCGCGCGTGCTCAGGCCGTCGTGGACGATGTAATACTGCAGATCAAGGCTGCTTTTTGCATTGCGGATCAGTTCGGCGCGAGCCTTGAAAGCGTCACTGCTGTCAGGCAACAGACGAAAGCCAGAACGTCCCTCGTGGGGCATGGCCATGGCCTGGATCGAACGGCCGAACGCGGAGCCTGAAGACGGCATGGCCTGGCTTGGCTCACTGGCGACCTGTTGATGCGCGCAACCGCTGACGCATAACGCAACCAGCAAGCAAAAGGGCAAGGCCCATGAGTTATTCAAATTGATCTTCCGCGTCTGGACATGGCTCGACTTGGCGATATGACCCGCAAAACCGGGAAAGATTTGCCCGCATCAGTCAGTTTGCGCATTCAGTAGTGCAATTGTCTCGCCCACGATACGCACAGCGCTCTCGATTTCGCGGTTGGGTTTGGTCGCGAAGTTCATGCGCATGCAGTTGCGGTACTTGCCCGATGCCGAAAAGATACTGCCCACAGCGATCTGCACACCCTTGCCCAGCAAGGCGCGGTTCAGGCGCAGGGTGTCGAAGCCTTCGGCCAGTTCCACCCACAGCATGAAGCCGCCTTGTGGCCGGCTGGCGCGGGTGCCTTCAGGGAAGTAGCGCATCACCCAGTCGATCATCTGGTCGCGACTGCGCTGATATTGGCTACGCATGCGCCGCACATGTGGCTCGTAATGGCCGCCTTCGATGAAGTCGGCGATGGCCAATTGTGGCTGCGGGGCGGTCGAGCCGGTGCCGATGTATTTCATGTGCAGCACCTGCTCCAGATAGCGGCCCGGCGCTACCCAGCCGATTCGCAGCCCGGGCGCCAGGGTCTTGGAAAACGAACTGCACAACAGCACGCGACCGTCCTCGTCGAAGGATTTGATGGTGCGCGGGCGAGGGTAGTTGTAGGCCAGGTCTCCATACACATCATCTTCGATGATCGCCACGTCGAAGCGCTGCGCCAGGGTCAGCAGTGCCCGCTTGCGTGCTTCAGGCATGACATAACCCAGCGGGTTGTTGCAGTTGGGCGTCAGCTGAATGACCTTGATCGGCCATTGCTCCAGCGCCAGTTCCAGTGCTTCGAGGCTGATGCCGGTCAACGGGTCGGTAGGGATTTCCATGGCTTTCATGCCCACGCCCTTGAGCGTTTGCATGGCGCCGAAGAAGCTTGGCGAGTCCACCGCCACGATGTCCCCCGGCGAGCAGATGGCCCGGACACTCGCTGACAGCGCTTCATGACAGCCATTGGTGACGATCAGGTCATTGGCGGTCAGGTTGCAGCCCGAGTCGAGCATCAGCCTGGCAATCTGCTCGCGCAGCCTGCGCACGCCGTAGATGTTGTCGTAATACAGGCCCGGCATGTCCTGATGGCGACTCAACTGACTCAGCGCGCGCATCAGCGGTTTCAGGGTCGGGCTGGTGACATCGGGCATGCCGCGCCCCAGTTGCGTGACGGCTTCAAGAGGTGCCACGCGAATCAGGTCCAGTACCTGATCCCATTGAGAGATATCCACAGGCCGCTGCACTGGCCTGCCGACCGCTGGCAGCGCAGGGGCTTTTCGGCTGACCGAGACGAAATAGCCGGACTTGGGTTTCGGCGCGGCCAGGCCATTGTCTTCCAGCACCCGGTACGCCTGCTGCACGGTACTCAGGCTGACGCCATGTTCGACGCTCAACGCGCGCACCGAGGGCAGGCGGTCGCCGGGGCGATAGAAGCCGTTTTCGATGCGCGAGCCGAGCAGTTCGGCGAGGTTGACGTAGAGCGTCATGGCGTACTCTCAGAAATTCGAATGCGGTAAAGCAATACAGATTGGCCGAAAATATAGCATTCAGTGGCGTTTTTGAATCTTCTGTATGGAAAATATAAAGAACTTTTGGATCTGTATTGGTTTTGCTGTTCGCTTCATCATGAACCCACACCCACCCAGGATGAGGGAACAGGACATGAACGGGTTCAGCGATGTGCGCCTTGAGCTTCACAGCCATGAATTGAATGAGTATCGGCCAGCGGCGGTCAGAACGGTCCGCTCGAACAAGGCCGATCTGTTGGCAGGCATGGGGCGCTGGGCACTGTATCGCCACCGCTGGTTGTCACGCCGTACCTTGCTGACACTGACGGACGACCAGTTGCGCGACATCGGGCTGGATTTCCGTCAGGCGCGGGTCGAGGCGATGAAACCGTTCTGGAGGCCCTGAGCCTAGCGCAGCTCTTTGAGGCGGTGCCAGAGCATGCCCAATGCCAGCAGAGGCGAGCGCAAGTGCTTGCCGCCGGGAAAGGTCATGTGCGGCACTTTGGCGAACAACTCGAAGCCATCGCTATGTTGCCCGGCGATGGCTTCGGCCAGCAGTCGGCCTGCCAGATGCGTGGCATTCAGACCGTGGCCCGAGTAGGCCTGAGCATAAAACACGTTGGGGTGCTGCTTGAGCCGGCCAATTTGCGGCAGGCGATTGGCGCCGATGCCGATCATTCCGCCCCACTGGTAATCGATCTTCACTGAGGCCAGTTGTGGAAACACATCGAGCATCTTCGGTCGCATGTACGCGGCGATATCCTCAGGGTCACGCCCCGAGTAATGGCAGGCGCCGCCGAACAGCAAACGGCGGTCGGCAGACAGCCTGTAGTAATCCACCGTCACCCGCTGATCGCAGACCGCCATGTCCTGCGGCAACACTTCACGGGCCTGCGCTTCGCTCAATGGCTCGGTGGCGATGATGTAGCTGCCGGCAGGCAACACCTTGCCGCTGATTTCCGGATTCAAGTCATTGAGGTAGGCGTTGCAACCCAGCACCAGGGTCTGCGCCTGCACCGAACCGCCCGCTGTATGCACCCGAACCTGCGGGCCATAATCGATGTTCGTCACCGCTGAGTGTTCGTACAACTGGACGCCGAGCGACTGCGCCACAGCCGCTTCGCCCAAGGCAAGGTTCAACGGATGCAAATGCCCCGAGCCCATGTCGATCAGGCCACCGACATAGCGTGAGGAGCCCACCACGCTGTGCATCTCTTCGGGTTGCAGCAACTGCAGTGCATGGCGATAACCCAGGCCGCGCAACTCTTCTGCATCTTCGGCAAGGCTGTGCAGGTCGCGCGGTTTGTTGGCCAGATCGCAATAACCCCATTTCAGGTCGCAATCGATAGCATGCCGTTCGATGCGCTGACGCACGATCTCGACGGCCTCGATGCCCAGCAGCTTGAGCTGCCGCACGCCTTCGCTGCCGATGACATTGGCGAACTGTTCGACGCCATGACCGACCCCGCGAATCAACTGACCGCCATTGCGCCCGCTGGCCCCCCAACCGATCTTGCGCGCTTCGAGCAGCGCCACGCTGAACCCGCGCTCGGCCAGTTCGATGGCGGTGTTGAGTCCGGAGAATCCGCCGCCTACTACGCACACATCCACCTTCACCTCACCTTGCAGCGCAGGATGATCCGCTTGCGCATGACTGCTGGCGGCGTAGTAGGAAGCAGCGTGCTGATCGTGACGAGTCGGGTGCTGAACGCGGGCGTTCATGAGCGTGTCCTGTTGGTGGCGGATGGCGTGTCGGGAGGATAAGCCGCTGTCATGAGCCTGCCAACTGAGGCAAACTTGCGACCTTATGTATGAGTGGTCGAGTCAATGAGCTGCAACTGTCAGAAAATAGCGGATCTGCGTCGCCAGATTCCTTCGTTCGAGTGTGTGCCCGGCTGCCACGACTGCTGTGGGCCGGTGACCACGTCGCCCGAGGAAATGTCGCGTCTGCCGCGCAAGACGGCCGCCGAACAGGACGCTGCACTGGACGAACTCAATTGCGTACACCTTGGTCCGCAAGGCTGCACCGTGTATGACGAACGCCCGTTGATCTGCCGCCTGTTCGGCACCACCGCAAGCCTGCCCTGCCCGAATGGCCGTCGGCCGGTCGAGTTGATCCATCCACGGGTCGAAAAGCAGATTCATGAGTACATGGCCTCGACTCGCCAGGTACTCGTATAGCAGGCAATCAGTCGGGAATCGGCAGATTCAGGCTCTCTTTGACTTCCTCCATGACGATGTAGCTCTTGGACTCACGCACATGCGGCAGTTTGAGCAGGATATCGCCCAGCAGTTTGCGGTAGGACGCCATTTCGGAAATCCGCGCCTTGACCAGGTAGTCGAAGTCGCCGGACACCAGATGGCACTCCAGCACATGGGGAAGCTTCAGCACGGCACGGCGGAATTCTTCGAAGGTGTCGCCAGACTTGTAGTCCAGGCTGATCTCGACGAATACCAGCAGGCTGGCCTTGAGGCTTTGCGGATTCAGCCGGGCGGTGTAGCCCATGATGATCCCCTCGCGTTCCAGCCTGCGCACCCGCTCTGTACAGGGCGTAGTTGACAGGCCGACCCGCTCGCCAAGCTCGGTGAACGAGATGCGCCCGTCGGCCTGCAGGATGCGCAGAATATTGCGATCGATCTTGTCCAGCTCACGATTTGACTGGTGTTGAGTGCGCACGGGTCATTTCCCCTCTAGCAAAGCGTTTATCGCCGCGAATAAACACCAAATATAGATCTTTATACAGTGAGAAGCACTGCCCATTGCTCAATATACTGCGCACATCCTTGCTTAAAACTTCGAATTATCAGCGGATATCCGCGATGAGGTCATCGACATGCGCGTTCTGGTCCTGGGTAGTGGCGTTATCGGTACAACCAGTGCTTATTATCTGGCGCGTGCCGGTTTCCAGGTGACCGTCGTTGACCGTCAGCCTGCTGCCGCCATGGAAACCAGTTTTGCCAATGCCGGCCAGGTTTCTCCGGGCTATGCCTCGCCATGGGCTGCGCCGGGTGTTCCGCTCAAAGCGCTCAAATGGCTGCTGCAGCGCCATGCGCCATTGGCGATCAAGGCGACGGCGGATATCGATCAGTACCTGTGGATGGCGCAAATGCTGCGCAACTGCACGGCCAGCCGTTATGCCGTCAATAAAGAACGCATGGTACGCCTGTCCGAATACAGTCGCGATTGCCTGGATGAACTGCGCCTCGAGACCGGCATCGCCTACGAAGGGCGCAGCCTGGGCACCACGCAGTTGTTCCGGACCCAGGCCCAGCTGGACAACGCCGCCAAGGACATCGCTGTGCTCGAGCAGTCAGGTGTTCCTTACGAACTGCTGGATCGCGAAGGCATTGCCCGTGTCGAGCCCGCGCTGGCCGGTGTGACCGGCATCCTCAGCGGTGCATTGCGCCTGCCCAATGACCAGACGGGTGACTGTCAGTTGTTCACCACGCGCCTGGCGGAAATGGCCGTGGCGCTGGGTGTCGAGTTCCGCTACGGACAAAACATCGAACGCCTCGACCACGCTGGCGACCGCATCAATGGCGTGTGGATCGACGGCAAGCTCGAAACCGCCGATCGTTACGTGCTGGCGCTGGGCAGTTACTCGCCGCAGTTGCTCAAACCGCTGGGCATCAAGGCGCCGGTCTATCCGCTGAAGGGCTACTCGCTGACCGTGCCGATCACCAACCCGGACATGGCACCGACTTCGACCATTCTCGATGAAACCTATAAAGTCGCGATCACCCGTTTCGACAACCGGATCCGCGTCGGTGGCATGGCGGAAATAGCCGGTTTTGACCTGTCGCTCAATCCGCGTCGACGCGAAACACTGGAGATGATCGTCGGTGACCTCTATCCTCAGGGCGGCGACCTGACCCAGGCCGATTTCTGGACCGGGTTGCGTCCGACCACGCCCGACGGCACACCGATTGTGGGTGCAACACCGTTCCGTAACCTGTTCCTCAATACCGGCCATGGCACTCTGGGCTGGACGATGGCGTGTGGTTCCGGTCGCTTGCTGGCAGACCTCATTGCCCGCAAGACACCCCGTATCAGTGCTGAAGGCCTTGATATCTCTCGTTACGGCAACACTCAGGAGAATGCACAGCATGTCAATCCAGCGCCAGCTCACCAATGAGCGCATGAGTCAGGTCGTTGTCCACAATGGCACCGTCTATCTGTCGGGCCAGGTCGGCAATGACATGACTGCGGATGTCGAGCAGCAGACCCGAGAGGTACTGAACAGCATCGAGCGCCTGCTTGACCTGGCCGGCACCGACAAGACGCGTATCCTGTCGGTCACCATTTACCTGAAAGACATCAATGCCCACTTCGCCGGCATGAACAGCGTCTGGGACAAATGGCTGCCCAAGGGTTTCGCGCCTGCACGCGCAACGGTCGAGGCCAAGCTGTGCCAGCCCGAAATGCTCGTTGAACTGTCGGTGGTCGCCGCGCTGCCTTGATCCTCTTTGCCCGGCGCGTCCCTGCGTCGGGTTCGTCCTCTCCCTTTCCATCCTTTCAGGCAAGTAACGTCATCATGCGTCCAGCCCGCGCCTTTATCGATCTTCAGGCACTGCGTCACAACTACCAATTGGCCCGTGAAAACAGCGGCGGCAAAGCGCTCGCCGTCGTCAAGGCCGATGCCTATGGTCACGGCGCGGTGCGCGTCGCGCAGGCACTGGAGTCACAGGCCGACGGTTTTGCAGTGGCTTGCATTGAAGAAGCTCTGGAGCTGCGTGCGGCAGGCATTCGTGCGCCGGTCCTGCTGCTTGAAGGCTTTTTCGAGGCCGACGAGCTGGCGCTGATTGTCGAGCATGACCTGTGGACCGTTGTACACGCGACCTGGCAACTGGAGGCCATCGAGCAGGCGCGCCTGGGCAAGCCGATAACGGTCTGGCTCAAGCTCGACACCGGCATGCACCGGGTTGGCCTGCATCCTCACGAGTACCAGGCGGCTTATCAGCGTCTGCTGGCAACCGGCAAAGTGGCCAGAATCGTGCTGATGAGCCACTTCTCCCGCGCCGATGAGCTTAACAGCGCCTGCAGTGATGAGCAGCTCGCCGTATTCGAGACCTTTCGCAAGGGGCTGGCAGCGGAAACCAGCCTGAAAAACTCCCCGGCGGTGCTGGGCTGGCCACAGATCCCGAGCGACTGGTCGCGTCCGGGCATCATGCTCTACGGTGCTACGCCGTTTGATCAGGTGCACCCGCTGGCGGATCGCCTGCAACCGGTGATGACCCTGGAATCGAAGATCATCAGCGTGCGTGAACTGCCCGTTGGTGAGCCCGTGGGCTATGGCGCGACATTTGTCTGTGACCGGCCTTTGCGTATCGGCGTAGTAGCGATGGGCTACGCCGACGGCTATCCGCGTCACGCGCCGACCGGCACGCCCGTGCAGATCGACGGCCAGCCGTCCAGACTGCTCGGACGGGTGTCCATGGACATGCTCTGCGTCGACCTCACCGATGTGCCGCAGGCCGGGCTCGGCAGCCGTGTCGAGCTGTGGGGCAAGCAGGTGCTCGCCAGTGAAGTGGCCCAGCGTGCAGAAACCATTCCCTACGAAATCTTCTGCAACCTGCGTCGCGTTCCGCGCATCTATTCCGAAGACTGATTCATCTCTCTGTGCCCCAGGCCGCAGTGGGTCAGGTGTCTGTCGAAGTGTTGTAAATATCGAACGCTGTTGCCATGATGGCGTTCATACCGACTAGACCTGACAAAACCTGGGGGAATATTGCATTGGACGTGGGTGAACGACTGCAATCGATTCGCAAGCTCAAGGGCCTGTCCCAGCGTGAACTCGCCAAGCGCGCAGGTGTGACCAACAGCACCATCTCCATGATCGAAAAAAACAGCGTCAGCCCTTCGATCAGTTCGCTGCGCAAGGTGCTCGGCGGCATCCCCATGTCCATGGTCGAATTTTTCTCGGAAGAATCCGTGCCCGAGAACGCAGCTCAAGTGGTGTACAAGGCCAGCGAGCTGATTGATATCTCGGACGGTGCAGTGACCATGAAGCTGGTCGGCAAATCGCATCAGGGCCGCGCCATCGCCTTTCTCACCGAGACCTACCCACCGGGTGCCGACACCGGCGAAGAGATGCTCGTCCACGAAGGCGAAGAGACCGGCATCCTCGTCGAGGGTCGGCTGGAACTGGTGGTCGGGCTGGATACCTATGTGCTCGAAGCGGGTGACAGCTACTATTTCGAAAGCACCCGGCCGCATCGCTTTCGTAACCCGTTCGACGTCCCGGCACGATTGATCAGTGCGGCCACCCCGGCCAATTTCTGACCCGCCCCTTGCGATGAGTGATGCGTGAAACTGACCCGAAAGATTCTGAGCAGCGCAGGCGTTCTGGCGTTGTGGGCGTTCAATGCGCAAGCCGCCGATACCGCCCGAGCGCCTGACGACATCGTCGCGGCGCATTGCGTCGCCTGTCACAGCGTCGGCCTGCTCAACGCGCCGAAGATCGATGACACAGCGGCCTGGGAACAGCGGGCCCAGCAAAAAGGCGGCCTTGATGGACTGCTGGCCAGCACCATCAAAGGCCTCGGCATCATGCCCCCGAGAGGCACCTGCGGCGATTGCACAAACGACGAACTGAAGAGTGCCATCCAGAGCATGTCCGGGCTGAAGTGAGGTGCACGCTCGTTCACACGCTGGAGCGCCTGGCGCTGTACATGCGTGTTTTGGGAGCGAGCCGGGCGACGCTTCGCTCGCTGGCGGAGATGATGTTTAGATCGATGCTTTTTTGGCGATAGTCCACGCCCTTTCGCGAACAAATTCGCTCCTACGCCCTTCGGGCAGAAGCCTGGGAGCCTTTTGTCCCGGGCGTTCCAGGACTTGTGTATAACGATGATGCTCTGCGTGGCAGAGCATGCAGCACTTTGACGTTGTCGTCGGTCCAACCTGCACCCAATAACAATTCAGGAGAGCTGGGATGCCGTATTCCTGTTCCATTGAGCATGCCGTCGATCACGTTCTTGCGCAGCTACCCGAGCATATCCACCTCGGCATGCCGCTGGGGCTGGGCAAGCCCAACCGCTTCGTCAACGCGTTATACCAGCGCATCAGCGAGTTGCCCGAACGACGGCTGACGATCTACACCGCGCTGACCCTCGGGCGGCCGACGCCGGGGGAGGGTTTGCAGGCGCGGTTTCTCGAACCGTTTCTGGAACGCGTCTTCGCTGACTATCCGGAACTCGATTTCCTGGCTGCGCTGCGCCGCGACAAACTCCCTGCCAATATCCATGTGCAGCAATTCTTCATGCAGCCAGGCAGTTTGCTCAACAGCCAGTCAGCCCAGCAAGACTACGTCAGCAGCAATTACAGCCACGCCGCCCGCGACATCAACGCCAACGGCCTGAATCTGGTCGCGCAACTGGTGGCCCGTGACGAGCAGCGTCCAGGCACGTTGAGCCTGAGCTGCAACCCGGACGTGACCCTCGACCTGTTGCCCATGATCGCCAAGCGCCGGGCTGCCGGGGAGACCATTCTGATGCTCGGCCAGGTGCATGCCGATCTGCCGTACATGCCGGGCGACTCGGAACTGGATGTCGACGCCTTCGATGTGCTGATCGATGAAGACGAGCGCAGTACGCTGTTTTCCACCCCCAACATGCCGGTAGGCTATCAGGATCACCTGATCGGTCTGCACGCCAGCACGCTGGTGCGTGACGGTGGCACGTTACAGATCGGGATCGGCTCGATGGGCGATGCACTGACCGGCGCGCTGCTGGCCCGTCAGGCCGATAACGAAACCTGGCGCGGCCTGCTGGCCGAGTTGAACATGAGTAACTGGCAGACCCTGATAGATCGGGAGGGCGGCGTTCAGCCGTTCGCCAGCGGCCTTTACGGTTGCAGCGAAATGTTCGTCAACGGCCTGCTGGTACTCGCCGATGCCGGCATCGTGCGGCGCAAGGTGTATGCCGATGCAGAGCTGCAACGGCTGGCCAACATGGGCACGCTGGATGAGGATGCCCATCCTGGTGGCGTAGTCGTGCATGGCGGCTTTTTCCTCGGCCCGCGCAGTTTCTACGCGCGACTGCGCGAGCTGCCCGCCGAGCGGCTGGCGCAGTTCAACATGACCGCCATCAGCTACATCAACGAGCTTTACGGCCAGGAAGAACTCAAGCGCCTGCAACGCCGCGATGCGCGCTTCATCAACAGCGCGTTTACCGTCACCCTGATGGGTGCGGCAGTGGCTGATCAGCTGGAAGACGGCCGGGTGCTCAGTGGCGTGGGCGGTCAGTACAACTTCGTGGCGCAGGCCCATGCACTGGAAGGCGCGCGTTCGATTCTGATGCTGCGCAGCTGGCGTGAGTCGGGCGGCGAGGTCAGCTCCAACATCGTCTGGCAGTACGGCCACACCACCATTCCCCGACACTTGCGCGACATTGTCGTGACCGAATACGGCATCGCCGATCTGCGTGGGCAGACCGATGCGACGGTGATCGAGCGGATTCTGAACATCACCGACTCGCGGTTTCAATCGGGCCTGATCGAGCAGGCGCAAAAGGCTGGCAAGCTGCCCAAGGACTTCCGTCTCGATCCGCGCTTCACTGACAACACACCCGAGCGCCTCAAGGACACCGCATCACGCTATCCGTCGCTGTTTACCGAGTACCCGCTGGGGTGCGACTTTACCGCCGAGGAGCGCGATCTGCTGAGAGCCCTGAACTGGCTGAAGAGCAAGCTCAAGCTCACTGAAATCCTCGAGCTGGGCAAGGCGACCCTCGATGCTCCGGACCCCGAAGCCTTCCTTGCGCACTTGCAACGCATGCAGCTCGACCAGCCGCAGGGCTTGCGCGAAGAGTTGTATCAGCGGCTGTTGCTGGCCGGGTTGCAGAACAGCACCGGGCTTGCCGGCTAAGAGGCGGGCACTGATCGTTGTTGCTGGTGACGATCGGTGCCCGGCGCTTGGCGCCTAGGTCGTCGCCTTGCGGGTCGCACGCCCGACCGGGCCGACGCGCTCTTCGATGGCGTGCTGCAGCGGTTTGCGCTGGCCCATCAGGAACGCCAGCTCCGCGACCACAAACAGCGGGCCGATGATCAGCCCGGTCAGGTCATCGATGAAGGCCGGTTTGCGCCCCTCGTAATAATGGCCGACGAACTGGATGATCCAGCCAATCACAAAGAGCCCGACGCCCGCACTCAGCCAGACCATGGTTGGCTGCTGCGCAAGGTCGGCCCCGGCCCAGATGCACAGCGCCAGTAATATCGCCATGACGATGCCCAGAGCGCGGTCAAGTCGCAGGTAAAAGACCGTCGAGCCCAGGGCCAGAAGCGCCGCCGGTGAAAGCCACAGCCCGCTTATATTCCATCCCGGTCGTGAGAGAAGCACCGCCACGGCCAGCACGATCAGTGGGATACCCACGAAGTGCGTCACGATATTGCGCGAATCACGGTGATAAGCCGCGTATTGGCTGAGATGATCGACAAGGTTTTTCATTATTATTCCTGCCTGAGACGATGGCCGGCGTGAGCCTGATTTCTTGTACAACATGCATGGCTGAAAGAGAAGGGAGCAAAAATGACAAATGGAGTGTCGTGGCGGTCACGATTGCTATCCGATTACTGGTTTTCCCATCTGCCTGCCGATCTGCAGGATAGCCTGCTGGAGGCTGCCCGCCAGCGCCGCAAGACGCCCGGCCAGCGGCTGTTCGACAAGGGCGATCTGCCCTGCGGTGTTTATGTGCTGCTGGAGGGCCGCGTGCGGATCGGCGGTGCCCACGAGCAGCGGCTGCTGACGCATGTGGAATCGGCGAGCGCGCCATGCTGGTTTGGCGAAGTCTCGTTGTTTGACGGGCTGCCGCGCCGTTTCGAAGTCTGCTCGCTGGAACAGAGCATCTTCCTGCACATCCCGCAGCCATTCCTGGCCCGGCTGCTCGACAGGCACCCCGAGTACTGGCGCTGGTTTGCCGCACTGCTCAGCCAGAAGGTCGGCTTGCCACTGCAGAGCCCCGAGAAAATGCGTCGCCTGCCGCCGCGGGCGCGGGTTGCCTGGCGCCTGTTGATGCTCAGCGAGGGGTATGGCCCGTTGAGCCAGGCACGCCGCCTGATTGCGCTGGATGACATTCAGGCGTCGGTGCGTCTTGCGCTTGCCTCGCCGGCCTTGCTGGAAGTGCTCCAGGACCTGCATGAGCGCAGGATCGTGCGCTTGGGAGAGGGGCACCTGGAGGTGTTCGATGTCGACAAGCTGCGCCGGGTCGCGAACTTTTCCAGAGCCAGGGCTGTGTGCTGATCACCGGTCATGATCGAGCCTGGACACATCCGGTAACGGCTCCGCTGCCGCTTCGATTGAGATAGCAAATGGGATTCACTACCATTTTGCCTCCTTTGCGAACGCGAGATACCCCGATGCAGGCAAGCAAGCGTCTTCTGGCTGCTCTGACACTGACTTTACTGGGCAGCACCGCTCAGGCTGCCGATGAAGTGGTGGTGTATTCATCCCGGATCGACGAGCTGATCAAGCCGGTATTCGATGCGTACACAGCCAGTACCGGGGTGAAGATCAAATTCATCACTGACAAGGAAGCGCCGCTGATGCAGCGCATCAAGGCCGAGGGACAGAATGCGACCGCCGACCTGTTGCTGACGGTCGATGCGGGCAACCTCTGGCAGGCCGAGCAGATGGGTATCCTGCAGCCGTTCACCTCCCCGGTGATCGAAGCCAACATTCCGCCGCAGTATCGCTCATCGACGCACGGCTGGACCGGTCTGAGTCTTCGCGCGCGCACCATCGCCTATTCCACCGACCGCGTGAAGCCTGCCGAGCTGAGTACCTACGAGGCGCTGGCCGACAAGAACTGGGAAGGCCGCCTGTGCCTGCGTACCGCGAAGAAGGTCTATAACCAGTCGCTGACCGCTACGCTGATCGAAACCCACGGTGCCGAAGCGTCGGAGAAAATCCTCAAGGGCTGGGTCAACAACCTGTCCACCGACGTGTTCTCCGATGACATCGCAGTGCTTGAGGCGATCAATGCCGGGCAATGCGACGTGGGCATCGTCAATTCCTATTACTACGGCCGCCTGCACAAGGAAAAACCGGACCTGGCGGTGAAGCTGTTCTGGCCGAACCAGGCGGATCGCGGTGTGCACGTCAACCTGTCGGGTATCGGTCTGACCCAATACGCTCCGCACCCTGAAGCGGCCAAGGCACTGGTCGAGTGGATGACCGGCCCTGAGGCGCAGAAGATTTTCTCCAGCGTCAATCAGGAGTTCCCGGCCAACCCGAACGTGGCGCCTTCAGAAGAAGTGGCGAGCTGGGGGCAGTTCAAGGCCGACACCCTCCCGGTCGAAGTGGCAGGCAAGCGTCAGGCAGAAGCGATACGCATGATGGATCGCGCGGGCTGGAATTGATTTAATACCCAGTGGCTTATCGTTATACATAAGACTCGTGGGAGCGAGCTTGCTCGCGAAGAGGCCGGCACAGCCCCGTAAATGAGGTGTTTGGACTGTTGCTTTCGTAAGCAATCTCACTCCCACAAAGGTGTATGTCCGGCCTGATACTACGGTTCATCCCCCCCCATTTTCCGGGTGTGTAACGGTGGGCGCTCCAGCGCCCTAGACGAATGACGCAGAGACTTGTCACTCACTCATCCATCCCGATTTCGAGAACACCGTGGCCCATCCTGCCCAACGCCGCTGGTACCCCCTGGTTTTCGCCATCGCAGCGCTGGTCGTGCTGCCGCTGAGCGTTTTGCTGCTGTCGTGGGAGACGGTTGACCAGCAGATATGGTCGCACCTGCTCGAAACCCAGATGGCGCGTCTGCTGGGCAATACGCTGATCCTGGTGCTGGGTGTCGGCGTGGGCGTGACGTTGCTGGGGGTGAGCCTGGCGTGGCTCACCAGCCTGTGTGAATTTCCCGGTCGCCGCTGGCTGGACTGGGCGCTGATGCTGCCTTTCGCGATCCCCGCCTATGTGCTGGCGTTCGTATTCGTCGGGCTGCTGGATTTTTCCGGTCCGGTGCAGACCCTGTTGCGCGAATGGTTCGGCTCCGGTCTGCGCCTGCCTCGGGTGCGCTCCACCGGTGGGGTGATCATCGTCCTGGTGCTGGTTTTCTATCCTTATGTCTACCTGTTGGCGCGCACGGCGTTTCTGGCGCAGGGCAAGGGCTTGATGGAAGCTGCGCGAGTGCTGGGCAACACACCCCTGCAGGCGTTCTGGCGCGTGGCGCTGCCAATGGCGCGTCCGGCCATCGGCGCGGGGGTGGCGCTGGCCCTGATGGAAACCCTGGCCGATTTTGGTGCGGTGTCGGTGTTCAACTTCGACACGTTCACCACTGCCATCTACAAGACTTGGTACGGCTTCTTCAGCCTGTCCAGCGCTGCGCAACTGGCCAGCCTGCTGCTGTTGGCCGTGCTGGTGCTGCTGTACGGCGAACGCCGCGCCCGGGGTGCAAGCCGACCGGCCAACGAGCGTCCGCGTGGCGCTGCGCTTTACCGGTTGCGCGGCCTCAAGGCATTGGCCGCGAGCTTCTGGTGTGGGCTGGTGTTTCTCTGTGCTTTCGTGGTGCCGATGCTGCAACTGATCGTCTGGGTCTGGCAGCGTGGCCGCTTCGATCTGGATGAGCGCTACACAGGGCTGATTCTGCACACGCTCTATCTGGGTGGCATGGCGGCGTTGATCACCGTCAGTGTGGCGCTGATTCTGGCGTTTGCCCGACGTATGGCGCCCACGCCTGCGATCCGCTCCGGCGTCAGCCTCGCCAATTTGGGCTACGCATTGCCCGGCTCGGTGCTGGCGGTTTCAATCATGCTGGCGTTCAGTTACCTGGACCGCGAACTGGTCATTCCGCTGTCCGGCTGGCTGGGCGGCGCAGGCAAGCCTTTGCTGCTGGGCAGCCTCTCGGCCTTGCTGCTGGCTTATCTGGTGCGTTTCATCGCCGTCGCCTTCGGTCCGTTGGAGCACAGCCTGTCGCGTATCCGCCCGTCATTGCCTGAAGCGGCGCGCAGTCTGGGGGTCAGCGGACCAAAGTTGTTTCTCAACGTGTATCTGCCGTTGCTGGTGCCAGGGGCGCTGAGCGCGGCGCTGCTGGTGTTCGTCGATGTGCTCAAGGAAATGCCGGCAACCCTGCTGATGCGCCCGTTTGGCTGGGATACGCTGGCGGTGCGCATCTTCGAAATGACCAGCGAGGGCGAGTGGGCACGGGCTGCGTTGCCAGCTTTGTCGCTGGTGCTTGTAGGACTATTACCCGTCATTGGGCTGATTCGCCGCTCTGCCCGTCAGACTGGCTAGGTGCGGGGTTCTCACCTTACGGCTACAATGCGCCGCAATTGGTGCGGTCTGTCAGACAATTCGGTCAGCTGTTACGTGCTGCAAACTCCGGTTTATTGGGGGGCTTGCCGATCTCGTCTGCCCGCACCTTCGCCACGCCCGGAAGGAGAAACCCATGGGACAGCGTACCCCCCTGTTCGACCTGCACCTCGCCCTTGGCGCGAAAATGGTCGATTTTGGTGGCTGGGACATGCCGTTGCATTACGGATCGCAGGTCGAGGAACACCATCAGGTGCGTCGCGACTGTGGGGTCTTCGATGTCTCTCACATGAACGTGATCGATGTGCTCGGCCGTCAGGCCCGGGTCTGGCTGCGTCGTCTGCTGGCCAATGATGTAGACAAGCTCAAAACCCCCGGTCGTGCCTTGTACAGCGCCATGCTGGACGAGAGCGGCGGGGTGATCGATGACATGATCGTCTACCTCACGCCTGAAGGTTATCGGCTGGTCGTCAACGCGGCGACCGGCGTCAAGGATCTTGCCTGGATGCAGGCGCAACTGGGCGACTTCGACGTGCAACTGGTCGAGCGCAGTGAAATGGCAATGCTCGCCATTCAAGGCCCCAAGGCCAGAACCCGTATCGCCGAGCTGGTTTCAAGCGCCCGCGCCGAACTGATCCACCAGCTCAAGCCGTTCGAAGGGCTTGATGACGGTGACTGGTTTATCGCGCGCACCGGCTACACCGGCGAGGACGGCCTGGAGATCATGCTGCCTGCCGAAGAGGCTCAAAGCTTTTTCAATGAATTGGTTGGCGCGGGTATTTCGCCGATCGGCCTGGGCGCTCGTGACACGCTGCGTCTTGAGGCGGGCATGAACCTGTATGGCCAGGACATCGGTGAACATGTTTCGCCCTTGGCCTCGAATATGGCCTGGAGCATCGCCTGGGAGCCTGCCGACCGTGATTTTATCGGTCGCAAGGCACTGGAGAGCGAACGGGCTGAAGGAACCGCCTTCAAACTCGTGGGATTGGTGCTCGAAGAACGCGGCGTTTTGCGGGCGCATCAGGTGGTACGTGTCGCAGAAATTGGCGAAGGAGAGATCACCAGTGGTAGTTTCTCTCCTACGTTGAGCAAATCGATTGCACTGGCTCGCGTTCCGATGGCGACCGCTGACCGGGCCGAGGTGGAAATCCGCGGCAAATGGTACCCGGTGCGCGTGGTGCAGCCTGCGTTCGTGCGCCACGGCAAAACCTTGATCTAACCTAATGGCGGGTTTTCCGCTGACCCGATGTTGAGGATGACTAAATGAGCAATATTCCCGCCGAGCTGCGTTTCGCCGAAAGTCATGAGTGGGCACGTCTGGAGTCAGACGGCACCGTGACCGTTGGCATCTCGGACCATGCACAGGAAGCACTGGGCGATGTGGTCTTCGTCGAACTGCCGGAAATCGGCAAAGTGTTCGCTGCCGCTGACACCGCCGGTGTTGTGGAGTCGGTCAAGGCTGCTTCGGATATCTACTCGCCGGTTGCGGGCGAGGTGATCGAAGTCAACGCAGCGCTGGGCGATTCGCCCGAGTCGCTCAACAGTGATCCGTACGACGCCTGGATCTTCAAGCTCAAGCCAAGCGACGCCAGCGGCGATCTGGCCAAGCTGCTGGATGCAGCCGGGTACAAGAGCGCTATCGGCGAATAACCGATTGCCGCTCACAAAAATGCCGCTCCATGGAGCGGCATTTTTTATGCGCGAAGCTAATCGGCAAGACTTACTGGTTTTCAGCGACCAGATTCTTATCCAGGATCGCGTTGGCCAGTTCCATGTCGGTGGCTTTCAGGCCTGGATTGTCTTTGCGCACCTGCTCGATGGCCGCTTCCAGGAACGGACCGCGGATGCCACCGTCGCTGGCGACGAAGCTGCCTGCGTCGTCCTGGGCGGCAACGATCAGCTTGTGATCCTTGAAGGTCAGGTAAGTCGAGCCGGTGGTTGCACCGGAAGACAGCACATTACGCCAGAAGGTGTCAGCCATCGCTGAACCCATTGGGATGGAAAGCAAGGCTACGGTGGCGACAGCGAACTTGAGACGCATGATGAATTACTCCAGCTGTGGTTGTTCTGAGGGGTTGGATAGCCAAAGCTACGAACTAGTTCAATCAAGGTGTACCGCGTAGTTCACTTTAGCTGGCTCGCCATGCCGCGCGGCCTTCTGGAACAACGCTTTCACCCTGATCAACGTTGTTCGCTCTGCGGTGTCACCCTCAACACTTCCTCGAGTGTAGTCAGGCCTGCCGAGACTTTCTGCGCGCCGGACAGACGCAGGCTGCGCGTACCTTCCTTGAAGGCCTGACGACGCATGGCGGTCAGGTCGAGGTCCGCCGAGATCAATGCCTTGATGTTGTCGGACATGACCATGATCTCGTAGACACCCGCCCGGCCCCGATAGCCGGTATCTCGGCATTCCACACAACCGACTGCCTGATGCGCGCCGGGTGGCACCGGTGCCTGCCAGGGGCGCGTCAGGGTTTGCCAGTCGGTTTCGTTCAGGTTGATCGGGGCCTTGCAGTGCGGGCAAAGGGTACGCACCAGACGCTGGGCCATGACGCCGAGGATGGTCGCCTTGAGCAGGTAGTGCGGCACACCCAGTTCGAGCATCCGGCTGATGGCGCTGGGTGCGTCGTTGGTGTGCAGCGTCGACAGCACCAGGTGACCGGTAAGCGCCGCCTGAATTGCCATTTCAGCGGTCTCCAGGTCGCGAATCTCGCCGATCATGATGATATCCGGGTCCTGTCGCATCAGCGCGCGCACGCCGGCGGCAAAGCTCAGTTCGATGTTGTGCTGCACCTGCATCTGGTTGAAGGCCGGCTCGACCATCTCGATGGGGTCTTCGATGGTGCACAGGTTGACCTCGGAGGTCGCCAGTTTCTTGAGGGTGGTGTACAGCGTGGTGGTCTTGCCCGAACCGGTCGGGCCGGTGACCAGAATGATGCCGTTGGGCTGGCGGGTCATTTCCTGCCAGCGCCGCAGGTCGTCACTGGAGAAGCCCAGTTGGTCGAAGTCCTTGAGCAACACCTCGGGGTCGAAGATCCGCATGACCATTTTTTCGCCGAACGCGGTCGGCAGGGTCGACAGGCGCAACTCCACTTCACGATTTTCAGGCGTGGTGGTCTTGACCCGCCCGTCCTGTGGTTTGCGTTTTTCGGCGACGTTCATCCGCCCCAGGCTTTTCAGGCGGCTGACAATCGCCATGATCACCTGCGCCGGAAACTGGTAAACGTTATGCAGCACCCCGTCGATTCGAAAGCGTACGGTGCCCTGTTCGCGGCGCGGCTCGATGTGAATATCGCTGGCGCGTTGCTGGAAGGCGTACTGAAACAGCCAGTCGACGATATTGACGATGTGCGCGTCGTTGGCGTCAGGCTCCTGATCGCTGGCGCCGAGCTTGAGCAACTGTTCGAAGTTACCCATGTTGCTCATTTTTTGCTCAGAGGCGCTGGCACCGCTGACCGACTTGGCCAGCCTGAAAAACTCCATCGCCATGCGCTGGATGTCTGACGGGTTGGCGACCACACGTTTGATCTGCAGCTTGAGCACATGCGCCAGGTCGGCTTCCCATGAGCGCACATAAGGCTGCGCGCTGGCGATGGTCACCGATTCGCGATCGACCGCCACGGCCAGAATCTTGTGGCGCTGGGCAAAGGCGTAGGACATCAGTGGTGTGACCGCCGCGACGTTGATCTTCAGCGGATCGATACGCATGTAAGGCTGGCCACAGGTTTTGGCCAGCCAGGCGGTCAGGGTTTCCACGTCCAGCTTCTTGCCCGGCCGCTTGAGGTCGTCAAACTGCAGCGAAGCGAGAAACTCGAGGGGATGCAGCTGGATGTTCACCGCGCTGCGACGTTGGGTGAGTGCCGTTTCCGCGTCGTCCTGGCCGAGATAGCCTTCGGCAACCAGATCACGCAACACATCATTCAGATCGAGCCAGCGATCCTGTGAAGAGGGGGCCAGGGCTGCCATGTGCGCTCCTTGAGGCAATTCGTCATTGGACGATGAACAAGAGTAGACGCCAAGCGTGACAGCGTTGTTCGTTCTATGCGACCGGGAATTGCCGGAGCAGGCGAATTGATTCAGCCCGTCGCCAGGGCGACACGGGATTGCGCGGTATTGCGGGCGTCGACTTGCTCGACCTCCACTGAGCAGACGTCGATCAGGTTGCGCATTTTTTCACCAATCACTTGTGCCCGATGCCAGCTCAATCTGGAGACCTGAAGATCGATGAGCAGCAGGTTCTCTTGCTGCACGGCACTCAATTGGTCGGGAATCAGGTACTGCATGGCAAACAGGTTCAACACCTGACAGAGCAAGGCAGGCTCGGCTTCGGCGCAGACACGGTAGCGTGCGCAGCACTGCGCATTGCTCGACGACCAGCTATCTGGACGCTGCGAAGGGGGGGTGACGGCTTCGAGATTGGGCATGCTGGTACTCCAGAAGGATGCTGGAAATCTTTGCATGCGTGAAAAGAAATTTCTGGTCCATCATTGGGTGGATTAGTCTTTATAAGACTTGTTAATGCGCCACAGACTGTTTGAGAAAATTAATTATGCAAATCGAGCTGGACAGTTACGATCGCAGGATTCTGGCGCTGCTGCAGGAAGACGCTTCGCTTTCCAGTGCGCAGATCGCCGAGCAGGTCGGTCTGTCGCAATCACCCTGCTGGCGCCGCATCCAACGGCTCAAGGATGAAGGCGTGATTCGCCGTCAGGTGGCGTTGCTGGACCGCAAGAAAATCGGTCTGAACACACAGATATTCGCCGAGGTAAAACTCAATGCCCACGGGCGCTCCAACTTCACCGAGTTCACCGATGCGATTCGTGGTTTTCCGGAGGTGCTGGAGTGCTATGTGCTGATGGGGTCGGTGGATTTTCTGCTGCGCATCGTGACCCCGGATATCGAGGCGTACGAGCGGTTCTTCTTTGAAAAGCTGTCGCTGGTGCCCGGCATCCAGGAAGTGAACTCGACAGTAGCGCTGTCAGAGATAAAATCCACCACCAGCCTGCCGCTGCTGCGCCAGGGAGGCTGAACTCATACCGGATGCCGAGGTGCGCTTTTGACTATCGTGCCAATGCTCCGCGTTGGCATGCAGTTCGTGACGCTCTGCGTCACAAGTTTGCGCCGCGCCGCACACTCAAGATCGGACGCAGAGCGTCCAGAACGGCGTCCCCACGCGGAGCGTGGGGACGATAGTTAACCTACGCATCAAGATGACTATCGTGCCAATGCTCCGCGTTGGCATGCAGTTCGTGACGCTCTGCGTCACAAATTTGCGCCGCACCACATGTTCAAGATCGGACGCGGAGCGTGGGGACCAATGCCACGAATCCAGCCCTTACAAGCGCAGCAGGGTTTTCCACGCGCGGCTCTGGAATACGGTGATTGCCTGTTGCACGCGGGCATCGAGGACTTCGTCGCTGATGTCCAGATGCGCCAGTTCTTCCAGCTTGCGCAGTTCGCCATACAAGCGATCCAGTTCCGGCAGGTCCAGCGCGCCGCGTGCCCAGTGCAGCCAGGACTGGATGCGCTCGATGCGGGGCAGTTGCTCTGCCAGGTCTTCCGGCTGCTGCTGATAACGACTTAATTGCAGGGACGTGGCTTCTTCGCCCAGCAGGCGTGGCAGCCAACTGCTCAACAGTGCGGCGCCCTGACGATTGCCGCGGGTGTTGCGTTCGGTGGTCCAGCTGCGGGCCAGCAACCAGCGTGAGGTATTCAGCGAGAACTCGCCCCAGCGCGTGTCCTGCAATTCTTCCAGGAATTGCTCGTGGGCGGCACCGCGTACATCGGCATCGTCCTGCCCGGCCTGAACCAGCGGTCGCCAGTCTTCCAGCAAGGCGTCCAGCGCAGTACGCAGTTGTGCAGTCGAGGTGCGTGGCGCGGCCTGGCCGAGGCTGCTGGTCAGGGCGCGCAGTTCGGCGAGCATCTCGACCCAGTCCTGCAGCAGACGCCAGTGGCCGTTGAAACGGTATTGCTCGGCCAGACGCTGGCTGCTGCCCAGCAGATGCCAGGCCAGCGCGGAATAAGCGTCGTCCAGCGGCGTTTCTGCGTGCAGAGCGGGAGCGTGCAGGCTCAGCGAGTAGCTGCTGGCATCGAGCAGACGATAGCCGCGTTCGGCCTTGCTGATATCGCACGGCATCAGCGGCAGCGTTGCAGCCAATTCGGCGGCCAGCTCCAGCAGCGCGGGAGGTTCGCCTTCACGCAGCTCGAGTTCCAGCTCGCAGATTTCTTCCTTCTGCTTGCCCGCTACCACCTGGCCCAGGTCCAGTGCGGCTTCGATCACCACTTTGGCCTTGCCACGGCCCCAGGCGATCTCTGCTTTCTCACGCACGAAATCGGTGGTGAACAGAGGCTTGATGGTTTTCTTGTCCAGATCGGCCAGTTGCTCGGGCCAGCAATCGCCTTCGAGCTTCTTCAGGTCCAGCTTGGCCTTGCTCAGGTCCCAGTTGTATTCATTGCGCTCGGACAGGCCGGCCACGCTTTGCCCGCGAGTCTTCATGGTCTGGATGATCTGATCGCCGTCGCGGCGGATGCGCAGGGCGACTTTGGCCTGCGCCAGCTCACCTTGCGGGGTATCGAAATACTGGTTCGACAGTTCAAGGCGCTCCCAGCCACTCTTGTTGCGCTTCTTGAGCAACGGGTGTTCACGCAGTGCAGCGAGGGTCTCGCGGCTGACGCGGAGTTTGATTTCTGTTTCTTTTTGCATGGCCGGGGGAATCCAAACGCTGATACGGATAAACGGGAGCGCAGCCCATGATTGAACGGCTGCTGAGGCCGTCAGTGTACAGGACATGGCCCGAAACGGTTTATTCCTGGGTTGCTATGGCCCTATGATGGGCCGTGTTCCGTCCCGATTACAGGAAGCGTCCATGCCGTTGCCGTCCATGAAAGACCAGTTCGCCGCCCTGATCGCCGTACCCTCGGTGAGCTGCACTCAGCCTTCTCTGGACCAGAGCAACCGCCCCGTCATCGATCTGCTGGCCGGATGGCTCGGCGATCTGGGGTTTGCCTGCGACATCCAGCAAGTGTCCCCCGGCAAGTTCAATCTGCTGGCGACCTATGGAACAGGCCCAGGCGGTCTGGTACTGGCGGGGCACAGTGATACCGTGCCGTTCGACGAGGCGCTGTGGAAGACCGACCCCTTGAAGCTGACCGAGGTGGATGGCCGCTGGGTCGGGCTGGGCAGTTGCGACATGAAGGGCTTTTTTGCGCTGGTCATCGAAGCGGTGCGTGGCCTTCTTGACCAGCCGTTCAAGCAGCCGCTGCTGATCCTCGCCACTTGCGACGAGGAAAGCTCGATGGCCGGTGCCCGTGCGCTGGCCGAGGCCGGCCGCCCGCTGGGTCGTGCGGCGGTGATTGGCGAGCCGACCGGGCTCAAGCCGATCCGCCTGCACAAGGGCGTGATGATGGAGCGCATCGATATTCTCGGGCGCAGCGGCCATTCCTCCGATCCGAGCCTTGGGCACAGCGCACTCGAAGCCATGCACGACGCCATCAGCGAACTCAAGGGCCTGCGCACGCAGTGGCAAGCGAAGTACCGCAACCCGCAATTCACGGTGCCGCAGCCGACGCTGAACCTGGGCTGTATTCATGGCGGCGACAACCCGAACCGGATTTGTGGCCAGTGCTCGCTGGAATTCGACCTGCGTCCGCTGCCGGGCATGGACCCGGAAGTGCTGCGTTCGGCCATTCGGCAGAAGCTGCAGCCGCTGGCCGAGCTGCATCAGGTACAGATCGACTATGCGCCGCTGTTCCCCGAATGCGCGCCGTTCGAGCAGGTCGCTGACGCTGAACTCGTGCGTGTCGCTGAACGTCTGACCGGTCATACGGCCGCAGCAGTAGCATTCGGCACCGAAGCGCCTTATCTTCAGCGCCTTGGCTGTGAAACGCTGGTGCTCGGCCCGGGCGACATCGCCTGTGCGCATCAGCCGGGGGAATACCTCGAAATGTCACGCCTGGACCCTACAGTGCGTCTGTTACGTCAATTGATCGAACATTACTGCCTGACTCCCCAGTGAGCCCGGTACTACCAACGTTGAATAAAAGGAGATTGCGCGTGTTGCCAAGCCTGTTCCGACGATAACCACCACACCGTTGTGCGTGCTTTTTCTCTTCGTCCATTTTCTCTACAGGCTCTTGTTGTCATGCCCGAATACGTCAACTGGCTTCGCCACGCGTCTCCGTACATCAATGCTCACCGTGATTGCACCTTCGTCGTCATGCTGCCCGGCGACGGCGTTGCGCACCCTAACTTCGGCAATATCGTCCACGACCTGGTGCTGCTGCACAGCCTGGGCGTGCGTCTGGTGCTGGTGCACGGCTCGCGTCCACAGATCGAAAGCCGCCTGGCCCAGCGCGGCATTACGCCGCGTTACCATCGCGACATGCGCATCACCGATACCGAGACGCTGGAGTGCGTGATCGATGCTGTGGGTCAGCTACGCATCTCGATCGAGGCGCGCCTGTCGATGGACATGGCTGCTTCACCGATGCAGGGCTCGCGGCTGCGGGTGACCAGTGGCAACGTGGTAACTGCGCGGCCTATCGGCGTGCTGGAAGGTGTCGATTATCAGCACACCGGCGAAGTGCGTCGGGTTGACCGCAAGGGCATCAATCGCCTGCTGGATGAGCGTCATATCGTGCTGCTGTCGCCGCTGGGTTATTCACCGACCGGCGAGATTTTCAATCTGGCCTGTGAAGACGTCGCCACGCGTGCGGCCATTGATCTGGCTGCCGACAAACTGCTGCTGTTCGGTGCCGAAACCGGGTTGCTGGACGAGCAGGGCCGACTGGTGCGCGAGCTGCGTCCGCAACAGGTACCTGCGCACTTGCAGCGTCTGGGTGCCAACTATCAGGCTGAATTGCTCGATGCAGCGGCCGAGGCCTGCCGCGGTGGTGTGGCGCGCAGCCATATCGTCAGCTATGCCGAGAATGGCGCACTGCTGACCGAGCTGTTCACCCGCGACGGTGGCGGTACGCTGGTTGCGCAGGAGCAGTTTGAGCTGGTGCGCGAAGCGGCCATTGAGGATGTCGGCGGCTTGATGGACCTGATCACGCCGCTGGAAGAGCAGGGCATTCTGGTACGTCGTTCCCGCGAAGTGCTGGAGCGCGAGATCACTCAGTTCAGTGTGGTCGAGCGGGAAGGGCTGATCATTGCCTGCGCGGCGCTGTACCCGATTGCGGACTCGGAGTCAGGCGAACTGGCATGTCTGGCGGTCAATCCGGAATACCGGCACGGCGGCCGTGGTGACGAGCTTCTGGAGCGTATTGAAAACCGCGCCCGGGCCCTGGGTATCAAGACCCTGTTCGTCCTCACCACCCGCACCGCACACTGGTTCCGCGAACGCGGTTTCGAACCCAGCAGCGTCGACCGTCTGCCAAGCGCCCGCGCCTCGCTGTACAACTACCAGCGTAATTCGAAGATCTTCGAAAAGGCGATATAAGCCTGGGGGCGGACGCAGAGCACTCTTGGCTATATTTTGTGGGAGTGAGCTTGCTCACGAAGAGGCTGGTACAAGCCTCCGGAAAGGGGCGTTTGAACCGTCCCTTTCGTGAGCAGGCTCACCCACGCCCTTCGGGCAGAAGCGCAGAGCATTGGGCACGATAGTTGAGATGATCGTTCCTCACGCTCCAGCGTGGGAATGCAGTTCTCGACGCTCTGCGTCGTCAAGAGGACGCGAAGCGTCCAGAAAGGCATGCGACGCAGAGCGCCGCACGATAGTCGCGCCTGCACCGGCACCTTCGAGAGCAAGCTCCCCACAGTAATTGCACGATCAGTTGCTGATCGACAGAATGCTCGCCTGATACGACCCCACGAACGTGTCGAAATCCACCACTTCCTCGGTCGCTTCCAGTTCGGCCTGTTCTTCGATCGAGGTTTTGGCCTGGGCTTCGAAGTCTGCCTGTTCCTGAGCGCTCAGCGGGTGAGTGCGGAAGTATTCGGCATGGACCTGACTCTGGCGCAGGGAGAACGCGGTAAAGCCCTCGTTATGCGCTTCCATGCTGGCCAGCACCTGAGCAGACGGTGTGAGCGCGGTATCGTCGATCTTGGCCTGTTGCACGGCAATCGATTTGAGGTGCTCATCGGTGCCCTGAGCCTGATCGAGCAGGCGGGCAATCGGCGTGATCTTCTCCACCAGCTCGGTTGCCCAGGTCTTGAGATCCACAGGGCGGTTGTCACGCATCAGGCTCAGGCCCGGGCGACGCCCTTCCTTGACCACTGACAGGAAGTTCGAGCGTGCGTTGGAGCATTCGTGGCTGGCCAGTTGCTGGCTTTCCTCGAGAGCGCAATACAGCACGAAGGCATCGATGAAGCGCGACTGCTCCAGGCTGATGCCGGTCGGCAGGAACGGGTTGATGTCCAGGCAGCGTACTTCGACGTACTGCACACCACGGGCCACCAGCGCCTGAATAGGGCGTTCGCCGCTATAGGTCACACGCTTGGGACGAATGTTGGAGTAGTACTCGTTCTCGATCTGCAACACGTTGGTATTGAGCTGCACCCACTCGCCGTTCTGGTCATGAGTGCCGACCTCGACGTAAGGCTTGTAAGGCGTGGCCACGGCCTTGCGCAGGCTATCGGTGTAGCTGACCAGATCGTTGTAGCAAGGGGTCAGGTCGGCCTGGGCGTCACTCTGATAACCCAGGTCGCTCATGCGCAGACTGGTGGCGTAAGGCAGATACAGGGTGTCGGCGTCGAAGTGTTGCTCCAGCTGATGCTTGCGGCCGCGCAGGAACCCCGCGTCGAGTGCCGGTGAAGCACCGAACAGGTACATCAACAGCCAGCTGTAGCGGCGGAAGTTACGAATCAGCGCGATGTAGGAATGCGACTGGTAGTCGCGGGCATCGCCGGCAAAGTCTTCGGTCTGCTTGAGCAGCGCCCACGCGTCTTCCGGCAACGAAAAGTTGTAGTGAATGCCGGCAATGCACTGCATGGTCTTGCCGTAACGCAGCGCCAGGCCCTTGCGGTACACGTACTTGAGCTTGCCGATGTTCGACGTGCCGTAATAGGCAATCGGTATGTGCTCTTCGTCCGGCAACGGGCAAGGCATCGACGGACTCCACAGCAGTTCGTTGTCCAGCTTGCTGTAAACGAAGCGATGGATCCGGTCCAGGTTGTCGATGGTCTCGGCCGGGTTCTTCAAGGCTGGCGTGATGAACTCCAGCAGCGATTCGGAATAATCGGTCGTCACCTGACCATTGGTCAGGGCGGCACCCAGAGCTTGCGGGTGGGGCGTCCGGGCCAGTTCTGCCGTTGCGGTAACGCGCAGGCACTCACGCTCGATACCGTGCAGGCACTGCTCCAGCAGAGAGAGGTTGTTACGCTCGCCGAGCAATGCAAGACGACGGTTTAAAAGTTCGCTCAAGGTGTAATCCTTCACGCATCGGTCGCCCCGATATGGGGGTGGACTTGACGGTCTACAAGGGTGAAGAAAGGAACTGGCGTAGTCGCCTGGTGGGTCGGTAGCGCCTGTTCACAATCACTGCTCTTTGTCGTACTACCCAAATGGACTCGGCACCACGCTAATGGTGCCGAAATTAACCCAAATGATGTCGGTACGGCTAGGTTCAGTTCGCAGGGATGCTTTTCATCAGCCCTTGATCAAGTCTAGATCACCGCAAATGTGCCCTGGGCCTTGGCGACGAGCTTGTCGCCCTGAACGACTTCAGCCTCGACCACCAGCGTGCGGCGACCCGCGTGCAGCACCTTGGCGATGCACAGGACTTCGCCCTCGGAGACGCCACGCACGTAGTTGATCTTGCACTCGATGGTCACGCTGCGCTGGTCGAAACCGTGAGCGCTGGAACAGGCCAGGCCCATGGCGATATCGACCAGGCTGAAGATTGCACCGCCGTGCATCACGTTGCCGCGATTGCGCAGGTGCGCCTCCAGCGGCAACGCAACTTCGGCAACGCCCTCGTCCAGACGCCGCAGCTCGCAGCCGAGCATCTTGAAATAGGCGCTGTGGGTCAGATCTTCAGGAATATCCATCAGCGCTTCTTCAGTTGCTTGGCATTGGCGAACAGCGACGCCATCGCATTGTTGGCGGGCGCTGGCGCAGTGGTTTCCTTGCGCGGAGCGTTGTTCTGACGAGGCGAAGAACCTGGGCGGGCACCGCGTGCGCCATCGATTTTCTCGCCGGGCGTGTCGCTCATGCGCATCGACAGGCCGACGCGTTTGCGCGGGATATCGACTTCCATGACCTTCACTTTCACTACATCACCGGCCTTGACCGCTTCACGCGGGTCCTTGATGAACTTCTCGGACAACGCCGAGATGTGTACCAGACCGTCCTGATGCACGCCGATATCGACGAACGCACCGAAGTTGGTGACGTTGGTGACCACGCCTTCGAGGATCATCCCCAGTTGCAGGTCCTTGAGGTCTTCGACCCCGTCCTGGAACTCGGCAGTCTTGAACTCCGGACGCGGATCACGGCCCGGTTTTTCGAGTTCCTGAAGGATATCGGTCACGGTCGGCAGACCAAAGGTCTCGTCGGTGAATTTCTTCGGGTCCAGGCGCTTGAGAAAGCTGGCGTCGCCGATCAGCGAGCGAATGTCCCGGTCGGTTTCAGCCGCAATGCGCTGCACCAGCGGGTAGGCTTCCGGGTGAACGGCGGAGGCGTCCAGCGGGTTGTCACCGGTCATGACGCGCAGGAAACCGGCGGCCTGTTCAAAGGTTTTTTCGCCCAGGCGGCTGACTTTCTTCAGCGCCGCGCGGGTCTTGAACGCGCCGTTTTCATCACGATGCGCAACGATGTTCTGCGCCAGCGTGGTGTTGAGGCCGGAAATGCGTGCCAGCAGCGCCACGGAGGCCGTGTTCACGTCCACGCCCACGGCGTTCACGCAGTCTTCCACCACCGCATCCAGGCCGCGTGCCAGCTTGAGCTGCGACACGTCGTGCTGGTACTGGCCGACCCCGATGGATTTCGGGTCGATTTTCACCAGTTCGGCGAGCGGGTCCTGCAAGCGACGGGCAATGGACACCGCGCCACGGATCGACACGTCGAGGTCCGGGAACTCCTTGGCGGCCAGTTCCGATGCCGAGTACACCGAAGCGCCTGCTTCGGAGACCATCACCTTGGTCATCTTCAGGCCCGGGTATTTTTTGATCAGGTCGGCAGCCAGCTTGTCGGTTTCGCGGCTGGCGGTGCCGTTGCCGATGGCGATCAGGTCGACCGAATGCTTGGCGCACAGTGCGGCCAGTACGGCGATGGTCTGGTCCCACTGGTTTTTCGGTACGTGCGGATAGACGGTGGCGTAGTCGAGCAGTTTGCCGGTGGCGTCGACCACGGCGACCTTGCAGCCGGTGCGCAGACCTGGATCGAGGCCCAGCGTGGCGCGCTGACCGGCCGGCGCGGCCAGCAACAGGTCGTGCAGATTGTGGGCGAACACATTGATCGCTTCGGTTTCCGCGCCGTCACGCAGTTCACCCAGCAGATCGGTTTCAAGGTGGCTGTACAGCTTGACCTTCCAGGTCCAGCGCACCACTTCGGCCAGCCATTTGTCTGCCGGGAGGTTCTGGTTCTGGATGCCGAAGCGCTCACCGATCATCAGCTCGCACGGGTGCATGGCGCCCGGCAATTCTTCACCGACTTTCAGTGCGGAGCTCAAAAAGCCTTCGTTGCGACCACGAAAAATCGCCAGCGCACGGTGCGACGGCATGCTTTTGAGCGGTTCGTCGTGTTCGAAGTAGTCGCGGAACTTGGCGCCTTCCTCTTCCTTGCCCGGTACCACGCGTGCGCTGATCACCGCTTCCTGCTTGAGGAAGCTGCGCAGCTTGTCCAGCAGCGAGGCATCCTCGGCAAAGCGCTCCATCAGAATGTACTTGGCGCCTTCCAGCGCGGCCTTTACATCGGCTACGCCTTTTTCCGCGTCGACGAAGCGGGCTGCTTCTGCTTCAGGGGCCAGGCTCGGGTCGTTGAACAGGCCATCGGCCAGTTCGCCCAACCCGGCTTCAAGGGCGATCTGGCCCTTGGTGCGGCGTTTCTGCTTATAAGGCAGGTACAAGTCTTCGAGGCGGGTCTTGGTATCGGCCAGCTTGATGTCGCGCGCCAGCTCCGGGGTCAGCTTGCCTTGCTCTTCGATGCTGGCAAGAATGCTGACGCGCCGTTCGTCCAGTTCACGCAGATAACGCAGGCGCTCTTCCAGATGGCGCAGTTGCGTGTCATCAAGACTGCCGGTCACTTCCTTGCGGTAGCGGGAAATGAAGGGCACAGTCGAGCCTTCATCCAGTAGTGCTACGGCCGCTGCGACCTGTTGTGGGCGTACGCCGAGTTCTTCGGCGATGCGGCTGTTGATGCTGTCCATAAAACCACCTGGAGTTGTGAGCAAAAAACTGGGCTATGTACGAATTGCCTTGCCTGGGTATCGTGCGCCAGCATTTATTTTCAGGGCTGGCGAACCGCCATGAGTCCGGCGTTGCCTGACTTCGAGGGCGGCGCATTATACCCAGCGAAGCCGGATTAGGGGATCGGCCGACAAATGGGGTGTTTTTTCGGCGAAAACGCAGGCACAAGTGTCGCCTCCAGTAAAATCTGCTAACAATGCACAAGGTGCGCATCACCGCAGCTACGCCATAATGCGCCCCGAGATCAGAGGAGCATCCGATGAGCAGCACCGCACAAAATGCCGAAGGCGAAAAAATCCTTATTGTCGATGACGATCCGGGGCTGAGCAGTCTCCTGGAACGTTTTTTCACCAGCAAGGGCTACCGTGCCCGCGCCGTGGCAAATGTGGAACAAATGGACCGACTGCTGGCCCGTGAGGTTTTCAACCTTGTGGTGCTGGACCTTATGCTGCCTGGCGAAGACGGCCTTTCAGCCTGTCGTCGTCTGCGTGCCGCGAACAATCAGGTGCCGATTATCATGCTGACCGCCAAGGGCGATGAGCTGAGCCGCATCAAGGGGCTCGAACTGGGTGCTGACGATTATCTGGCCAAGCCGTTCAACCCGGACGAGCTGATGGCGCGGGTCAAGGCGGTGTTGCGTCGTCAGGCGGCACCGGTGCCCGGCGCCCCTGGCAGCGAAGACGAGTCGGTCAGTTTCGGTGACTACGTGCTGTCTCTGGCAACCCGCGAGCTCAAGCGCGGTGAAGAAGTGCACATGCTCACCACCGGTGAATTCGCGGTACTGAAAGCGCTGGTCATGCACGCTCGCGAGCCGCTGACCCGCGACAAACTGATGAACCTGGCGCGTGGCCGGGAGTGGGATGCGCTGGAGCGATCCATCGACGTACAGATTTCCCGTCTGCGTCGCCTGATCGAGCCTGACCCGTCCAAGCCCCGTTATATCCAGACAGTCTGGGGCGTAGGTTATGTATTCGTTCCGGACGGTGCCGGAAGTCGCTGATAACCCGGTTGTCGGCACAGACATCCGTCATTGCTGCCAGTTACGTCGATAATCTTTCACAGGCTTATCGACGTACTGGTTTTTTGCGTTCGTCCATCGGGTCCGGCCCGCGTTCGGCAAACCTGCGAGCCTCGCTCGCCCTGCAAAGTGTATGGCTGCAGTTATGAAGACTCCGCTCTGGTTCCCGCAAAGCTTTTTCTCCCGCACGCTCTGGCTGGTGCTCATCGTCGTGCTGTTTTCCAAGGCCCTGACGCTGGTTTATCTGCTGATGAACGAAGACGTGCTGGTCGACAGGCAATACAGCCACGGCGTTGCTCTGACACTGCGTGCTTATTGGGCTGCCGGTGAAAGCGACCGCGATGCGATTGCCGAGGCGGCAGGTCTGATTCGGGTGGTGGGCGGTGGCGTGCCGGAAGGTGAGCAGCACTGGCCTTACAGTGAGATCTATCAGCGGCAGATGCAGGCGGAGCTGGGTGCCGATACGGAAGTGCGTCTGCGGGTACACGCGCCCCCCGCGCTGTGGGTGCGAGCGCCGAGCCTGGGTGACGGCTGGCTGAAAGTGCCGCTTTATCCGCACCCGTTGCGCGGTCAGAAAATCTGGAACGTGCTGGGCTGGTTCCTGGCCATCGGGTTGCTTTCCACGGCATCAGCCTGGATTTTCGTGCGTCAACTGAGTCAGCCGCTCAAGCGTCTGGTGTTTGCGGCGCGCCAGTTGGGGCAGGGGCGCAGCGTGCGGCTGCCGGTGAGTGACACACCGAGCGAGATGACCGAAGTCTATCGGGCCTTCAATCAGATGGCCGAAGACGTCGAGCAGGCCGGGCAGGAACGCGAGCTGATGCTGGCCGGGGTTTCCCACGACCTGCGCACACCGCTGACGCGCCTGCGCCTGTCTCTGGAGCTGATGAACGACAATGAGTTCTCCGAAGGCATGGTGCGCGATATCGAGGACATGGACGCCATTCTCGATCAGTTCCTGGCGTTCATCCGCGATGGCCGTGACGAGGAGATCGAAGAGGTCGATCTGGGGCATCTGGTGCGCGATGTGGTTGCACCCTTCAATGACGATGAAGACAGCATCCGTCTGTGTCTGGAGCCTATTCCGCCCTTCCCGCTGCGTCGGGTGTCGATGAAGCGCCTGCTGACCAACCTGATTGGCAATGCCAAGCACCATGCCGGCAACGGTATCGAAGTCGCTGCCTATGTATCCGGTGACCGAAACGCGCCCTACGTAGTGTTGAGTGTGCTGGACAGAGGGGCGGGCATCGATCCGTCCGAACTGGACACCATTTTCAACCCGTTCATTCGCGGTGATCGCGCACGCAGTGGCAAGGGCACCGGCCTCGGCCTGGCCATCGTCAAGCGTATTGCTGCCATGCACGGGGGTAACGTCGAGTTGAGGAATCGTTCGGGAGGTGGTCTTGAAGCACGCGTCAGGTTGCCACTGGGGCTGATGTTGCCGAGGGATGCAATTTAATACGGGATCGAAGCAGGAAGGAAATATAAAGCGCCGTGCAAGGTCACTGGAGGCGTTCGAAAGGTCGACGCATTCTCGTGGACTTGCACGGCGGCTTGCCTGACCCGGCCCTTGGCGGAGGTACTCCCTGTACCCCTAGGTCACGCCGATCCACTTGATCAACGCGTCCCGGCCCCCTGGTCATGCGCGTACCTTCCTCAGGCCGCACAAAGCCGAAAGGTGTCGACTCCTGGAGTCGACACCTTTCTTCTGAATCAATACCAGTTAGGGTCTTTGCGCAGCTCTTCATTCAAGAGCTTTTGCATACCCTCGTCAGGCTTACCCAGATAACGGTAAGTCGCGTGACGTGTTGGCGATTTGTCTGCGGGAAGACCGGCAGGCACCTCAACCAACATAGCGTAAGCATCTTCCTTGTCGAGGCTGAAAGCCACGATCAGGCGCTTGCTTTTGCACGTATCGGCCGTTTCGCAAAGCGGCCCAACCAGATAGTTGTCGCCATCTTCAGTGGCCGCCGTCATCTGCTGCTCGGAAGCACCGGACAGGTTGATCACCCAATCCGGCAAACGCTCTTCCTTCTTGACGACTTTCGCCCAGGTGGTGCGGTACTCGGGGGCGGAGCTCAGAAGCTCATTGACCCGAGACTGTCCATCATTGGCTGCCATGGCCATGACACTGCCACCCATCAACAGGGCGGCGGCCAGTGTGCGAAATGACGTGTGCATTATCAGCCTCGACCGCGACGACCGAAGAAGAACGACACAACGAACATCACAAGGAAGACGACGAACAGGATCTTGGCGATACCAGTAGCCGTGCCCGCGATACCACCGAAGCCCAGTACTGCAGCGACGATAGCGATGATCAGAAACGTGATTGCCCAACTCAACATGGTGATACTCCTTTTTGATGCCGTTTTAATAAGGGGGTGCTGCTTTTAAGGTCGGGTCAGAAAGCCCATTTTTGCTGTGGAGCGACTTCATCTACAGAAACCAGGCCGTCAACGTTGCGCAGGTTTGAGGACATGTCCTTGACCGCTGGAGCGCTGACGCCGCGATAGGAGATGCTGCTGGTCTGGATGAATTGCTGTTTTGGTTGAGTTGCCTCGTTGGCTTGATTCCAACGCTGGAACTGCTGAATGGCGATCAGAGTGACGAGCAGGGCAAGGAGCAGAAAAAGACCTTGCTGGATATGCAGGGGAGAGATACGCAATTGTGAAATACGCTGGCTGTTCATCTGCAAACTCCCCTGGCCTGAGTGGGCATTCAATCTGATGGGTCGTTGTGTATCGACCTTGTTGAATAGGTTATTGCAGACTGCATGCCAGTTTTTTGAGTGGATTAAAATCCTTTAAAATCAACAGCTTATTAAGTTTGACGAGAGCGTCCTACCAGCAAGCTGCACGATTACCCCTTTGTAATCGTGCGTTCTGCACGAAGCGTTCGACACTCCGGCCCTGAACTGTCAGCCTGCGCTGCGCGCCATGACCTTCAGTGCGTCGCCGTTGACGCCTTTTACGCCCCGAATATTTCGCGCGATTTCCACGGCCAGTTCCTTCTCGGCGAAGTTGGCAACCACGCCATTCAGGCTGACCACACCTGCCTTGGTGTCTACTTTGATATTCAGCCCATCCAGCGTCCGGCTGTAGATCAGGCTCGCCTTGACCTTGCTGGTGATCCAGGCGTCACTCATTTCCTCGGTCGGGGTCAGCGACTGTGGCTGGGTCTTGGCCGCAATCGAGTCGGCCGCGCTGAGGCTGATCAGGTTGTTGACACTGACCACGCCATCGGTATTACTCGCCAGGCTACCCGCCAGTTCCTTCGCTTCAGGGCTTTGCGCGCGGCCCTTGAGGGTGATCACGCCGTCCTTGCTGTCGACATCGATGGTCAGCGCTTCAGTCACGCTGCTCCACAGCAGTTTGGATTTCACCGTCGCGACCAGCGTCGCATCCTCGAAGCGCTGAGCCATGTTGGTCCGTGTGCCGGGCTCGCTGGCAACAGAAGGATCTACCTCCAGCTGGTTGTCCACCTTTTCAATGCCTTTGGTATCCAGCGCGATGCGTTCGGCCAGCTCGCGGTCCACTTCGTTTTCAACCTTGCCCTTTAGCGTCGCGGTGCCTTGTTCGACACCCACATCGATCTTGAACGGGCTCAGATGCTTGTTCAGCGCGAAAGCTGTCCAGATCGAACCTTCCTGACGCGCCTCGGCGAGTTGAGTGGGCAGGTCTGGCTGGGCGAGCACCGGGCCGCTGCCCAGCAGCGCAGCGGCGGCCGTGATCAGAGCAATCTTTTTCAGTGAAAACATAGGAGCGTTCCTTTTGCGGTGAGATCTCGTCTCCGAATGGACGGTTTTAACGGCATAAACGCGGATTAATCAGGCTGTTCGCCATTAGCTGATCAGAAAGCTACCATGCATGCCGAAGAATCAATCAGAATTGACCATGCAACTTGCCCGATGATTCCGAGACTAACTGAGACAATTCATTAAGGAGCGTAGGAAAAATGGAAGCAGCCACTGAGAATCAGGGCCGTATTCTGCTTGTGGACGATGAGTCCGCCATCCTCCGCACTTTCCGGTACTGTCTGGAAGACGAAGGCTACAGTGTCGCCACTGCCAACAGCGCAGCCCAGGCCGACACGCTCATGCAGCGTCAAGTATTCGATCTGTGCTTTCTAGATTTGCGTCTGGGCGAAGACAACGGCCTGGACGTGCTGGCGCAGATGCGGATTCAGGCGCCGTGGATGCGTGTGGTGATCGTGACTGCCCATTCGGCGGTGGATACCGCTGTCGATGCCATTCAGGCGGGCGCAGCCGACTACCTGGTCAAGCCGTGCAGTCCTGACCAGTTGCGCCTTGCAACGGCCAAGCAGCTTGAAGTCAGGCAACTGTCTGCCCGTCTCGAAGCACTGGAAGGCGAGGTTCGCAAGCCCAAGGATGGTCTGGATTCCCACAGCCCTTCGATGATGGCGATACTGGAAACGGCCCGTCAGGTTGCCGTGACCGATGCCAACATCCTGATTCTGGGCGAATCGGGTACCGGTAAGGGCGAGCTGGCCAGGGCGATTCATGGCTGGAGCAAGCGGGCCAAGAAGTCCTGCGTCACCATCAACTGCCCGTCGCTGACCGCAGAACTGATGGAAAGCGAACTGTTCGGCCACAGCCGCGGTGCCTTTACCGGTGCCAGCGAAAGCACGCTGGGCCGCGTCAATCAGGCCGATGGCGGCACCCTGTTCCTCGACGAAATCGGTGACTTCCCGCTGACGCTGCAGCCCAAATTGCTGCGCTTCATTCAGGACAAGGAATACGAGCGAGTCGGTGACCCGGTGACCCGCCGTGCCGACGTGCGCATCCTGGCGGCCACCAACCTCAACCTTGAAGACATGGTGCGCAGCGGGCGTTTCCGTGAGGATCTGCTGTACCGCCTGAACGTGATCACCCTGAATCTGCCGGCCCTGCGTGAGCGCAGCGAAGACATTCTGACCCTTGCGGACCGCTTTCTGGCGCGTTTCGTCAAGGAATACGCGCGTCCGGCCCGAGGCTTCAGCGAAGAAGCCCGTGCCGCGCTGCTCAATTACCGCTGGCCAGGCAACATTCGTGAGCTGCGCAACGTGATCGAGCGTGCCAGCATCATCTGTCCACAGGATCGCGTAGAGGTCAGTCATCTAGGCATGGCTGAGCAACCGACCAACAATGCACCACGTGTGGGCGCGGCCTTGAGTCTGGACGAGCTTGAAAAGGCACACATCGGGGCCGTACTGGCAACCAGTGAAACCCTTGATCAGGCCGCCAAGACGCTGGGTATCGATGCTTCGACGCTTTACCGCAAACGAAAACAGTACAACCTATGAAATACCTCAAATGAAGCTGGCCATGAAGTTGCGCACTCGCCTCTTCCTGAGCATCTCGGCGCTTATCACGGTCGCGTTGCTTGGGCTGCTGCTGGGGCTCGTCAGTGTCATGCAGATGGCCCGTACTCAGGAATCACTGATTCAGCATAACTTCGCCATCCTCGATCTGGGTTTGAAGTTGCGCCAGAACATGGGTGATCAACTGGTGTTGATGACCGGTGCCAATCGCAATGAGGCTGAGCTGGACAGAATCCAGCAGCAGTTCGAAGAACTGCTGGAGGAAGGGTCGGCGCAGGACACCCAGCAAAATGTGCGTAACGGATTTGAGAAGACCCGGGGCGATTATCAGCGATTCATTGCCACCTGGAAGCAATATGGCGATGATCCGCGAGGCATACGGGGCAACCCGCAACTGAGCGAGAGTTTCGACGCTCTGCGCAACGGTCTGCTGAGTGTGCATCGCAAGGCACTGGAGAACATCAGCACCGCCGAGATCAATTCCAGGGACCGTGCATTGTGGATCGCCGGCTTGTTGGGGCTGGTCGGGCTGGCGGTGCTGTGCATCGGCTTTGTGACCGCGCACGGCATCGCCCGCCGTTTCGGTGCACCGATCGAGGCGCTGGCCAAGGCTGCCGATCGCATTGGGGAAGGTGATTACGAGGTCACGCTGCCCATTTCCTCGGCCGCAGAAATGAACCTGCTGACCCGGCGCTTCGGCATCATGGCCGAAGCCCTGCGTCAGCATCAGGCGACCAACGTCGATGAGCTTCTGGCGGGCCAGCAGCGCCTGCAAGCGGTCCTCGACAGTATCGACGACGGCCTGTTGATGATCGATCGCCAGGGGCACCTGGAGCACCTGAACCCTGTTGCGCAGCGCCAGCTCGGATGGGACGAGAGTCGCCTTGGGCAAAGTCTCGGCGAGGCATTGAGCCGTCCAGAACTGGATGAGCAACTGCATCTGGTGCTGCGGGGCGGAACGCTGGAGCGCGCGCCGGAAGATCTGGCCATCGAAATCGACGGCGAGTCTCGATTGCTGACCTACAGCATGACACCGGTCAGTCACACCAAGGGCCACATCCTGGGTGCTGTGATGGTGCTGCACGACGTGACCGAACAGCGTGCTTTCGAGCGGGTACGCAGCGAGTTCGTCCTGCGCGCCTCGCATGAGTTGCGCACGCCGGTCACGGGCATGCACATGGCGTTCGGCCTCCTTCAGGAGCGTCTGCATTTCGCTCCCGAGTCCCGTGAGGCCGACCTGCTCAATACAGTCACCGAAGAGATGCAGCGCCTCATGCAGCTCATCAACGACCTGCTGAATTTCTCGCGTTACCAGAACGGTCTGCAGAAGCTGAAACTTGCACCTTGTTCCGTCGAGACCTTGCTGCAGGAGGCCAAGGCGCGCTTCGAGGATCAGGCCCAGGAGCAGGATATTGTGCTGATGCTGGATATGCAGGAGCCCATGCCGCGTCTGCATGCCGATCAGTCTCAACTGGAGCGGGTGCTGGATAATCTGCTGGACAATGCATTGCGTCACACGCCGCCGAACGGCCTGATCCGCCTGCAGGCCAGGCGTCACGGCGAGCGGGCGATCATAAGTGTCGAGGACAACGGTGAAGGCATTGCCTACGGACAGCAGGGGCGGATCTTCGAACCCTTCGTCCAGGTGGGTCGCAAGAAAGGCGGCGCCGGGCTCGGGCTGGCGCTGTGCAAGGAGATCGTCCAACTGCACGGCGGACGCATGGGCGTGTACTCAAGGCCAGGGCAGGGCACGCAGTTCTATATGGCTTTACCGCTCTGAGGGCTTGATCGCCAGGCCCTTATCGGCTGACTGAGGGCCAGCCCCCAGCCCCCATGCGCTTCAATTCGAGTGATTGAGCACCTGCAGGATGGCCGCGCTCTGTGCGTCGGGCTCTCCGTCGAAGCGTGCCGGGCGATAGTGCATCTGGAACGCGGCCAGTACCTGGCGCGTAGCGACGTCCAGCTCACCGGTTTGCGGAGTGCTGTAGCCCAGGCGTGCCAATTGCTGCTGGAACCAGGTGATGCTCGGCAGGTTGGCTGCCAGCAATGCCTGACGCTGGGCAACCTGGCGTTCGTCCGGCCAGTTCCCCAGACCTTCGGCAGCGAGGCGTTTCCACGGGAACAACGGCCCCGGGTCCTGCTTGCGCAACGGGGCGATGTCGCTGTGACCGATGATGTGTTTGGGGTCGATTTTGTTACGTTTGACGATGTCCTTGAGCAGGACAATGATCGACTGGGTCTGCGCTTCGGTGTACGGATACCACAGGCGACCTGTCGGCGTTTCCTTGAAGCCCGGGTTGACGATCTCGATGCCGATCGAACTGGAGTTGAGCCAGGTGCGGCCTTCCCACTCGCTTTCGCCGGCATGCCAGGCACGTGCGTTTTCATCGACCAGCTTGTAGATGGTGGCCTTGCTGTCGTCACCGATCAGGTAGTGGGCGCTGACCTCGCCATGGGTCAGTAATTGCAGCGAGCGTTCCAGCGACGCCGAGGTGTAGTGCATCACCACATACTGGGCACGGCCATCGAAATTTACCGAGGGGTGGCTGGTGTCCAGCCTGGGGCCGCTGGCGCAGGCAGTGAGGATGAGCATGATAAAGGCGGAGAAATACAGCTTCATGAGGTCGGCAGCGTCGGCAGGAAATGAAACATCATAACAAAATGTGTACAAATAGCATGGGCCGCCGACTATTTGTTCAGGTCAAAATGTTTCAGTCAGCCTTGTTCGATGCGGTTCCGGCCGTTCTCCTTGGCCTTGTAAAGCGCCTGGTCGGCACGTTTGATAGCGGTGTCGCTCCGTTCTCCGGGGCGAAAAGCCGTCAGGCCAATGGACACGGTGATGGTGACTCGCTCACCCTTGAAGTGGAAGGGGCATGACTCTACGGCGGCGCGCAGTTCGTCGAGCAGCGTCAGCCCCGTGGCAGGAGGTGTTGCAGGCAGCAGCATGACAAATTCTTCGCCGCCAAAGCGTGCGAGGAAGTCGTTGGCGCGCAGGCGTTTGCTGAACACATTGGCGACAATCTTCAATACCTTGTCGCCAGCCAGATGCCCGTAACCATCGTTGATGCGTTTGAAATGGTCCAGGTCCAGAATGCAGACCAACAGACTGTTTTTTTCTTCCTGCCACCGGGCCATCTCTTGTTCGAGGCGCTCGCCCCAGGCTGCTCGATTGGGCAGTCCGGTGAGCGGGTCGATCAGGGCCTTTTGACGCTGTTCTTCCAGGTGAGTCCTGAAACCCAGGGCTTCCTGTTCCATACTCGCGACGCGGGCTGCCAGACCTTGCAGTCGCGAGGCCACTTCGCGCTCGCGGGCATCGCGCTTGAGCTGGTAGTGATCCATGGTGCCGAGCAGGGCTTCAAGCCGATTGTCGAGCACCCGCTTGAGGCTGGGCAGATCGGAGGCGTCCTGAACACTGCTTTGCAGACCGCCCACTTGTTCGCGCAACTGGTCGTTGAGGTCGCGCGCGGTGGACTGATCCTCGGCGTGATCTTCACTGGCCGCCTGCAAGTGGCTCTGAAACGATTCGAGCCGTTCATTGAGCTGCTTGAGGTAGGTGCCGAACTCCTGTTGACCGCCGTTGTTGATCGCCAGCATCAGCACCGCCATATCGTCGAGGATCGGCAGCAATTCGTACCAGTTAAGCCCATGTTTCAAGCGTAACTGCATATCCTCGACCTGCGGGCGAAAGTGCTCGGAGAGGGTCAGGTCGTCCAGAAGGCCCAGCAGGGTTTGTTCAATATGCGCAGCCACCGAGCTGTAGCTGGGCTCGGGTGATGAGGGTAGCGCGTAGCCTTCTTCGCCTTCTGCCGTCTCGGGCTGCTGCTCGGCCTCTGCGTCGGGTTCTTCAACTGTCGCGTCGATTGGCGCGGGCCGTTGTTGATAGGGCACTGACGGAACAGGCGCCAGGAGATCCGCGAAATCGATGGGTTCGACAGTGACAGGTGCAGGTTCGGCGAAGGACTCTGCCGGTGCTGGAGCAATATCCGCAGCCGTGACCGATGGTGCAGGTTCTTCAGGCGTTGCAGCGGCGGGTGTCACGACGGCAGGCGTATCGTTTTCCGGGACAGGCGTGGGCGGTGTGCTGTCTGTGGCCGCGGTGGCTACGGTGGCAGGTGAGTCATCGACCTCGGCTTCGCCATGAGCGATGTCTGCCGGGGCGTGAGTGCTTGCTGCCTGCGGCTCTGCATCGGGCTCATGCGTGTCCGGTGCCGAGGTGGGGTCTTCGGGGTGAGCAGCCTCGGGATGAGTATCGTTGCCTTGGCCTTCGCGCGAACCGAACAGGCGTTGCAGCAATCCCTGGCGCGGACCTTCCTCGGGTTTTTCAACCTGCGTCAGGGCCTGGCCCTGCAAATTGCTCAACTCGCCGAGCAGCAGGGGCAGCTCACGGGCTTGTGAGGCACGCTCTTCAAGCTCCTTGGCAAAGCGCTTGAGTGGCTTGCGTACGTCGCGTGGCAGCGGCAATGACTGCAGTTGCGCAACCAGTGCGGTCAGTGCCGAGCTGATTTGCGCGGCCCGTACTTCGCGGCGTTGTTCAGAGTCCAGTACGGCCTTTTCGAGGCGCGGGATCAGGGCTGCCAGGCCCGCGTCCATATCATCCTTGCGGACAATTTCGCGCATCTCCTTCATGCATTCGTCGACGGCGCGGTCAGAGCCCTCAGCTGCCAGACTGCTGCGTACCAGACCGCGTCGCAACAAATCGAGCCGCGCATCCCAGCGTTTTTCGAGCTTGTCCTGTTGCTCGATCCCTTTAAGGTATTTCTCTTTCCAACGCTCCGCGTCGTCGCTCATGCAAGGCTTCCACCAGAGGGCACAGGCAGTGAGTCCCCACGCAGTGAGTCAGGCAGGCGAATCTCGACAGCGACAGGCAGATGATCGGAAATGGGCTGTGCCAGCACCTGCACACGTTCGAGCGTCAGGGTCGGGCTGAGCAAAATGTGATCGAGGCAACGTTGTGGTCGCCAACTGGGGAAGGTTGCTTCTATCTGCGGAGCCAAAAGCCCCAGGTCCCGTAGCGGCGAGTGTTCCAGCAGGTCGTTGGCATGGGTGTTCATGTCGCCCATCAGCACTTGATGGCGGTAACCGCCGATCAGTTCGCGAATGTAGGCGAGCTGCCGGGTTCGGGTTCGGGTCCCCAGCGCCAGGTGCATCATGACCACGACAAGGGCATCTTCGCCCTCGCCGAAGCGCACGAGAATTGCGCCGCGCCCGGCAGGACCCGGCAGCGGATGATCCTCGATCTTGGTCGGGCGCAGACGGCTCAACACACCATTGCTGTGCTGCGCCAGGCGCCCGAGGTTGCGATTGAGTTGTTGATACCAGTACGGAAAACCACCCAGCTGGGCAAGGTGCTCGACTTGGTTGATAAAGCCGGAGCGCATGCTGCCGCCGTCGACTTCCTGCAGTGCCACCAGATCGAATTCATTGATCAGATCGCCGATCTTCTGCAGGTTGCCAGCTCGACCGCCATGCGGCAGCAAATGCTGCCAGCTGCGCGTCAGGTAATGATGGTAGCGCTGGGTACTGATACCCACCTGGATATTGAAACTGAGCAAACGCAGCCTGCCGTCTTCCGGCAAGCCGTTTTGCAGCAGATGATGTTCGTTGACCTGCGGATCATGCAGGCCAACGATACGGGTACTGCCTTTGCCCCAGCGGCGCATGATGTGCGCTTACTTGGCGGCTGTGCTAGCCGCTCGCTCTTTGGCTATCAGTTGATCGGCAACTTCCAGGGTCTTTTCCGGACCACCGGCAGAACCCAGGTCAAAGCGGTACTTGCCATTGACGATCATGGTCGGAACGCCAGTCACTTCGTACTTCTTGGCCAGTTCCTTGTACTGGGCGATCTTGCCCTTGACTGCGAAAGAGTCGAACGTTTTCAGGAAGTCTTCCTTGTTCACGCCCTGTGTGGCGACGAAGTCAGCCATGTCATTCTTGTCGGTCAGACGCTTGCCGCCTTTCTGGATGGCTTCGAATACGGCCGCGTGAACCTTGTGCTCGACGCCCATGGTGTCGAGGGTGATGAACAGCTGGCCGTGTGCATCCCACGGGCCGCCGAACATGGCAGGGATGCGTACGAACTTGACGTCGGACGGCAGTTTTTCAATCCACGGATTGATCGTTGGCTCGAACGCGTAGCAGTGCGGGCAGCCATACCAGAACAGCTCGACGACTTCGATCTTGCCTGGCTCGGCAACAGGCACAGCGCTCGCCAGCTCGACGTATTGCTTGCCTGCCTCGATGGGCGTGGCGGCCTGGGCGGACATACCGAACAGACTGGCGGCAACCAGAGCGGCGCTGATGATCAGATTACGCATGCTTTACTCCTGAGCAGATTGAATCGCCTTCAAGCGACGGTGGTTTCGACCGGACGCGAAAGCCTGAGTTCGTTAGTGTAACGCTGAGGTTGTAAAAATGGGCGACCGCAGACGGCCTTTTTGCATAAGGAGTGAAGCAGGTCATGTCTGAATGTTCCAGCACACCGGTCAGAGCGGCGCGATACGGTGTGAGTGTGGGCCGGGGGACAGGTGTGTCATTATATGCGCACGCATCCAAACGAAACCGACACCTCTTGCCGCACCCCTTGCAGGCAGGTCTTCACCGGAAATCACATGCAACTCAAAAACCCCATTCTCGGTCTGTGCCAACAGGCCACGTTCATGCTCAGCGCCGCCAAGGTCGACCAATGCCCCGACGACGAAGGTTTTGAGGTCGCATTTGCCGGTCGCTCCAACGCGGGCAAATCGAGTGCGCTGAACACCCTGACCCACGCCAGCCTGGCGCGCACATCCAAGACCCCGGGGCGTACCCAGTTGCTGAATTTTTTCGGCCTGGACGAAGATCGCCGTCTGGTCGACCTGCCCGGTTACGGCTACGCCAAAGTGCCCATCCCGCTCAAACTGCACTGGCAGCGTCACCTGGAAGCCTACCTGGGCAGCCGCGAAAGCCTGAAGGGTCTGATCCTGATGATGGATATCCGTCATCCAATGACCGACTTCGACGTGCTGATGCTGGACTGGGCCATCGCCAGCAACATGCCGATGCACATTCTGTTGACCAAGGCCGACAAGCTGACCTACGGCGCGGCCAAGAACACGCTGCTCAAGGTTCAGGCCGAGATTCGCAAAGGCTGGGGCGATGCAGTGAGCATCCAGTTGTTCTCGGCCCCCAAGCGCATGGGACTGGAAGAGGCTTACACCGTGCTGGCCGACTGGATGGAACTGGAAGACAAGGCGCCTGCGGAGTAAATCGCAGGCAAAAAAGACCCCGGACTTCGCATGGGGAGGGGGAAGTTCCGGGGCTTAAGGTCCAGACCTTAGGGTGGGATCTGGATAACTGCCAACACTTAACACAACTAGGAGCACGATCGATTTTTCAACCAATCGACACGTCTGACTCCTGTCCAAACGGTTAAGTTCCAGCAGTGAAGAAAAGTTCACATTTCCTACAATATTTGACGAACCTGCGCACAGGTTCGCCTCTTCAGGCTCAGTGAGCCTCGTCCCAATTGTTGCCAACCCCTACTTCCACCAGCAACGGCACGGCCAGTTCCGCTGCGCCGCTCATGTGTGGACGGATCTGTTCACTGATCTGATCGACCAGGTCCTCGCGCACTTCAAGCACCAGTTCGTCGTGAACCTGCAGGATGACCCGAGCATCCAGACCGGACTCGTCCAGCCAGCCATTCACCGCCACCATGGCTTTCTTGATGATGTCCGCAGCGGTGCCCTGCATCGGCGCGTTGATCGCCATGCGTTCCGCGCCTTTGCGCAGGGACTGGTTTTTGGCGTTGATGTCCGGCAGGTACAGGCGGCGGCCGAAGATGGTTTCGACAAAACCTTGCTCGGCAGCCTGGGCGCGGGTGCGCTCCATGTAGTTCAGCACGCCAGGGTAGCGGGCGAAGTAGCGGTCGACATACGCCTGTGACTGCTTGCGATCGACGCCAATCTGCTTGGCCAGGCCGAACGCGCTCATGCCATAGATCAGGCCGAAGTTGATCGCCTTGGCGCTGCGACGCATGTCAGTGGTGACGTTTTCCAACTCGACGCCAAACACCTCCGCAGCCGTCGCGCGGTGAACGTCCAGGTCATTGCGGAATGCGTGCAGCAAGCCTTCGTCCTGGGCCAGATGCGCCATGATCCGCAGTTCGATCTGCGAATAGTCGGCGGCCAGCAGCTTGTAGCCCTTCGGAGCCACGAACGCCTGACGGATGCGCCGGCCTTCTGCAGTACGAATCGGGATGTTCTGCAGGTTCGGATCGCTGGAGGACAAACGTCCGGTGACCGCCACCGCCTGATGATAGGAGGTGTGAATACGCCCGGTACGCGGGTTGATCTGCTCCGGCAGGCGGTCGGTGTAGGTGCTCTTGAGCTTGCTCATCGAGCGGTATTGCATCAGCACCTTGGGCAGCGGGAAATCCTGCTCCGCGAGTTCGGCAAGCACGGCCTCGGCAGTCGATGCCTGACCGGTGGCGGTCTTGCTGAGAACCGGCATACCAAGTTTTTCGTAGAGAATCACGCCCAGTTGCTTGGGCGAGCCGAGGTTGAACTCTTCGCCGGCAATGGCGAAGGCCTCGCGTTCCAGCGCGGTCATCTTGTCGCCCAGTTCGACGCTCTGGATGCCCAGCAGGTTGGCATCGACCAGCGCGCCCTGGCGCTCGATACGTGCCAGCACAGGCACCAGCGGCATCTCGATATCGTTCAATACCGGCTGCAGGGTCGGAATCGCGGCCAGCCGTGCGTCGAAGACTTCATGCAGGCGTAGGGTCAGGTCCGCTTCTTCGGCGGCGTAATTGCCCGCCTGCTCCAGGGCAATCTGGTCAAAGCTCAGTTGTTTGGCGCCTTTGCCGGCAATCTCCTGGAAATTGATCGGCGTGTGCGTCAGGTACTTGGCCACCAGGCTGTCGCGGTCGTGGCGGGTGGCGGTGGAGTCCAGTACATAGGATTCCAGAATGGTGTCGAAGCGCACGCCCTGCAGGTCGATGCCTTGAGCCTGATCGCCGTCGATCGCGCAATTGGCAAGCAGGTTGATGGCGAACTTGGCGTGCTGGCCGACCTTGATTTTGTCCGGGTCTTCCAGCAGCGGCTTGAGCGCCTTGAGCACGGTGTCGCGGTCCAGCTGCTGCGGCACGCCCATGTATGAATGGGTCAGCGGAATGTAAGCGGCTTCGTGGGTCTGAATGGCGAAGGACAGGCCGACCAGTTGCGCACGCTGGGCATCGGTGCCGTTGCTCTGGGTGACGAAGGCAAACAGTGGCGAGGCCTGCAGCTTCTTCAGCCAGGCATCGAACTGGCTCTGTTCAAGAATGACTTCATAAGCCGCTTCTCTGGCCTCAACGGTCGGCTCTTCGACGGTCAGCTCCTGGCCGGCACGTTTGGCGTCGCGTTGCAGGTCTTCGATCCAGCTCTTGAATTCCAGCTCGGCGTACAGCTCCATCAACGTGTCGCGGTCGGGCTCGCCGCAATGCAATTGATCCAGTTCGATGTCCAGCGGGACGTCGATCTTGATGGTCGCCAATTCGTAAGACAGAAAGGCCATCTCACGATGTTCTTCGAGTTTGGCGGCCAGGGTCTTGGCACCACGGATCGGCAGGGAGGCGACCTTGTCGAGGTTCTCGTAAAGCTCCTTGATGCCACCGCCAATGCCGACCAGCAAACCGACCGCGGTCTTCTCGCCAACGCCGGGCACGCCGGGAATGTTGTCAACCTTGTCGCCCATCAGGGCCAGGTAATCGATGATGTGTTCCGGACCGACGCCGAATTTCTCTTTCACGCCCGCCACATCCAGCACGCTGCCGGTCATGGTGTTGACCAGAGTGATATGGCCGTCGACCAGTTGCGCCATGTCCTTGTCGCCGGTGGAAATCACCACTGGACGATCGGCCGCCGCGCTGCTGCGTGCCAGCGTGCCGATCACGTCATCGGCTTCGACGCCTTCGACGCACAGAAACGGGTAGCCCATGCCTTTGACGCAGGCATGCAGCAGGTCGACCTGCACACGCAGATCGTCCGGCATGCTCGGTCGGTTGGCTTTGTAGTCGTTGTACAGCGCATCCCGGAACGTCCCGCCCTTGGCGTCGAACACCACCGCGAGCGGGCTTTCCGGGTATTGACGCCGCAGGCTTTTGAGCATGTTGAGCACGCCCTTGACGGCACCGGTCGGCAATCCTTTGGAGGTAGCCAGTGGTGGCAGTGCGTGGAAGGCGCGGTAGAGGTAAGAGGAACCGTCTACCAGGACGAGTGGCGCTTGGGTCATGAGCAGAATCAACCTTTTCGGCGGGGTCGGCGCTAGAATGCGCGAACCATTGACGACAAAGGGACAAGGTTATCATGTGCAAGGTAAATCGACTGATATTGACCGGACTGTTGGCCTTTTGCCCTTTGTTCGCTATTGCAGCAGAAGATCCACCTTCAGCGGCGCCGGACGTTACTATTCGCACCGACGGTGACAGAACCATTCAGGAATATCGCCAGAACGGCTTTCTGTATGCGGTTAAAATCACCCCGAAACACGGCAAACCCTATTTTCTGGTGCGCGCCGATGGTACAAGCCCCAATTTCATTCGTTCGGACCAACCGGACATGCTGATCCCGCAGTGGGAAATATTCAGCTGGTAGCACCCTACATTCACTTCAATCGTTGGCAGTCCTGATATGTCCGTTTTTACCCCCCTGGCTCGGCCCGAGCTGGAAACATTTCTCGCCCCTTACGGGCTCGGCCGTCTGCTTGACTATCAGGGCATCGCTGCCGGTAGTGAAAACACCAATTACTTCATCAGCCTGGAGCAGGGCGAGTTCGTGCTGACGCTGGTCGAGCGCGGCCCGGTTCAGGAGATGCCGTTCTTCATCGAACTGCTCGACGTGCTGCATGAAGCCGATCTGCCGGTGCCTTATGCGCTGCGCACCACCGATGGTCAGGCGCTGCGCGAACTGGCAAACAAACCGGCGCTTTTGCAGCCGCGTCTGCCGGGCAAGCACATCAGCGAGCCGAACACCCAGCATTGCGTGCAGATTGGCGAGTTGCTGGCCAACCTGCATCTGGCGACCCGTGGGCAGATCGTCGAGCGCAAGACTGATCGCGGCCTGGACTGGATGTTGAGCGAGGGGCGCAATTTTCTGTCGCACCTGGGCGAGACCCAGCGAGCGCTGCTTGAAAACAGCCTTCAGGAGATCGAGGCGTTCAAACCACAGATCATGGCGCTGCCGCGTGCCAACCTGCATGCCGACCTGTTTCGTGACAACGTACTGTTCGAAGGGACGCACCTGACCGGGTTGATCGATTTCTACAATGCCTGTTCGGGGCCGATGCTGTATGACCTGGCGATTGCTCTCAACGATTGGTGTTCCCGCGAAAACGGTCAGCTCGATGCTGTCCGCGCCCGTGCCTTGCTGGGTGCCTATGCGGGCTTGCGACCGTTCACGGCGGCGGAATCGAAGCTCTGGGCGACCATGTTGCGTATCGCTTGCGTGCGTTTCTGGCTGTCACGTTTGATCGCCGCCGAAACCTTCGCCGGTCAGGACGTGCTGATTCATGATCCGGCGGAGTTCGAGCGCCGCCTGGCCGAGCGCCAGGAAGCGCACATTGCGTTGCCGTTTGCGCTCTGAGACCAGACCTGTCTCCGCGCGTCTGAACCAGTCGGACGGTTGACTCTCGTTCCCATGCTCCGCGTGGGAATGCAGTGCGTGACGCTCTGCGTCGCAAGAGGACGCGAAGCGTCCAGACCGGCATGCCCACGCGGAGCATGGGCACGATAGTGTTATCCCTGACGACTATCGTTCCTCACGCTACAGCGTGGGAATGCAGTTCGTGACGCTCTGCGTCACACAGCAGTGCTGCGATGTGGGCGGTGGCAGTCAGAGACTGCTCAGGCAACCTGCCAAATCATCCGCCAGCTTTTGCAGGACTTGCTCGTAACCCTGCGCGGTGGCCGGGGTGTAGCCGCCCAGTCCATCCAGTTCGGCCAGTTTGACCGGCAGGCCGGCGCTCAGGGTTTCGGCCAGGCGCGGGCGCAGGGGTGGTTCGCTGAATACGCAGGTCTTGCCGGCAGCTTTCAGGCGTTCGCGCATGGCGGCGACGTGCTGGGCGCCGGGCTGGATCTCGGCGGCGATGGCGAATACCCCGGCATGCTTGAGCCCATAAGCCTCTTCGAAATAATCGAAGGCCTCGTGGAACACGAAGTAGGGCTTGCCTGCCACTGCGCTGACACGCTGCTTGATACGGCCGTCCAGCGTATCGAGGCGTTTGCTGAAGGCCTCGGCGTTGCTGGCGTAGCGTGCTGCATTGGCAGGGTCGGCAGCGCTCAGGTCAGTGGCCATTTTTGCGGCGATCCCCCGCGCGTTGACGGTCGACAGCCACAGGTGCGAATCGAGACTGCCGGGCCGGTGGTCGTGGTCATGTTCGTCTGCGTCGTTGTCGTGATCATGCTCGTGGTCATCATGCGAGGCATTGTCTTCGCCAAAGTGACGCAAGTGCATGCCCGGCAGCGTCTGCACGGCAACTGCATGCAGTTTGCGGCCCTGAAGGACGCGCGGCAGGAAGGTTTCCATGTCCGGGCCGATCCAGTAGAGCAACTCGACTTCCTGTACACGCCGTACGTCGGATGGGCGCAGCGCGTAGTTATGCGGTGAGGCACCCGGTGGCAGAAGCACTTCCGGTGTCCCGACGCCATCCTGCACAGCCGCTGCAATCAGTTGCAGAGGCTTGATGCTGGTCAGCACTCGGACCTCGGCCTGAGCAGGGGCGATGATCAGCAGGCTGACCCAGAAAACAGCAGCAAGATTTAAAAGACGGCGCACTCGAATCACTCATATCAGCCAGGAACGGGTAACATAATAACGTCTCTAGCCAATATCGTCGCTGCTCATGCCCAATACTCCCCTGGCCAGTCGCCCCCATGACCACTCTCACTGCGTGCATTCGGCCCTCGCCGAAGCCGATGCGCTGTGCGCCAAACAGGGTCTGCGCCTGACCACCTTGCGCCGTCGCGTGCTGGAACTGGTCTGGCAAAGCCACAAGCCGCTGGGTGCCTACGACATCCTTGCAGTGCTGAGTGATGAAGACGGTCGCCGTGCGGCCCCGCCAACCGTTTACCGTGCGCTGGATTTCCTCCTGGAAAACGGGCTGGTGCACCGTATTGCCTCGCTCAATGCCTTCACAGGCTGCAACCATCCCACCCACGCGCATCAGGGCCAGTTCCTGATTTGCCGCCTGTGTCATGCGGCGATCGAGCTGCAGCATCCGGCCATCAGCAATGCCGTGGTCGATGCCGCCGCAGGCGTCGGCTTCGCGGTCGAAGGCCAGACGGTCGAGATCGTCGGCGTGTGCGCTGGCTGCAAGGCCGCTTGATGTCGGATGCATTGATACGTCTGGACAAGGTCGCCGTTACGCTTTCCGGGCAAAACGTGCTGGATGACATCCAGTTGAGCGTCAAACCCGGCGAGATCGTCACTTTGATCGGCCCCAACGGTGCAGGCAAGACCACGCTGGTGCGTGCGGTGCTCGGACTGCTCAAGCCCGACGCCGGTAGCGTCTGGCGCAAGCCGAGGCTGCGTGTCGGCTACATGCCGCAAAAGCTGCATGTGGACCAGACGCTGCCGCTGTCGGTGCTGCGTTTCCTGCGTCTGGTGCCCGGTGTGGATCGCACGGCCGCAGCGTCGGCGCTGGAAGAAGTCGGCGCCGGGAAAGTCATCGACAGCCCGATTCAAGGCATTTCCGGTGGCGAGATGCAGCGTGTTCTGCTGGCGCGCGCGTTGTTGCGCAAGCCTGAGTTGCTGGTCCTCGACGAACCGGTGCAGGGTGTCGACGTGGCCGGACAGGCCGAGCTGTACAGCCTTATTACCCGGCTGCGCGACCGCCACCAGTGCGGCGTGTTGATGGTTTCCCATGATCTGCATCTGGTCATGAGCACCACCGATCAGGTGGTGTGTCTGAACCGTCACGTCTGCTGCTCCGGGCATCCCGAGCAGGTCAGCCATGACCCCGCCTTTGTCGAGCTGTTCGGCAACAATGCGCAGAGCCTGGCGATTTATCACCACCATCACGACCACGCCCATGATCTGCATGGCGCGGTGGTGAATGACGCTGCGTCCCTCCCTCATACTCATGTTCACGGAGACAGCTGCAAGCATGGCTGATTTTCTACTGTATGCCTTGCTCGCAGGCGTTGCGCTGGCCGTGGTTGCTGGCCCGCTGGGATCATTCGTGGTCTGGCGGCGCATGGCTTATTTCGGCGACACACTGTCCCACGCCGCGCTGCTCGGCGTCGCGTTGGGCTTCCTGCTGGATATCAGCCCGACCATCGCGGTGACGTTCGGCTGCCTGCTGCTGGCGGTGTTGCTGGTCACGTTGCAACAGCGCCAACCGCTGGCCTCGGACACGCTGTTGGGGATTCTGGCACCAAGCACCTTGTCGCTGGGGCTGGTGGTGCTCAGTTTCATGCACGAAGTGCGCATCGACCTGATGGCCTACCTGTTCGGCGATCTGCTGGCTATCAGCCCGGCTGATCTGGGCTGGATTCTGGGCGGCAGCACGTTGGTTTTGGTGCTGATCGTCGCGCTGTGGCGCCCGCTGCTGGCAATGACCGTGCACGAAGAACTGGCGCGGGTCGAGGGCCTGCCGGTTGCTACACTGCGCATGACCTTGATGCTGCTGATCGCCGTGGTGATCGCGGTGGCGATGAAAATCGTCGGTGTTCTGCTGATTACCTCGCTGTTGATCATCCCGGCGGCTGCGGCACAGCGTCACGCCCGTTCGCCGGAGCAAATGGCGCTGGGCGCAAGCCTGTTGGGCGTGATAGCCGTGTGTGCCGGGCTATCATTGTCGTGGTTCAAGGACACCCCTGCCGGACCGTCTATAGTGGTTTGCGCTGCAGCGTTGTTCTTGCTCAGCTTTGTTCTACCCAGGCGAGCGGTGTAGACTTGCTCGTTTTTTGCGCAAACTAGAGAATCGCAGGAATGAAGCCGTTCGCCCCACGCTATCTGCTGCTTGTCGCATTTTCCATCCTGCTGGGTGCCTGCCAGAGTGCGCCCACTGTCGAGACGCCTGCCTCCGAGGCCCAGCCTGACGCGTTCGCTCAGCTTGAGCAGAACATCGCCGGTAATGAGCTGGCAACGGCTGAGGACCAATTGGCGGCGTTGCAGGCTGCCAATCCTGCCGACATCCGTCTTGAGCCTTTTCAACGTCGTTTGGCCGAAGCCTATCTGAGCCGCAGCCAGATCAGCCTGCAGAAGGGTGACATGAACGCGGCGGCCTCTGCGCTGAGCCGCGCACGCGCCCTGATGCCCAAGGCACCGGCGCTGACCAGCGGCGTCAACGGCGCCATTGCCCATGCGCGCAAGGCCGAGCTGGAAAAAGCCGAAGAGGATTTGAAGGCGGCCGAAGCCAGAAGGGTTGCCAAGCTCATCGATCCGTCGGCAGAAAGCACGACAATTGAACTCAAGATCGGCGATATGCGTGCATTGCGTCGTCAACTGGACGATATCGCGGCGGATACCGTAGCGTTCAACTGTGAAGTGCTGATGGTGGTGCCGCGCACCGAAGACTATCCGTGGCTGGCCACGTTGCTGACCAAGCGGGTGGTCAAGGCCAATCCGGATTTCGAGCTGCAATTGCGTCGCCAGATCGAGCGCAATGAAAAAGCGCAGATCATCCTGACGCCAGCGAAGCCCTGAGTCGATCCTCCAAAGCGGACGCAGAGCGTCCAGAACTGCATTCCCACGCGGAGCGTGAGGAACGAGAAGTGTTGGGGAGTCTATGTGGGGGCGAGAACGTTCAGAAAGGCGCTCCCACGCCGGAGCGTGGGAGCGATGTAGCAGCGTCAGATCAAGCCGGAACGGCCTTGGCTTTCACTTCACGATCCCACACACGGTGCTGAGCAATCGCGTTGAAGAACGCTTTGAACGATTTGCTATCGGACACTTCCAGCAGCCCGGCATCTTCTTCCAGGCGTAGCAGGCTCAACAGCTCTTTGGCTTCCCCGGCAAAGGAGATGGCCTTGAGGTGCTTGTAGGCTTCCAGGATGAAGTGCAATGCCACGCCGTCGCCTTTCAGGGCTTCGATCGAAGCCTTGCCACCCGGCACGAACACTGCGTCGAACGCTACCGAAGGCAGGCCTTCAGCCGATGCGTCCACTGGCAGGCTCTTGCCGTCAGCTGTCTTGACCGGTGCGGAGGTCGGGCCCAATACCTTGGCGTGTGCGCCTTCGGCAGTCAGTGCAGCCTTCATGGCTTCGACCGCTTTGCCGTCGACGCCGTCAGCCACAAGAATGGCAACCTTGCGCGAAACGATATCGCCAGACAGCAGGTTGACCTGGCTCAGCGCCGGCGACTCTTTTACCGATGTCTGACGCGCAGGTACGGTACCGGCTGTCGGTGCTGGCAAGCCCAGGTTGGCAGCTACACGTTTGGCCAGCTCCAGATCGATGTTGGCCAGAATCTCGTTGACCTGACGGGCACGGATGTACTCGCGCTCGACCTTGCCCAACTCGAAGCTGTAGGCCGCGATGATGTGCTCTTTCTCGTGATGGCTCATGCTCTGGAAGAACAGGGTGGCCTGCGAGAAGTGATCGCCGAACGATTCGCTGCGCTCACGCACCTTGTGCGCTTCAACGCGCTCAGGGTAGGTCTCGAAGCCGCCATCTACCGGGCCGGCAGGGGTTTCTTTCGGCCAGCCGCCATCGATCGAGTTCGGCTCGTAGGAGGCGCGGCCCTTGTCGATAGTGGTGCGATGCTGTGCGTCACGCTGACCGTTGTGGTTCGGCGCAATCGGACGGTTGATCGGGATTTCGTGGAAGTTCGGCCCACCCAGACGGCTGATCTGCGTGTCGGTGTAGGAGAACAGGCGACCTTGCAGCAGCGGGTCGTTGGAGAAATCGATACCCGGCACGATATGGCCGGGGCAGAAGGCAACCTGCTCGGTTTCGGCGAAATAGTTGTCCGGGTTACGGTTCAAGACCATCTTGCCCAGCGGGGTGACCGGCACCAGCTCTTCCGGGATGATCTTGGTCGGATCGAGCAGGTCGAAGTCGAACTTGTGCTCGTCCTCCTCGGCAACGATCTGTACACCCAGTTCCCATTCCGGATAGTCGCCCATCTCGATGGACTCCCACAGGTCGCGGCGGTGGAAATCGGTGTCCTTGCCGGCGAGCTTCTGTGCTTCGTCCCAGACCAGCGAGCACACGCCGAACTTGGGCTTCCAGTGGAACTTCACGAAGCTCGACTTACCTTCGGTGTTGATGAAGCGGAAGGTGTGGATACCAAAGCCCTGCATGGTGCGCAGGCTTTTCGGGATCGCACGGTCGGACATGGTCCACAGCACCATGTGCGCGGATTCCGGCACCAGCGAGACGAAGTCCCAGAAGGTGTCGTGAGCCGAGCCGCCCGTAGGGATTTCGTTATGCGGCTCGGGTTTCACCGCGTGCACGAAGTCAGGAAACTTGATGGCGTCCTGAATGAAGAACACCGGCATGTTGTTGCCCACCAGGTCGAAGTTGCCTTCGTCGGTGTAGAGCTTGACGGCAAAGCCACGCACGTCACGCACGGTGTCGCCCGAGCCGCGTGGGCCCTGAACGGTGGAGAAACGCACGAACACCGGGGTCTTCTTGCCCGGATCGCGCAGGAAGCCTGCTTTACTCAGGGCGCCGTGGTCTTCGTAAGTCTGGAAATAGCCATGTGCTGCAGTACCGCGGGCGTGGACGATACGCTCCGGAATACGCTCATGGTCAAAGTGCGTGATCTTTTCACGCATGATGAAGTCTTCAAGCAGCGATGGGCCGCGGCTGCCGACTTTCAGTGTGTTCTGGTTATCGGAAATCTTGACACCGTGATTGGTGCGCAGGGCCTGCTGGGTCGCGTCCGAGCGGAACTGCTCAAGGCTTTCCAGCTTCTCGTTGGTATTGCCACGGTCCAGGGTGTCGGTACCTGCCAATTCGCTCTTGGGCGTTTGGGTTACAGGTGGTGCGTTCTTGCTAGCCATCAGAGACTCCTTATCTCGCCCCAATCATTGAGTTGGGTTCGCTGAATACGACTTCCCTGGCGTAAGCGGGAAATCACGGTATCCAAGAAGTGACCGGAGCAAAAAACAGCCGTTCCTTTTATTTTCGACCTGCGATCACCAACGGTCGTGTTATGTCCATTGCGCAGGACAGCCTGCAAATAAATGCTAAGCACAGCGGGCAGGACAGGCTAAAATGCGCGCCCGGCTCAATCTGGCCGAGGTAACGAAGCAAGTGGAATTGATCCACTGCGCTGATTTTTTAACGCGCCCCCACAAGGTTCGCTCCGTGATCGAGTTTCATAACGTCCACAAAACCTATCGGGTGGCAGGCAAGGAAATACCGGCCCTGCACCCCACCAGCCTGCGCGTCGACAGTGGCCAGGTGTTCGGCATCATCGGCCACTCCGGCGCGGGCAAAAGTACCTTGCTGCGTCTGATCAACCGCCTGGAAACCCCGAGTGGTGGACAGATCGTGGTCGATGGCGAAGACGTCACTGCGCTCGACGCCAATGGCCTGCGCCGTTTCCGCCAACAGGTCGGGATGATTTTCCAGCACTTCAATCTGCTGGCGTCCAAAACCGTGGCCGACAACGTCGCCATGCCGCTGACCCTGGCAGGCGATATGCCGCGCAAGCAGATCGACCAGCGTGTGGCCGAGTTGCTGGAGCGGGTCGGATTGTCCGATCACGCCAAAAAGTACCCGGCACAACTGTCGGGCGGCCAGAAGCAGCGTGTCGGCATCGCCCGCGCACTGGCTACCAAACCCAAAATCCTGCTTTGCGATGAAGCCACCAGCGCACTGGACCCGCAGACCACTGCGTCGGTCTTGCAACTGCTGGCCGAGATCAATCGTGAGCTGAAGCTGACCATCGTGCTCATCACCCATGAAATGGACGTGATTCGTCGCGTCTGCGATCAGGTGGCCGTGATGGACGCCGGGGTGATTGTCGAGCACGGCAGGGTCGCTGATGTGTTTCTGCATCCACAACACCCGACCACCAGGCGCTTTGTGCAGGAAGACGAGCAGGTCGACGAAAACGAACAGCGCGATGATTTCGCTCACGTTCAGGGCCGTATCGTGCGTCTGACGTTTCAGGGCGAGGCCACCTACGCGCCGTTGCTCGGCACGGTGGCGCGGGAAACCGGCGTCGATTACAGCATCCTCGCCGGTCGTATCGACCGCATCAAGGACACCCCTTACGGGCAGTTGACGCTGGCCATCACCGGCGGCGACATGGACGCCGCCTTCGCGCGCTTCACCGCCGCTGATGTTCATATGGAGGTGCTGCGCTGATGGACGCTTTTCTGAACCTGTTTTCCAATGTCGACTGGTACGAGATCTGGGTGGCCACTGGCGACACGCTGATCATGCTCGGTGTATCGCTCGGTTTCACCATCCTGCTCGGCCTGCCGCTGGGCGTGCTGATGTTTCTCACCTCGCCGCGTCAGTTGCTGGAGCACAAGCAGCTGTATGCGACGGTCGGGGTGATCGTCAACATGCTGCGCGCGCTGCCGTTCATCATCCTGCTGATCGTGATGATGCCGTTGACCGAGATCATTACCGGTACGTCACTGGGCATCCTCGGCACGTTGCCGCCGCTGATCGCCGGTGCCACGCCGTTCTTTGCGCGCCTGGTAGAGACCGCCTTGCGCGAAGTGGATCGCGGCATCATCGAAGCCACGCAGGCCATGGGCGCGACGACCCGGCAGATCATCGTCAAGGCGCTGCTGCCTGAGGCGCGCCCCGGCATTCTGGCGGCGATCACGGTGACCGCCATTGCGCTGGTGTCGTTCACGGCCATGGCCGGTGCGGTGGGCGCTGGCGGGCTGGGCGACCTGGCGATTCGTTATGGTTATCAACGCTTCCAGAACGATGTGATGTTCGTGACGGTCGTATTGTTGCTGGTGCTGGTGCAGATTCTGCAGACCATCGGCGACAGACTGGTCGCGCATTTCACACATCGTTGATCGAATCCGTTGGTATTGGCCCGCCTGTGCGGGCCCGAAGGAGTTGTTGCATGAAGAAACTATTGGCCATATTCGCCGCTGTCACCGCCTTGTCCGCGCAAGCCAACGAAACCCTGACCGTCGCGGCCTCTGCCGTGCCGCACGCCGAGATCCTCGAGTTCGTCAAACCGACCCTGGCCAAAGAAGGCGTGGATTTGAACATCAAGGTGTTCAATGACTACATTCAGCCTAACGTGCAGGTGTCGCAGAACCGTATGGACGCGAATTTCTTCCAGCACCAGCCGTATCTGGATGAGTTCAACAAGGGCAAAGGCACTGATCTGGTGGCCGTGGCCAAGGTGCACATCGAGCCTTTCGGCGCTTACTCCGACAAGTTCAAGACGCTGGCAGAGCTGCCCAACGGCGCCAATGTCGCCCTGCCCAATGACGCCACCAACGAAGGCCGCGCCTTGCTGCTGCTGGCCAAGGCAGGTCTGATCACCCTGAAAGAGCCGGGCAACATCCTGTCCAAGCCTTCGGATGTCGTGAATAACCCGAAAGACCTGAAGTTCCGTGAGCTGGAAGCGGCCACGCTGCCTCGCGTCCTGACTCAGGTCGATCTGGCGCTGATCAACACCAACTACGCCCTGAGTGCCAAGCTCGACCCGACCAAGGACGCGCTGATCATCGAAGGTGCCGATTCGCCCTACGCGAACATTCTGGTGGCCCGCCCGGACAACAAGGACTCGGACGCGATGAAGAAGCTGGTAGCCGCCTTGCAGAGCCCGGAAGTGAAAACATTCCTGACCGAGAAGTACAAAGGCGCTGTGGTTCCGGCGTTCTGATCCGATTGTACCTTGCGGTTCTCGCGCCAGTGCTCTGCGTCCCTTGTGACGCAGAGCGTCGGGAACACCTTATCGCTCCCACGCTCTGCGCTCATAGTTATACAGGCGCGTCGTGGGAGCGAGCTTGCTCACGAAGAGGCCGGTAAAGCCTCCAGAAAATAGAGCGTTTGGACCAAGTCGTCGTGAGCAATGCGGATCGCCGCCCCGGTCACTCCCGCAGGAATCTCACAGGCCCTAATCCCTTTCCAGCAGCCCCGGCAATTGCTTCACCAGCTTCTGATTGTTCAGCGGTGCGCGGATAAAGCCTCGTTGCGTACCATCCGGGCCGATCAAAGCCAGATTACCGCTGTGGTCGACGAAGTAGTTCGCTTTGCTGGTGTCTGCGGGAATGAACGGAATGCTCACGGCATTGGCCAGTGTCTGGATATCAGCGACAGGTGCCGTCAGGCCGATGTACTGCGGGTCGAAGTAGCCCAGGTATTGCTTGAGCTGCTGCGGCGTGTCGCGGTTCGGGTCGACGCTGACCAGTACCACCCGCATGCGCTTGACTGTCTCTTCGGGCAGCTCGGTCCTGATCTGCTTGATCTGCGCCAGGGTCGTGGGGCAGATGTCCGGGCAGAAGGTGTAGCCGAAGAACATCAACGTCCATTGGTCTTTCAAGCCATCAAGCGCTACAGCCGCGCCGTTCTGGTCGGTCATGCTCAGGGCCGGTAACTGGCGGCTTTTGGGGAGCAGCACAATACCGGCGTCGTTGAGCGCCGCCTGGTCCTGTGGGTTGCGGCCAGTCAGCACCTGGCTGAGGATCAGGCCCAGAAGCAGGGCGACAATGGCAGCAACAATGAAAACGGTTTTCTGAGTACGGGTCATGGTGTCGGCGCGGGTAGTGATCGGCATGCGGCCGGGGATGATGGCCTATATCGCGCACCGAGCCTAGATCTAGGGCGTGGTGACATCGAACAGCGTATAGGCCAGCGTCAGACGTTTTACATCCTCGGGTATGTCACGGTCGACGATGAAGCGCACCGGCATCTCGATGCGCTCGCCCGGCTGTAATGTCTGTTGGGTGAAGCAGAAGCATTCGGTCTTGTGAAACCACGCTGCGGCCTTTCCGGGCGAAATACCCGGTACGGCCTGGGCTTTCATCGGTCTGTCGGTCGGGTTCTGCGCGATGAAGATCATCTCGTTGAGCGCTCCGGGATGGACCTGCATCTGGCGCGACTGCGGGTAGAACGCCCAGGTCATCCCAGCCGCATTGCCGGCAGTGAACAGCACATCGATCTGGCGTGAAGCGTCCTGACCCGCTACGCCATTGTCGTTGTGTCCGGTCAGCACGCCGTAAAGCGACGGCAATGCCAATCCGCACATCAATATGATCACTATTAAACACGTCAAACGCAGAACGAGCTGTTTGGACAAAAGAGGCTGGCTCATGCGTGGCTCACTTTTTATGTCTGACAGCGTGTCGAAAGAGCTGCGGGCGACTTCAGAGTAGCCTGCTTATTCAAAACGCGAACTGCAGCGCACCCTCATCGCCGGGGGAAGGCAGTCGTTTTCGGTCAAAAATTGAGCAAAATATACCCTGATAGCGCAAATGTATCTAAATGTGAGTTGCATATAGCAAAACCGTCTTAGGCATTTAGTTAAGCAAGCTAACGTATGACTCTCCATCAACGAACCATGGGGTCTGACGCCTCAAGGAGTCCCAGCAGCCATGAACACCGCCGCATTGCGCGAGCAGATACAACTAGCCCATCAACATGAGGCCCGGACCGGCCACTTGCTGCAACAGTTGGAACAAAAGCTCCCACATCTTCATCCCGCCATCCACCTGCCGGAAGTCGACGCGAAAGACGTACTCACGCGTTTTGTCACGGCCTACATCGATCTGGTCCCCGATCTGCTGGACGCTGCCCATGAGGTCGCGCTGCACGCCGGGATCGAAGGGCAGATAAAGCCGGTGTTGAAAATCGCCGAGCATTTTTTCGCGGCCCCGCCTTCCATCATGGATGGGCATGAAGGCCTGGAAAGCCTGTTGGACGAGGCTTATCTGGCGCATCGGCTGGTCGAGGAAGTGAATGACCTGTACATCAAGCATTTCGGTCAGCCGCTGATACCGTCAAATACCACGGTTGCCAGCGTGATTGCCCACCAGTTGATCGGCGAGCAATTTGCCAACCAGCTGGACGAAGCGGTTCACCATGCTGTCGATGAGCTGCTTGATGAGGAGAGTTTCGCGCTGGACTCGGTCGAGGCCTACCGCGAGAAGCTGATCAGCCCTGAAACGGGTGCGGCCTGGCAGCGCTGGCCAAGCCTGTCACGGCAATTGGGCGTCGGCCTGGAGCTGGAGCGCTCCGCGGTCTGATTCAGAGGCCCGAATCACTGTCTTCGCCCGCAATGGAAGGAGCCGGATATCGCTCCGCTGCTACGCGAAGACCCATCCGGCTCACATGTCCCAGAGCTGTGATCACAGGGTAGCGACTGTCAGGCGGCGCCCGAGCCGATCCCCGTTGTCGTGTAGATCCGCCCTTCAAGACGACGCTTCAAGCCACGCGATTCGATAAGCAACCGGGTGCCATGAGCGGCATTGGAACGACCCCATTCTTCCAGCAGTTCCAGACACGAATGGTCGATGTAGGACAAATTGCCCAATGGCACATGCACCGTGCTGCCCTGCGGAATAGTGCCCAGTGCCTGAGTCAGCGCCGGCACCTTGAGGAACGTTGCGGCACCGACCAGACGCAGCTCGAATTCCTTCTCGCCCGCCAGTTCGACCACATTGATCTTCAGGCGCGATGCCTTGAACGCCAGCTTCACCAGGGTCAGACCGAAACCGACCAGTACACCGGTCAGCAGGTCGGTGAAGATGATCGCCACGGCAGTCGCCGCATAGGTAAACATCGGCATCCGGCCATAGCGACCCAGACCACGAAACGCTTTCAGGTCGACCAGCTTCAGACCGGTATAAACCAGCACGCCAGCCAGACTCGCGACCGGAATGCTCTGCAGTACGCTCGACAGCAGCAACACGAACGCCAGCAGCCACAGGCCGTGGAAGATCGTCGAGAAGCGCGTGGTGGCACCGGCCTGGACATTGGCCGAGCTGCGCACGATAACGCCGGTCATCGGCAACGCACCGAGCACGCCGCAGAGCATGTTGCCCACGCCTTGAGCGCTGAGTTCCTTGTCGAAGTCCGAACGCTGGCCACTGTGCATGCGGTCAACTGCCGAGGCAGAAAGCAGCGTTTCGGCACTGGCAATGAACGCCACAACGATAGCGGCAACCAGAATGGCCGGGTCGGCCAGGTTCATCAGGTCGGCCGGGCGAAGCCAGTCGATGGCGTCGGCCAGGTTGTCAGGCACTTCGACACGCTTGACCTGCAAGGCCATGAACAGGCTGATGCCGGTGGCGATACCCACGCCCAGCAGCGCGCCGGGTACGAAGCGCAAAGACTGCGGACGAAGTTTTTCCCAGCCCCACATGATCAGCATGGTGCCCAGACCGAGCATACCGGCCTGCATGCCGGTGCCTGGTCCGAAGGCCTGGATCAGTGTGGAAGGGAAGGCGATCAGATTGTCCAGCCCGGAAGGTTTGGGACCGCTGTCGAACATCACGTGTGCCTGTGACAGTACGATCAACACGCCGATACCGGCGAGCATGCCATAGACCACCGCAGGCGCCGTGACCCGGAACCAGCAGCCAAGCTTGAATCGACCTGCCAGCAGCTGAAGTAACCCGGCGAGTACCAGAATAGGACCCAGCATGGCCATGCCGTGCTCGCGTACCACTTCAAAAACCAGTACTGCCAGACCGGCTGCGGGTCCGCTGACCTGCAACGGAGAACCGGCTATCCAGCCGACTATAAGCCCGCCCACGATGCCGGTGATCAGACCTTTGGCCGGAGGCATGCCGGATGCGATGGCAATCCCCATGCACAGCGGCAGGGCGACCAGGAACACGACCACGGAAGCGAGCAGCTCCCGTGGTAAAGCGGTTTTCAATGCTGTAATACCCATGACGCTTCTCCGGAATTCTTCAGACGAGGCAAGACGGGCGACGCGCATCCTGCGCAGCCGCCATCAGCTGATAAAGAAGGGCTTGCCGTCAGTCGGACTGGTGATCAGTCGGCTGAAAAGCGTGCTTTCGGTGAAGCCATCGGCGTCGGTCCCGAACCGTCGAGCGGTATGAAACGATCGAGCTCGGCGTCATAAGCCAGGATTTCGCTGGTTTCGATGCTGTAGACCCAGCCGTGAATGAACAATTGGCCGCTGGCCATTTTTGCTGCGACCGAAGGGTGGGTGCGCAGGTGTTGCAACTGGGAAATCACGTTTTCCTGAGTCAGGACCTGCATGGTTTCCAGTTCGCCGCTGCAGCTGCAGTTCTGCTCGACTACCGTGCGGGCAACCTCGGCATGACGCAACCAGGCTTTTACCGTAGGCATCTTGTCCAGGCTGTCAGGGTTGAGCACTGCGCGCATGGCGCCGCAGTCAGAGTGTCCGCAAACGATGATGTGCTGCACGCCCAGTGCAACCACTGCGTATTCCAGAGCGGTGGACACGCCGCCGTTCATCTGGCCATACGGCGGGACGACGTTGCCGACGTTACGCGTGACGAACAGGTCGCCAGGCGAACTTTGGGTGATCAATTCGGGCACGATGCGCGAGTCGGCGCAGGTGATGAACATGGCCCGTGGCGATTGGGCAGTCGCCAGCTTCTTGAACAGCTCTTCCTGCTGGGGGAAGACCTCGTTACGGAAATGTACAAAGCCATCGACGATATGTTTCAACGCTACGTCGGCGCTGTCTGAATGGCTTGATGTGCTGGACGACGTAGCCGAATGCTGTTTACCGATGTCTGTCATGTCTTCATCCTCTCTGACGAATTGATGTGGATTCTTCATGCCTGTTTGACCAGAGCCGGATGTGATCCCTCTCTAAAGGGCATCACGAACAAATCCCTTGAGCGCTATCGCTGATGACACTCCGAGTAACAGACTAATCGCCGAAGCTTAAACGAAACTGAATGCGATGGCTCTGGGACGCGGGTTTGCACGATAGTACCAAGTTCGTCACAGCAGCGACATTTGTCCTCCCGGCGGACAAAACGCATCGCAATCGAGTGCAAATCCACCACGTTTGTTCAATCCGAGTCGTTTGATTGCCAAGGCATAGCGTTGAGCCAGCAGGTCGGCAAACGGTCCTTCGCCACGCATTCGAGACCCAAATGTGCTGTCGTACACAGCTCCGCCGCGACTTTGACGAATCAGACTCATCACATGATCGGCGCGTTGCGGGTAATGTGTCTTCAGCCACTCGTCGAACAGCGGCGCGACTTCCAGCGGCAGGCGCAGCATGACGTAGCTGGCGCTCAGGGCGCCCGCAGCCTTCGCTTCGCTCAGCAGTGCCTCCAGCTCGCTGTCGTTGATCATCGGGATCATCGGCGCACACAGCACACCGACCGGGACACCCGCCTGACGCAATACCCGAATGGCCCGCAGGCGAGCCTTGGGCGCCGCTGCCCTGGGTTCGAGGATGCATTTGAGCTCGTCATCCAGCGTCGTCAGGCTGATGAAGACCGACACCAGCCGCAGCCTGGCCATTTCTGCCAGCAGATCCAGGTCGCGCAGGATCAGCGAGCCTTTGGTAATGATGCTGACCGGATGCCGATAGCGCAGCAACACCTCAAGCGTCGCCCGAGTGATGCGGTACTCCCGTTCGATCGGCTGGTAGGGGTCGGTGTTGGCCCCGAGGGTGATGGGCGCGCAGCGGTAGCCGGGTTTGGAGAGCTGTTGCTCGAGCAACGCCGCCGCGTTGGTCTTGGCGATCAGCTTGGTCTCGAAGTCCAGGCCGGGAGACATGTCCCAATAGGCGTGGCTGGGTCTGGCGAAACAATAGATGCAGCCGTGCTCGCAGCCCCGGTAAGGGTTGATCGACCTGTCAAAGGGGATATCCGGCGAGCTGTTGCGGGTGATGATGCTTTTGGCTGTTTCGCTGGTAACCTGGGTGCCTTTCGTGAGTGGCACTTCCTGATACCAGCCATCGTCTTCAGCCACTGATTGACTGGGTGCGAAACGGTTATGCGGATTGCTGGCAGTACCTCGGCCACGAACCGGATAGAGGCTGGACATCTGGCATTACTCATATACTGTTCATGCGTACAGTACAGCATAAAGCCCGGATGGATCACTAAGGTCGGCCTGCAAAACACCGCTCGCCTGACGGGCGGTGTTTTGCAGGCAGGGCGACGGTCAGGCATCGCCCTCGTGAGTCAGCTCCAGCACACGGTCAACCAGCTTATTGATGCCCGAGGCCGCCTCGCTGATGCTTTTGGCGACCATATAGGCAGGCGTGCTGACCAGTTTTCGCGCTTCGTCCTCGACGATGTCATCGACGGCGCATTCTGAATGACTGCCACCCATTTTGGTGATGGCCGCGGCGGTTTCAGGGTCGTTACCGATGGTGCAGGTCACGCCGGGACCATAGATCTTGGCCGCGAGTGCCGGGGTGATGCAGATCAGCCCGACCGGTTTGCCGGCTTCGGCAAACGCCTCGGCGAGCTCCAGCAACCCGGCTTCGACCTGGCAGGCATGGCCTTGCAGGGCAAGGTCGGAAAGATTCTTTGCCGAGCCGAAACCGCCCGGGATGATCAGGGCGTCAAAGTCTTCGGCATTCGCCTCGCGGATGTCCTTCACTTCGCCCCGTGCAATGCGCGCAGACTCGACCAGTACATTGCGCGACTCGGGCATTTCCTCACCGCTCAGGTGATTGATGACGTGATGCTGAGTGATGTCAGGCGCGAAGCACTGAACCTGCGCACCGCGCTGATCCAGGCGCAACAGGGTGAGAACGCTTTCGTGAATCTCGGCACCGTCGTAGACGCCACAGCCGGAGAGGATTACAGCCACTTTTTTCTGCATCGATTTCGGCTCCTTGTGCTTGAGCAACCTAAGGCTTCTTTTAATTTGTCTGTTCAGTTGATCGCTTTGCGGGCCGAGTGTTCAGTTGAGGGATTGCTGGCTGCGCACAAGGTGCATGGGGAGGGTGGTGGTCGCGAGGTCTGCAGCGTCTGTGCGCTGTCGCCGAGCGAGGCCTGTCAGCCTGCGCTCGGGAGAGGTACGGGGGAGTTTATTCGTCGGACTTTTTCGTCAGATCGACGGGCACGGTGACCGGCGTTTCCAGGTCGGAGGCCGCTGCCGATGCGCAGAAGCGGCTCTTTTCTGCACGCTCTTCACGGGCGATGCGGGCGTTCTTGATGCGTCTGCGTATCCACAGGGCCAGCCCCAGCAGTACCAGCGCGCCCAGCACCCAGAGTTCATATTTCTTGACGTTGCCCAGCAAGCCTTCGAGAACCGCGCCGAAGTGGTAAGCAGCCGAACCCAGCGCCGCAGCCCAGACAGCTGCGCCGATACCGTTCAGCAGAAGATAACGCCCGGGTGGATAACCTGACAGGCCGATGGCCACGGGCATGACCGTTCGCAGCCCGTACACGAAGCGGAAGCTCAATACCCAGATATCCGGGTGTTTGCGGACCAGCCGCAGGGCCTTGTCGCCCATGAGTTGCCAGCGAGGCTTGCGCGCCAGGAGCTTGCGGCCGTGCTTGCGCCCCATGAAATACCACAACTGGTCACCCGCATAACTGCCACAAAAGGCCACGAGGATGACGATGTTGAGGTCCATGTATCCGCGAAACGCCAGGAATCCGGCAAGAACCAGAATGGTCTCGCCTTCAAAAAAGGTGCCGAGGAACAGGGCAAAGTAGCCGAATTCGTTCAAGAAATTCTGGAGCATTGTCTGGATGCTGGCGAAATGAACGCGCAGCCTAACGCGCCCAAGGCAATCATGAAAGTGTCCATATGTGTCTCGACGTTAAAGATTCTTGCAACCACAATGGTCGTATCCCCTTGAAGGCCGTGACCGCGACGTGCAGTCGCAGGTCGAACCATGACTGTCACACATTGGTCATAATGGCGGCTTATAACTGTCGCGCTTGCCCGCGTAAGCGGGCTCAGGAGTCTCGCCGTGAGCTTTACCCCCGCCAACCGCCTGTTTCCTCTCACTCGTCTGCGCCGTAATCGCCGCGACGACTTTTCCCGTAGGCTGGTGCGTGAAAACGTTGTCACTGTCGACGATCTGATTCTTCCCGTATTTGTCCTCGATGGTGAAAACCGTCGTGAATCCATCGCCTCGATGCCTGGCGTCGAGCGCTTGAGTGTGGATCTGTTGCTCAAGGAAGCCGAACACTGGGTCGCGTTGGGTATCCCTGCGCTGGCGCTGTTCCCGGTGACACCGCCGGAAAAGAAATCCCTCGACGGTGCCGAAGCCTGGAACCCGGACGGCATCGCCCAGCGCGCGACCCGCGCCCTGCGTGACCGTTTCCCGGAGCTGGGCGTCATCACTGATGTGGCGCTGGACCCGTTCACCACCCATGGCCAGGACGGCATCCTCGACGAAGAGGGCTATGTTCAGAACGACATCACCGTCGACGCGCTGGTGAAGCAGGCGCTGTCGCACGCCGATGCCGGTGCTCAGGTGGTCGCGCCGTCGGACATGATGGACGGTCGCATTCAGGCCATCCGCGAGTCTCTGGAGCTGGCCGGGCATGTAAATGTCAGGATCATGGCCTATTCGGCCAAGTACGCCAGTGCCTACTACGGTCCGTTCCGTGACGCGGTGGGTTCTTCGCTGAATCTGGGCAAGGCCAACAAGGCCTCTTATCAGATGGACCCGGCCAACAGCAACGAGGCCCTGCACGAAGTGGCAGCCGACCTTGCCGAAGGCGCCGACATGGTCATGGTCAAGCCTGGCATGCCTTATCTGGACATTCTGTACAGGGTCAAGGATGAGTTCAAAGTGCCGACCTTTGTTTATCAGGTCAGCGGTGAATACGCGATGCACATGGCCGCAATCCAGAACGGTTGGCTGAGTGAAGGGGTGATTCTCGAATCCCTCACTGCCTTCAAACGCGCCGGTGCCGACGGCATCCTTACCTACTTTGCTGTCCGCGCCGCTCAACTGTTGAAGGGGCAATAGCCTCACAGGAACATTCATGAATACCGAAGCACTCATCGAAGCCGCTGTTCAAGTCGATGTCCCGGAGGCAACGCCCGTGGTCGAACCTGACATCGAAGTAATCCCGGCCATCGAGGCACCCGCCGCTGCGGTGCCCGCTATCGTCGCCCCGAACCTGGACGACAGCAGCCTGTATATCCACCGTGAACTGTCGCAACTGCAGTTCAATATCCGGGTTCTGGAACAGGCGCTCGATGAGTCCTACCCATTGCTGGAGCGGCTGAAGTTTCTGCTGATCTTCTCCAGCAACCTCGATGAGTTCTTCGAGATTCGTGTTGCGGGCCTGAAGAAACAGATCACCTTTGCCCGCGAACAGGCGGGCGCCGATGGTCTGCAGCCGCATCAGGCGCTGGCCAGGATCAGCGAACTGGTACACGGTCACGTGGATCGTCAGTACGCGATCCTCAACGACATTCTGCTGCCGGAACTGGAGAAACATCAGGTCCGCTTCATTCGCCGCCGTCACTGGACGGCCAAGCTCAAGGCCTGGGTACGACGCTATTTCCGCGACGAGATCGCGCCGATCATCACCCCGATCGGTCTCGATCCGACGCACCCGTTCCCGTTGCTGGTCAACAAGAGCCTGAACTTCATCGTCGAGCTTGAAGGTATCGATGCCTTCGGGCGCGACTCCGGTCTTGCGATCATTCCCGCGCCGCGTCTGCTGCCGCGTGTGATCAAAGTGCCGGAAGATGTCTGCGGGCCTGGCGACAACTTCGTGTTCCTGTCGTCGATGATCCACGCCCACGCTGACGATCTGTTTCAGGGTATGAAGGTCAAGGGCTGCTACCAGTTCCGCCTGACCCGAAACGCCGACCTGGCGCTGGACTCCGAAGATGTGGAAGACCTGGCGCGCGCACTGCGTGGCGAGTTGTTCTCGCGTCGCTATGGTGATGCGGTACGTCTGGAAGTGGCGGATACCTGCCCGAAACACCTGTCGGACTACCTGCTCAAGCAGTTCAACCTGAACGAGTCCGAGCTGTATCAGGTGAATGGTCCGGTCAACCTGACACGTCTGTTCAGCATCACCGGCCTGGACAGCCACCCCGAATTGCAATACCCGCCGTTCACGCCAGCCATTCCCAAGCTGCTGCAGAACAGCGAAAACGTTTTCAGCGTGGTCAGCAAACAGGACATCCTGTTGCTGCACCCTTTCGAGTCCTTCACGCCAGTGGTCGACCTGCTGCGCCAGGCGGCAAAAGACCCGCACGTGCTTGCGGTACGCCAGACGCTGTATCGCAGCGGCGCTAACTCGGAAATCGTCGATGCGCTGGTCGATGCCGCGCGTAACGGTAAGGAAGTCACTGCGGTGATCGAGCTGCGTGCGCGTTTCGACGAAGAGTCCAACCTGCAACTGGCCAGCCGTCTGCAGGCCGCCGGTGCAGTGGTGATCTACGGCGTGGTCGGCTTCAAGACCCACGCCAAGATGATGTTGATTCTGCGTCGCGAAGCGGGCGAGATCGTGCGTTATGCGCATCTCGGGACCGGCAACTACCACGCCGGTAACGCGCGTCTGTATACCGACTACAGCTTGCTGACCTCCGATGACGCGTTGTGCGAAGACGTCGGCAAACTGTTCAGCCAGTTGATCGGCATGGGCAAGACGCTGCGCATGAAGAAGCTGCTGCATGCGCCGTTCACGCTCAAGAAAGGCATGCTCGACATGATCGCCCGCGAGACGCAATTTGCGCTCGACGGCAAGCCTGCGCACATCATCGCCAAGTTCAACTCGCTGACCGATCCGAAGATCATCCGGGCGTTGTACAAGGCCAGCCAGTCCGGAGTACGCATCGATCTGGTGGTGCGCGGCATGTGCTGTCTGCGTCCGGGCATCGCCGGGGTTTCGCACAATATCCATGTGCGCTCGATCATCGGCCGCTTCCTGGAACACACGCGAGTGTTCTACTTCCTTAACGGCGGCGACGAGCAGATGTTCCTGTCGAGTGCCGACTGGATGGAGCGCAACCTCGACAAGCGCGTCGAGACCTGCTTCCCGGTGGAAGGCAAGAAGCTGATTCTGCGTGTGAAAAAGGAACTGGAAAGCTATCTGACCGACAACACCCACAGCTGGCTGTTGCAGCCGGACGGGCGTTACGTGCGCAGCACGCCGACCGGTAATCAGAACCCGCGAAGCGCCCAGGCGACCCTTTTGGAGCGCCTGAGCAACCCGGTCCTCAGCGTACGCTGAAGACGATGCCGACTCGGGTCAGCCACTCCGCTTCCAGGGCGAAGTCGGCCTGAGTCAGCTGGTTGTTGTCCAGCCAGCCTTTCGGGAATTCGGCGTCCAGATTCGGGCCGTCGGCACGCAACACCACACGTGGCATCTCTTGGGTGCCGCGAATGTGGTGAAACAGAATCGCAAAGCGCAACAGCACGCACAAGCGAATCAGCTTGATGCCTTCGTCGCCGAAATCGGCGAACTTGTCCTTGGGAATATTACGGCGATGACCGCGCACCAGCAGTGCGAGCATTTGCTGGTCTTCGCGTGAGAAACCGGCCAGGTCGGAGTGCTCGATCAGGTACGCGCCGTGCTTGTGGTAGTGATAGTGGGCGATGTCCAGGCCGATTTCGTGCACCTTGGCCGCCCAGCTCAGCAGTTCGGCGTAGCTCTCGTGCTGTAATTCCCAGCTCTCGGCGACTTGCTCCAGTGCATGCAGCGCCTTGGCTTCGACGCGTGCCGCCTGTTCCAGATCGACGTGATAACGCTCCATCAGCGAGCTGAGCGTACGCTCACGGACGTCTTCATGATGATGGCGGCCCATCAGGTCATACAGCACGCCTTCACGCAGGGCACCTTCGCAGTGATCCATGCGCTTGAGTTCGAGGGCGTCGAAGATGGCTTCGAGAATCGCCAGGCCTGCGGGGAAAATGGCGCGACGGTCGGGCTTGATGCCGTCGAAGTCGATCTTTTCCACATCACCCAGCTTGAACAGCTTGCGCTTGAGCCAGGCCAGCCCTTCGGCGTTGACCTCGCCAGCGCCGTAACCATTGGCCTTGAGCGCCAAGCCGATAGCACGAATGGTGCCTGACGAACCAATCGCTTCATCCCACTTGAGGCGATGCAGTGCGTGTTCGATGCTCATGATTTCCAGACGGGCAGCGGTGTAGGCCTGAGCATAACGGGCCGGTGTCACCTTGCCGTCGCGGAAGTAGCGCTGGGTAAAACTCACGCAGCCCATCTGCAGGCTTTCACGCAGCAGCGGCTCGAAGCGCTGGCCGATGATGAATTCGGTACTGCCGCCGCCGATGTCGGCGACCAGACGTTTGCCCGGGGTATCGGCCAGCGTGTGGGAGACGCCCAGATAAATGAGGCGCGCTTCCTCGCGGCCGGAAATCACTTCCACCGGGTGGCCGAGGATTTCTTCGGCGCGGTGAATGAAGTCGTTGCGGTTACGCGCCTCGCGCAGGGCATTGGTGCCCACGATGCGTACCGCACCGAGCGGCAGCCCGTTGATCAACTGGGCGAAACGTTTCAGGCAGTCGAGACCGCGTTGCATGGATTCTTCGGTCAGCTGGCGCTCTTCGTCGATGCCAGCGGCCAACTGCACCTTCTCGCCCAGGCGCTCAAGAATGCGAATCTCGCCCTGATTGGCTTTTGCCACAACCATATGAAAGCTGTTGGAGCCCAGGTCGATAGCGGCGATCAGTGAAAAATTCTTGGGTGTTGAGTGCGGCATGGTCAGGAAATCCGGTTCGATAACCGGACCATCGTGCCACGATCCATGCTTGCCGCCAACGCGAAGCTGTTCAGGCACCGGAAATACCCGGTATTACTCGCGCGCGTGGCGTATGGCTATCAATGCCATGTGACGCAGAGCTTCACCAAAATGCATTGCCACGCTAAAGCGTGCAGAACGAGAGGTATCCCTAAGACGCCATCGTGTCTATGCGCCGGGCTCAGCGTAATACACAGTCTTCGTGGGAGCGAGCTTGCTCGTGAAGAGGCCGGTGCAGCCCCTGAAAATATGGCGTTTGGACCAAAGTCTTCGTGAGCAAGCTCACTCCCACCAAGATTTCTGTCCAGCCCGATACAGCATGTAGCTGTGACGCGGAGCGTCACGAACTGCATTCCCACGCGGAGCGTGAGGAACGATAAGTGCCCGCAACATGCTCCGCGCTCAGCGTTACACACAAGTCTTCGTGGGAGCGAGCTTGCTCGCGAAGAGGCCGGTGCAGCCCCCGGAGATATGGTGTTTGGACCAACGCCTTCGTGAGCAAGCTCACTCCCACCAAGATTTCTGTCCAGTCCGATACAGCATGTAGCTGTGACGCGGAGCGTCACGAAATGCATTCCCACGCGGAGCGTGAGGAACGATGAGTGCCCGCAACATGCTCCGCGCTCAGCGTTACACACACGTTTTCGTGGGAGCGAGCTTGCTCGCGAAGAGGCCGGTGCAGCCCCTGAAAATATGGCGTTTGGACCAAAGTCTTCGTGAGCAAGCTCACTCCCACCAAGATATCTGTCCAGCCCGATACAGCATGTAGCTGTGACGCGGAGCGTCACGAAATGCATTCCCACGCGGAGCGTGAGGAACGATGAGTGCCCGCAACATGCTCCGCGCTCAGCGTTACACACAAGTTTTCGTGGGGGCGAGCTTGCTCGCGAAGAGGCCGGTGCAGCCCCTGAAAATATGGCGTTTGGACCAAAGTCTTCGTGAGCAAGCTCACTCCCACCAAGATTTCTGTCCAGCCCGATACAGCATGTAGCTGTGACGCGGAGCGTCACGAAATGCATTCCCACGCGGAGCGTGAGGAACGATAAGTGCCCGCAACATGCTCCGCGCTCAGCGTTACACACAAGTCTTCGTGGGAGCGAGCTTGCTCGCGAAGAGGCCGGTGCAGCCCCCGGAGATATGGTGTTTGGACCAACGCCTTCGTGAGCAAGCTCACTCCCACCAAGATTTCTGTCCAGTCCGATACAGCATGTAGCTGTGACGCGGAGCGTCACGAAATGCATTCCCACGCGGAGCGTGAGGAACGATAGGTGCGCGCAAGACCACTATCGATGCACCGCGTGCGCATGCCGTTCCGGACGCTCTGCTTCCAGGTCCAGCCTCAGGCGTGCTCCACTGTGCCGATGAAGTTCGCCAGTTCCGGGGTTTTCGGGTTGGCGAAGAGTTCTTTCGGATCGCCCACTTCGTGCACCTTGCCCTGGTGCATGAACACCAGCTTGTCACCCACTTCACGCGCGAAGCGCATTTCGTGGGTGACCATGATCAGGGTCATGCCATCGGCTGCCAACTGGCGCACCACGCTGAGCACTTCGTTGACCAGCTCCGGGTCCAGTGCCGAGGTGATTTCGTCGCACAGCAATACCTTGGGCGACATCGCCAGCGCTCGGGCAATCGCTACGCGTTGCTGTTGACCACCGGACAGGCGATCCGGGAAGGCGTCGAACTTCTCGCCCAGCCCGACGCGTTCGAGCATCTTCCTCGCCAGTTTGGCGGCCTCGGCCTTCGGTACTTTCTGCACGACCTGCGGCGCAAGCATGACGTTCTCACCCACGCTCAGGTGCGGGAACAGGTTGAACTGCTGGAACACCATGCCGACCTTCTGGCGCAGCGTGCGCAGGTCGGCGCGCGCGGCGTCCAGGTATTCGCCATCGACCTCGATCACACCATCGTTGATCGACTCCAGACCGTTGAGCGTGCGCAACAGGGTGCTTTTGCCCGAGCCGCTGCGACCGATGATCGCCACGACCTGGCCTTCTTCGACCGACAGATCGATGCCTTTGAGTACGTGATGATCGCCATAGTATTTATGCAGGGCGGAAATTCTAAGCAGAGGCATGCAGTCTCCTTTCCAGATGGCGCGCGCACAGCGACAAGGGGTAGCACAGGATGAAGTAGCCCAGAGCAACGAAGCCATAGACCATGAAAGGTTCGAACGTAGCGTTGGCCAGCATGCTGCCGGTCTTGGTCAGTTCGGTGAAACCGATGATCGACGTCACTGCAGTGCCTTTGACCACCTGCACGGAAAAGCCGACCGTCGGCGCGACCGCGATGCGCAACGCCTGCGGCAGAATCACGTAACGCATCTGCTCGAATGGGGTCAGCGCCAGGCTCGCGGATGCTTCCCACTGGCCCTTGGAAATCGATTCGACGCAGCCACGCCAGATTTCCGCAAGGTAGGCGCTGGTAAACAGCGTCAAGGCCAGTGCCGCCGCAGCCCAGGGCGAAATGTTCATGCCCATCAGGGCGACGCCGAAGAACACTAGAAACAACTGCATCAACAGCGGCGTGCCCTGAAACAGTTCTATATAGAGTTTCGCGGTCACGCGCGGGCCGGATTTCTCCGAGGTGCGCATGCCCATGATCAGCAAGCCGATCAGCCCGCCGCCGATGAAGGCCACCAGCGACAAGGCCACGGTCCATTGCAGGCCGATCAGCAGATTGCGCACGATGTCCCAGAGGGTGAAATCCATCAGCTGTTCCTCGAGATGTAGCGACGCCCGATCCAGGCCAGCAGTTGCCGGATCAGCAGCGCCATGGCCAGGTAGATCAGCGTGGTCACAATGTAGGTTTCGAACGAGCGGAAGTTGCGTGACTGAATGAAGTTGGCAAAGAAGCTCAGTTCTTCAGTGGCAATCTGCGAGCAGACCGACGAGCCCAGCATGACGATGATGATCTGGCTGCTCAGTGCCGGCCAGACCTTGCCCAACGCCGGAACCAGCACCACGTGGCGAAAGGCTTCGTAACGGTTCATTGCCAGCGCAGCCGACGCTTCAAGCTGACCCTTGGGAATCGCCTGGATACCCGCCCGCACGATTTCGGTCGAGTAGGCACCCAGGTTGATGACCATCGCCAGCACCGCTGCCTGCCATTCCGTGATCTGCACGCCCAGCGACGGCAGACCGAAGAAAATGAAGAACAGCTGGACCAGAAACGGTGTGTTGCGGATCAGCTCGACATAGATGGCAAAGATCGTCGCAAAAGGCTGAATCTTCCAGGCCCTCACGACGGCACCGACAATACCGAGACTGACGCCCAGCAGGGTGCCAATGGCCGTCAGTTCCAGCGTGAACAAAGCCCCGCGCAACAGCAGATCGATGCTCTGCAGGACCGGTGTAAAGTCGAAGTGATAAGCCATTGGTGAATCCTGTTACCGGAAAGCAGTGATCAGAGATCGGCAGGCAGCGGTTGCTTCAGCCATTTCTGGGAAGCATTTTCCAGCGAGCCGTCAGCCTTGGCGGCATTCAGAATCTCATCGACCTTGCCCAACAGTTCCGGCTGACCCTTGTTCACGCCGACATACACGGGCGAGTCCTTGAGTTTCACTTTCAGTGCCGGGATGCGCTTGGGATTGCGCTCGCTGATCGCGACCATCACCACGTTGCCGCTGGCAATCAGGTCGGTCTGACCGGCCAGATAGGCTGCGATGGTGGAGTTGTTGTCTTCGAAGCGCTTGATGACCGCGCCTTCCGGAGCCACTTTCGACAGCTCGATGTCTTCGATAGCACCACGGGTGACGCTGATGGTCTTGCCTTTCAGGTCAGCGATGTCCTTGACCGGCGAATCAGGTGGACCGAATACCGCCAGGTAGAACGGTGCGTAGGCGCGTGAGAAGTCGATGACTTTTTCGCGGTCCGGGTTCTTGCCCAGGCTGGATATCACCAGGTCGACCTTGCCGGTGGTCAGGAACGGAATGCGGTTGGTGCTGTTGACCGGGGTCAGCTCCAGCTTGACCTTCAGCTTGTCGGCCAGCAGTTGTGCGGTGTCGATGTCCAGGCCGCGCGGTTTCATGTCGGGGCCGACCGAGCCGAATGGCGGGAAGTCCTGCGGAACGGCCACCTTGAGGGTGCCGCGCGCTACAACGTCGTCCAGGCCGTTGGCGTGGGCGGGTGTCTGGCTCAGCATCAGACTGGCAAACAGTGCAGTAAGCAGGGCGCTGTAACGCTTGGTCATATGAAGTCTCCGGGCGAAACGAAAGGTGTTGGCCTGTCTCCAGTGCACAGCGCATGCCATTCGGTCATTACCTGCCATGAATCAAGGTTTGCAGCGCATTTATGGTCTTACTGGTCTGACCAGTTGGAGGAGGCCTCGCCCTGCTTTGGCGCGCTTTAAAGCCTTGCTGCCCCAGTGCTGGGCGTCGCTTGCCGAATGTTCGAGATGGCGATAAAAGGGATTTTTACTGGACTGACTGGCCTGAACAGTGATGCCGCACACTTCACTCGCAGTACCCGAATCAGCCCTCCGGGCCATTCGCAAATTGATCGCCGAGCAAGGGTACAAGCCCGGCGAGAGCCTGCCGTCGCAACGCGATCTGGCGGTTTTGCTGGGGGTCAGTCGGGCGTCCTTGCGTGAAGCCTTGTCATCGCTCAGCGCACTCGGAGTGGTCAGTGTCCAGCCCGGCAAAGGCGTCTTCGTGCAGTCGATTTCTGAACCAGAACAGCGCACAGGTGGTTTTTCCTGGCCTTATGAAGCTCAGGTTTCCCCGGCCGACACCTTTCAGTTGCGCTATGCACTGGAAGGTTTTGCTGCGGGAATGGCAGCGGTGACCCTGACCGCCGACGAGCGGGATGTGCTGGAGGACAACGTCGAAGCCATGCGCCTGGAGCTGCGTGCCGGTGACTTCGAGGCTGCGGCGCGGCTCGACTTCGAGTTTCATCGGCACATTCTGGTCGCCAGCGGCAATCAGGCGATGCTCGGGATCGTGACTGCCGGGGCTGACATCTTTCTGGAAAGCCAGAAGATGCCGTTCATCCGGGCGGCCAGGGTCATGGAAACCTGGCAGGAGCACCGCAAGATCCTTCGCGCGCTGGCCCGACATGCGTCAGGGCCTGCGCAAAAGGCCATGCAGGACCATATTCGTGGCGCGGCACTGCGCACCGGTATCGTGTTCGTTTCGCCCGCCAACTGAACGCCGGCCATAACTGCAGTCATGGCTCATCATAGTCAGACTCAATGAACCTTCGCTTCCTGAATCACCTGAGGCCCGCTATGATGAGCGTCGTTTTTAGCCTATGAACTCGGAGACTTCCATGAGTAGCGACCTTATCAAACACGTCACCGACGCCACCTTTGAAGCCGAAGTACTCAAGGCTCAGGGTCCTGTGCTTGTTGACTATTGGGCTGAATGGTGTGGCCCTTGCAAAATGATTGCCCCGGTTCTGGACGAAATCGCCAGCACCTACGAAGGCAAGCTGACTGTTGCCAAGTTGAACATCGATGAAAACCAGGACACTCCTGCCAAGCATGGTGTTCGCGGTATCCCTACGCTGATGCTGTTCAAGAACGGCAATGTTGAAGCGACCAAAGTCGGCGCCCTGTCGAAGTCGCAGCTGGCTGCGTTCCTCGACGCCAACATCTGAGGCGTTTCAAAGCCCCGCAAATCGCGGGGTTTTTTTCGGGTGTCGTACTAGACGCCTGGAAAATCAGGTGGTACATTCGGCCCCGCAACGGCTTCTCCGTTGCCCCCTGCTAGCCGTCGCCGACGCTCTCCTTTCGATTTAGTACGCGATCCTGTCGCCTTCTCTGCGGCGCGGCCTCATTAAGCCAAAAGCTTAATTTCCCCCTCCATACATGATTACGTCATTCCCCATATGAACCTGACTGAACTCAAGCAAAAGCCGATTACCGAATTGCTCGAAATGGCCGAACAGGCTGGCATTGAGAATATGGCCCGTTCGCGCAAGCAGGACGTCATTTTCTCCCTGCTCAAACGGCACGCCAAAAGTGGCGAGGAAATATCCGGTGATGGCGTGCTGGAGATTCTCCAGGACGGCTTCGGTTTCCTGCGCTCTGCAGACGCTTCCTACCTGGCCGGCCCGGATGACATCTATGTCTCCCCCAGCCAGATCCGCCGCTTCAACCTGCGTACCGGCGACACCATCGTTGGCAAGATCCGTCCACCCAAGGAAGGCGAGCGTTATTTCGCTCTGCTCAAGGTCGACACGATCAACTACGACCGTCCGGAAAACGCCAAGAACAAGATTCTGTTCGAAAACCTGACGCCGTTGTTCCCGACGATCCGCATGAAGATGGAAGCCGGTAACGGCTCCACCGAAGACCTGACCGGTCGTGTGATCGATCTGTGCGCACCGATCGGTAAAGGCCAGCGTGGTCTGATCGTTGCTCCGCCGAAGGCGGGCAAGACCATCATGCTGCAGAACATCGCGTCGAACATCACGCGTAACAACCCGGAAGTGCATCTGATCGTTCTGCTGATCGACGAGCGCCCGGAAGAAGTGACCGAGATGCAGCGCACCGTGCGCGGCGAAGTGGTTGCCTCGACATTCGACGAACCGCCAACCCGTCACGTACAGGTTGCCGAAATGGTGATCGAAAAGGCCAAGCGCCTGGTCGAGCACAAGAAAGACGTCGTTATCCTGCTCGACTCCATCACCCGTCTGGCTCGTGCCTACAACACCGTCATCCCGAGCTCCGGCAAGGTATTGACCGGTGGTGTTGACGCTCATGCACTCGAGAAGCCAAAGCGTTTCTTCGGTGCTGCGCGTAACATCGAAGAAGGCGGCTCGTTGACCATCATCGCCACCGCACTGGTTGAAACCGGTTCGAAGATGGATGAAGTGATCTACGAAGAGTTCAAGGGTACTGGCAACATGGAGCTGCCTCTGGATCGTAAGATCGCAGAGAAGCGTGTGTTCCCGGCCATCAACATCAACCGCTCCGGCACACGCCGTGAAGAGCTGTTGACCGCTGATGACGAGCTGCAGCGCATGTGGATTCTGCGCAAGCTGCTGCACCCGATGGACGAAGTCGCGGCTATCGAGTTCCTGATCGACAAGCTCAAGCAGACCAAGACCAACGACGAGTTCTTCCTGTCCATGAAACGCAAGTAACGGGCAGGCTGAAACAAAAAATGGTGCCCTTCGGGGCACCATTTTTTTTGCCTGCATGCCGCCGATTAGCTGCCTTGAAGGGCTGGAGCAGGTACGATGTGCGTCTATTGGATAAATGGCCGGGTTAATGAAATTCAAAGATCTTAGGGATTTCGTGCAGCAGCTTGAGCAGCGCGGAGAGTTGAAACGCATCCAGATGCCGATCTCGCCTGTGCTGGAAATGACTGAAATCTGTGACCGTACCTTGCGTGCCAAGGGCCCGGCCCTGCTGTTCGAAAAACCGGTTGGTTTTGATATCCCGGTGCTGGGCAACCTGTTCGGCACGCCAGAGCGCGTAGCCATGGGCATGGGCGCCGAAGCGGTCAGTGAGCTGCGTGAAATCGGCAAGCTGCTGGCGTTTCTCAAAGAGCCTGAGCCACCCAAGGGTTTGAAGGACGCCTGGTCCAAGCTGCCGATCTTCCGCAAGGTCATCGCCATGGCGCCAAAGGTCGTCAAGGATGCACCGTGCCAGGAGGTCGTCATCGAAGGCGATGACGTCGACCTCGGCATGTTGCCTGTACAGACCTGCTGGCCGGGTGATGTCGCGCCGCTGATCACCTGGGGCCTGACCGTCACCAAAGGCCCGAACAAGGAGCGCCAGAACCTCGGCATCTATCGCCAGCAGGTCATCGGTCGCAACAAGATCATCATGCGCTGGCTCAGCCATCGCGGTGGTGCGCTGGACTTCCGCGACTGGTGCGTCAAGCATCCTGGCGAGCCTTATCCGGTCGCCGTCGCTCTGGGCGCGGACCCGGCGACCATTCTTGGTGCGGTGACGCCGGTACCGGACAGCCTGTCCGAATATGCCTTTGCCGGGCTGCTGCGTGGCTCGCGCACCGAGCTGATCAAGTGCCGTGGCAGCAATCTGCAAGTCCCGGCCAGCGCCGAGATCGTGCTCGAAGGGGTGATTCATCCGGGCGAGATGGCCGACGAGGGGCCTTACGGCGATCACACCGGCTATTACAACGAAGTCGACAGCTTTCCGGTGCTGACCGTCGAGCGCATCACACACCGCATCAAGCCGATTTACCACAGCACCTACACCGGTCGTCCGCCTGATGAGCCGGCGATTCTGGGCGTCGCGCTGAACGAAGTGTTCGTGCCGATTCTGCAAAAGCAGTTCCCGGAAATCGTCGATTTCTACCTGCCGCCCGAGGGTTGCTCGTACCGCATGGCGGTGGTGACCATCAAGAAGCAGTATCCCGGCCATGCCAAGCGCGTGATGCTGGGCGTCTGGTCGTTCTTGCGCCAGTTCATGTACACCAAGTTCGTGATCGTCACCGACGACGATATCAATGCACGGGACTGGAATGACGTGATCTGGGCCATCACCACGCGCATGGACCCCAAGCGCGACACGGTCATGATCGACAACACGCCCATCGATTACCTCGATTTCGCCTCGCCGGTGTCCGGCCTGGGATCGAAAATGGGGTTGGATGCCACGAACAAATGGCCAGGTGAGACCAGTCGCGAGTGGGGCAGGGCGATCGTCAAGGACGAAGCCACCACACGCCGGGTGGATGAAATCTGGACTCAGTTGGGAATAGATTGATGCGCGTAACCTTGCAGCCATCAGGTGCGGTGCTGGAAACCCTGCCGGGCGAGCGGATACTCGATGCTGCACAGCGTCTGGGTTACGAGTGCCCGCAGAGTTGTCGCAATGGCAACTGCCATGTCTGTTCGGCTCTGCTGGTCGAGGGCCGTGTGATGCAGTCGGGGCAGACGCTCGATCACGGCGAAATTCACACCTGTGTGGCCGAGCCGCTGACTGAGTGTGTGGTGCTGTGGGATGGCGTGCTGGCCAAGGGTGAACTGCCGGTGCGCAGCTTTGCCTGCCAGTTGAGCGAATGTGTCGAGGTGGGTGGTGATGTCTGGCGGGTCGGCCTGCGCGCGCCGGCTGGCAAGCCACCGCGTTATCACGCCGGGCAGTACCTGATGATCGAGCGCGAGAACGGCGAGAAGTCGGCGTTTTCCATCGCATCGGCGCCGCACAGCGGTCGCGACCTGGAGCTGCACGTGCTGGCTCGTGAAGACAGTGCGCGCAGTCTGATCGAGCAGCTGCAACGCAACCGCATGGCACGGGTCGAGCTGCCCTTTGGCGACACCCACCTTGCAGAGCTGCCGGACGGGCCGCTGGTGCTGATCGCGGCCGGTACGGGCATGGCGCAAATGAACAGTTTGTTGGAACACTGTCGCTCCACAGGCTTCAGTCATCCCGTGCACCTTTACTGGGGCGTGCGTCGTCCCGAAGATTTCTACCAGGTCAGCCATTGGGATGAGTGGGCGAAACTGCCGAACCTGTTCCTGCACAAGGTTGTCAGCGACCTGTGCGGCTGGGAGGGGCGTTGCGGTCTGCTGCACGAGGCGGTTTGCGAGGACATCAAGGACCTGTCGGCCGTCCACGTCTACGCCAGCGGCTCTCCAGCGATGATCTACGGAACGCTGGACGCTCTGGTCGACGCCGGAATGGATGCCCATCAGATGCGCGCAGACGTATTCGCCTACGCACCGCGTCCGTAATGCCGGACTGACGGCTGCATGAGTGGAGTGTAAATTGCTTTAACTGATTACAACCGATGGCGACGCCTGTTCGTCGCCAGGCAAACTTTAGTAACGGCAGGCCCTTGGCCTGTGGCAACAACCGAACCACGACACCCTGATGCCGCTCAACCACGAGCGAGTCGGCGGGGCTCGGTAAAAACTGACAGTCAGACTGTCAGGGAGGCAAATGGAGAACCCAATCAACGAGTTGGCCGTTGCAGTGCATGACGGCCTTGGCCTGACGTACCCGCCCGTTATCGATATGGGCCCACAGCTTACCCGCGAGCAGTTGCTCGCATCCATGAACGCCACCATGCGTCGTCACAAGGGCGGCCCGGTCTGGCTGTTCGCTTACGGCTCACTGATCTGGCGTCCCGAGTGCACCGCCGTGGAGAGCCAGCGCGCCCGAGTGCACGGTTACCACCGCGGGCTTTACCTCTGGTCGCACGAACACCGTGGCACGCCTGAAGTACCGGGGCTGGTATTTGGTCTGGATCGTGGCGGTTCATGCACCGGCTTTGCCTATCGTCTGCCGGATGAATGCCTGGAAAAATCGCTGCTGGCCTTGTGGGAGCGCGAGATGCCGTACCCCTCGTATCGCCCGCACTGGCTCAATTGCCGCCTTGAAGATGGCCGGAAGGTGCAGGCGCTGGGCTTCGTGCTCGAGCGGCATCTGCCCAGCTACGCAGGCAACCTGCCGGACAGCGTGCTGAGCCAGGTGCTCGCCAGCGCCAGAGGACGCTATGGAACCACCCGCGAGTACGTGGAGCAGACCGCCAAGGCCCTGCGTAGCCACGCCATGCCAGACCTGAATCTGGAGGCGCGGCTCAAGCGCTGCAAGTCAGAGACTGCCTGATCAGCCTTTGATGTCGCGGGACGTGCTGGCGACCTGCTTGTGCCGCAGCGTCGGCGCAAGGAACACCATCGCCAGAATGCACGCGCCGATCAACAGCACGAAGCCGCCATCCCAGCCGAAGTGGTCAACCGTGTAGCCCATTGCCGCGCTGGCCGCGACCGACCCGCCCAGATAGCCGAACAGCCCGGTAAAACCTGCCGCCGTGCCTGCTGCCTTCTTCGGCGCCAGTTCCAGCGCCTGCAGGCCGATCAGCATCACCGGGCCGTAGATCAGGAAGCCGATGGACACCAGGGCGATCATGTCGACGGTCGGATTGCCTTCAGGGTTCAGCCAGTACACCAGCGTGGCGATGGTCACCAGAAGCATGAACACCATGCCGGTCAGGCCGCGATTGCCCTTGAAGATCTTGTCCGACATCCAGCCGCACAGCAGCGTGCCCGGAATGCCCGCCCACTCGTAGAGGAAATAGGCCCATGAGGTCTTGTCGACCGTGAAGTGCTTGGCTTCTTTCAGATAGGTCGGTGCCCAGTCCAGCACGCCGTAGCGCAGCAGGTAAACGAACACGTTGGCCATGGCGATGTACCACAGGAATTTGTTGCGCAGCACGTACTTGATGAAGATTTCCCTGGCGCTGAATTCTTCTTCGTGGCTGGCATCGTAGCCTTCCGGATAATCGTTCTTGTAGTGCTCGATAGGCGGCAGGCCGACCGATTGCGGTGTGTCACGCATGGTCGCGAAGGCGAACACCGCGACCAGCAATGCAACCGCCGCCGGCACGTAAAACGCCGCATGCCAGTCGTTGGTCCAGCCCATGCCGAGCAGGAACAGTGGGCCGATCAAACCGCCGCCGACGTTGTGCGCCACGTTCCACACCGACACCACACCGCCGCGCTCTTTCTGCGACCACCAGTGGACCATCGTCCGCCCGCTCGGCGGCCAGCCCATGCCCTGTGCCCAGCCATTGATGAACAGCAGCACGAACATGATCGTGACACTGGACGTCGCCCACGGCGCGAAGCCGAAGATGAACATGATCCCCGCAGAGACCAGCAGGCCGAACGGCAGGAAGTAACGCGGGTTGGAGCGATCCGAAACGATGCCCATGAGGAATTTCGACAAGCCGTAGGCAATCGCAATGGCAGACATCGCCACGCCCAGCTGGCCACGCGTATAGCCTTCGTCGATCAGATACGGCATCGCCAGCGAGAAATTCTTGCGCAGCAGGTAGTAACCCGCGTAACCGATAAAGATGCCCGCGAAGATCTGCCAGCGCAGACGGCGATAGGTACTGTCGACCTTTTCTTCGGGAAGGGGTGCCTGATGCCTGGCAGGGCGGAAAAACCCAAACATGGAGAAGCTCCTGATTGTTGTTGTTTTTGCGAATGCGAATATTACATTTTCATTACAGAAAAAAGCAGTGCCTTCGGGCTGATTCCTTGTAGGAAATGCAGGCGATCGGCTGTTCTTTTACGAACATTGCGCAAATGTTTAAAGGTGTTTCAAGTATTTGGGATGGGTCCTACAGGCGTATCGGAAGTCGTGTGCTGACTGATATGTCGGCAGGTTCTTACCATCGTCATCACTGCGCCCTGGAGGTGCACCACGACGATGAGCCCCTACAACAATGAGAATGACCGCGTTCATGATTGCCGCATCACTGGCCCCTCACGCAGGCGCTGCAGAGCCATTTCTGGTGCCGATATACACGCCGACACCGGTTTTTCCGCCTGAGCTGGTCAAGACCCGCTACGCAGGCAAGGTCCGCGCCCAGCTGTGGATCAAATCCGACGGGCAGGTTCGTGAAGCTAGGGCGATCGAGAGCGGGCATCCGCAGCTCGCCGCAGCAGTGGAGCAGGCACTCCGCCAATGGCGCTATAAACCCTGGGTCGGAACAGTCGGCGCACCGCCCATGACCACGATCACCGTGCCCGTCATTTTTGATTCCCACGGCTATCGGCGCTTCAATACCGAAGTGACCGTGGGCCTGGGCAACATCCGCTGCGGCTACCTGAACGACGAAGTGAAATCCGCCCGCCAGTACTATCCCAAGGAACCGCTGAGCAAGGTCGACGTGTTCTGGCACACCGGGCAGGCACTGTTCGGCAGCCATGTTGCCCACCTGCGTAGCGAGCCGCAACGCCAGGTCTTGCTTGAGCAACTGGGCGCCGCGATACCGATGATGGTCAGCAATTGCCGAAGCAATCCCGATCGTCTGTATGGCGACTATCTGCCAGCGCCGATCAAGGCGTTGATGGTCGGGTTGGCCGAGCAAGCGGAGGGCGGCGAATGAGCCGCGTGCTGGGTTGCATGATGATTACAGGGTTGCTTTGGGCGGGGGGAGCACAGGCGTTGCCGTCGTATCCGGTGCCGTTGCATATGCCTGAGCCGGGCTATCCGACATCAATGCTTCGTTCCTCCGTAAAACGCAGTGTCAGCATCAGGGTTTTCATTCAGGCCGATGGACGCGTGCGCTTCCTGGAAGTGCTGGGGGCGCCCGATCCGAGGCTCATCAGCCTGACCCGAAGTGCTGTCGAACAGTGGGTCTTCGAACCTTGGCAGCCGCCGGCCTCTCACCCCGAGGGCGAAGCAGTTACGGTCACGTTCAATTTCACAGGGCGGCCACATGTCAACCCGCCGCTGACAGCCAATGTCGAGCTGAAGCAGGTGTTGTGCTGGCAGCTGAATACGGAAATGTTCGAGGGACGCAAATGGCGCAAGGACGTCAAGCCGGATGCGCTGATGCGCACAGAACTGTACCTATCGAGCAGTCCGGTCGTAGAGCAGTTTCTCACTCTGGACGAGCGTCAGGCCCTGGTTCTTGAGCTGCTGGAAGCGACGCCGGGTATTGTCGCTCAATGCCAAAAAAATCCGATGCGCAGGTATGTTGATTATTTGCCGGAGAATGTGAGGAAGGCGTTGTAAGGGAGGGCGCGTTAGCGAAATGCGGGGACCAAAGCATTATTGCCTTGGTCCCCGCACTGTTGGTGAGCGGTTAGTGAGTCGCGCTCATATTTTGAATCGCTTCAAGCTGACTCATATCGAACGCCCCGTGAGCGCTGATCGTATTCGAGAAGTCGGTGATCGCGATTTCGATAGTGCCCCTCAGCACCTTGATCGCATTATCGATTTCTCGCGACGCCTCAGGCCCGAACGTCATCTCTATCGCTCGGTTGGATTCGGCCTCTTTAGCGCGAGCTTCCTCGGCGTTGCGTAGGGCCAATGCGTGCTCGGCTTCTTCGACCTGACGCTGTGCAAGCTGGAACGCTGCCTCTATAGCTCGCTGCTGCGCAGCATGTTCTTCCGCGAGTCGGCGAGCCGCCTCTTCCGCCTCGGCTCGCGCGCGCGCTTCTTCTTCGGCTTGGCGTTGTGCGGCTTCTTGGGCCATGCGCTCTGCGTGTTGGCGACCAAGTTCCAATAGCCGAGTAAGTAAGTCTTCGATGCTGCGTTTGAAATTCTCTAGGAACAGGATACTTTCCATGAAGAATCTGGCTTCGGCAATTAAATCCATACGGCCGTCACCAGGAAGAGTTCGTAGGTGTGCGCTCATTTCCATATCTTCTTTGGTTGAGCGCTGGTCACCCCAAAGTGTATGGGCATACTCGATATTGATCGGCTGCAGGGGCGCTCGTTTACTATTTATCAGATGGTTGACGGCCTGTATGTGTTTGTCGGTTATTTCGATATAATTCATCCCGCTCCAGTCGCCGACGTAAGCCGCAATCTCGGCTTGCAGAAAACCAGGTAATTGCCGTAGGTGATGATGTAGTTCTTCCATGGATGATTTCCTTTTTATAGTGTTTGAACTATTAGTTTGTGGAGTACTTAACTTTTGAATCCAGGCTTGCCATTTTTAGCTCGCCATTCTTTAATTTCTTTCATAACCCCTGCGGCGCTATCCTCTCTGCCTTCGAGCGGGTAATACAGGAGGTCCGATTTTTCCGGATGCTCTGTCACTTCTGTAATGTGGTCGACAAGGCTGTTCACGTACTCTTCGGCATCTTCTCTCGTTTCGCTTACGCCAGTGAAAAGCTCACTTAGAATTTCCATGAACTCAGCTTCGGTGTAATCGCTCAGTTTGGATTTCAGTTTCATTGGTTACTCCTGTGAGTCTGGATGTGGTCTTTAGGGGTCATAATTATAAGGTTGTCCAGATCATAAACTGATCCCCCTTCACTGACCCGGTGTTTGTGATGGATTTCATATTTCACGCGCTTGCCGACTCGATCTGCTAGCGGGGCACGAGGTGCACGTTTGTTTGATAGCTCCTGAAGGTTTAACTCTCCAAGATGTCCGCTCAACTCCGGGTCTTTTGATACCTCTAACCAGATCGCTTCCCTTAACTTGGCAAAGCTTGCGAATGGTCGCCCACTCAGCTTTTCCGCAACACTGGAAGGAATCGGCGCTGGTTGGCTTGCCGTCGGCCCTCTCAGCCAGGTAGCTGTCACCGCCTCGCCATGCCCACTCGCAACCCCCGGAATCGACCTCGGGTCCTTGAACAGCAGGTAGCTATTCGGCAGCCCTGAATCAATCGGCGATATGAGAATGTAATCATCAGGATCATCTCGATCAATCGCCGGGTAAGCTTCAAGCTCGGGTACAAAAGGTGTTACCACGTTGCCTGGATTTACCGGCAAAGCGGGTGGTCCTGCGGGTGAGCTTGTCGAGCTGTCCGCCGGTCGTGCTATTGGCGTCCATATCAGTGCCGGTGTCGATTCCCCGTCACGGATAAACTCGTAGGAATTGTTCTGTGCGTTATAGGTGAAAGTTCTTACGCGAACCTTGGTACCAACTTTCACACCGTCCGTAGCTACCCAGCGTGTAGCGCCGCTTGTGCCAGCTTCATCGGATGTCAGTCGATGAGGGACATCCAGCGTGCCCTTGACGCTGGCAAGGTAGTGCAGATCGATATGCGGCGGCAGGTTGAGCTGCGACAGAGGTGTGGCGATAACGGCGGGCGGCAGTTCTGCGTCGCCCAACGGTTGTGGATACATCGCCAGCAACGTAACCAGATTGCTGCCCAATGTTCTGGTCGCAATCCTGATGAGTTGATCCTTCGCGATGTTGGTCGCAACGGTTCTGATGCCTGGTGCTGCGGTGGTGGTTGACGCGGGGGTAATAACTGACCACAACTTGTCGATGCCAGCGGCCTGTCGTGCTTCCTGACTCGCCGGTTTATTGGCCAGCGACAGTTCAGCATGGCGCATGGAAAGCGCTGCTGATTGTTCATTGAGCAGCGTGACCGACTCGGCAAGAAGCTTTGCTTCGTAGGTTTGAGATAAAGCGTTTACCCACGCTTCATGGGCCTGCTGCACACGTGGCGGATCACCTTGGCTGTAGTACACCAGGTAGTTCAGGTGGTCTTTTTGTGTAGCATGGTCAAGCTCTTGACCGGTGAGACTCAGAGCCTGAGTGCGACGCTCGTCCAGTAACGGTTGTTTGATTGCAAGTAAATAGTTAACCCTGGTTTTTTTCTGAAGTATCAGCTCAAGAGTCTGCTCGTCGCGTGGGGGATCAGCATTTAGATCATGACCTGACGCTATCTCTTTTTGAAGATCATTCGGCAGCGATGCAGAAGCCAGTAAGTAGTTTTGTGCCAATCCAGATTGTAACGAGGGATAGGACGCTGTCAGCGTTTCAAGAGCCTGTCGATGTGCCTGATCTTTTTCGGCCTGTGCGCGCACCTGCGCTTCAACGCGCTCTCGCTCGGCGGCTTCCGCCATTGCCCGAGCATGCGCCTCAGCTTCTAGTCTTGCGAGATGAGCCGCGTGTTCTGCTGCTTGCCGCTGTGCCAACGCATGCGCCTCTGCCTCTTGTTGCCTTAATAGACGTCTCAGCTGTTTATTAGTGATACCTCTTCGGCGACCGCGGCCTGGGCCTAGGCCGGTAGTGCTGGGTCCATTGCCGCTACCAACGACTCCAATGTTCCAACCGGAATTGCTGCCGTTGCTTTCCGCACCGATATGAAAGTTTTTTGATAAATCCGAATCCGGGCGCATTGGAATACCACGGTCTACCAGGATGTTTTTTTCCGGAGGGTCATCGTTACTGTTATTTTCGCTCATACAATTTCCTTTTTTTTGTATGGCGATAGGCTAACAAAGGCTTTTTTCTGAAAAGCCATAATTATGTATGGGTGATGTGCCAACTTCCTGATTTATAGTGTTTAGTAAGCTCGCAAATTTACTGCCTGCACTAAAGTCACTGTGATTATTTGAAGATGCTGCCTTAGTGGTTTATATATTTTCGCGTTTACCTTCTAATAAAGAAGGCTATGCGAGCAGTGTGAGGATTTCTTCTCGGTGCGTACAAAGCTTCAGTCACGGACAGCGTGAGTGCCGCGTACTTGTGGGAGTGAGCTTGCTCACGAAGACGTCGGTACAGCCGACGGATATCTCTCGTCTCGCACGCGTCAGCGGGAATGCCTTTCGTAAGGCTCCGCGTCACCATTCGCTCCATGATGCACATTCAAGATTGGACGCGGAGTCTCCAGAGAAGCGTGAGCGAGCATGGCAACGAAAATGTTTGTTGCCCTGTGAATACGCCTTCGCGAGCAAGCGAAGCTTCGCTTGGATCGCATCCCCATGTCAGGGAATCTCGCGTGTATTTGCGTGAGTTTCAGGCTTTGCCAACCAACACCACCACCTTCCCCACAGCCCTGCGCCCCCCCAACAAATCAATCGCCTCCCCAGCCCTTTCCAGCGGATAAACCGTCGACACCAGCGGCTTCAATTTCCCTTCTTCAAACCACGCAAACAGCTGCTTGAAGTTCGCCGCATTGTCCTGCGGTTGTCGCTGCGCAAACGAGCCCCAGAACACGCCGACCACCGAGGCGCCCTTGAGCAGGGTCAGGTTGACGGGCAGTTCCGGAATGCGGCCGCTGGCGAAGCCGACGACCAGCAGGCGACCGTTCCAGGCGATGGCGCGGATGGCCTGGTCGAAAAGGTCGCCGCCGACCGGGTCGTAGATCACGTCGGCGCCGTTGCCGTTGGTGAGACGTTTTACTTCGTCCTTGAGGCTGGTTTCGCTGTAATTGATCAGTTCGTCTGCGCCTGCGTTTTTGGCGACTTCAAGTTTTTCCGCGCTACTGGCGGCGGCGATGACGCGGGCGCCGAGGGCTTTGCCAATTTCCACGGCGGCCAGGCCGACGCCGCCGGATGCGCCGAGCACCAGCAGGGTTTCTCCCGCTTGCAGGTTGGCGCGTTGTTTGAGCGCGTGCATGGAGGTGCCGTAGGTCATGCTGAATGCGGCCGCCGTGGTGAAGTCCATGCCCTGCGGAATCGGCAGTACGTTGTAGTGGGGAACGGCGACCTGTTCGGCAAAGCTGCCCCAGCCGGTGAGCGCCATGACACGGTCTCCGGGTTTCAGGTGGCTGACGTTTTCCCCGACGGCGGCTATCACGCCTGCGGCCTCACCACCCGGTGAGAACGGGAAGGGGGGCTTGAACTGGTATTTGCCCTCGATGATCAAGGTGTCGGGAAAGTTGACCCCGGCGGCGCGCACTTCAAGCAGAATTTCGTTCTTTTTGATCGCGGGGCCGGGGACGTCTTCGAGCACCAGTGTGCTGGCAGGGCCGAAGGCTTTGCATAACAGGGCTTTCATCGGGCTATTCCTTTTCCGGTAATGGCCGATAAAGTCAGTTAAGCGGGTTCCCGGGTCAACAAGCATGGCCCTGCCTGATAAGCACACATAAGCTGTAAGCTACGTGGCAAACCGTATTAAGGAGTGAACTGTGAAAGCGTGGATTCTGATGTTGCTGGCCTTGTCATTGCCTGTCATGGCGCAAGAGGAAGCCAAGGAAGAAGGTGGTGCGCCCAAGGCGGCTTATGTCTCGCTGACGCCTCCGTTCGTGGGTAACTACGCGCTCGATGGCGGCCCCAAGCTGCGTGTCTACAAGGCTGACATTTCCTTGCGTGTGACCGGTGCCGACGCCGAGGCCGCCGTGAAGCGCAATGATGCACTGATCCGCAATCAACTGGTTTCGCTGTTCACTCAGCAGACCGTTGATTCCATGAGCAGCGCCGAAGCGAAGGAAAACATTCGTCAGGAGGCACTCAAGCAGGTTCAGCGCGTTATGAACGATGAAGAAGGCAAGCCGATTGTCGAAGACCTGCTGTTCAATAACTTCATCGTTCAATAACGTCCGTCAGCGCAGTGCCAGTATCGCCGCCCATTGCTCGGCGGTGACCGGCATCACCGAGAGCCGGCTGCCTTTCTGTACCAGAGGCAGTTGCTCCAGCTGGCTTTGTTGCTTGAGATAGCCCAGCCCCAGCACGCGCTTGAAGTTCTCCACGAACTCGACGTCGATGGCACTCCACGGATTCTTTTCCTCTGTGGCCTTGGCGTCGTGATAGTGGCTCTCGGGGTCCAGTGCGGTAGGGTCCGGATAGGCTGACCTGGCGATTTTAGCGATGCCGGCGATTCCCGGCTCCGGGCAACTGGAGTGGTAGAAAAAGAACTCGTCGCCCTCGGTCATGGCTCTCAGAAAATTACGCGCCTGATAGTTGCGCACCCCGTCCCAGCGAGCGTTGCCCAGTCGTTGCAGGTCGCTGATCGAGAATTCATCAGGCTCGGACTTCATCAGCCAATAGGCCATTGTGCTCACTCCACAGACAAAAAGTTCACGGTATTTCGAGTGGCTTGATGACAAACCGACAATCGGTTCGCGCCACTATTTGCGTACTGGTTCACGTTACCGCAAAATGCCGCCCTTTAAAGTTCCACGCTGCTGCACGGCCTATATAAAAACCGATGCTGACATCGTATTGATTTGCCTAAGGAGGGCAGTCAATGAAACGCAAGCCTGATTTACTCTGGATTCTGGTTATTTTGTTTGGCTTGGGTGTCGTGACAACCGGTTATGCACAAAGCTTGTGGTCCACCAAGGATGACGCTCCAGTCGAGATCACTCAGCAGCAGCAAAAAGTCCCCGGCAGGCATTGAGCCCTGCTTGTACTCTGATCGTTGATTGCCCTGTTGGCTGAACGATCAGAGTGTCTGCGTCACATACCAGCCTTTATCCGATACCGTGCCTTGCAGCGGTACATCCCAACTGGCCTGCGCCAGTCGATCGACTTTCTGACACTCGTGAGCCAGTCCCAGTAACACCGGTTTGCGCCAGGTCTTTCTGCGCGCCAGGTACGCCAGGCTGCGGTCGTAGAAACCTCCGCCCATGCCCAGGCGACCGCCTTCGTCATCGAAACCTACCAACGGCATCAGAATCAGGTCGAGCGCCCATATAGTGCGCTGTTTTGCCCGGTCAATGCGCGGCTCGGGGATGCGGAAACGGTTGGGGATGAATGTCTCGCCGGGACGCACGCGCTGAAAAACCATGCGGGTGCGCGGCCATGCGTTGAGCACTGGCAGATAGGTTGCCTTGCCGCGGCGCTGGGCTTCGCGCAGCAACAGCCGCGGGTCGATCTCGCCATCCATCGGCAGGTACAGCGAAACATGTCGGGCACGTCGAAACAGTGGGTGCTGCGCCAGTTGACGGTAAATATCCCGTGCGGCTTCGCGTTGCTGGCTGCGGCTCAAGGCTTTGCGTGCCTTGCGTAGCTGGCGGCGCAATTGCGGACGTGTAAGTGACTGGGCGCTGATCATGAGCAGGAGGTCATGCAGGCTGATCCGGAAAGGAGGTTGAAGCTTGAGCGGGGTCGTCGTTGCCAGACAACGGGGCTGGCAACTGACCGAATATGGACTCCCCGACGAACCGCTGTCGGTTTAGCCCTTGAACCCGAAAGTTCAAGGTGGAGATTGCAGGAGGTTTTAAGGCTTTCCGTCGAGCGGACATGCACACCAACCCCAACGTGCAACCCCCGTGGTTGTGCGTATCGGCTCAGGGACATGACCGACTGGCAAGCACTCCAGGGAGCAGCGCGAGTATACAGAAATGCCCCGCAATAATCAGCCCCGAGTTGAATCCGGTGTGCCGGGCGTGTCTGTCGCCAGCACCAGATCGACCTTGTCGAGCAGATCGCGGACCTGTTCGCGGGTTGAACCGCTGGTCTGTACGTCAGGCAGATGTTCCTTGTGCAGCAGATCGTGAGTGATGTTGAGAGCGGCCATCACGGCGATGCGATCGGCGCCGATAACTTTACCGCTGCTGCGGATTTCACGCATCTTGCCATCCAGGTAGCGGGCGGCGCTGACCAGGTTGGTGCGCTCTTCCTGAGGGCAGATGATCGAATATTCCTTGTCCAGGATCTGAACGGTAACGCTGTTGCCATTGCTCATGAGTCTTGCTCCAGGGCTTTAAGGCGCGAAATCATTGACTCGACCTTCTGCCGGGCGATTTCGTTTTTTTCAATCAGTTGGGCACGTTCCTCGCGCCAGGTCTTTTCCTGAGCTAATAAGAGTGCGTTTTGGCCTTTAAGTTGCTCGGCATACTTCAGGAGCAGCTCCACACGTTTCATCAGCGCTTGCAGGTCGGTGTCTTCCATTGTTTTCCACTGAATACTTTCTGATGAATGGCAGGGGGAGCGATGCTTGTGCTCAAGCTCGAACCACCGTCCGGGTGATCTTGTCGCGCGGATAGTCTAGGATACAAGGCCTTCATTCTAGACATTGCGCCGTTTGGCGACTAGCTACCCATGCCCATTCAGAATTCTCCGTACAAAGCGTTCGCCACTCTGCTCAACAGTGGCGGTCACCAGGTATCTCCTGCCGAGCTGCATGGCCTGTTGCTGGGGCGCAGTTGCGCAGCTGCCGGTTTCGACAACGAAGGCTGGTTCGCCGACGCGTCGCAACTGCTGGAAACCGAGCCGCAAGACAATATCCGTCAGGCGCTCATCGGTCTGCAAGAGATGGTCAAGGGCGAGCTCACCGGCGACGACATGACCGTTGTGCTGTTGCTGCCGGGCGACGACGAACCACTGACCGAGCGCGCTGCTGCGCTGGGCCAATGGTGTCAGGGATTTTTGACAGGCTTCGGTCTGAACATCGGTGACAAGCCGCTGGGTACAGAGGCCAAGGCCGTTCTTGAGGATCTGGCGGCGATTGCGCAGGTTCAGGACGCGCTGGAAGAGTCCGAAGACGGCGAAACCGACTACATGGAAGTCATGGAGTACATGCGCGTAGCGCCGCTGCTGCTGTTCACTGAATTCAACGAGCCGTCCGCGCCGCAACCCAAGCCTTCACTGCACTGATAGCCGATCACTGCGACACCGGCCTGCGCGTGCCATAGCGCGAGCCGGTGGACTCCATCAGGACGCTGCTGCCCATGATTCAGATCCCTAAGTCCGAATACGCCCGCCGCCGCAAGGCTCTGATGGCTCAGATGGAGCCGGACAGCATTGCCATTCTGCCGGCCGCTGCGGTTGCCATCCGCAATCGTGACGTCGAGCACGTCTACCGGCAGGACAGTGACTTTCAGTACCTGAGCGGCTTTCCCGAGCCGGAAGCGGTGGTGGTGCTGATCCCCGGTCGTGAATACGGCGAGTACGTCTTGTTCTGCCGCGAGCGCAATCCCGAGCGCGAGCTGTGGGAAGGTCTGCGCGCAGGCCAGGAAGGCGCGATCCGTGAGTACGGTGCAGACGATGCGTTTCCCATCAATGACATCGATGAAATCCTGCCCGGCCTGATCGAAGGCCGGGATCGGGTGTATTCGGCGATGGGCAGCAATCCCGAATTCGACCGGCACCTGATGGACTGGATCAACGTGATTCGCTCCAAAGCGCACCTCGGTGCCGAGCCGCCCAAGGAGTTCGTGGCGCTGGACCATCTGCTGCACGACATGCGCCTGTACAAGTCCGCTGCGGAAATCAAAGTCATGCGTTGCGCGGCAGATATTTCGGCGCGGGCTCACGTGCGTGCGATGCAGGCCTGCCGCGCCGGGCTGCACGAGTTCAGCCTGGAAGCCGAACTGGACTACGAGTTTCGCAAGGGCGGTTCGAAGATGCCTGCCTACGGCTCGATCGTTGCCTCGGGGCGCAACGGTTGCATCCTGCATTATCAGCAGAACGACGCGGTGCTCAGGGACGGTGATCTGGTGTTGATCGACGCCGGCTGCGAAATCGACTGCTATGCCAGCGACATCACCCGTACCTTTCCGGTGAACGGCAGGTTTTCCCCCGAGCAGAAAGCCATTTACGAGCTGGTGCTCAAGGCCCAGCATGCGGCCTTCGAGGCCATCGGCCCCGACAAGCACTGGAACCAGGCACATGAGGCGACGGTCAAGGTCATTACCGCCGGGCTGGTCGAACTGGGCCTGCTGCGCGGCGACGTTGGCGAGCTGATCGAAAGCGAAGCCTACAAAATGTTTTACATGCACCGTGCCGGGCACTGGCTGGGCATGGATGTGCACGACGTAGGCGAATACAAGGTCGGCGGCGAGTGGCGCGTACTGGAGGTCGGCATGACGCTGACCGTTGAACCCGGGATTTACATATCCCCCGACAACCTGGAAGTCGCGAAGAAATGGCGAGGTATTGGTGTGCGAATCGAGGATGACGTGGTTGTGACCAGGCAGGGGTGTGAAATTCTGTCCGGCGGCGTGCCCAAGACCGTCGCCGAGATCGAGGCGCTGATGGCGGCTGCACAGGAACAGGTCGCATGAGCCGCTTCAATATCGCCATCGTCGGCGGCGGGCTGGTCGGTGCAAGCCTTGCGTTGTCGCTGCAGGCCGGTGCCAAGGCGCGCGGCTGGAAAATCGTGCTCATCGAACCCTTCGCGCCGGGTGAGGCCTGGCAGCCCAGTTACGATGCGCGTTCTTCGGCACTGTCGTTCGGCTCGCGACGCATCTATGAGCGGCTTGGCCTGTGGCAGCAGATTTCCCGACGCGCCGAGCCGATTCTGCAAATCCAGGTGTCGGACCGTGGTCGCTTCGGCGCCACTCGCCTGTCTGCGATTGAAGAGGGCGTTCCGGCGCTCGGCTACGTAGTCGAAAACGCTTGGCTCGGTCAGGCTCTGTGGGCCGGGCTGGATCGTGATGTGGTCAGTTGGCGTGTGCCGGCCGAGGTCAAACACATGCAGCCATTGGCCGACGGTTATCGCCTGAGCCTGAGTGACGACAGCGAGCTGGACTGTGACCTGGCGGTGCTGGCCGACGGCGGCCGCTCCAGTCTGCGCGAGCAGTTGGGTATCGGGGTGCGGCAACGGCCCTACGATCAGCATGCGCTGATTGCCAATATCACGCCGAGCGAAGCTCACTGCGGGCAGGCGTTCGAACGTTTCACCGAGGACGGGCCGATGGCGCTGCTGCCATTGCCGGAAAACCGCTGTGCGCTGGTCTGGACGCGTCCGGGCAACGATACCCAGCGCCTGGCCGAGCTGGACGACCGCAGTTTTCTGGAAGAGCTGCAGGGCGTGTTTGGCTATCGCCTGGGCACGCTGCGTCAGGTCGGTGCACGGCATGTCTACCCCCTGGCGCTGATCGAGGCCGAAGAGCAGGTGCGTTCGCATCTGGTGATTCTGGGTAATGCGGCGCACAGCCTGCATCCGGTCGCCGGGCAGGGGTTCAATCTGTCCTTGCGTGACGCCGATGCACTGGCCGGGACGCTGCTGGACAGCGCCGCGCCGCCCGGTGAGTTGTCGACTCTGCAGCTCTACCGTGAGCGTCAGCGTCAGGATCAGCAATTGACCGTGGGCTTCTCCGACAAGGTGACACGCCTGTTCGGCAGCTCCCGGTCGGCGGTTGCCACCGGGCGTAACGTCGGGTTGCTCGGCCTCGACCTGCTGCCCGCCGCCAAGCGCTGGTTTGCCCGCCAGGCCATGGGGTTGGGGACTCGATCCGATGTGTGAATCACACACTTTAAACACAGGGCTTCGGCCGCAAGCGAGAACGGTTTGACCATGGAAACGCGCGCAGATGTGCTGATTGTCGGAGCCGGAATGGTCGGCAGTGCCCTTGCCTTGGCATTGCAGGGCAGCGGCCTTGATGTGCTGGTGGTCGACGGTGGGCCGCTGAGCGTCGAGCCATTTGATCAACAGTCGGGCTTCGAGCCGCGGGTCAGCGCCCTGTCGGCGGCCAGCCAGCGAATCCTTCAGCGTCTGGGTGTGTGGGAAGGCATCGCAGCCCGGCGCATCAGCCCGTATGCGCATATGCACGTCTGGGACGGCAGCGGCACCGGGCAGATTCACTTCTCGGCCTCCAGCGTGCATGCCGACGTGCTGGGCCACATCATCGAAAATCGTGTGGTGCAGGACGCGCTGCTCGACCGCCTGCATGCCAGCGACATCGGTCTGCTGGCCAATGCGCGGCTTGAACAGATGCGTCACTCCGGCGATGACTGGCTGCTGACCTTGGCCGATGGTCGTCAGCTGCGCGCACCGCTGGTGGTGGCCGCCGACGGTGCGAATTCCGCTGTGCGCCGCCTGACCGAAACGCCGACGCGTGAATGGGATTACCTGCATCACGCCATCGTCACCAGTGTGCGTACCGCCGATCCCCACAGAAAAACCGCCTGGCAGCGTTTCACCGATGACGGGCCGCTGGCCTTTCTGCCGCTGGAACGCGAGGGCGAGCATTGGTGCTCCATCGTCTGGTCAGTCACACCTGCCGAAGCCGAGCGCCTGATGGTGCTGGAGGATGACCTGTTCTGCCGCGAGCTGGAGCAGGCATTCGAAGGGCGACTGGGCCAGGTGCTGTCTGCCGATAGCCGCCTGTGCGTGCCGCTGCGTCAGCGTCACGCCAAGCGTTACGTTGCCAGCGGATTGGCGTTGATTGGCGATGCGGCACACACCATTCACCCGCTGGCCGGGCAGGGCGTGAACCTCGGTTTCCTCGACGCCGCAGTGCTGGCGGAAGTACTGACCCATGCTGCAAAGCGTGGCGAGCGCTGGTCTGACCTGCGTGTGCTGGGCCGTTACGAGCGCCGCCGCATGCCGCACAACCTCGCGCTGATGGCCGCGATGGAAGGCTTCGAACGCCTGTTCCAGGCCGACCCGCTGCCCTTGCGCTGGTTGCGCAATACCGGCCTGAAAATGGTCAACCGCATGCCCGAAGCCAAATCGCTGTTCGTGCGCGAAGCGCTGGGGTTGTCGGGAGACCTGCCCGAGCTGGCGCGGATCGAAGCACACTAGAAGCCAATACATACCTGCGCGGAGCATGGGTACGATGGTGTTCTTCCGGGCACGTTACGCTCGCGATCCCCCAGACACCTATCGTTCCTCACGCTCCAGCGTGGGAATGCCTTTCGTGACGCTCTGCGTCATGGATGTGCGCTGCGCCGCTTGATCAAGAGTGGACGCGCAGCCTGGGCACGATGGTGTGTCCCTGACAATGCTCAACGCACCACGCCGCTGCGGTACTGTTCTGGTGTCAGCCCGGTCCAGCGTTTGAAGGCGCGGCTCAGGCAGTCGGTGTCGGAAAAGCCCAGCAGGTAGGCGATTTCGCTCAGCGAGCTTTGCTGATCGTTCATGTGCAGCAGCGCCAGGTTCTGGCGGCATTGATTGAGCAGCAGGTCATAGCAGCAGCCCTCGTCGGCCAGATGGCGCTGCAGGCTGCGCGTGCTCAGGTGCAGGGCTTCGGCGATGCTTTGGGCGGTGGGCTCGCCGTCCGGCAGCAGGGTTTCGATGGCCGAGCGTACGCGCTGTTCCCAGATCAGTGACGGTAACGGATCTCCTTGGGATTCCTGGCCGTTCAGCTGTACCGGCCCGTCATCCAGATGGCTGTCGAATTGATCACCGCCAAACTCCAGCAGGTTCTCCTGCGCCGCAAACGTGACCGGTGAACGAAACAGGTCGTGCCAGGGCTGCGGATCCTCGGGTGCCGGACGTTGCAGGTGCACGGCGAGCGGCGCATAGCCCCGGCCTAGCCGATTGCGGCAGGTGCGTACGTAAATGGCGGCAAATGCATCCAGCAGCTCATGAACCGGTGACTGACAGGATGGCGGCGTACCGAAGCGGAATTCATAACGCTCGCCGACTGTTCTGAAATCCAGCTCCAGAGAGTCCTCGGCCATCGAGCGGTAACGTACGATGCGCTCGAAAACCTCGCGCAACGAGCCGCTGGCGACAAGCGTGTAGCCCAGCGCATGAAACGCCGTCGGGCTGACAAAGCGTGAAACACGCAAACCCAGGGCCGGGTCAAGGCTGGCTTGCACTGCGCGTTGCCAGAGCGCGGCGGTGACATCCGGCGAGAATTGCGCATCGGGTTCACTCAGCCTGTTCAGGTCAATACCCGCGCTTCGGCACAACGCATCGCTGTCCATACCCAAGGCAATGAGCTGCTTGCGCAGAGCGGGGGTCCAGCTGGCGAGACTGCTTGGCTCAGGCATGCGGACGCCTCTTCCTGGCATAAGGTGACTTCGGCAGCAGGCCGGTGCCGACAAGGCACCACCGGGCAACTCCATTGCCTGACGCCGTCACCAAGAATGAGAGCATTTGTGACAGTTGTGCAAGTGCCAGGACGCGTTTCTTGCCGTCACACAGAAAATAGTTCGCGCTCTAATCGCTGAGCAGTGCCCCATAGGCCCAAACGAGCTATCAGCAGTCGCCAATTGCGCAGTCGTCGTATAACGCGAAAACGCTCCCTCCCTTCTCAACACGTCGCCAGCCCATGCTGATGAAGGTCAGAGCGTTTCTGTCATTTGACACTGGAATGGTAAATGACTATAAGTTCTCCATGTTGTACGACAACATAAGACTCGAATAAAATTACAACCACAAAAATAATTCAAAGAGTAACAACCTCATGATCAGTCTGAATTCTCAGGCCATAAAGGCATGCTCCTCGTGCGAAAAATCCGTTTTTACGCATGATCGTCGGCAGAAAGCGCCTAAAAGTCTTCTGAAGAAACCGTAACCTGAAGTTACATAAAACCAGCCGCCTCACGGCCTTGGCCGCGGGACGCTCATCGCCAATCTAAAAATAAACAGGGTGAAGAGATGAAGATAAAAGGCATTCGGTGGTGGATGGTGGGGCTGGTCACGGCCGGCCTGGTCGTCAACTACCTGGCACGCAATACGCTGTCTGTCGCAGCACCGACGCTCATGAGCGAGCTGAGCATCTCCACCGAGCAGTACGCGCACATCGTGGTCGCCTGGCAATTGTGCTACGCCATCATGCAGCCCGTGGCGGGCTACATCATCGACGCGATCGGCACCAAGATGGGCTTTGCGATTTTCGCCATCGCCTGGTCTGCCGCCTGCGCTGCCGCCGCATTCGCAACCGGCTGGCAGAGTCTGGCGATCTTCCGCGGCATGCTCGGCCTGACCGAAGCCGCGGGCCTGCCGGCAGGCGTCAAGGCCACGACCGAATGGTTTCCGGCCAAAGAGCGCTCGGTCGCCATCGGCTGGTTCAACATTGGCTCGTCGTTCGGCGCATTGCTTGCACCCCCGCTGGTGGTCTGGGCCATTCTGCAGAGTGGCTGGGAGCTGGCGTTCCTGATTGTTGGCGGTCTGGGCATTGTGTGGAGCGGCCTGTGGCTGCTGTTGTACAAGCATCCGCGCGATCAGAAGCGTCTGGGCGATGCCGAACGCGACTACATCCTCAGCGGCCAGGAAGCGCGTCTGAAGGATGCACCTGCCCGGAAAGGCAGTTGGAAGCGACTGTTCAAAAACCGTAATTTCTACGCGATTGCTTCGGCGCGAATCCTCTCCGAGCCTGCCTGGCAGACTTTCAATGCGTGGATCCCGCTGTACCTGATGACCGAACGCCACATGAACATCAAGGAAGTCGCGATGTTCGCCTGGCTGCCGTTTCTGGCGGCTGACATTGGCTGCGTACTGGGCGGCTACCTCAGCCCGCTGTTCCACAAGTACTGCAAGGTGTCGCTGTTCACCTCGCGCAAGATGGTCATGCTGTTCGGCTGCTCCTGCATGATCGGGCCGGCGTGCATCGGGCTGGTCGAAAGCCCCTACACCGCCATTGCCTTGCTGTGCATCGGCGGTTTTGCCCACCAGACCCTGTCGGGCGCGCTGTATTCGATCACCTCGGATTCATTCGGCAAGAACGAGGTGGCCACAGCGACCGGGATGGGCGGAATGTTCGGCTTTTTCGGGGCGGCGGCGTTCACCATGGTGTTCGGCGTGCTGGTCACCAAAATCGGCTACAGCCCGCTGTTCGTGGTGCTGGCAATCTTCGACATCGTCGCTGCGATCGTGGTGTGGAACGTTGCCCGTGAAGTCCCGCAGTACGACGAGCCGGTACCGCTGCCTGCGGGCGAGCAGGGCCCGCGTACTGTGCCTGCAACCTGAGGCCGTCGTAATCCTGTAACGAAGTACGGATAGTCTTTGCCCTGAAAGTGATTTTTATTAGAGGCCGTTCCTCGAAGGCAGGGAGTGGCCTCTTTTTTTGTCTATTGGCTGATATTCGTTTTGGGAATTAACAAATAGCTTCTTATTCCTTAGCGAATATAACTTCCATCCCTATACTCGTCTCATGAACGCATACATGCAGGAGGCGAATCCATGCATAACGAGTCGATCCGGTATCTGATCGTGCCAGGCTGGCAGGGGTCTCCTGATGATCATTGGCAGACCCACTGGCAGAACAGCCTGCCCAACAGCACACGCGTGGAACAGGCCGACTGGCTCAAGCCTCGTCGTGAAGACTGGGTCGGCGAGTTGCAGCGCACGATTGCCGCGCACGACACCCCCGTGATCCTGATCGCTCATAGCCTGGGTTGCGTCACCGTCGCGCATTGGGCTCAACTCGCGCCGCTGGAAACCTTGCGTCAGGTGCAGGGCGCGCTACTGGTGGCACCGGCGGACGTCGAGCGTCCGAATTGCCCGCCTGCGTTGCGTAATTTCGCGCCGATCCCTGCTGATCTGTTGCCGTTTCCGACGCAGATTGTCAGCTCTGACAACGACCCTGCGGTCAGCTCCCAGCGCGCCATGGAAATGGCCCGTCACTGGGGCGCGGAAGTCGGGTTTCTGAGTCAGGCCGGGCATATCAACGTCAAGTCCGGTCATCAGCGCTGGGAGCAGGGGTTCGCCTACCTGTACCGGCTGCAAAACCGCCTGGAGCAACACGCGCGTCGTCGCGCATGACCGGGCAGCCTGTTTATCGGACTCACCGGGTCCCGTCTTTTTAAACGCTTGAGCCATCGCAAGGGCTCAGGCGGGAGTGTGTCATGAGCCTTCACGAAAACTTCGGCCAGCCGCTGCTGACCTTTCCCGATGCGGAAAAAAGCCCACTGAGCATTCGCGCCAAGGCGCTGGTGTTCATCGACCCACGCTCGCGCCGATTGCGTGAAGAAATGGAGCAACTGGCTCCCCGTTCTCTACCGGTACTGATCCGTGGCGAGTCCGGGACCGGCAAGGAGTTGCTGGCCCGGCATATTCATCGCGGCAGTGATCGCTCGGGTTTATTCGTTTCGGTGAACTGCGGTGCGATCAGCCCGACCTATGCCGACGCCGAATTGTTCGGCTACGCCGCCGGAGCCCACAGTGGGACGGTCAGCAGCCGCGCAGGCTGGTTTGGCTCGGCCAACGGTGGCACCTTGTATCTGGATGAAATCGGCGACCTGCCGTTGCCGATTCAGGTCAAGCTGCTCGCGGCGCTTGAGAATCACGAAGTCACGCGAGTGGGTGCGCAGCAGCCGAGCCCGGTCGATGTGCGTCTGGTCGCAGCCACCAGTATCGATCTGGCGCAGGCCGTGGCTGCCGGCAAATTCCACGAGCGGCTTTATCACTACCTGAGCGAGGGGCGTCTTGAACTGCCGGCGTTGCGCGAGCAGCCGGGCAACATCCTGCCGCTGGCCGAATATTTTGTCGGGATCTACAGCCAGCGTCTGAATCTGCCGGTGCAATTGATCAGCGAGGATGCGCAGCGCACGCTGGAGGCTCACAGCTGGCCCGGTAATACCCGTGAACTGGAGAACGTCATTCACTTTGCCTTGCTGGTCAGCAGCGGTGATGAAATTCGGGCTGAAGATATCAATCTGCCGGACATCGCCGATCCGTTCACGCTGATCGAGCGCCAGACGCAGCTATTGCTCGATGGTGGTGATCGCAGGCAGCTGTCCGCGCTCAGGCAATTGCTTGAAACAGTCACCTCAGAGCTGGCGCGGCGTCCTGCTTGAGCGCGCCCCAGCACGGTCCTGATGAGGTAGAGTAGATGCTGATGCAAAAAAGCATAAGCACTCGATTAAAAAGTATTTTATCGGAATATAAAACACCGGTAATGTCAGCGTGATGTCGCAGGGTTCGGATAGCTGTGACAAACCATTGAATAATAAGGTGTCATTTCTAGATGACGCTCTCGGATTTTCGTTAAGGACATTGCATGAAAAAGACGTTTTTGCTGACCGCTCTGGCGGCTGTGTTCTCCATTGGCCTGGCTCACGCAGGTGAAAAGCTGGTCGTCGGCGCGACGCCAGTACCGCACGCGGAAATCCTTGAGCTGATCAAGCCGACCCTGGCCAAAGAAGGCGTGGACCTGGAAATCAAGGTCTTCACTGACTACGTGCAGCCAAACGTTCAATTGAGCGAAAAACGCCTGGATGCCAACTATTTTCAAACCAAGCCTTATCTGGATGGCTTCAATAAGGGCAAAGGCACCAATCTGGTGACTGGCGTGGGCGTACACGTCGAACCGTTCGGCGGCTACTCCAGCAAGTACAAGACGCTGGCTGATTTGCCTGAAGGCGCAACCATCGCCATTCCAAACGAAGGCAGCAACGCAGGCCGCGCACTGCTGCTGTTGCAAAAAGGTGGCCTCATCACCCTGAAGGATCCGACCAACGCCCTGTCCACGCCGAAAGACATCGCAACCAACCCGAAGAATTTCAAGTTCCGCGAACTGGAATCGGCTGTACTGCCACGTGCGTTGAAGCAGGTTGACCTTGCCTTGATCAACACCAACTACGCGCTGGAAGCCAAGCTCAATCCGAAGAAAGACGCGCTGATCATCGAAGGTGCCGATTCGCCGTACGTGAACTTCCTCGTCACCCGCGAAGACAACGCTCACACCGACGCCATCGAAAAGCTGTCGAAAGCGTTGACCAGCCAGGAAGTCAAAGACTTCATCAACAAGAAGTACGACGGCGCGGTACTGCCTGCGTTCTGACCCTCTGAGTGTCGTGCGTAATCTAACTATCGTGCGACGCTCCGCGTCGCATGCCGTTCTGGACGCTTTGCGTCCTCTTTCGAGCATGTGGCGCGGCACAGATCTGTGACGCGGAGCGTCACGCAAGGCATTCCTGCGCTGGAGCGTGAGGAACGATAACATCACTATCGTGCGACGCTCCGCGTCACATGCCGTTCTGGACGCTTTGCGTCCTCTTTTGAGCATATGGCGCGGCGCAGACCTGTGACGCGGAGCGTCACGCAAGGCATTCCTGCGCTGGAGCGTGAGGAACGATCATCTCACTGTCGTGCGACGCTCTGCGTCGCCCCACAATTCCCCGCCATAAACTCCCCCGAAAACGCTTTCTCGACAAAGCGCGTCGAGTCCGGCAGAGAGCCATTCACCGCTCCCGAGTGATCCAGCTGCGGGTAGTAATGCCACTCGATGCGGTCGCCGACCTTGCACGCGTCTTTCACCAGCGCGATCTGGCTGCGAACAGGTGAAATGACATCCTTGCCTCCCGTACCGATAAAAACCGGAATGTCCGACTTTAACGTCGGGTAGTCCGATTGGCGATTGACCTGATCAAGTGCCTTATCGGGTGAGCGTTTGAAACTGTTGTTGAATGTCAGTCCATCCGCGACCACCTTGCGCTCGATGGCTTGCAGGCATTCACGCTGACTGGTTTCGAACGCGGGCTTTGCGCGGTCGCTCAGGTAATCGGCAGGATGCAGCGACGGGTCGATCAGCGCGGCAGTACTCAGTCGCAACAGGTTATAGGCCAGCGATGGCGTGACCTGATCGCGGAAGGTGTCTGGTCCGGCATGTTTCTCACGCGATTGAGCCATCGGATACGGCGTCCCTGTCGCAACCACACCGACAATGTTCAATTCGGGCGCATAAGTCTTCTGGTAGACGGCTGTTGCGAAAGCGGCACGGCCACCTTGCGACTGCCCGAACACAACCACCTGCGAAGACAGATTGAAGTCCGCCTTCTGAACCGCACGAATGCTGTCGAGCACACCATACGCCAGCGGACTGCTCAGCCCGAACGGGTGCAGCCCCGGCGTGCCCAAACCCTGGTAATCAGTAGCCACAATCGCGTAGCCCCGCCCGAGCCATTCATTCAGATAGCGCGTGTCGCGATCACTGCGCCCGGCAAAGGAAGGCGCACAGATGTCCGCGCTGCCAACCGTGCCATGCGCCCACGCCATCAGCGGCCATCCGCCCTTTGGCGGCTCACCCTTGGGCATGAACAAGGCTCCTGACACTGCGACTGGCTGGTTGTTGAGCCCGTCTGTCGAGGTGTACAGGATGCGGACATTCTGTCCGGCACTCTCAAGGCTCTGCGTGGCCGTCAGCGGCTCCGAGCGCAGCAGTTGGCCCGGTGTCGACGGTACTTTATCCGGCCATGTGTAAAATGCGGGAACACCGCCTTCGCCCGGGTCTGACTGGGCAACGGCGACAGTTTTCATGGAAGTGCCTGGCACTGCGCTGCAAGCTGCGAGCAGGACCATCAACAGGGTGGCCAGAACGGCCGAATACCTTGGCGATGAGTTCATCAGTATTTCTCCACAAGCTGACAGGAGAGAGCGCATCAGCATCGATGTATCAAGCCGATTATGACCTGAGGGATGATAACTGACGCACGCGCTGCGTGTACTGAACGGAGTTCTTCATGCGCAAGGATTACCTCGCTTTCTTCATCTCGCTTTTCCTGTCCAGGCTGGCGGATCAGATCCTGTTGTTCATAGTGCCGCTGGTGGTGTTCCAGACCACCAACAGCGCTTCATGGGCGGGGCTGGCGTTTTTCGTCGAATCGTTACCGAGGTTTCTCGCGTTTCCGTTATGCGGCGCGCTGTGCGACAAGTATTCGCCTATCAGAATTCTGCATATCAGCCAGGTCTACCGGGCATTGCTCTGCGTGCTGGCGATGGTGCTCTACGCACTCTTTGGTGGCATTGGGTGGCTCGTAGTGCTCTCGGCATTGTGCGGGGTGCTGACCACGCAAGGCATCATGGCGCGCGAAGTGCTCATGCCGCATATCTTTCAGCACTACAGCTACACCAAAACGTTGTCCTATTCCCAGATCGCCGACCAGTCAGGGCTGGTCCTCGGGCCGCTGGTGGCGGCACTGATGCTGGAGGTGTGGGCCTGGCACTGGGTTGTGCTCTGGATCGCCGGACTATTCCTGCTGGCAGACCTCTGCATGTTGGCTTGGCAACGTCTTGGCCGTTTTAAGCTGGAAGTGTTCGAGCAGCATCAAGACATCTGGCTGCAGCCACTGCGGATTGCGTTAGGGCATATCCGTGGCCTGGCCGAATTGAAAAAGATCATCACGCTGGCAGTAGGGGTCAACCTGATCGTCGGCGTCACGCTGGCGACCTCGGCAGCCATGGTCATCGGCGAGTACAGCGCAGGCAAGGATAACTATGCAGTGCTGCAGGCGGCGGGGGCAGTGACCACTATCGTGATCCTGTTCTTCCTGGCCCGTGTGGTGCTGCCTTTGCGGGTGCTGGGCGGTGTCGGGTATTCAATGATCGCGATCGGGGCATTTATCAGCGCCCTGAGCCCGAACCTGATTGGCTATGCGCTGGGGTTTCTGTTGATCGTCGGCTTCGACAAGATGTTCAACGTCTACATGCGCACCCTCCGGCAGCGGGTGATACCGCCTCAGGACTTCGGCAAGACGGTGGGCGTGATCACGTTGCTCAACAACCTGTCGCAGCCTCTGGCGGGTTTGCTGGTGGCCCTGCTCGCAGCGCCTTTGGGCATTCGCCAGGTCATCCTGAGTTTGGCCATGCTGACGAGCGTTATCGGGGCGGGTGCCCTGTGGTGGTTTGCAAAGGCACGCAGCCCATTCCCGACCCCGATTGTTGAGGCTGATCGGGAGGCCGGGAAATGAAAACGAGAGGGTTAGAGCTGGATGGAATTGAGGGTCAACGCAAGAGCGCTCAGACCCCCTGATAACTTTGGCAGGCTGCTCTCCGTCACTACAGAGAGCAGCCGCCGCTTCAGCCTTAAAACGCCAATGTCACCCGAGCATTCAGCGACTGATCCGAAGCATCGTTACTCACCTGACCGTCGTAACTCAGGCCCACGCTCAGCGTATCGCTCAACCCCAGGTCGACGCCTGCGCCGAGCACGGCGGCGCTGCGGGCGATCGGTGCGCCGGAGAGTTCGAAGGTGCTGCCGCCGCTGAAGGCTGAGCGGCTTTCCGGGGTGACGTCACCGTAGGCGCGACGCCAGCCCAGTGTGGCGTTGGGTTTGATCACGACGCTGCCAGCGTTCAGGCGGGTCGCTGCACGCAGGCCCAGGGTACTGAAGGTGATGTGGTTGTCCTGGGATTTGTTCTGCAGGCTGATGGCGTTGCTGTTCTCGTCGAAGGCGTCGGTGTCGAGGCGCACATGGGCGAGGTTGGCGAAGGGTTCAAGCAGCGCATTGCCCATTTCGATGGAGTAGCCCAGCTCGCCGAAGACCTGATTGGTCGCTGCCTTGTAGTCTTCCTTGAAGTGCTCGGACGAGCCCGGCAGGTCCAGCGTACGCTTGGCGGTCAGCTCATGCCAGGTGCGTACCGCGCCGAGGCGCAGGCCCAGTTGGCCCCATTTCGCGCCGCCGTAGACACCCAGATGATAGTTGTCGCTGTCGGTCGAGCCAGACGCGTGGCGCAGGTCGAAGCTGCTGTTGCTGAAGCCTGCCAATGCACCCACACGCCAGGTGTCGTCGAGCGGTACGTCGGCGCCGAACAACAGGCCGCTGGTGCGGGTTTCCAGGCCCGAGGCGTCGCGGCTGCTGTCGGTCTGGCCGGTCGCGCCGATGGCCTGGGTCCACACCACGCCACGCGAGGCATCACCGGCCAGGGTTTGTGTTGTGCTGCCGAATGACTGCGCGGACTGCGCTTGTTGCATGCGATCGTTCATGGCATTGCGCACCAGCCGGCTGTCTTCGATCAGCGCAGATTGAGTCGATGCGTGCAGCTCGTTGGACAGCGCGCTGAACGTGGCCTGCGCCGTCGAGGCGTCGTCCTGCACCACCTGACGCCATAGCGCGTTGCCTGCGCCCGCGCTGTCCAGACCCTGCGCGACCGCCTTGGCGTTGCGCGTGGTCGCCAGGCTGGCGAAGGTTTGTGCGTTGCGATCCAGCGTCAGCCCTACGTCGGTCGCGGTGTAGTTCAGCGTCGGGGTAAGGAACGCGAAGTTGGTTTGCACGGCGGCAAATGCACCGCTCACGCCACCGGCTGCGGAAATGATCGAGTAACGGCTGGCGGCCAGCCAGTTACCGCCTTCGACCAGCGACAGCGTGCTGTTATTGATCGTCGCGCGGCCGCTGGCGACGATGCGGTCGGCATTGCCATTGGCGTCCGATTCCACTTGATAAACCGAACCCTGAGCCAGGTTGACGTCACCATTGACGTTCAGCTGCCCGACCGAATTACCCGGTGCGACCACGCCGCCCTGAGCGACGTTGATGCCGCCAACGGTGCCGTTGCCACCCAGCGTCGCGCCTTGCTGCACGCTGACGATGGAGTTGCCGAGGTTGCCATTCACTGCCAGGCGACCGGCCTGCACGGTGGTCGCGCCGGACAGGCTGCTGTTGCCGGTCAGGTTCAGTGAACCGACGCCGCGTTTGATCAACGCGCCGTTGCCGGTCAGGGTGTTGGCGAGGGTGTCGTTGGTGGACTGATCGACCACCAGCGTTGCGTTGTCGGTGATCGTGCCGCTGCCGAAGGCCTGCGCATGACCGGTCAGGGTGCCGCCGTTGATCAGCGTGCCGCCCGAGTAGGTGTTGTTGCCGGTCAGGATCAGGTTGCCCGTGCCGTTCTTGATCAGCGCACCGCTGCCGCTGATGTCGTTGCGCCAGGCGTCGATGGCGTTATAGCCGCCCAGGCTGGCGTTCATGTTGACGGTGACGTTGGAATTGAACGCGCCGTAACCATCGCCTGCGGCATACAGGTTCAAGCGACCGTAGCCACCTGACTGATCGATCACTGCGTAGCCCGACGACAGCTCAGTGGTCGCCAGAATCTCGCGGCGCTGGCTGGCGTCCAGGTACGGGAAACGTGTTTCCAGCAGCACTTCAGCGTTGGTCGGCACGACCGGCGCGAGATTGGTCGGGCCGACCGGGTCGAAGCCGTAGGTCATGCGGGTGGTATACAGCGCCTTGTCCTGCGCATGCTGGGAAGTGCGATCGGTGGCCGGGTCGATGGCCGTCATGCAATTGTTGACGTCGCCGCCGCACTGAGCGGTGAAGTAGGCCAGCGCCTGCGCGCGAGCATCGGCGCGCAATTGCGTGTTGGCGGAATTGGACAGGTTGTCGATGGCGAAATAGGTCGCGGTGATTCGCCCGCCCATCACGTCGAAGGGCGAGTGCATGCCCGCTTCGATGCGGTTGTCGCCGATTTCCGAAGCACGCAGCATCAACTCGCTGAACCGCTCGGGGATCGCGTAGGCCAATGCGTAGGCTGACAGGTAGGCAGCGTTGGTGTGCCCGCTGGGGAAGCCCGAGTCACTGGCCGGCGTGGTGCTTTCGGCCGGGCGCAGGGACGGCGCGACGACGAATGCCAGGCTCTGTCCGTCGAGGCTCTGCCGCCATGGCCGTGGATACAGATAGTGGGACTTGGCCGGGGTCGTGGAGGCATCGTTACGCACGGCACCGACCAGATCGACCACCTTGCCCAGCGCCGAGGACGAACTGCCTGCGCCATTGCCCTTGTCGTCGTACCTGACGGTTTTATTGCTGTCGTCGAATTGCGTGATCGTCGTGAACGCGCCCGCGCCGGCTTTGTAAGCATCGCTCAGCGAGCCCAGGCCGCTGATGGCGCTGTAGCTCTGGTCGCGGCGGTCATCGAAGTAGGCGGCGGTTTCCTGCGCCAGCGTGCGCGAGTTGGCGCGGTCGACCACGATCTGCAGGTTGCGTCGCAGCAGGCTCTGACCGAGGGCAGTCGGCGTGCCGGTGTCCCAGGTCGCACCGGTCGTCCACAGGGTGTTGAACCCGGAGAGCAGGTCGACACCGTTTATACGATTGTCATTGGCACGGCTCGCTGCCTGAACCGAGACGGCAAGCAGCGAAAGTATCAATGACGACACCATTACATGGGCAACCGGTTTATTGGATCGCATAGCGGGCGCTTCACTCGATTCGGATGAGGCGCCGACCCTAGCAAGGCGGTCTTACACTTGGATGTATCTGTCGTGACACATTTATGCTGGCTGACGCTACACAGCGAGGCAGTGAAAAATCAGCACTATGGATATTCCTTAACGGTATTTAAATTATCTTTCTTATACCTATAGAGTTTCGTCTTTCAGTCACACAGTCCTGGAGTCGGAGTTCTCATGCCAGCAGCCTCCCTCGCTTCATCGTCCGCTCAACCTGCTTCGCAATCCTTCGAAGTGCGTCCATTCACCGAAAAGGTGGGCGCTGAAATCGTTGGGCTGGATCTGTCCAGGCCGTTGAACGATGCCGACTTCGCTCGTGTGCATCAGGCACATCTGGATCACCATGTCGTGGTGTTTCGCGATCAGCAGATCACGCCGCAACAGCAGATCGATTTCAGCCGGCGTTTTGGGGTGCTGCAGATCCATGTGCTCAAGCAGTTTCTGTTGGCCAACCATCCGGAAATCCTGATCGTCTCCAACGTTGTCGAGAACGATAAGCCTGTGGGCCTGGGCGATGCCGGCAAGTACTGGCATTCGGACCTGTCTTACAAAGAGCTGCCGAGCCTGGGCTCGATGCTTTACGCCCAGGAGCTGCCAAGTGAAGGCGGCGATACGCTGTTTGCAGACATGCACCTGGCGTGGGAAACGTTGCCGCAACACCTGCGCGATGCAGTCGAAGGGCGCTCGGCGGTGCACAGTTACACCGCACGCTACGCCGAGGGCCATAACGCCGCCAACTGGCGTCCGACCCTGACCGCCGAGCAACTGGCTCAGGTGGTGGAAGTCAGCCACCCGATCGTTCGCACCCACCCTGAAAACGGGCGCAAGGCGCTGTTCGTCAGCGAGGGTTTCACGACGCGCATCCTCGGTCTGCCGGAAGACGAGAGCCGTCAGATTCTCAACGAGATTTACGCCCACAGCGTGAAGCCCGAGCACATCTATCGGCACCAGTGGCAGGCCGACGACATGGTGTTCTGGGACAACCGTTCCCTGATCCATCTGGCTGCCGGCTGCCCGGCGCACCTGCGTCGCAAACTGCATCGCACGACCATTCAAGGCACCGCGCCATTTTGATCCAGGAGAGCCGTTCATGAATGCTGTCGCGCAAGGCCACACGGCCAGCACCAGCACCCAACCGCAACCGGCCGCACAGCCGACAGCTGAAGCCTTGTTGCAAGTTCGCGGCGTCAGCCTCGAATACCGCACACCAGAACGTGTGGTACGGGCAACGCATCAGGTCAGTTTCGAAGTCGATCCGGCCGATCGTTTCGTGCTGCTCGGCCCATCCGGTTGCGGCAAGTCCACATTGCTCAAAGCCGTAGCCGGGTTCATCCGGCCCAGCGAGGGCGAGATTCGTCTGGCGGGTCATCAGGTCACCGAACCTGGCCCGGACCGCATCGTGGTGTTTCAGGAATTCGACCAGTTGCCGCCGTGGAAAACCGTGATCGAGAACGTCATGTTTCCGCTGCTGGCATCGCGCACCCTGAAGCGTCCCGAAGCGCTGGAGCGTGCACGTTACTACCTGGAAAAGGTCGGCCTCAGTGCGTTTGCCGATGCCTACCCGCACACATTGTCCGGTGGCATGAAAGCCCGCGTGGCGATTGCCCGGGCCTTGGCCATGCAGCCGAAAATCCTGCTGATGGATGAGCCGTTTGCCGCGCTCGATGCACTGACCCGACGCAAGATGCAGGAAGAGCTGCTTGAGCTGTGGGAAGAGGTGCGCTTTACGTTGCTGTTCGTCACGCACTCCATCGAAGAAGCGCTGGTGGTCGGTAACCGCATCCTGCTGCTGTCACCGCATCCGGGTCGCGTACGGGCGGAAATCAACAGCCATCAATACGACCTGAAAAGCCTGGGCGGCGTTGGTTTTCAGCAGACCGCGCAGCGTATTCATCGTTTGTTGTTCGATGAGGGCGAGGCCGGGCCGGTGGAGCAGGATCTGAATTTTCAGGACATCCGGATTGCTTACTAGGCGACTGCCTTGATCGTTCCCACGCTCCGCGTGGTAATGCCTTTCAGGACGCTCCGCGTCCTATCTACACGATTACCGGGAAACCCGAATCATGAGCCTCGCACCTCCCGCTCGCGAAGAATATGAAATCACGCTGGAGCCTTTCACTCAGGAAGACCTGGCCCGCGACCTGCCCCTGGCACAGCGCATCTGGCAACTGAGCTGGGTGCGCAAATGCATCATCATGATCGCCCTGGCGGTGATCTGGGAACTGGCTGCACGTCTGCAGAACAACGACCTGCTGTTGCCGAGCTTTCTGCAAACGGCGGCCGCCTTTTATGACGGGCTGATCTCCGGCGAGCTTCCAGGCAAGGTGTGGATTTCCCTGACCGTACTGATTCAGGGCTACCTGATCGGCATCGTGCTGGCGTTCGCCCTGACCACCCTGGCAGTGTCCACCCAACTGGGCCGCGACCTGCTCGGCACGCTGACTGCGATGTTCAATCCGCTGCCGGCCATTGCCCTGTTGCCGCTGGCGCTGCTGTGGTTCGGGCTGGGCCAGAACAGCCTGATCTTCGTGCTGGTGCATTCGGTGCTGTGGGCGCTGGCGCTCAATACTTATGCGGGCTTTCTCGGTGTCTCGGAAACCCAGCGCATGGCCGGGCGCAACTATGGTCTCAAAGGCCTGCGCTTTGTCTGGCACATCCTGATTCCTGCTGCGCTGCCATCGATTCTCGCCGGTCTGAAAATCGGCTGGGCCTTTGCCTGGCGCACGCTGATCGCCGCCGAGCTGGTGTTTGGCGCGTCCTCCGGCAAGGGCGGTCTGGGCTGGTACATCTTCCAGAATCGTAACGAGTTGTATACCGACAAGGTCTTTGCCGGTCTGGCAGCGGTGATCCTCATCGGCCTGCTGGTCGAGAACCTGCTGTTCGCCAACATCGAGCGCCTGACCGTCAAGCGCTGGGGCATGCAGCGTTGAAACGCCGTCTTTTTTTGAATAATCAGGGTGGGAACCACATGAACACTGCATTTCAACGCCCGGCACTGACTGTGCTGGCGGCGACGCTTGGCTTGTTTGGCGCGCTGCTCAGTGGCGGCGCTCAGGCTGAAGGCAAGATCAGCATCGCTCAGCAATTCGGCATCGGCTACCTGATCCTCGACGTGGTGCGCGATCAGAAGCTGATCGAGAAACACGGCAAGGAGCAGGGTCTGGATATCAAGGTCGACTGGAACAGCATCTCCGGTGCCACGGCGATGAACGAAGCGCTGCTGGCCGGCGCGCTTGACGTGGTGTCGGCAGGCGTGCCGCCGATGCTGACCGTCTGGGACCGCACCAAGGGCAAGCAGAACGTCAAGGCGATTGCCTCGCTGGGTTCGATGCCCAATTACCTGCTGACCAACAACCCCAGCGTCAAGACCCTCAAGGACTTCACCGAAAAGGACCGCATCGCCGTACCGGCTGCGGGCGTGGGCTTCCAGTCGCGCACATTGCAGATCGAAACCGCCAAGCTGTTCGGTAACGACAACTACAAGAAATTCGACAACATCTCGGTCAGCCTCGCGCACCCGGACGCGACCTCCGCGCTGATTGCCGGTGGTTCGGAAATCAACTCGCACTTCTCCAGCCCGCCGTTCCAGTACCAGGAACTGGAGAACCCCAACGTGCATAAGGTGCTCAGTTCCTATGACGTGCTGGGCGGCCAGGCGACGTTCAACGTGCTCTACACCACCGAGAAATTCCACGACGAAAACCCCAAGACCTACAAGGCGTTCTACGACGCGCTGGCCGAAGCCGAGAAGATCATCAAAGCCGACAAGCCTGCTGCCGCGCAGACCTACATCCGCGTCGAGCAATCGAAGCTGCCGTTGCCACTGGTAGAGAAAATCGTCGCCGACCCGGAAATCGACTTCACCGTCACGCCGCAGCGCACCTTTATCTACGCCGAGAAACTGCATGAGCTGGGCGTGTTGAAAAACAAGGCGGCGAGCTGGAAGGACTACTTCTTCGAAGAAGCGCACGGCACCGAGGGCAGTTGATCGACGCGTTTTGAAGATGACGCGGAGCGTCATGAAGGGCATTCCCACGCGGAGCGTGAGGAACGATAGAAGATCTCCCGGGCGCCTATCGTTCCTCACGCTCCAGCGTGGGAATGCCGTTCTGGACGCTCTGCGTCCTCTTCTGAACAAATCAGGTTACTTCCGCTCACGAAAAACCTGTCCTGCAGGACCTTTCTTTCAGTCTTTTCTCTTTCCTGCGTATGACCTTTCCTAGAAAATCCCGGGCCCTTGCGCCTGCCAAATCCGCACACTAGGCTGCGTCGGTCGCTGGTTTTTCAGCGATCGGGTTTAGCAGCCTGTCCAGAGACACGCAGCGCAATTACCGTTTTATGGCGGCTTTGCGTGGGGCACTTTCGAGTGCGCCGGGTCTGTGTTCTCTACCGGTCTGCTAACCCGCGTCAAAGTCGCCACCCTTGTTTGTTTAGCAGCAGGCATCTGATCAATATGGCCAAGGCCGAGCTGGAGCGCTCGCTGGAATGCGTCCAGAACCCCTGACATCCCTGATGCAACCTAGCAGTTCTACGAGTAGCCGCTGCGGTCCTTGCAATGCATTGTGTGCTTGAAGAGGCCTGTCTCGCTAATCAAGACCACTCCGGTTACTCGCCATGCGCCAGCAAACTACTCTGTGCCGTTACCGCTACGACGCGCTTGACCGGCTCGCGGCTCGCACGCCTGCGGCAGGGACCATTGCCCGCTCGTACTATCAGTCCGACACCTTGGTCAGCGAGATTCAGGGTGCAGAACACGTTCGATTCCTGCATCACGGTCGTCAGTTGCTGGCCACGCAGTCAGCGCTCGCCACGCTGTTGATCGGCTCGGACCAACAGCACAGCGTGCTCCACACCGTATCGGCCAGCTTGTCTGACCCTATCGCTTACACCCCCTATGGGCATGGGCAAGCGTTGAACCAACTGCCAGGCTTCAACGGTGAGCGCCCCGATCCATTGACCGGTCATTATCTGCTGGGCAACGGCTATCGCGCCTATAACCCTGTTCTGATGCGCTTCAACAGTCCCGATAGCCTGAGTCCGTTTGGCAAGGGTGGAATAAATGCCTATGCGTATTGTGCGGGGGATCCGGTCAATCGATCTGATCCGACGGGGCATGGCTTTCTTGAGGATGTGGAAACTTCCCTCTACATCGGTGCTGCAATTCTGAGCGGCATTATTGGTTTGCTGGCGGTCCGTGCACCTATAAGAGCTGTACTAAAAGGTGTCAAAGTGAAGCCTCAGGCTGTCGCCAGCAATAACCTGGCTTTTCCCGTTCAGGAGACAAGAAGACCGGCGAATACAGCGGAAAAAATCTCGGCATTCACCGGAGTGTCTGCACTGGTTGCCACTTCGGCATGGGCCACTTCCTTCGTTCTGACAAAAACTGACCCTGAATCGCCAGCAATTCGCCCACTGAGGATTGCCGCTATCCTTATTGCTTACCCGACGGCTGGGCTGCGTGGCTGGTCAATTGCTCGTTCCATAATGGACAAACGGGTCCAGAAAGCAGTGCCTGTGCTTCTTAAAGGCCCTGCCATGAGACGCTCAAGTAATACGTCGAACATTAGTAATGCTTCGGTCATCCGAACGGCCTTGTGATATTTGCTACCACTTGTCAGGCACCTTCCCCCCGATACTGACCTTTCTGGCAGTAGCCCCTCATCCCGAATCGGTTCAGGCTGAAGCCTTTACTCCATCATCAGGGATCGATCACGGCTCTCCTCTGCCGATACACTTACGACCCGCCGGACCACGTTTCTTCGCTGACGCCACTCGCTCAAGCCGTCTCCCGGCGCTTCTACAACGCAAGCCCCAATGAACCCTCCCTCTCGCACACAGTCGCATACTCACGCTATTCTCTCGCCCTGATCACGCCCGCATCCGGCAGTTGCACAAGGAGTCTGCATGCCCGTTCGTATTTCAAGACTGGTTACGTTCGGTCTGGCTGCTGCATTGGCGGCGCTGGCCGGTTGTGGCGAGGAAAAACCGGCGGCGCCCGAACTGCCCAGGGTTTATGTGCAGACGGTAAAAAGTGCCGACTTCGCCGCCAGTGTCGCCCTGACCGGTGATGTTCAGGCGCGGGTGCAGACCCGGCTTTCATTCCGGGTCAATGGCAAGATCATTCAGCGTAATGTCGATGTGGGCGACCGGGTCACTGCCCGGCAGGTGCTGGCGCGGCTCGACCCCAAGGATCTGCAGGTCAATGTCGACTCGGCCGCTGCTGCTGTGGCCGCCGAGCAGGCCCGCGTGAATCAGGCCAGCGCTGCTTTCGTCCGACAACAAAAGTTGTTGCCCAAGGGCTATACCAGCCGCAGCGAATATGACTCTGCACAGGCCGCCTTGCGCGGCAGTGAAAGTTCGTTGAAGGCGGCGCAGGCGCAATTGGCCAATGCCCGTGAACAACTGGGTTACACCGCTCTGGTCGCTGACGCACCGGGTGTGATCACCGCGCGTCAGGCTGAAGTCGGGCAAGTGGTGCAGGCCACCATGCCGATTTTCGATCTGGCGCGCGACGGTGATCGCGATGCGGTGTTCAACGTCTACGAGTCCCTGTTCGTCAAGCCGCCCACTGATCAGGCCGTGCAGGTCACGTTGCTCGATAACCCGACTATCAAGGTCAGCGGCAAAGTGCGTGAAGTGACTCCGGCGGTGTCGGCGCAAACCGGCACCTTGCAGGTCAAGATCGCGCTGGACCCGCTGCCTGAAGGCATGGACCTCGGCTCGGTGGTCAGCGTGGCACTAAGCGCACCGGCCAATGCCAGTGTCGAGTTGCCATGGGCGGCGCTGACCAAGGACCTCGGCGAGCAGTTGGGCAAGCCTGCCGTGTGGGTGGTGGACGAGCAGGGCAAGGTCAATCTGCGCAAGGTCACCGTCACCCGTTACCTGACCGCCAAAGTCATCATCGGCGACGGGCTCAAGAGTGGAGAGAAAGTCGTGGTGGCAGGCGGACAGTTGTTACACCCGGACATGCAGGTCGACATTGCCGAACAGCCCAAGCAGCAGAACGCACAGGTGCAGCCATGAAGCGTCTGTCATGCGTAGCGCTGGGCAGCCTTTTGTTGAGCGGCTTACTATTGAGCGGTTGTGGCAAGGATGAAACACCTCCTGAACCGGTGCGTCCTGTCGTCTTCGTCGAAGCCCGACCTGAGTCCGTCCAGGATTTCGGGCGCTTTGCCGGCAATATCCAGGCGCGTTATCAAAGTGTGCTGGGCTTTCGGGTCGCGGGGCGCATCGCCCGGCGCGACGTCGACGTAGGCGCTGAAGTCAGGAAAGGCGATTTGCTCGCAACCCTCGATCCGACCGATCAACAGAATACAGTGCGTGCCCGGCAGGGCGACCTGGCCAATGTTCAGGCGCAGTACATCAACGCCCAGGCCAATGCTCGCCGCCAGCAGGAACTGTTCGATCGCGGCGTCGGTGCCCAGGCGCAACTGGACATCGCCCTGACCGATCTGAAGACCGCCAGCTCGTCGCAGGAACAGGCCAAAGCCGCGGCTCAACAGGCCCGCGACCAATTGAGTTACAGCGAGCTGCACAGTGATCACGACGCAGTGGTCACCGAATGGAAAGTCGAAGCCGGGCAGGTGGTGACAGCCGGTCAGGAGGTCGTGACCCTGGCGCGGCCGGACATCAAGGAAGCGGTGATCGACCTGCCCGATACACTGGCCGACCAATTGCCGTCCGACGTGGTATTCACCGTCGCCAGTCAGCTGAATCCGGAAGTGAACACCACCGCCACCCTTCGTGAAATCGAACCCCAGGCCGACCGCACGACGCGTACTCGTCGTGCGCGTCTGTCGCTGGCGCAAACGCCAGCGGCGTTCCGCCTGGGCACGGCCATCAGCGTGACGCTCAGTTCGACCATCACACCGCGCATGCGCCTGCCGATCAATGCCCTGCAGGAAGTCGATGGCAAACGCCAGATCTGGATCGTCGATTCGCAGAGCCAGACGGTTAACCCCAGAGCCGTCACTATTGCCAGCCGTGACAGCGACTCTTTCGTGCTGACCGATGGCGTCAAAGCGGGTGAAAAAGTGGTGAGCGCGGGCGTCAACAGCCTCAAGCCGGGCCAGAAAGTCAAAGTCGATGAGGAAAGCCCGCGATGAAAGGGAATTTCAATTTATCCGAGTGGGCCATCAAGCATCAGTCGTTCGTCTGGTACCTGATGTTCGTCGCGCTGTTGATGGGCGTGTTTTCCTACATGAAGCTTGGGCGCGAGGAAGACCCGTCCTTCACCATCAAGACCATGATTATCCAGACCCGCTGGCCGGGCGCGACGGTGGACGAGACCCTCGAGCAGGTCACCGACCGCATCGAGAAGAAGCTCGAAGAACTGGACTCGCTGGACTACGTGAAGAGCTACACACGACCGGGCGAGTCCACAGTCTTCGTGTACCTGCGTGACACCACCAGTGCCAAGGCGATACCGGAAATCTGGTATCAGGTGCGCAAGAAGGTCGATGACATTCGTGGCCAGTTCCCGCAGGGGCTGCAAGGCCCGTCGTTCAACGACGAGTTCGGCGATGTATACGGCTCGATCTATGCGTTTACCGCAGACGGTTTCTCGATGCGTCAGTTGCGGGACTACGTCGAGAAGGTTCGCGCCGACATCCGCGACGTGCCCGGCCTGGGCAAGGTCGAGATGATCGGTCAGCAGGACGAAGTGGTGTACCTGAACTTCTCGACACGCAAACTCGCAGCATTGGGCATCGACCAGAGCCAGGTGGTGCAAAGCCTGCAATCGCAGAACGCGGTGACGCCTGCCGGTGTTATCGAAGCCGGGCCGGAGCGGATCTCGGTACGCACCTCCGGGCAGTTCGCGTCCGAGAAGGATCTGGCTGCGGTCAATCTGCGCATCAATGACCGTTTTTACCGTCTGAGCGACATTGCTGACATCACCCGCGGCTACACCGATCCGCCCAAGCCACTGTTCCGCTTCGATGGCAAACCGGCGATCGGCCTGGCCATCGCGATGCAGAAGGGCGGCAACATCCAGTCCTTCGGCAAGGCGCTGCACGAACGTATGGACGCTACCACAGCGGAGCTGCCAGTCGGCATTGGTGTGCACAAGGTCTCGGATCAGGCCGAGGTGGTGAACAAGGCTGTGGGCGGCTTCACCAGCGCGTTGTTCGAGGCGGTAATTATCGTGCTGTTGGTCAGCTTCGTGAGCCTCGGGTTTCGCGCAGGGTTGGTGGTTGCGTGTTCGATTCCGCTGGTACTGGCGATGGTGTTCGTGTTCATGGAATACAGCGGCATCACCATGCAACGGATTTCCCTCGGCGCGCTGATCATCGCCCTCGGCCTGCTGGTGGATGACGCCATGATTACCGTGGAAATGATGGTCACACGGCTGGAAATGGGCGAATCCAAGGAGCAGGCCGCGACGTACGCCTACACCTCGACAGCGTTCCCGATGCTCACCGGTACGCTGGTGACTGTGGCTGGCTTTGTGCCGATCGGACTGAACAACAGCTCGGCGGGGGAATACACATTCACACTTTTTGCCGTGATTGCCGTGGCGATGCTGGTGTCGTGGGTGGTTGCCGTGCTGTTTGCGCCGGTGATCGGCGTGCACATTCTGAGCGCCAACATCAAGCCCAAATCCGAAGAGCCGGGCCGCATAGGCCGGGCATTCAACGGCAGCATGCTCTGGGCCATGCGTCATCGCTGGCTGGCGATTGCCATCACGGTAGGGTTGTTCGCCGCGTCGCTGTTCTCCATGCAGTTCGTGCAGAACCAGTTCTTCCCGTCTTCGGACCGCCCGGAAATACTGGTCGACCTGAACCTGCCGCAGAACGCCTCGATCAACGAGACGCGCAAGGTAGTGGATCGTTTTGAAGCGAGCCTCAAGGACGATCCGGACATCGAGCGCTGGAGCACCTACATCGGCCAGGGCGCGTTGCGTTTCTACCTGCCGCTCGATCAGCAGCTGGAAAATCCGTTCTACGCCCAGCTGGTGATTGTCAGTAAAGGCCTGGAGGAGCGTGGCGCGTTGACTGCCCGTCTGCAAAAACGCCTGCGTGATGACTTCGTCGGCATCGGGTCCTATGTGCAGGCGCTGGAAATGGGCCCGCCGGTGGGTCGTCCGTTGCAGTATCGCGTCAGCGGCGAGAACATCGACAAGGTACGCCAGCACGCTATCGAACTGGCTACGCTGCTCGATCACAACCCGCATGTGGGCGAAGTGATCTACGACTGGAACGAGCCGGGCAAGGTCCTGCGCATCGACATCAACCAGGACAAGGCCCGGCAGTTGGGTCTGTCGTCGGAAGACGTCGCCAAGCTGATGAACAGCGTGGTCAGTGGTTCTACCGTGACCCAGGTGCGCGATGATATCTACCTGATCAACGTGATCGGGCGTGCTGAAGATGCCGAGCGCGGCACACCGGAAACCCTGCAGAACCTGCAGATCGTGACGCCGACCGGCACGTCGATCCCGCTGCTGGCGTTCGCCACGGTCGGTTACGAGCTGGAGCAGCCATTGGTCTGGCGCCGCGATCGCAAGCCGACCATCACGGTGAAAGGCGCCGTCCGCGATGCAATTCAGCCGACTGATCTGGTCAAGCAGCTGCAACCGGAAATCGACAAGTTTGCCGCAGGTCTGCCGGTCGGCTACAAGGTTGCAACCGGCGGTACGGTCGAAGAAAGCAGCAAGGCGCAGGGGCCGATTGCCAGCGTTGCGCCGCTGATGCTGTTCCTCATGGCGACGTTCCTGATGATTCAGTTGCACAGCATTCAGAAGATGTTTCTGGTGGCCAGTGTCGCGCCTCTGGGGCTAATCGGTGTGGTGCTGGCGCTGATCCCGACGGGGACGCCACTGGGGTTCGTGGCGATTCTCGGGGTGCTGGCGCTGATCGGCATCATCATCCGCAACTCGGTGATTCTGGTGACCCAGATCGATGCCTATGAGCGCAGTGGGTATCTGCCTTGGGACGCTGTGGTCGAAGCCACCGAGCATCGCCGTCGTCCGATCCTGTTGACGGCGGCAGCGGCCAGCCTGGGTATGATTCCAATCGCCCGAGAGGTGTTCTGGGGGCCGATGGCCTACGCCATGATCGGCGGCATCATCATCGCCACGCTGCTGACCTTGCTGTTCCTGCCAGCGTTGTACGTGGCCTGGTATCGCATCAAGGAACCGACCGATGAACAGCGTCGCGAAGCAGCTGACAAGGATGACGGCGAGCACGCGCAGCCAGCGCATTGAGGTCGGCGTGCCCTGCCGCCTGTGGGCAATCAGTCGGTCTCGTCTGCGTCTTTGACGTCGATCGTGGACAGGCTGAGGTTGGCGAACCGTACCGGGCCGTACGGTGAAGCCAGCCTTGAGTTTGAGAGCGAGAAGCGGAACGTGTTCGAAGGCGCCGACAGATTCACGAAGCATTTTTCAAGCGCTTCTCCGAACGTAACGTCGCCTGAAAAATGTTCCCACTCTTCAGTGGCGAGGCCAATGACCGGTGTCATATTCAGCGCGCCCTCTTTGTTATAACCTCCCACGGCTATAACAAAGAGCGCCTCGTCTAATTTCAGGTCTGCGCTATGCACATCGAACTCGATATGCAGGGTAGAGTCAGGCAGCGCATTGATAAATTGGCTTACGGTCACTCCAGTCGCATCCAGTTTGATGCTCTGCCCATCCCCTGCGGGCCACGGCTTGAAGTCAGGATCAAAGCCCTCCGGTGCTGCCCAGTACTTGAGATCGTCGCTGAAGTTGCCGTTTTTCACGAATTCGGTCGCCATGATCAGTTCCTTTGATCGGTTCAAATGGATTCCATTGCCAGCCGCCTGCGTAGGCGGATGGGAGTCCATCCTAAGGCGCGTGAGTATTTGCCGATACTGTCAGAAGTAACAGCACGCGGACTGCACAGCGCCGGACATCACTGACGCCGCCAGACACTCGCCAGCCACGGCTGCTGCTCTCTCGGCAATCCGGCGGGGCGGTAGTAATGCTCCAGTTCGATAAAGCCGGCTTCGGTCAGCAATGTGCGCCATGATTCCAGGTCGTGATAAGCGCCGTAACGCTCGCCGTTCCAGCCTTCCTGATTCTCACCACGCGGGTTGGAGCTGAACAGCACGCCGCCCGGCTTGAGCGCGTCATGCAACTGACGCAGGACGCGCGGCAGCTCCTGTTTGGGGATGTGAAACAGCACCGCGTTGGCGAAAACGCCATCGAAGCGGCTGTGCGGCAGGTCGAGTTCGAGGAAGTTTTGTTGCAGCACTTCGCAACCGGTCTCGGCACGGGCCATCTCGGCGAAACGTTCGGCCCCGTCGAGCCCGACCGCCACATGGCCCATCGCGGTAAACGTTTTCAGGTCGCGGCCCGGCCCGCAGCCGAAATCGAGAATCTGCCAGGGTGCCGGTCCTTCGATATGCCGCAGCAGGGCGTCGATGTTCTGACTGACGTCGTGGTCGCGGGTGCCTTCGCGAAAGTCGTCGGCCACGCGGTTGTAATTGTCGAGGGTCGCGGAGGTGATCTGCGCAAGGGTCTGTGGATCGAGTTTCATCAAGGGCGGTCCGGTAAAGGAAGACCGCCAATATACCCTCGCTGCGTTGCGGCTGCTCAGCGCCTGTCGAAGCTGCGTGCCAGCCGGTCCCCGCCCAGCTGCACCAGCGCGACGACCGCTACCAGCAAGACAATCACTGTCAACATCACCTGCGTGTCGAAGCGCTGATAGCCATAGCGATAGGCAATATCGCCCAGCCCGCCTGCGCCGATGGCACCGGCCATGGCCGATGAGTTGATCATGGTCACCAGCGTGATCGTAAAGCCGCCGACGATACCGGGACGCGCCTCCGGCAGCAGCACATGCCAGATGATATGCCAGCGCCGACAGCCCATCGCTTGCGCGGCCTCAACCAGACCATGATCGACCTCCCGCAGGCTCACTTCAGCGACCCGCGCAAAGAATGGCGTGGCGGCAATGGTCAGCGGCACGACGGCTGCCCATACGCCATAGGTGGTGCCGACGATCATCCGCGTGAACGGAATCAGCGCGACCATCAGGATCAGAAACGGAATCGAACGAAACAGGTTCACGAAGCCACCCAGCACCCGGTTGATCCCCGGTGCTTCGTAGATGCCGCCTTTGGAACTGGTGACCAGAATCACTGCCAGCGGAATGCCCAGCAGCAGTGCGATCAATGACGACACACCGACCATCAGAAACGTGTCGAGGGTGCCTTGCAGCAAGCGATCAACCCACATAACCCAATACCTCCGCGCGTGGCGCCAGTGTGCGGGCGCGCGCCAGCAGTTCTTCCCGGCTGTGTGGCGAGCCGGCAACCGACAGAATGAGATGCCCGATGGGCCGCTCCTGAATCCGCTCGACGCCGCCCTGCAGCAATTGCACCTTGCCGCCCAGTGCGGCAAACAGCGCGGCCAGATCCGGCCCTTCGTCACTGACACCGGTGAAATGCACGTCCAGCAGCAGGGCCGCATCGGATCGTTGCGGCTGATCGCTCAGGCGCTCTGCCCACTCTTTCGGCAGCCCGGTTTGCAGCGGAGCCAGCAAGGTTTTGCTGACGTCGTGCTGCGGGTCGCCAAACACCTGCCATACCGGCCCCTGCTCGACGACTCGCCCCTGTTCCAGCACCACCACGCGGTGGCAGATATCACGGATAACCGCCATTTCATGGGTGATCAGCACGATGGTCAGGCCCAGGCGCTGGTTGATCTCGCGCAGCAGGCCGAGGATCGACTGGGTGGTTTCCGGGTCCAGCGCCGAAGTGGCTTCGTCGCACAACAGAATCGCCGGGTCGTGTACCAGCGCGCGGGCGATGCCGACACGCTGTTTCTGCCCGCCGGACAGTTGCGCGGGGTACGCCTTGTGCTTGTCCTGCAAACCCACCAGTTCCAGCAACTGCGCGACCTTGCGCGCGCGTTGCTCCTTGGGCACACCGGCAACCTTGAGCGGCAGTTCGACGTTCTGCCAGACGGTCTTGGCCGACATCAGGTTGAAGTGCTGGAAGATCATGCCGATGCGTCGGCGTAGCTCCACCAGCTTGTCTTCGTCGAACTCGCCGATGTCCACCTGATCGATCAATACGCGACCGCTGCTCGGTTGTTCCAGGCGATTGATGGTGCGGATCAACGAGGATTTGCCTGCGCCGCTGCGGCCGATAATGCCGAAGATCTCGCCGCGCTGGACGGCCAGATCGATATTGCCCAGCGCCTCCACCGTGCCTTGCTTGCCGTGATAGGTCTTGCCCAGGTTGATGAAGCGCACATGCGCGCGATTCAGCTCCGGGTGCAGCTCGGCCTCTTGCGCCCGTTGACATGCGCCCGCAGTGTCGAGTGGCCGTTGGCGTTGCGCGGTCGCAGTCATTCTTTCCACCCGGCCTGATAAAGCTTGCCGTTGACCTTGTCCAGCGAAGCGCGGACGACCGGCGAGTGCTGGTAAATGTCGACGAATTTCGCCAGCCGCGGGTCATCCTTGTGATCAGGCTTGATCACGAACTGAATCACGTATTCCGGGTGGTCCAGGCCGTCGAACAGGATCGCCGAGTCAGCGGGAAAGGTCTTGGCCAGACGGATGTAGGCGGGGTAGCCCTGCACCAGATCGGCATCGTCGTAGGCTCGCACCAGTTGCACGGCTTCGACCTGTATGAGCTTGAGTTTTTTTGGGTTGGCCGTGATGTCTTCTTCGGTGGCCTTGTAACCAACACCTTCCTTGAGCGTGATCAGCCCGGCCTTGGCCAGCAGTTGCAGGCCGCGTCCGCTGTTGATCGGGTCATTGGCGATGGCCACGGTGGCGCCGGTCGGCAGCTCATCGAAGCTTTTGTACTTTTTCGAGTACAGACCTACGTTGTTGATGATCCCCGGTGCGTAAGGCACCAAACCGAAGCCAGCGGCTTCGTTGGCATTGGTCAGGAACGGGATGTGCTGAAAATAATTCACGTCGATATCGCCGGCAGCGAGGCTGACGTTGGGCGCGATCCAGTCGGTGAACTCGACCAGCTCGACCTTCAGGCCCTGCTTGCCAGCCTCTTCGACAGCGGCTTCCAGCGGTATCGCGAAGGCTGCCGTGGTCCCGACTTTCAGGGGTTTATCGTCAGCGTAAGCGGTCAGGGTCAACAGGCCGAGGGCCAGTGCAGCGAGGGTTTTGCTCATGATGTGGTCCTTTTAAAAATACCTAAGTCTCGTTCCCACGTCTTGCGCTTATCGATCCTGTGGGAGCGAGCTTGCTCGCGAATAGGCCAGTGCAGCCGCAGAAAGCAGGGCGTCTGGACAATCGCTTTCGCGAGCAAGCTCGCTCCCACAAAAACTGTGTACAACGCCAAGTGCTTCGGCGTGGGGGCGCATGTCGTCATTAATTACGCCGGTGTACATCCCCCGCAGCGCACCGGTCCTGTGGGAGCGAGCTTGCTCGCGAATAGGCCAGTGCAGCCGCAGAAAACAAGGCGTCTGGGCAATCGCTTTCGCGAGCAAGCTCGCTCCCACAAAAACTGTGTACAACGCCAAGCGCTTTAGCGTGGGCGCGCATGTCGTCATCAATTACGCCGGTGTGCATCCCACTTAGCGCATAGGCCCTGTGGGAGCGAGCTTGCTCGCGAATAGGCCAGTGCAGCCACAGAGAGCAGGGCGTCTGGCCAATCGCTTTCGCGAGCAAGCTCGCTCCCACAAAATCTGTGTACAACGCCAAGTGCTTCGGCGTAGGTGCGCATGTCGTCATCAATTACGCCGGTGTGTATCCCCGCAGCGCATCGGCCCTGTGGGAGCGAGCTTGCTCGCGAATAGGCCAGTGCAGCCGCAGAAAACAGGGCGTCTGGCCAATCGCTTTCGCGAGCAAGCTCGCTCCCACAAAATCTGTGTACAACGCCAGGCGCTTCAGCGTGGGCGCGCATGTCATCATCAACTACGCCGGTGTGCATCCCACTTAGCGCATAGGCCCTGTGGGAGCGAGCTTGCTCGCGAATAGGCCAGTGCAGCCACAGAGAGCAGGGCGTCTGGCCAATCGCTTTCGCGAGCAAGCTCGCTCCCACAAAATCTGTGTACAACGCCAAGTGCTTCGGCGTAGGTGCGCATGTCGTCATCAATTACGCCGGTGTGTATCCCCGCAGCGCATCGGCCCTGTGGGAGCGAGCTTGCTCGCGAATAGGCCAGTGCAGCCGCAGAAAACAGGGCGTCTGGGCAATCGCTTTCGCGAGCAAGCTCGCTCCCACCAAATCTGCGTACAACGCCAAGTGCTTCAGCGTAGGTGCGCATGTCGTCATCAATTACGCCGGTGTGTATCCCCCGCAGCGCATCGGTCCTGTGGGAGCGAGCTTGCTCGCGAATAGGCCAGTGCAGCCGCAGAAAGCAGGGCGTCTGGGCAATCGCTTTCGCGAGCAAGCTCGCTCCCACAAAATCTGTGTACAACGCCAAGTGCTTCGGCGTGGGGCGCATGTCTTCATCAACTACGCCGGTGTGGATCCCCCGCAGCGCATCGCTCCCACAAAAACTGTGTACAACGCCAGGCGCTTCAGCATGGGGCGCATGTCGTCATCAACGCCGGTGTGCATCCCCCGCAGCGCACCGGTCCTGTGGGAGCGAGCTTGCTCGCGAATAGGCCAGTGCAGCCGCAGAAAGCAGGGCGTCTGGGCAATCGCTTTCGCGAGCAAGCTCGCTCCCACAAAAACTGTGTACAACGCCAAGTGCTTCGGCGTGGGGCGCATGTCGTCATCAAATAGGCCGGTGTGCCGCCCCCCCATGCCGTTGCGGTAAACGGTCGGTGCCTTCCGGAAACAGTTTTTTGCGCAGGCTGCCTTCTTCGTAAGCGGTCTTGTATGAGCCGCGGCGTTGCAGTTCCGGGATCACCAGGTCAATGAAGTCCTCGTAACTTTCCGGGGTGACGATGCGGGTCAGGTTGAAGCCGTCCAGGCCGGTTTCGTCGATCCATGACTCCAGTTCGTCGGCGACCTGTTCGGGCGAGCCGATCAAGGTGATGTAACGGCCGCCCAAGGCGTGCTGGTCGAGCAGTTTCTGGCGCGTCCAGTCGTTGTTTTTCAGGTTCCTGGTCGCCGATTGAATGGCGTTGTTTTTCACGTACTGAATGGGTTCGTCGAGTTCGTACTCAGAAAAATCGATGCCCGTGGACGCGGCGAAGTGCGCCACGCCGGCTTCGGCGCTGGCATGGCGGCGGTATTCGGCGTGCTTCTCCCTAGCCAGTGCTTCGGTGGCCGCGACGATCACGTTCAGGCCCATGAACACTTTGATGTCGTCCGGGTTGCGCCCGGCCTGCACGGCACTGGCGCGCACCTTGTCGACCTGCTCGCGGGTCGCTGCCTTGTTCTGCCCGCTGATGAAAACGCATTCGGCGTTCTGTCCCGCAAACTGCAGGCCGCGCTCCGAACTGCCGGCCTGAAACAGCACCGGCGTGCGTTGCGGCGACGGTTCGCAGAGGTGATAACCCTCGACCTGATAGAACTCGCCCTGGTGCCGGACCTTATGCACCTTGCCCGGCTGGGCGTAGACGCGCTGCTCGCGATCATTGATCACGGCATCGTCTTCCCAACTGCCTTCCCAGAGCTTGTACAGCACCTCCAGGTACTCGTCGGCCTGATCATAACGGCGGTCATGCTCGTTCTGCTCGCTGAGGCCCATGGCCCGCGCCGCGCTGTCGAGGTAGCCGGTGACAATGTTCCAGCCCACCCGGCCACGGCTCAGGTGATCCAGCGTCGACATGCGCCTGGCGAACAGATAGGGCGCGTCGTAGGTCAGGTTGGCGGTCAGGCCGAAGCCCAGGTGTTTCGTGACCCCTGCCATCGCCGAGACCAGCAGCAGTGGGTCGTTGACCGGCAACTGGATCGCCTCCTTGAGGGTAACGTCCACCGAGTTCTGATACACGTCATACACGCCCACGATGTCGGCGATGAACAGGCCGTCGAACAACCCGCGTTCGAGCAGTTTCGCCAGGTCAGTCCAGTACTCAAGGCTGTTGAATTGCGTCGATGTGTCCCGTGGATGGGTCCACAGGCCATGGTTGATATGGCCGATGCAGTTCATGTTGAACGCGTTGAGGAGGATCTTTTTACCCGCCATCAGATCGTCCCCCGCAGGGGAGGATTAGTGTCGTTGAGGTAGTAATTGCCGATGGCGTGAAACTTCCAGCGTACCGGGTCGTGCAGCGTATGAACGCGCGCATTGCGCCAGTGGCGATCCAGGCCGTGTTCCGCCAGCGTGGATTGACTGCCCGCCAGTTCGAACAGCGTGCTGCCGGCGGCCAGGGAAATCTCCGTGCTGATGGCGCGCGCTTCGGCCACGGCTATCGAGGCCGCGGCGACGGTTTCGGCATTGCTGTCGGCCTGAGCGACATCGAGAAACTCTCCGGCGCGCTCGAGCAGTGCTTCGGCGGCGTGCAGGCGAATACCCAGCTTGCCGAAGCTGTGCAGCGTCAGCGGGTCATCCACGGCCTTTTCAATACCCGAATCGATCCATGGCCGGGTACGCGTCCGCACGAACGTCAGGGCGTCCTCGAAGGCTGCGCGGGCAATGCCGGTGTCGATCGCCGCATGGAGAATCTGCGCCAGTGGCCCGACCGTGGTGGGGCGCTGGAAGGCGCTCTGGAACGGCACCACATCGCGGGCGCTGACATACACATTGTCGAACACCACCGAGCCGCTGCCCGTGGTGCGCTGCCCGAAACCGCTCCAGTCGTCGATGACGCTGAGCCCCTCGCTGTCATGCGGCACGAACACCAGTTGCTGCACACCCTCGTCGTCAATCACCGAGGTGGGAATGCGTTGCGCGTACAGCGCGCCGGTGGCGTAGAACTTGCGGCCGTTGATGCAATAACCGTCCCCGTCGCGGCTCAGGCGAGTGGTGCGGTCATGTGCGGTTCTGGTCCCCAGTTCGGCCAGCGCATTGCCGAAGCGTACGCCCGCCAGTGCCTCGGCGTACAAGCGCGCCTGTTGTTCCGGACTGCCGTTCACGCGCAGCACTTCCAGGGCGTAAAAGTGGTTTTGCGGAATCTGGCCCAGCGAGCCATCGGCTTCGGAAATCAGCTGGATCACCTTGGCCAGCGTGACATTGGAAACACCCGCGCCGCCGAAGGCTTGCGGCACACTGATGCCCCACAGACCGGACTGGCTGAACAGGTCCAGTTCGGCATGCGGCAAACGGCGTTCGCGATCGCGTTGCGCGCTGTCGGTTTTCAATTGCAGGGCCAGTTCGCGGGCTGTGTGCAGGGCCTGAGCGTCACTGGTGATCAGCGCTGCGTTAGCGCGCGCTTTTGGGTTGAAACTCATGAAGGGTGTTCTCCAGTGGTCTGGTTCAGATCCAGGAATGGCGAGCAGGCAGGGTGCCGTTCAAATGCCACGTGCCGACCGCGTGGTATTTCCAGCGCACCGGGTCATGCAGGGTGTGGACGCGCGCGTTGCGCCAGTGGCGGTCGAGATTGAACTCGGCCAGGGTCGCGCGGCTACCGGCCAGTTCGAACAGCTTCTCGCTGGCCAGCAGCGAGATCTCGGTGGTCAGGACTTTGGCCCGCGCCACTGCAATGGAGGCGCGGGCTGCCGATTGCTCATCGATAGGCGCAGCGCTGATTTCGTCGAGTTCCTGGCCCGCCTTGCGCAGCAGCGCTTCTGCGGCGTGCAGTTCGAGTTTCAGCTTGCCGATGTCGGCGATCACATAGAGGTCATCGCTGGCGCGCTCGACGTTGGCGTCGATCCACGGACGGGATTTCTCGCGTACAAAAGCTATCGCATCGTCGATGGCCCCGCGCGCTATGCCCGCATCGATGGCGGCCTGGATCAGTTGCGAAACGGCACCCTGAATGTTCGGCGTCAGGGACAGGCGCCAGTTATCGACCACCAGCCCGGCGTCCACCGGCACGTTGTCGAGCTGCACCGTGCCGCTGGCGGTGGTGCGCTGGCCAAAGCCCGACCAGTCATCAACGATGCGCAGGCCCGGTGTGCCCCGCTGGACGAAGGCCATGATCTGCCGTCCCTGGTCATCCAGCGCCTTGACGGCAACCCAATGCGCGAACAACGCGCCGGTGGAGTAGAACTTCTGTCCGGTGATGGCCAGGCGGTCGCCATTGGCGGTGATCCGTGCCTTGAGTTCCAGTGTGTTTTTGGTGCCGCGCTCGGGCCCGGCGTTGCCGATGCGCCAACCGTCCAGCACGCTCTGGAACAGTGTTTTCTTCTGTTGCTCGGTGGCGCTGCCCTGCAGCAGATGCAGAATGCCGAACTGGTTTTGCGGAATTTGTCCCAGTGCCGGGTCGGCAGCAGAAATGATCCGGAAGACTTCAGCCACTGTGACGAACGATACTTGCGGGCCGCCGTATGCGCGCGGGACGGAAATACTGCCCAGTCCGCTGCGAGTGAACTGTTCGATTTCAGCCCATGGCAAGGCACGTTGTCTGTCACGATTGGCAGCATTGATCTGTGCGGCTGCGGCCAGTTCATGGGCTGCTGCAATGGCTTGCGCGTCGTTTTGCAACACGGTGGCCTTCAGCAGGCGGGGAGCAGCGTCAGGCTCTTGTGAAGCCTCGACGCGTTGGGTCGCTACCGTCGCCGGATCAGACTCGCGTCGCTCACCGTCAATCGATACGACCCTGGGTTTATCCACAGGGGTAGTTGTGAAAGGGACCATCGGAACCTCGTAGCAGTAGGCCGCATCAGGTGCGGCTGGAAAACATCACGATGTCCGGTGGTCCGGTGCATATACCCTAAGCGTGTATAAAAGTTTTTAAAACGTGCTTTTTGGAATAAGCATAGACAGTTATTGTCAGTCGCCAATGCCGCTTCATATCCTCACCTCGCGTAACGCACGATGTTAGACGTCTGCGCAGAGCCAAGTACGGATGAAACACGGCGTATGCCGGAGCGACGTTGAACTTTCTTACACGCGTGGCCAATGTTTAATGCAGGTAATGAGCGTGAATAACTAACGCTTCGTTTTTAGAATGGTCCGTGCGGTGTTGTCCATTGAACAGTATTGTCGAGTGATGCGGTTTGTCCGACTTGCCGTCGTCAGGCATTCAATGGCCCAGCGGTTGGATCCTTATTATTCGGGGTGGCGCCCAGAGCGAGTTGTTGCCCACCCGGTCGATAACACAGTAACTCACTTCCAGCCGTTGTTCGTCTCCGCCTTCGCGTATCAACTCAGGCGGTACGACCAGGTCGACCGGCTCACCGATATCGTCGGCAGTGAGCGGCGGCAGGTCCATGCGCAGATCACCCCAGCGCACGGTGATCTCGTCGTGAACAGCCATGTTCAGATAAGGCTCGATGGTCATCGGCAAGCCGCCTTCCAGGTGCCTGCGCGAGAGTCCGTGGCGTATGACCGATGGCGCAACATAGAGTGGCGCCAGCCCCTGGTTTTCTTCCGTGTTGGCGCTGACCAGCCGCCCTCCCGGTGCGTTCAGCTTGACCCATAGCTTGCGGCAGGGCGAGGTCACAGGCACTCCGCCTATCTTCATGACCCGGTAGTAAGTCCTCGCCTTGCCATTCTGCAGAAAACTTTCCGGCACACGTAGGACGACAGGCTTGCCGACGTCGGATGCCTTCAAAATTGTTGACGCGACGTAACAGCCGTCCCAGAACAGTTCGATCAGATCGCCCTCTTCCATGCTGCCATAGGGTTCAACATGAACAACGAGTTGAGAGGCGTTCCTCACGCCTATGCCATGTCGGCTGGCCAGCGGAACAGAAGGGATAGGCAAGCCCAAGGGGCTGGCGTTGCAAGTATTTTGACGCATGTCGGGGTACTCCAGATAATCAATAGTTCAAGTAAAGAATCGTCATAAGTTGTCATGTTCAAGTAATGAAGTGTGCGTTTCAGGCAGGGGGATAATTACCTTAAATATCCAAGCTATGGCAAACATTACAAACGGTATTAAAGGTGTGCTTGAAACTTTACTGCCCCACTGAAATGCGTGAAGTAGGTGAGCTAATGGGCTTTGCGGGAACTTGTCAATGTGCGAAGTGCATTTAAGGACTGTTTACTTGAAAACCGGATACTTCCTACGCTGTGTGTTTGGAACCGTTGACTCCTCACGAAACAACCGTCCTACCACAAAGTATCAATGGCAACAGGCCGTAACCGACAGCAGAGTGTCCGGAAGGAAAAGTCTGGCAACACGGACGCGCAGTGGCGCGCCCGGCTACGAATCAAGGAGCAGGAAGGACGTGGGCTAATTTTATTATTTCGATGATTTTTCGGGAAATTACGCGGGAATTCAGCAAGGATATTGAACGATTAGTCCTTCCGGAAATGTAAGAAAAAAGCAGCGCCGCTGGATGGACGCTGCTTTTTGCAGATGCTGATCGTCCTGATCAGGAGCGGGTACGCTCAAGAAACTGCCTGGTGCGTTCTTCTTTCGGGTTGGCGAACAGCGCCTTGGCTTCGCCTTGCTCCACGATCACTCCCTTGTCGATGAAGATCACCCGGTTGGCGACGTCCCGGGCAAAGCTCATCTCGTGAGTGACGATGACCATGGTGCGGTTCTCTTCAGCCAGCGCGCGGATGGTGGTCAGCACCTCGCCGACCAGCTCCGGGTCCAGAGCCGAGGTCGGCTCGTCGAACAGGATCACTTGCGGCTCCATCGCCAGCGCCCGTGCAATCGCCACGCGCTGTTGCTGCCCGCCGGAAAGGCGTCGCGGGTAAGCGTCTTCCTTGCCGCTCAGGCCGACCTTGGCGAGCAGCTTTCTGCCCAGCGCCTCGGCGGCTTCGCGGGCCACCTTCTTGACCACCACCGGACCTTCGATGACATTTTCCAGTGCGGTGCGATGCGGAAACAGATTGAAGTTCTGAAACACGAACCCGACCTGCTGACGCAACTGGCGGATCAACCCCTGTTGCTGGTTCATGGAGCGGGTGCCATCAATCTCGATGTCACCGACCTTGATCCTGCCGCTGTCAGGCGTTTCCAGCAGATTCAGGCAGCGCAGCAGGGTGGTCTTGCCCGAGCCGCTGGGCCCGATGATGGCCACCACTTCCCCGGCTTCGATACGCAGATCAATGCCCTTGAGCACCTCATTGCCCTTGAATGCCTTGGTGAGTTTTTCAACCACTATCATGTGTCAGGTCTCCAGATCGTGCCGGTTGACCCTGGCTTCCAGCTTGTTTTGCAGGTGCGAGAGCGCCGTGGCAAGGATCCAGTAGATCAGTGCAGCGGCCAGGTACATGGTGAAAATTTCGAAGGTGCGTGCGGTGATCAACTGCGCCTGACGGAACAGCTCCGGCACCTGGATGGTGGCTGCCAGCGCCGTGTCCTTGACCAGCGAGATGAAGCTGTTGCCCAGTGGCGGCAATGCGGTGCGTGCGGCCTGCGGGAGGATCGCCCGACGCATGGTCTGCCAGCGGGTCATGCCGATACTGGCCGCGGCTTCCCACTGGCCGCGCTCCACCGAACTGATGGCCGCGCGCAGGATTTCGCAGGCGTAAGCGGCCATGTTCAGGGAAAAACCGATCAGCGCAGCGCTCAGCGGTTCGAGCTGGATACCCAGCTCCGGCAGGCCGTAATAAATCACGAACAGCTGCACCAGCAAGGGCGTGCCGCGAAAGAACGACACGTAGATGCGTGCTATCCAGTTCACCGGTTTGATGCGCGAGAGGCGCATCAAGGCCAGGCCGAAGCCCAGCAGCAAACCGAAAAACATCCCGCCAATACTGAGGAAGACGGTGTAGTACGCGCCCTTGAGGAGGAAGGGCGCGGAGTCCAGCGCGAGCTGAAGGCTCTCTTCAATCATTTGGTGACGTCAGCGTTGAAGTACTTTTCCGACAATTTCTTCAGCGTACCGTCGGCACGCAGCTTGTCGATGGCCTTGTCGATGGCCGCCAGCAATTCAGGCTCGCCTTTGCGCAGGGCAATGCCCGATTCCTGGCGGGAGAATGCGTCGCCTGCAGGGACGAGTTTGTTTTTCGTTTTGGCAGCCATTTCCAGGGCGGCCAGACGGTCAACGAGGATCGCATCGATACGACCTACACTCAGGTCCTGGATCTTGCTCGGGTCATCGTCATAGGTTTTGACGATCGCGCCCGGAACGTTCGCCTTGAGCCATTCCTCGTAGTTGGTGCCCAGGCCCACACCGACCTTCTTGCCGGTCAGGTCTGTGGCTGTCTTGATCTTGTCTTCGTTCGTCTTCAGAACCAGCGCCTGAATGCCGGACACGGTGTAGGGCTCGGAGAAGTCGTACTTCTTCTTGCGCTCGTCGGAGATGGTCACCTGGTTGATCACCACATCCAGACGCTTGGAGTCCAGAGCGGCCAGGATGCCATCCCATTTCGACGGCTGGATCTTGGCCTTCACGCCCAGTTCCTTGGCCAGCGCTTCGGAAAACTCGACTTCGAAGCCGGTGAGCTTGCCGCTCTCATCGACGAAGCTGAACGGTGGGTAAGTGCCTTCCAGGCCTACATTGAGCGTACCGCTGTCCTTGATTTTCTGCAGTTGCTCGCCAGCCATGGCTTGCCCGGCGATACCGGCATTGAGCATCAAGCCCATTGCCGAGAAAAGAAACGTACGACGAATAGCGGAAATGTTCATGCAAGCCCCTTGTTGGTGTGGAAGTGTCTGGCCATTTTCTGACCCGACTCAAGCAACTTCGTGCTGATTATTCAGCTTTTTTTCAGGCAGTTACGTCAGGTGTAAGGTTAAGCGTTGTGGTCTGCCGGGCGCGACTATATAGCCATCAGCTTATGAGGAAAAATAACAAAAAAAGTTATTTTCCCTCCACAAAAGCATAAAGGACCCGTTGGCTGAAACGTCACTGGTCGAACGCATCCGGATAGGCAAACAGCGCTGGCGCACCGCCGGTGTGCAGAAAGATCAGTGGGCCGTCGTTAAAGCGTTGACGACCGATACCATCGAGCAGACCGGACATGGCCTTGCCGGTGTAGACCGGGTCGAGCAACAGCCCTTCGTGGCTGGCCGCCAGCTTGATGGCTGACAGCGTGCCGGCATTCGGTTCGCCATACCGTGGCGCGAAATACTCATCCCACAGTTCGACCTTGAAGTGTTGGGGCAACGGAGCGCCGAGCAACTCTGCGGTGCGCTCGGCCAGGCCCTGAACCTTGGGCAACTGTGCTTCTTCACTGCGCGACACGGTCACGCCGATGACCGGCAATTGCGGCAGCTCGTGAGCCAGAGCCAGCGCCAGACCGCTGTGCGTGCCGGCACTGCCGGAGGCCAGAACGACGGCCGCAAACTCGATGCCGGTCTGCTTGATCTGCTCGGCCAGTTCCAGCCCCGCGCGCACATAACCCAGCGCCCCCACCGGGCTCGAGCCACCGATGGGCACCAGATAAGGCTTTTTGCCGCTGGAACGCAGGCGTGCTGCCAGGGCGTGCAGTTGCTCGTCGGCGTTGTCGAGGTTTTCCACCAGCTCGACCTTGGCATCGAACAGCTCCAGCAGCAGGCGGTTGCCGTTTTTCAGGTAACTGGGGTCTTCGGTGCCGATGGGGTTTTCCAGCAGCGCCACACAGCCCAGGCCCAGGCGCGCGGCCAGCGCTGCGGTCTGGCGGACATGGTTGGACTGGATGGCCCCGGCGGTGATCAGTGTGTCGGCACCCTGGGCCAGCGCATCGGCGGCCAGGTACTCGAGTTTGCGCACCTTGTTGCCGCCCAGGGCCAGCGTCGTGGTGTCATCCCGCTTGATGTAGATATCACGATCTGCCCAGACCGACAGGCGCTCGAGCTTTTCCAGAGCCGTTGGCGCGCTGATCAGGTCCAGGCGATTGAAGCGGGCAAGCTGATTTTTGATCATGGTGGTCGATAAGCCGTGTAAAGAGTCAGCGGACTATAGGCAGACGTTTCTCGCACGGCAACTTATCTGTGCGCACGGCTCTCTTCGCGTATTCCGACAGAAATTGTTGTTTTTTTCGTCTGAATGTTTGCCGTAGAGTGGCAACAGCAGCGGCCCGTACTGTCGGTCGCCACCCTTTACATCAAGGAGAGTCAAGCGTGAGCGATATTCCAGAAGCGTCCGCCGACGGCCGCTCCAGCCACTGGCAGTTGCAGCGCATCGTCAGCCAGTTGCGCAGCGCGCGTGAAGACTGGCGGGCTCGCAACAGGCGAGTGAGCGGTGAACACGGTGGGCGTGAGCTGCCTTCGCGTGCGGCCATGGGCGAGATTCTTGAAGCCTTGAGCGGCGCACTGTTCCCGATGCGCCTGGGCCCGGTGGACCTGCGTGAGGAAAGCGAGGACTTCTATGTCGGCCATACGCTGGATGTGGCGCTCAACGCACTGCTGGCTCAGGCCCGGCTTGAATTGCGCTATGTGGCCCATCAGCAGGGCGGTGACCTGAAGAGCATCGATGCGCGAGCACTCGAGCTGATCCAGGGTTTCGCCATGGCCCTGCCGGGTATTCGTCTGTTGCTGGACACCGACGTGCTGGCCGCCTATCACGGCGACCCTGCGGCGCGCAGTGTCGATGAAGTGCTGCTGTGCTATCCCGGCATTCTGGCGGTGATCCACCATCGGCTGGCGCATTATCTGTATCGCGCCGGCTTGCCGTTGCTGGCGCGTATCAGCTCGGAAATCGCCCATTCGGCGACCGGTATCGATATTCATCCGGGTGCGCAGATCGGCCCGAGCTTCTTTATCGATCACGGAACAGGCGTGGTGATTGGCGAAACCGCGATCATCGGCGAGCGGGTGCGGATCTATCAGGCCGTGACCCTGGGCGCCAAGCGCTTCCCGTCGGACGAGGACGGTCAGTTGCAGAAAGGCCACGCACGGCATCCAATCGTTGAAGACGACGTGGTGATCTACGCGGGTGCGACCATTCTGGGTCGCATCACCATCGGCAAGGGTTCGACCATCGGCGGCAATGTCTGGCTGACGCGCAGCGTACCGGCAGACTGCAACCTGACCCAGGCCAACCTGCTGCAACAGGACGACTGCAGCCGCAAGTAGGCGACCTTCGCGTCAGATCACCTTCACCGCCCGGCCGATGAACTGAATCGGCCCGGTGGGTTTGCCGATTGGCGAGCCAGTGGATTTCTCCAGTGTCAGCTCGAACAACTGGTTGGGTTGCAGCGGCGGCAGTTTATCCAGCGGCACATGCAGGCTCTCTCCCGGCTTGACCAGCCCAAGCGAAACCGGGCCTTGCCAGTCGTCACCCTTGGTCCAGAACTCCAGCGCCTTGTCGGTCGGAACCTCGAACACGCCCAGCGGGATAAGCTGTATTTCCTGCGAGTTACTGGCCTGCACGACCCAGCCGGGAGCCTTGTCCTGCGGTCCTACGAGGACCACCAGATAAGACGGTTGCGCCGGTGCGCGGGTCAGCAGCGTCATGCCCAGTACCAGTGAAGCAGCCAGGCCTGCTCCGGCCAGGCCGCGCCAGATCGACAGATTGTCCCACCAGCGAACGCGCGGTCTTTGCGGCGTGCTGGCAGGCGCGGTCATGTCCAGCAGGTTACGTTCGATACGATCCCACAGGCCGGGCGAGGGCATCACCGGTTCGGCCAGTTCGGTCAGGGGCAGCAGACGCTGTTCCCAGGCATCGACGGCGGCCTGCAGGTCGGGCTCGCGCGACAGGCGACGCTCTACCTCGAGCCGTTTCTGCGCCGATAGCGTGCCGAGTACATACTCGCCCGCCAGCTCGTGAATGTTGTCGTCTAAAGGCCGGGTCATCCCATGCACTCCCGCAAAGCCGTCAGGCTACGCTTGATCCAGGCTTTGACCGTCCCCAATGGCGCGCCAATTTTCTGCGCGATTTCCTGATGCGAATAACCGTCCACGTACGCGTGAAAAACACAGTTGCGTCTTACCGGCTCCAGCTGCTCCAGGCATGACGTGATCCGTCCTGGATTGACCTGCCAATCGAAGGCATCGCCGATTTCCTGCCAGCCTTCCAGTGTCGCCTGTTCATGATGATCTTCACTGCCGTCGTCCTCGACACGCACTTCGCGAGCCGTGTTGCGCAATGTGTTGAGCGCCAGGTGGCGGGTCACGCTGAAGATCCAGCCACGTGCCGAACCACGCGAGGCATCGAAGCTGGCCGCGTGGGACCAGATTTTCAGGAACGCGTCATGCACGATGTCTTCGGCCAGCGCGCGGTCACGCACCAAGCGCTGAGCGACGCCGAGCAACCGGGCGCTTTCCTGTTGATAGAGACGCTGCAAGGCCTGCTTTTCACCGCGAGCGCAGGCCTGCAACGTCGCTTCGTAATCAAAGAGAGATTCGTGCGAAGACAAGATGATCCGCCATCAATGGAAGACTACTGCCTCGTTGACATCACGAGGCTCCCGCGCAGCAGCATAGACCACTGGCTGCGCAGTCACCCGGTGAATGATGGCTATCAGCTTGCAGTCCAGAACAGGTAGTCGGCCTGATACTTGACCACTTCCTTCGCGCCCTTGTTGCTCTCTGCGCAGGCTTTGGCCGGGGCAACGCCGCCTTTCAGGGCTACACGCTGAATGTACGTGACGCCGGTCATTGCGCCCTTGCCTTCGGCCGGGTTGGCCTTGACCAGCTGGTACGGCAGGTTGCCAGCGCTCGAAGGGGCCACGGCGACTTGAGTGCCGGTTATTTTGGAACCGTCTTTGGCTTCCCAGGTGGCAGGTGGGCCGTAGTAGGTGCCGACCTGTTTGCCGCTCTTGTCGTTGAGCACTGCTTTGGGACCGACGAACGCCCACTCCATTTCGTTGGGCATGTTGGCCTTGGCGCGGCACTCGTAGGTGATCTCGCCAACCCCGGTGGTTTGCATGCCGACCTTGTTGCCAGCCGGCACACGGACGCTTTCGGGGAGGTCGGTCTGAGCCATGGCAACAGACGACAGGCAAGTGAAGGCCAGAGTAGTACCAGCAAGGCAGAGCAAGCGTTTTGCGTTCATGCAGAAATCTCCAGAAGGTTTAACCGCGCTCAGCAACTCGAAGTGGCTGCTGAATGTACTACCCGCGAGAAACCCATCTGGATGCAGTGATTTGAAAATATTTTTCAGCGCCGGCTGAAACGGCTGCGCAGCAGCACAATCCCGGCAATCGCGGCCAGACCCGAGCCGATCAGTACGCCGACCTTCACCTCGTCGATCAGGTGTTGCGAGCCGGGGAACGCCAAGTTGCCGATGAACAGGCTCATGGTGAAACCGATGCCGCACAGAATCGCCACGCCGTACAGTTGCACCCAGTTGCTGCCCTCCGGCAACACCGCCAGCCCGGCGCGTATGGCCAGCACGGCGGCGAGAAACACGCCGATCTGCTTGCCCACGAACAGCCCCAGCGCAACGCCCAGCGGCACAGGATCGACCAGGTTGCCCAGGGTAATGCCGGCCAGCGACACGCCCGCATTGGCAAAACCAAAGATCGGCACCACGGCGAAGGCCACCCAGTAGTGCATCTTTTCTTCGAGGAACAGCAGCGGCGAGCGGGCTTCTTCCTCGGGCTTGCCCATCGGGATGCACAGCGCCAGGGCGACACCGGCCAGCGTGGCGTGTACGCCCGATTGCAGGACGAAGAACCACAGCAGCGCGCCGAGCAGCAGATAGGGCAACAGACGGCGCACGTTCAAACGATTCATGACGATCAGCACCGCCAAGGTCACGAAAGCGGCTGCCAGCATCGGCAGGTTCAGACCGGAGCTGTAGAAGAAGGCGATGATCGTCACGGCGCCCAGATCGTCGAGGATCGCCAGCGCGGCCAGAAACACCTTCAGCGAGGTCGGCACCCGGTTGCCGAGCAGCGACAGCACGCCGAGAGCAAAGGCGATGTCGGTGGCTGCCGGGATCGCCCAGCCGCTCAGGGTCTGCGGATTGCCCCAATTGATCGCGATGTAGATCAGCGCAGGCACGAGCATGCCGCCTGCCGCTGCAAAGCCGGGCAGGGCTCGTTGCCCCCAGGTCGCCAGGCCTCCGGCGAGGACTTCACGTTTGATCTCCAGGCCGACCATCAGGAAGAAGATCGCCATCAGCCCGTCGTTGATCCACAGCTCGACCGAGAGGCCCAGCCAGACGCTGTGCAGGATCGAGAAATAGCCGGCAGAAAGAGGCGAGTTGGCAACGATCAATGCCGCCAGCGCAGCGGCCATCAACACGATGCCGCCAGCTGATTCGGAGGCGAGGAAGCGTGCGAGGACGGCAATGCCTCTGGGCGTTTCCCGGTTCGGAACTTGAGTCATGGTTGTCCTTGAAACGAAGCACTTTTTTATCGTAATGCCAGGAATGCGGTTACTGGCCTGTGGCAGTGAGCTCGATCAGGCAGCAACGGCTGGCGCGAGGCGATTGCAGTTCGACTTCGAGCAGACCGCCAGCATTGTCCACCTGAGCGCAATCGTGTTTGCCAAGAATTTCCCACGGCTGGCTGTCGACGCTGATCGCCACTTGCTCGGCCATACTGAACAGCACCAGGGTACTGGCAGAACTGAACAGGCGTTGCGGGTGACGCACGTCTATCCAGTGCAGACGTGCAGTGTAGCGGTGTGAGGCGTAGATCAGGTTGAAATCGCGAATCGGCCCGTCCAGCAAGGTGCAATTGACCTGGCTGTCACCGCTGAATGCGAACGGGTCCGATGGCAGCAGCGGACGACTGCTCAGACCATCCACGTCCAGCGTCATGCCCGTGCCCTGCAGGACGGTGATGATGCGTTGATAACCGGCGAACACCGAAAAGCCGCCCGAGGTTTCGATGTCGGCAATCGACAGCCGCCAACCGAAACCGTCCAGATCCTGGCCAGCGTCGCGAGCGATCTCTTCCGTGCTGCCACCGCCGTTTTTCCACGGCATGCGCGGGTAGTCGACGGCGCGCAAAATGCGGGTCTGGCTCATTTGGTAAAGCGTCCTTCCAGGCGATGACGGGAGCCGGGGTGGATCAGGCGCGCAGCGGTAACCGGCTGACGACCAGACCAGGTCCGACGGCGAATCAGCAGGCAGGGCTCCCCCGCCTCAATCTGCAACAGCCTGCATTCATCGGCTTCGGCGAGAATCGCCTCGACCACATGCTCGCCTTCGGTGAGCGGCGCAACCTGCGAGAGGTAGGCGTAAGGCGTCTGCAGGGTAAAGTCCTGCCGGAGGTAGTCCGGAGCGACCTGGGCGTTCACGAAGCGGTCCTCGATCTGCACCGGAATGTCATTCTCGTAATGCACGATCAGCGAGTGGAAAACCCGCTGGCCTTCGCGCATGTCCAGCGCCAGGGCGCGCTCGGAGCCAGCGGCTTCCTCCTTGAGGACCATGACCTTGCAAGTGTGGCGATGGCCGCGCGCGGCAATCTCGTCGGCAATGTTATGCACTTCGAACAGCGCCGACTGGCTCTTGGGCTCGGCGACAAAGGTGCCGACGCCCTGCATGCGCACCAGCAGGCCCTCGGCGGTCAGCTCGCGCAGTGCCCGGTTTATGGTCATGCGGCTGAAGCCCAGTTGCGTCACCAGTTCGCTTTCCGACGGCACACGGTGATGCGGCGGCCAGGTGCCGTTCTGAATCTGCAGAGCGATCATCTGTTTCACGCGGGCGTACAAGGGTGCGGGACTTTCGCCCATCTGGGCTGCCAGGGAAGAAGCGGCGGGCGGAGTCGACACGTGGGAGTCCTTGTTGTTCGAGACGGTGTTTTCGAGCGCATTCAGACGCTGCAAAGCGCTCACGCTAACCATTAACCTGCTGCTCGGCAAGCGTGCAGGCGGTTTACCGGTCGCTGAAACGTCTGTATATGTATATACAAATTACAGTGATGAGGTGTGAAGTCAATGTCAGCCTTCTTTGCCGAGCGCGCGTTACTCCCCGACGGCTGGGCCAGCAATGTGCGTCTGGAGGTCAGTCAGGACGGTATTTTGACCCGCGTCGAGGCCGATGCCGCTCAGCAGGGCGCCGAGAAAGTCAGCGGGCCTTTGCTGCCTGGCATGCCTAACCTGCACTCCCACGCGTTCCAGCGTGCAATGGCCGGGCTTGCGGAAGTGGCCGGCAACCCCAACGACAGTTTCTGGACCTGGCGCGATCTCATGTATCGCCTGGTGGGGCGCATCAGCCCGCAGCAGTTGGGCGTTATCGCTCGTCAGCTGTACATCGAGATGCTCAAGGGCGGCTACACCTCGGTGGCCGAATTTCATTACGTGCATCAGGACAGTGACGGCAAGCCCTATGCCGATCCTGCCGAGCTCGCGCTGCAGATCAGCCAGGCGGCCGGTTCGGTCGGTATCGGCCTGACCTTGCTGCCGGTGCTGTACAGCCATTCCGGCTTTGGCGGGCAGGCACCCAACGAAGGCCAGCGGCGTTTTATCCACAGCACCGACAGCTATCTGGATGTGCAGGCTCGTCTGCGTCCGGTTCTGGCGGCTCAGCCTGCCCAGCAACTCGGTCTTTGCTTCCACTCGCTGCGCGCGGTGACGCCGCAGCAGATCAGTGAGGTGCTGGCGGCCAGCGACCGGCAGTGTCCGGTGCATATTCATATCGCGGAGCAGCAGAAGGAGGTCGATGACTGCCTGAGCTGGAGCGGTCGGCGCCCGTTGCAATGGCTGTATGAAAACGTGCCTGTGGATAACCGCTGGTGCCTGGTCCATGCGACCCATGCCGAGGCGGATGAAGTGGCTCTGATGGCGCAAAGCGGCGCGGTGGCCGGGTTATGCCTGACCACCGAGGCCAACCTCGGCGACGGGATCTTTCCGGCAGTGGACTACATTGCTCAGGGCGGTCGCTGGGGGATCGGCTCGGACAGTCACGTCTCGCTCAGTGTGGTCGAGGAACTGCGCTGGCTGGAATACGGCCAGCGTCTGCGCGATCAGCGCCGCAACCGGCTGTATCGCAGCGATCAGCCCATGGTTGGCCGCACGCTATATGACGCTGCACTTGCCGGTGGCGCGCAGGCATTGGGGCAGCAGATTGGTACGCTGCAAGTGGGTCAACGCGCCGACTGGCTGGTGCTGGATGGCAATGACCCGTACATCGCCACGGCCTCGGAAGACGCCATCCTCAACCGCTGGCTGTTCGCCGGCAGCGACCGGCAGATCCGCGACGTGGCGGTCAACGGGCGATGGGTCATACGTGAGGGGCGACACGCCGCAGAACAACAAAGCAACCGCGAGTTCGCGCAGGTGTTGAGGGAATTGCTCGGCTGATGCAAGAGAGGACGCAGAGTGTCCAGACGGCGTGCCCACGTGGAGCATGGGCACGATAGTGTTCTTGCGGACGCTTGTTCCAGCCTGGTTACTTCTCGCCCTTGCCGATCTTCGAGTCATCCTCGCGCCAGATCAGGCGTGAGGTGTCGTAGCCTTGCTGGCGGGCCTTGCTCAGCATGTCTTCCCTGACCGATGCGGAGACGGTCGGTGTACGCGACAGCAGCCACAGGTATTTGCGATCCGGGTTGCCGACCACGGCGGTACGGTAGCCTTCGCTGACGTCCAGAATCCAGTAATCACCCTTGGCGACGCTGGGCAGCAGGCGCGAGAACCAATTGTCGAACACAACCCACAGTTTGTCGGTCTTGCCCGCAACCTGCGGCGAAGCCGTACCCGTTGCTTCTTCCCACTTGCCTTCAATCGTGCGGCAGCGGTTGGTCACTGCGATGTTGCCGTCGTCCTTGAGCGTGTAACGCGCCTCGGACTGAGCGCACTTGCGCTGGAAAAACATCGGCAAGCGGGCGATCTCGTACCAGGTACCCTGATACTGCTTGAGGTCGACGTTACCTACAGTCTTTGGCTCGAGGTTGTCAGCCGAGTGGGCAAAACCGATGGCCAAAAAGCTGGCCATGACACAAATTCCAAAACGTACCAGTACCTTGATCATGGGTTATTTCAGACCCTGACCCGAGAACAGCACCACCTTGTCCGCTGCGTATTGCACGCTGATAAAGGTGTTCTGGTCGCCCCAGGTGCAGCTCGACATGCCCAAGGCACCGGAACATTCCGTCGGGCTGCCCAGCAAGGACTCGACTTGAGCCTTGGGCATGCCAGCGGACAGTTTGGAATAGTTTTCCTGAGTGATCTTGCTGCAGGCAGCCAGCAGGACGCAGAACGAGAGTAACGCGACAGAACGCAAGGACATGGATGTAGCTCCTGAACGGAAGGGGGTCGCGTCGCAGTGCAAGCCGGTGCAGTCTGGCGCTGGCGCAGTACCGCAAGCTTAGAAGAGAAAAAGGGACTCTGGTTCCCGGACGGCGCAAGGATTTGTGCCGAGGATCAGATAGTTGGCCCGCAGACGGGGCTGAGCGAATGGCTGACTGCTCGTGTTTCAGAGCATTGGCTCACTCGGCAGTGATCGAGCATGGCCCGATCACTACCGGTGCAGAAGGCGTCTTACGCCTTGTGATACGCGGTGGCACGCTCGACTTCTTCCTTGGAACCCAAGTACACCGCTACGCGCTGGTGCAGGCCTTCAGGCTGAATGTCGAGAATGCGCTGATGGCCGTCGGTGGACGCGCCGCCAGCCTGTTCTACCAGGAAGGACATCGGGTTGGCTTCGTACATCAGGCGCAGCTTGCCCGGCTTGGAAGGCTCGCGGCTGTCGCGCGGGTACATGAACAGGCCGCCACGGGTCAGGATACGGTGCACGTCGGCAACCATCGCCGCGACCCAGCGCATGTTGTAGTTCTTTTTCAGCGGACCGTCTTCACCGGCCAGCAGCTCGCTCACGTAGCGCTGTACCGGGGCTTCCCAGTGACGCTGGTTGGACATGTTGACCGCGAACTCCTGAGTGGACTCCGGGATGGTGATGTCTTCGTGAGTCAGCACGAAGCTGCCCATTTCACGGTCCAGGGTGAAGCCTTTCACGCCATCGCCCAGGGTCAGGACCAGCATGGTTTGCGGACCGTAGATGGCGTAACCGGCGGCGACCTGTTCGGTGCCTGGCTGCAGGAAGGCCTTTTCATTCAGCGCTTCGTTCTGGCTCAGGTATTCGTTCGGGCAGCGCAGTACCGAGAAGATCGTGCCGACCGGTGCGTTGATGTCGATGTTCGACGAGCCGTCCAATGGGTCGAAAACCAGCAGGTAGGCACCCTTCGGGTATTTGCCCGGGATCTGGTAGGCGTTGTCCATTTCTTCGGAAGCCATGCCGGCCAGGTGACCGCCCCATTCGTTGGCTTCGAGCAGAATCTCGTTGGAGATCACATCGAGCTTTTTCTGCACTTCGCCCTGCACGTTTTCGGTGCCCATGCTGCCCAGTACGCCACCCAGCGCGCCCTTGGAGACGGCGTGGCTGATTTCCTTGCATGCGCGCGCCACAACTTCGATCAGGAAGCGCAGATCGGCAGGGGTGTTGTTGCTGCGAGTCTGCTCAATCAAGTAACGACTTAGTGTAACGCGGGACATGGATAGCTCCGAAAATAGGGGGTATGAAAACCCGCGCAGTTTAACGCGAGTGGCGACGTAATACTGCTATGAGACTGGCTTAAGACTGTTTCAGTTCAGATGTCAGGCGAACCGCACCTGACAGGCCGCCCGTTTTAGCGTTTTGCAGCGCGCAGCGTGCTGAATGCCATCCAGCCAAGGAACACCACGCCAAGCAGCAGAAGGGCCCAAAGCCCCAGGCGTTTGAAGTCAGTAGTTTGTTGCACGGCGATCGGCGCAGCGGCCATGTTGGCCACGGTAGCCGTGGCCGGGCTTGCTGTGCCGAGAGTCGCGAGCTTCTCCGGGCTCAGGTCGGGAATCAGCGTGGCCAGCGACAGGTTGGCAGCCTTGACGCTTGGGTTGCCGATTGCCAGGGTGAAGGGCCCGTTACCGCGCGCCAGGAACACCACCTCCGTGGCAGGCACGGCCACACTCAACTGCGGCGCTTCACTGCCCAGTCCGCCGCCGCGATCATCCACCACCAGCTTGAGCTGCCGAACGATGCGTCCGGACAATTGCAACTGGTCCTGCAGGACATCGCTGTTGTTCTGCGACAACCGATACAGCAGGCCGCTGCTGATTGGCTGCCAGGGCTGCCCGGCATCGAGCCGGCCGTAGAGCGTCGCCGGTGCCAGGCTGTTGGGCTGGGTGATGTCGATCCTGACGCGGCCTATCGGCAAGCCGGTGGGCAGTTGCCAGACATACTCGTTGGGGCTTTCGACGCTGCCCTTGACCGGTGGCGACCAGGTCAGCGGCGTGGCTGGAGTGTCTCTGCTGGCACTCAGCAGGTGCGCAGAGATCAGCAGCGGCGCACTGTGCGGGGAATGCCACAGCAGGCGCAGATAGCGCGCGCTCTGGCCGGGCAGGCCGACTTCGCGCTGTTCGACCACTTCGTCGGCAAACGACAGCCGTGCAACCTGTCCCTCGCCCCAGTTGCGCCAGTGCTGCAGGTCATCACTGGCTTCGATGCTGAAGTTCTGGAAGCCCTCCCGCTCGGTGCTCCAGTCGATAACCAACTGCTCCAGCGGTGCCTTGATTGCGCTGGTGTCCAGCAACCAGCCGCGCAGCACTTCTTCGCCCGCTTCGATATCGCTTTGTGGCTGGACCTCGATCACGCTGCCGTTGCTGGAGCGCTCGATACGGATGACCGGCGCGGCGTCGGCTGATTCCTGTGTGCTGTACAGGGCGAACCAGTTGACCTCAATCGGCACCGGCTCTTGTTCGGGGGCGGGTTGGCGCGGCGTGATCGAGTAAGCCTGCGTCTGGCCCTCGGCATTGAACACACGTACATCGCTCAGATCGGTCTGCCGGGCATTCAACTGGACGGCAAGCGGCAACTCGATGCGATACCACGGCCCTTCGCCGCTCAGGCTCAGCGGCGTCTGGCTGGCAAAGTCCGCCGGTTTGTCCTGAGCGAGGGCGGTTATCGCCGTGCACAAGGCCAGGCCAAGCACGGCGATCTTCATGGCAGGATGACTCAAGAACGGTTTCCTCATAGCGTGTCCGGCGCGGCAGTCGAGCCTGGGCCGGGTTCTTCGCCGGCCTCTGTGGCAGAGTGTTTCGGCGGTAATGGTGCGAAATATCCCACCACCAATAGCAAAATGCCAACACCGATGAACGAGACGATGCGCTCCATGCCGCCACGATTGCTCAGCTCGACGAAGAACAGCTTGACCACCACCATCCCGATCAACGCTGCTCCGCCCAGCCACAGCTGGCGGTTGGAGCGCATGTGACCGCCGATCATCAGGGCCAGTGCCATCAGCGTCCAGACTATCGACAACCCGGCCTGGACGCGCATCGAGTCAAGCAGCGCCCCGGTGTTCCATGGCACATCAGCCCAATGATGCGCCGTGCGCATGACCATCGTCGTGACCAGCGGGAACAGCGAGGCGCCAGCCACCAGCAACGCAGCGTTACCAAGGCGCATGACCTGTTTGCGCAGCCACAGGCAGACCCCTGCCAGTGACAATAGCAAACCGATTTCCAGCGGGTTGAACAGCGGGATATATGGCAGTGGTTCCGCCGCGCCGTCGCTCAAGGTATTCGCCAGCCAGAACCACGCCAGCATCAACACCGCTAGCGGCGCAGCGGCACCGAGGTGATAGGCTTCGGGGCAGGCTTTTACCGGCCACGGCCATTGGCGCGCCGAGCTCATCGCCAGCAGGAACAGGCTCGGCAGAATCGCCCAGCCCAGCCAGCGCCAGGCGTTGTAATGTTCGGACAGTTGCAGCAGGCCGAAGCGCAGTTCCAGAGCCAGCACGGCGATGATCAGCAGGCAGCCCGCGGTGTGAGCGACACGTCGTGCGAGGATGGGCTGCCGGTCTGCCAGATAGCGCAGAGTCAGCAGATGCACGGCGAACACCACCAGCCAGGCCAGCCAGCCCCAGTGGGCGGCGGGGTGGTAATGTTCACTCAGCGAGCCCGACAGTAATGCTGCGCTGACGGGCGTAAGCGTGCTGCACAGCGCGGCGAGGTCTGGCCAGCGCAAGCGTACGGACAGCACTGTCCAGATTGCCACGCTGAGCGCGGCGGCGATCAACAGCACAGACGTTTGCACTCCAATGGGAACGTACAACTGCACGACGCTGATCAATGAAACCGACCACCAGATCGCACCCCATACGGTCAGTACGGTTCTGGCGACTTTTTGATCGATAAGGGTCAGGGTGTTGAAGCGGTACGCACTCCAGGCACTGACCAGCGCACCGATGGCCAGGATCATCGGCGTCCAGTAGTCGTCAGCCGAGTCGGCGCTGCCTGACGCATTGATCAACATCACGCTGGCGCACAGTTGCAGCAGCAGGCCGAAAGCCTGTGCCAGCTTGCGCTGCTGCCGCAAACCCAGCCAGAAAATCGCCGCGCCTTCCACAGCCCACGCGCTCGTCGTCCACTGAGAACCCAGGCCCAACGGGATCGCCAGCGTGGCAAACACCACGCCCAGCGCCAGGCAGGTTTCCATCAGCAAGGCGGTTTGGCCCGGTGCACGTGCTGCCAGCCAGCGTGCCAGCGCCATGTAGATCAAGCCCAACCCAAGCGCGCTGAACGCAGCGCCGAATTCCAAATGCTCGACGAGCGCATATTGCAGGCCGAAGCCGACTATCGGCGTGCCCAGCAACAACGTGCCGTCGACGTAATCGCCCTGACGCGCAGCCCAGCGCAGCATGGCTTCGCGAGTATGGTCAGGTGGCGCGCTGTCCAGTTCGAGCAGTTTGCGGCGGGCAAACAGCAGGCCGATGGCCAGATACATCAGGAAGAACACCATCAGAAAGGGCTCGGTGCTCCAGAACAATGCCGGAGTGTAAGCCTGCAGGCCCCAGGCGAAGCCGATGCCGAAAGTGCCGAAGAAGCCGATCAGGTTGAGCGTGCGCCAGGCCTTGAACCATGCGATGGCGATGATGCCCGCATTGAGTAGGGCAAAGTAACTGAACAGCGAGATATGGCTACCTTGCCCGGTCGAGGCCAGCAACGGTGCCGCGAAGCCGCCGAGCGCGCCAGCGCAGGCGAGTGCCAGCGAATTTTGCGTCAGCGCCAGAATGGCTGAGAAGCTGGTGATTGCGACCAGCAGCGCGAAGCCCAGGGTCGGGTCCAGCAGGGTGTGCAGTTTCATCGCGGCGAACACGGTCAGGTACAGCACCCCAACGCCTGCGCCTTGCAGCATCAAGGCGTAAGGACCGTTGCGCCTGCGCAGCCACCAGCCCAGACCGAGCAGGGCCAGCGCACTGGCGGCGACTGCGGCGTAGCGTGCTTCAAGCGGCACGACCATGCCCTCAGTGGCATAGCGCAGCAAAAACGCCAGGCCGAGGAACAGCACCACGACACCCACGCGCAGCACTGCATTCCCGCCCAACAGCCAGTCTTTTGCGGCGTTGATCGCGCTGTCCAGCGGGTTGGTTTTTGCTGTGTTGGTTGGCTCGTGTATCGGCGGGGCGGGCTCGACAGGTGTTGCTACCTGCGGCGCTTCGTCCGGCAGGTCCCAGATCAGCTCGGGGCCGTCGCCGGGTGCTTCGACAATGATCGCATCGAGTGGAAGCGGCGCAGGGTCCTGCGCAGGCGGTACGCCAGGCGCGGACTGACGTTCGAGTGCGCTCAGGCGCTGTTGAAGGGCGTCGAGGGATTTGCGGTTTGCGAGCAGTTGTTGCTGCTGATCAGCCGATTGCCTGCCAAGCACGCGCACGCGAATGCCGGCCCACACGGCCCAGCCCATGACTGCACCAATCAGTGCACCGGCCCACTCGTCATAACTCAGCGAATAGCCCAGCGCAGCGCCGCCCAACACCAGACAAATCCAAAGCACGCGACGACATCCTTTTCGATGTGTGAAGGTTCATCGAGCGCAGTATATAGGGGCGGGCGGACATCGTTTGTAATGTTTTATGCCGGGGGCACCAGAGTCTCTGCAGGACTGAGACAGATCCTCGTGGCGCTTGTGGGAGTGAGCTTGCTCACGAAGGCGTCGTCTCGAGCGCCTTCTTTACGGAGACCTTAATGGCCTCTTCGCGAGCAAGCGAAGCGTCGCCCGGCTCGCTCCCACTGGGGTTGTGAGTCTTTTCAGGCTCTGACGTCAGTCCAGCGCCTTCCAAATGTCTCCGGCGTACTCGCGGATGGTCCGGTCCGAGGAGAACCAGCCCATGCGTGCGGTGTTGAGGACCGCCGAGCGCCACCATTCCTTGGAGTCGTGCCAGCGCTCTTCGACCTTGGCCTGGGCCGCCCAATACGAGTCGAAGTCAGCGCAGACCAGGAAGCGGTCATACGCCAGCAACTGATCGATCAGCCCCACATAACGGTTCGGATCATCCGGCGAGAACACACCGCCACGGATCGCCTGCAGGACATCGTTCAAGCGTCCGGAGGCGGCCACATCGTCGTGCGCGCTGAATTCACCTGCACGCTTGCGGGCTTCGACCTGTTGCGAGGACATGCCGAAGATGAACATGTGCTCCAGCCCGACCTGCTCGCTCATCTCCACGTTGGCACCGTCCAGCGTACCGATGGTCAGTGCGCCGTTGAGGCCGAACTTCATGTTGCTGGTGCCGGACGCCTCCAGGCCTGCGGTGGAAATCTGCTCGGACAGGTCGGCCGCCGGGATGATGCTCTCCGCCAGGCTGACGTTGTAGTTGGGCATGAACACCACTTTCAGCAGACCGCGTACGGTCGGATCGTTGTTCACGGTCCGTGCGATGTCGTTGGTCAGCTTGATGATCAGCTTGGCCGAGTGATAACTGGCCGCCGCCTTGCCGGCGAAGATCTTCACCCGTGGCACCCAATCGGTACCCGGCTCGGCGCGAATGGCCTGATACAGAGCAACCGTGTGGAACAGGTTCAGCAACTGGCGTTTGTATTCGTGAATCCGCTTGACCTGAACGTCAAACATCGCGGCAGGATTGACGGCAATGCCCAGGCGCTCGTGAATGATCGCGGCCAGCGCACGCTTGCTGTGCAGGCGTTGATCGGCCATCTGCTTGCGGAACGACGACTTCTCGGCGAACGGCTCGAGCTCTTTGAGGCGCGTCTCGGCGTTGTCCAGAACATCCTCGCCGAGTGACTCGACAAGCATCTCGGTCAGCTTCGGGTTGGCCTGGAACAGCCAGCGGCGGAAGGTGATGCCGTTGGTCTTGTTGTTGATCCGCTCCGGGTAGATCTTGTGCAGCTCGGCGAACACGGTCTTGCGCATCAGCTGGGTGTGCAGCGCCGAAACGCCGTTGACGCTGTGCGAGCCGAGGAACGCCAGGTTGCCCATGCGTACCCGACGACCGTTGTCTTCTTCGATCAGCGATACGGCACGCAGTACGTTGACGTCGTCGACGCCTTTGGCGCGCAGTGTGTCAATGTGCTGCGCGTTGATCAGGTAGATGATCTGCATGTGGCGCGGCAGCATCCGCTCCATCAGACCGACCGACCAGGTTTCCAGCGCTTCAGGCAGCAGGGTGTGGTTGGTGTAGCCGAGGGTGCCGACGGTGATTTTCCACGCGGTGTCCCACGGGATGTTGTGGTTGTCGATCAACTGACGCATCAGCTCGGCCACTGCGATCGAGGGGTGCGTGTCGTTCATCTGAATCGCCGCGTGCTCGGACAGATCCGTCAGCGTGGCGTGTTGGTTCAGATGGCGGCGCAGCAAGTCCTGCAGCGACGCGGAGACGAAAAAGTATTCCTGACGCAGACGCAGTTCCTGACCCGCTTCGGTTGCATCGTTCGGGTAAAGCACGCGGGAAATGCTTTCGGCGCGCACCACTTCGGCAACCGCGCCGAAGTGATCGCCGGCGTTGAAGCGTTCCAGGTGCAGGTCTTCTACTGCACGGGCGCGCCACAAGCGCAGCGTGTTGACGCTCTTGCCACGCCAGCCTACCACCGGGGTGTCATAGGCGATGGCCCGAACGGTCTCGCCCGGACGCCATACCTGACGCGAGTCGCCTGCTTCGGTCGGGACCGTGTCGACGCTGCCGCCGAAGCCAATGGAGTAAACCACCTCAGGGCGTTCGAATTCCCATGGGTTACCGAAGTCCAGCCAGTTCTCGGTTTGTTCCTGCTGCCAGCCATCGACGATGCCCTGACGAAACAGGCCGTGCTCGTAACGAATGCCGTAACCATGACCCGCGATACCCAGGGTCGACATGCTTTCCATGAAGCACGCCGCCAGACGACCCAGGCCGCCGTTACCCAGTGCCGCATCCGGTTCAAGCAGGCGGATGCGCTCGATGTCCACACCCAGTTCGGTCAGCGCCTCGCGAGCGACTTCGAGCAGGCCGAGGTTACTGAGGCTGTCGTACAGCAGCCTGCCTATCAGGAATTCGAGAGACAGGTAGTAAACGCGTTTCTGAACCTTGCGATAGATCTGCCGCGTGTGGTCCATCCAGTGTTCGACCATGTGGTCGCGGGCGGCAAGGGCAACAGCTTCAAACCAGTCATGCTCAAACGCATGGTCGGGGTCCTTGCCCACCGAGTAGGTGAGTTTGGCGAGCACAGCGGCGCGAAAAGCGGCCACATCAGCGTCACGAACAAGTGGTTCCTGAGACATCGGTAAAACCTCAAGTAGTCTGACGAATGGAAAACGGGATTCTTAGACTGTAGGCGTGTCGTCAATTATTTCCTGAAAAAAAGAGAAATAATTGACGGCACAGCTCTCGCTTCGACCCAGCGCAACGGCTCTGGTTCGCGCACCGTTGAAATTGGCAAAACGCTTGCATCGTTCGTTCCATCCTGATCGATGACGTGCAGCATGCTGATTCTTCGTTTCGGGTTTATGATGCCCCACGGCAGAATAATAGAAGCCTCTAAATTGGACTTATGGAGCACTTATGCAGACTTTGTACCCGCAGATCAAACCCTACGCCCGGCACGATCTGGCCGTGGAACAACCGCATGTGCTTTACGTCGATGAAAGTGGCTCGCCAGAAGGGTTGCCGGTGGTGTTCATCCACGGCGGCCCGGGTTCGGGATGCGATGCGCACAGTCGCTGCTATTTCGATCCAAACCTGTACCGCATCGTTACGTTCGACCAGCGCGGCTGCGGTCGTTCCACTCCGCATGCCAGCCTTGAAAACAACACCACCTGGAAACTGGTGGAAGACCTTGAAGCGATCCGCGAGCACCTCGGGATCGACAAATGGGTGTTGTTCGGCGGTTCGTGGGGCTCGACCCTTGCCCTGGCGTATGCACAGACCCATCCCGACCGCGTGCACGCGCTGATCCTGCGTGGCGTATTCCTTGCCCGTCAGCAGGAAATCGACTGGTTCTACCAGGCAGGTGCCAGCCGTCTGTTCCCGGATTATTGGCAGGATTATGTCGCGCCGATTCCGCTGGACGAGCGTGACAACATTCTGGCTGCCTTCCACAAGCGGCTCACCGGGCCGGATCAGATTGCCCAGATGCATGCCGCCAAGGCCTGGTCGACCTGGGAGGGGCGTTGCGCCACCTTGCGGCCCAATCCGCAAGTGGTCGATCGCTTCGCCGAGCCGCACCGTGCGTTGTCCATCGCGCGCATCGAATGCCACTACTTCATGAACAACGCCTTTCTGGAAGACAACCAGCTGATTCGCGACATGCCGAAGATCGCGCACCTGCCGGCAATCATTGTCCACGGTCGTTACGATGTCATCTGTCCGCTGGACAATGCGTGGGAGTTGCACCAGAACTGGCCTGGCAGCGAGCTGCAGGTGATTCGCGAGGCCGGGCACTCGGCAGCCGAACCCGGTATCGCCGACGCACTGGTGCGGGCCGCTGCAGAAGTTGCACGCAACCTGCTCGACCTGCCGCCCGAAGAAGCGTGACAGTGATCCGGTATTGGTTTTGAGTCTGGAAAGGCATCTATGAAAGGTTTGTTGCAGCGCGTGCGAAGTGCGCGCGTCGAGGTCGGCACCGAGGTGGTGGGTGCGATTGAACAGGGCCTACTGGTGTTGGTGGGAATAGAGCCTCAAGACACCCGCGCCAGTGCCGATAAGTTGCTGCACAAGTTGCTCAATTATCGAGTGTTCAGCGATGCCGAGGGCAAGATGAATCTGTCTTTGCGCGAGGTGAGTGGCGGCTTGTTGCTGGTTTCCCAGTTCACGCTGGCTGCAGACACCAAAAGCGGGTTGCGCGCGGGCTTCTCGAAAGCCGCGCCTCCAGCGCTGGGTGCCGAGTTGTTCGACTATCTGTTGAGCCAGGCCAGAATCGCGCATCCCACGGTAGCGGCGGGCCAGTTTGGTGCAGACATGCAGGTGCACCTGATAAATGATGGCCCCGTGACATTTTTGTTTGATACATAAGCTACGATTTCACTTTGTCCCCCTGAATTCATCTGTCTTGCGGGAATAAATTTCTTTGTCATACCTGATGCGTTGTGGCGCGTGCTACTGGATAATCGCGCGCTACGGGGATCGACACTGTTGGTCCATTTGGTATGACAAAAGCGGTTCTGACACCGGGTTGGGGAATCATTAAGCCCATTCGGAGTCGGAACAATGCTCGCCAACCCGGCATTGATAGCTGGCCGTTGGTTTTTTCATCTGTTTTTCGGCGAGGGTTGCTCGTGATTGTTAGTCCCTGTGATGCTCCAAAGACACCTGTCAAGCGGTTGCGTAGTGCACTTCTGGCAAGCTCGGCCCTTGTATGCCTGTTCAGTGCAGGTCAGCTGTGGGCGTTCAACCTTGATGATGTAGCGGCGAAGGCCAAAGAAATGGCCGGGCAGAAGTTCGAGGCTCCGAGGAGCAATCTGCCGAACGAGCTGCGCGACATGAAGTTCGCCGATTATCAGAAGATCCGCTTCCGTGATGACAAGGCCGAATGGGCGGGCGAAAAGACTCCGTTCAAAGTGTCTTTCTACCACCAGGGCATGCACTTCGACACGCCGGTCAAAATCAACGAAGTGACCGCGACCAGCGTCGACGAGATCAAATACGACCCGAGTCGTTTTGACTTCGGCGATCTGAAGATCGACCCAAAATCCACCGAGAAACTGGGTTATGCCGGTTTCCGTGTCCTGTATCCGATCAACAAGGATGACAAGCAGGACGAAATCATGACCATGCTGGGCGCGAGCTACTTCCGCGTGATCGGCAAGGGTCAGGTTTATGGCCTGTCCGCGCGCGGTATGGCGATCGACACTGCCTCGCCGTCCGGTGAAGAATTTCCGCGCTTCAAGGAATTCTGGATCGAGAAGCCGGGCCCGGATGACAACCATCTGGTGATCTTCGCACTGCTCGACTCGCCGCGTGCCACTGGCGCCTATCAGCTGACCCTGCGTCCGGGTACCAACACCCTGGTTGACGTGAAGTCGCGCATGTTCCTGCGTGACAAGGTCAACAAGCTGGGCGTTGCTCCGCTGACCAGTATGTTCCTGTTCGGCGCCAACCAGCCTTCGCGTGTGCCTAACTACCGTCGTGAACTGCACGATTCCAGCGGTCTGTCGATCCAGGCGGCCAACGGTGAGTGGCTGTGGCGTCCGCTGAACAACCCTAAACATCTGTCCATCAGCAGCTTCTCGGTCGAGAACCCGCGTGGTTTCGGTCTGCTGCAACGCGGCCGCGACTTCAGCCAGTACGAAGACCTGGATGACCGCTACGACAAGCGCCCAAGTGCCTGGATCGAGCCGAAGGGCGATTGGGGTAAAGGGACTGTCGAGCTGGTCGAAATCCCGACTGCCGACGAGACCAACGACAACATCGTGGCCTACTGGAAGCCTGAAACTCTGGCAGAACCTGGCCAGGAAATGGCGTTCGACTACCGTTTGCACTGGACCATGCAGGAAAACTCGATCCACTCGCCGGATCTGGGCTGGGTCAAGCAGACCCAACGCTCCATCGGTGACGTGCGTCAGTCCAACCTGATCCGTCAGCCGGACGGCAGCCTTGCCTTCCTGGTCGACTTCGTGGGCCCGGTTCTCGCCGCACTGCCGGAAGACAAGACCATTCGCAGCCAGGTGACCACTGACGACAACGTCGAACTGGTGGAAAACAACCTGCGCTACAACCCGGTCACCAAAGGCTATCGCCTGACCCTGCGGGTGAAGGTCAAGGACTCCAGCAAGCCGACCGAAATGCGCGCCTACCTGTTGCGTGAAATCCCTGCCGAACCAGGCAAGGAGCCTGCGCTGCTCGTGGCTGACAAGGCCGAAGAGAAGAAGGCTGCCGCCAAGGAAGCTGCCAAGCCGGCAGTCGCCAAGGAGTCCGCCAACGACCAGGTAGAAATCGCCAAGGCCGACGCGCCGAAGGCCGAAGCTGCCAAGCCTGAGACTGCCAAGTCTGAAGCTGGCAAGGCTGACGCAGCAAAAGCTGATGCAGCCAAAGGCAAAGGCGAAGTCGCCAAGGCCGACGCAAGCAAAGCCGACGCATCCAAGGCTGAAGTAGCCAAGGATAAAGACGGTAAAGAAATTCAGCAGCCTGAAACCGAGGCAGCGCCCACCCATCCGGAACCGGCCAAGACGTTGCAAGTCATGACCGAGACCTGGAGCTATCAGTTGCCGAGCGATGAGTAATTCTCTACCGGTGCCAATGTCTCTGAACGAGTACCTGGCGCATTTACCGATGAGCGACGAGCAGCGGGCAGAACTTGCCAGCTGCACGACCTTCGCCGAATTGCATGAGCGACTTTCCGCGCAGCCGGTCACTGACCCTGCCGAGGCCGCTCAGGCTTCGGTGGGTCGCCGTCTGACGCTGACCACTGCAGATCAGTTGGAGGACGCCGAGATGCTCGGCGTCGATGCCAGCGGTCGCCTGTGCCTGAAGGCCACACCGCCGATTCGCCGGACCAAGGTCGTGCCAGAGCCATGGCGCACCAACATTCTGGTGCGCGGCTGGCGTCGTCTGACCGGCAAGACCAACCCGCCCAAGCCCGCGCATGATGATCTGCCGCGGGATCTGCCGAAGGCGCGCTGGCGCACCGTCGGCTCGATCCGTCGCTACATCCTGCTGATCCTCATGCTGGGCCAGACGATCGTGGCTGGCTGGTACATGAAGGGCATCCTGCCGTATCAGGGCTGGTCGCTGGTTTCGCTCGACGAAATCACCCGTCAGACCTTCGTGCAGACCGCCTTGCAGGTCATGCCTTATGCCTTGCAGACCAGTATCCTGTTGCTGTTCGGGATTTTGTTCTGCTGGGTATCGGCCGGTTTCTGGACCGCGCTGATGGGGTTCCTTGAGCTGCTCACCGGTCGCGACAAATATCGCATCTCGGGTGCCAGTGCTGGCAACGAGCCGATCGAAAAGGGCGCACGTACTGCGCTGGTCATGCCGATCTGCAACGAGGACGTGCCTCGGGTTTTCGCCGGTCTGCGCGCTACGTTCGAGTCGGTAGCTGCCACGGGTGACCTGGATCGTTTCGATTTCTTCGTGCTCAGCGACACCAACGAAACCGACATCGCCGTTGCCGAGCAACAGGCGTGGCTGGACGTGTGCCGCGAGACCAAAGGTTTCGGCAAGATCTTCTATCGTCGCCGTCGCCGCCGCGTAAAACGCAAAAGCGGCAACCTCGACGACTTCTGCCGTCGCTGGGGCGGTGAATACCGCTACATGGTCGTGCTGGACGCCGACAGCGTCATGAGCGGTGAGTGTCTGACCAGCCTGGTTCGCCTGATGGAAGCCACGCCGGACGCCGGTATCATCCAGACCGCGCCACGTGCGTCGGGTATGGACACGCTGTATGCACGCATGCAGCAGTTCGCTACCCGGGTCTATGGCCCGTTGTTCACCGCCGGTCTGCACTTCTGGCAGTTGGGTGAATCCCACTATTGGGGTCACAACGCGATCATCCGCATGAAACCCTTCATCGAGCACTGCGCCCTGGCGCCGTTGCCCGGCAAGGGCGCGTTCGCCGGTGCGATCCTCTCCCACGACTTCGTCGAAGCTGCGCTGATGCGCCGTGCAGGCTGGGGCGTGTGGATTGCTTACGACCTGCCAGGCAGTTATGAAGAGTTGCCGCCCAACCTGCTGGACGAACTCAAGCGTGACCGTCGCTGGTGCCACGGCAACCTGATGAACTTCAGGCTGTTCCTGGTCAAGGGCATGCACCCGGTTCACCGTGCGGTGTTCCTGACCGGTGTGATGTCTTATCTGTCGGCACCGTTGTGGTTCTTCTTCCTCGTGCTATCCACGGCCCTGCTGGCGGTGAACACGCTGATGGAGCCGACCTACTTCCTTGAACCGCGTCAGCTGTATCCGCTGTGGCCACAATGGCACCCGGAAAAAGCCGTCGCGTTGTTCTCGACGACCATCGTCCTGCTGTTCCTGCCTAAACTGCTCAGCGTTATTCTGATCTGGGCCAAGGGTGCGAAAGGCTTTGGTGGCAAGTTCAAGGTCACCATTTCGATGCTGCTGGAAATGCTCTTCTCGGTGCTGCTGGCTCCGGTGCGCATGCTGTTCCACACCCGCTTCGTACTGGCCGCTTTCCTGGGCTGGGCCGCGACCTGGAACTCGCCGCAACGCGACGATGACTCCACGCCGTGGATCGAAGCAGTGAAGCGCCACGGTCCGCAAACCCTGTTGGGCGCGTGCTGGGCCTTGCTGGTGTTCTGGTTGAACCCAAGCTTCCTGTGGTGGCTTGCGCCGATCGTGGTGTCGTTGATGCTGTCGATTCCGGTGTCGGTGATTTCCAGCCGTACCAATCTGGGCGTCAAGGCGCGTGACGAGAAGTTCTTCCTGATTCCTGAAGAGTTCGAGCCGCCGCAAGAGCTGATCTCGACGGATCAGTACACCTACGAGAACCGCTGGCATGCGCTGAAGCAGGGCTTCATTCGGGCTGTGGTCGACCCGCGACAGAACGCTTTGGCTTGCGCCCTGGCGACGTCGCGTCACCGTCAGGCTCAGCCTATTGAAGTGGTGCGTATGGAACGTGTTGATCAGGCACTCAAGGTCGGCCCGGCAAAACTCGGCAATCAGGAACGCCTGATGCTGCTGAGCGACCCGGTCGCCCTTGGCCGCTTGCACGAGCGCGTCTGGAGCGAAGGTCACGAAGAGTGGCTGGCCGCGTGGAGAGCTTCCATCGAAGCCGATCCGCATGCGCCTTTGCTGCCTTTGCAGCCTGTAGGTAAAGCATCGGAGCCGGTCCCGGTCTAAAACCGCCCGGCTACGAAAAGAGCCCCTGACGCCTAACGCGTCGGGGGCTTTTTTATTGGGCTTTGTGGCACATACATGCACAGGACATGGTCAAGACGGGTTCTCCAGAACCCCGATCGTTCCTCACGCTCCAGCGTGGGAATGCGGTTCACGAAGCTCCGCGTCGCAAGAGGACGCAGAGCGTCCAGACCGGCATACCCACGCGGAGCATGGGTACGATAGTGTTATTCCTGCCGACGATCGTTCCTCACGCTCCAGCGTGGGAATGCAGTTCACGACGCATCGCGTCGCAAGAGGACGCAGAGCGTCCAGACCGGCATGCCCACGCTGGAGCATGGGCACGATGGTGTTATCCCTGCCGACGATCGTTCCTCACGCTCCGGCGTGGAAATGCAGTTCACGACGCTCTGCGTCGCAAGAGGACGCGGAGCGTCCAGACCGGCATGCCCACGCTGGAGCCTGGGCACGATGGTGTTATCCCTGCCGACTATCGTTCCTCACGCTCCAGCGTGGGAATGCAGTTCACGACGCTCTGCGTCGCAAGAGGACGTGGAGCGCCCAGACCGGCATGCCCACGCTGGAACATGGGCACGATGGTGTTACCCCTGCCGACGATCGTTCCTCACGCTCCGGCGTGGGAATGCAGTTCACGACGCTCTGCGTCGCAAGAAGACGCGGAGCGTCCAGACCGGCGTACCCACGCGGAGCATGGGTACGATAGTGTTATTCCTGCCGACGATCGTTCCTCACGCTCCGGCGTGGGAATGCAGTTCACGACGCTCTGCGTCGCAAGAGGACGTGGAGCGCCGAGACCGGCATGCCCACGCTGGAGCATGGGCACGATGGCGTTGTCCGGACGTCTACCGGCGTGATGGCATGGGTTCAACCCACCCTGAATCGCCCCACCAGTGCCTGCAGGTGCGTTCCCAGTCTGGCGAGTTCGACGCTGGAGGTTGCGGTTTGCTCGCTGGCTGCAGCGGTCTGTTCGGAGATGTCGCGTACGCTGATGACGTTACGGTTGATCTGTTCGGCGACTACGCTCTGTTCCTCGCTGGCGGTAGCGATCTGTTCGTTCATGTGCTGGATCGTCGCCACGGTGCGGGTGATCTGCTCCAGTGCGCCACCCGCGCGACGGCTCAGCTCAACCGTGTTGTCGGTCAGGGTGCGGCTGTTATCCAGGGTGGTTGCGACTTGTTGGGTGCCGGTTTGCAGGGCGGCGATCAGCTCTTCGATTTCCTCGGTGGACTTTTGCGTGCGTTGCGCCAGACCACGGACTTCATCGGCAACCACCGCGAAGCCGCGCCCGGCCTCTCCCGCGCGGGCTGCCTCGATGGCCGCATTGAGGGCCAACAGGTTGGTCTGCTGTGAAACAGACTTGATCACATCTAGAACGCCAACGATCTTGTTGCTTTCCTGCTTGAGCGCGCTCATTGACTGCGTGGAGTTCAGCACCTCGCGAGCCAGTTGCTCGATCTGACTGATCGCCTGCCCGACCACTTCATCGCCACTGCGCGCCTGTTGATCCGCCTGAGCGGCCGCCTGCGACGCTTCCTGCGCATTGCGCGCGACTTCCTGCACGGTTGCGGCCATTTCATTCATGGCCGTGGCCACCTGATCGGTTTCGTCTTTCTGACTGGTGACCCCGATGCAGGTCTGCCTGGTCACTGCTGACAATTGCTCGGCCGCGCTGGCGATCTGCGATACGCCCTCGCTGATGCCGCCAACCAGTTCGCGCAGGCTGATGGTCATGGTCTGCATGCTGCGTTGCAACTGACCCATTTCGTCACGGCGTGTGACCGATATGTCCCGACTCAGGTCGCCCTGGGCGATGCGTGTTGCGGCCCCCAGAGTCTGCTGCAACGGCACGGTGATCTGCCGGGTCATGATCCAGGCGGCAAGCAATCCGATCAGCAATGCCAGGCCTGCAACACTGCTCAGCATGGCGCTGGAGTTGGCCGCCTCGCTGTCACGCTGGGCAGTCTGCAGGCGGTTCAGCGCCGCGACGGAGTCCAGCAGCGTTTCGCCAAGACCTTCCATGATTTCCTGATCCGCTTCGGCCTTGGTCTGTATCTGCTTGAACTCGCCAAGCCGTTCCCGATAACTCTGCAAGGCGGCGGTCGCCGGGGTCAGGCCCTGAAGGCTTTCATTGCCTTGATCCTGAGCGATCTGCCCGATCTCCTTGAGCGCTTCGTCGATGGCCGCAATGGCCGCGTGCTCATCCGCGTCGCGGGTGGTGAAGGTATACGCCTGCACCTGATAACGAGCGGTCTGCACCTGCTGCCTCAGTTGGGAAATGTTGGTGAACTCCTCCATCCGCTCGCTGCTGTCCTGTTCCTGGCTGACGCTTTTGAGTACCTCTACCTCAACCTGCGCGATGGCCTGCAAGGCCTGTTCGGACGTCTGCTCCAGGCGCGCGCGTATCTGGTTGCGGGTTTGTCGGTTGGTGCGAACGTCCGCGAAGGTCTTTTCCAGCCTGTTCAGCATCTCGAACTGGCCGTTTAGCAGCTTGATGGTTGCCTCCTCCTCACTCTGTGTGTGCAGCAGGGTGAGTTGGGCTTTCATTTCATTGAGCTTCTCTGTGACCAGCGCGGTGCTCTCCGGCGTTTTTTCGACGCGGTCGGTGATTCGCTCGGCGCGCAGGTCTTTGGTCAGACCGTTGAGCTGGGCGATGTCCGAGAGCGACTCCGAGCGGTCGATCATGGTGTACAGGCCATGCCAGCCGGTCAGTGTGATGATCAGCGTCAATAGCAGCACCAGGCCGAAACCCAGGGACAGCTTGAATCTGACGTTCATGTTGCCGAGCGCTTGATTGATCAGTCGGAACATTGGAATCTCCTGCAATGAGCGAACAAAAGCACGTTCCGAACCGGTCGGGACGTGCGTTGTGAGCGCATCGGCGTGGTGACTCATTGCGTGACCTGAGAAGGTCGTAGGAGATTTCCGAGTACGAAGGAGGGGTGAACGCTGTCACATTTAGTTGGGGAAAATGGCCCGCGCCGAGTGCGGGCGCGGGCTGTGTGCTGACAGGTCAGACGGTGAAGCGGCTCACCAGCACCTGAAGGTGGTTGCCCAGTCTTGCGAGTTCTACGCTGGAAGCCGCGGTTTCTTCACTGGCCGCCGATGTCTGCTCGGACACGTCACGGACGTTGATGATGCTACGGTTGATCTCTTCGGCGGTGGCGCTCTGTTCTTCGGCGGCGGCGGCGATCTGCTGATTCATCGCCTGGATCGCCGAGACGGTTTTGGTGATGCTTTCCAGCGATCCTCCGGCCCGACGTGTCAGTTCCACGCTGCTGGTGCTCAGCTCGCGACTGCTGTCCATGACCGTTGTGGCCTGCTGTGTGCCGCTTTGCAGGCCGGCGATCAGTGCTTCGATCTCTTCGGTGGATTTCTGCGTGCGCTGCGCCAGACTGCGCACCTCATCGGCGACCACAGCAAAGCCCCGACCGGCCTCACCGGCGCGGGCTGCCTCGATAGCGGCGTTCAAGGCCAGCAGGTTGGTCTGTTCGGCGACCGATTTGATGACGTCCAGCACGCTGCCGATCTTGTCGCTTTCCTGTTTCAGCGCGCCCATCGCTTCGCTGGAGTTGCCCACCGCGGAGGCAAGACGTTCGATTTGCGCAATGGCCTCGTTGACCACTCGTTCGCCATCACGGGCCTGACGGTCTGCCGCCACTGCTGCTTCCGAGGCTTCCTCGGCGTTGCGCGCAACCTCCTGAACCGTTGCCGTCATTTCATGCATGGCGGTGGCGACCTGATCGGTTTCGACCTTCTGGCTGTTGACTCCGGCGCTGGTCTGCTCGGTGACCGCTGACAGCTCTTCCGCCGCGCTGGCGATCTGGGTGACGCCATCGCGAATCCCGCCGACCAGCTCACGCAGGCTCACCGTCATACGTTGAATCGTGGCCTGCAGTTTGCCCAGTTCGTCCTTGCGATCAACCTTGAGGTTGCGACTCAGGTCGCCCGAGGCCACCCGCTCCACTACTTCGAGGGTCTCCTGCAACGGGGTGGTGATCTGGCGAGTGATGACCCACGCCGCGAGAATGCTCAGCACCAGCGCCAACGCCGTAGCGGCAGCGATCATAGTGACCGACTTGGCGCTGTCTGCGTCACGGCTCTTGTTCTGCCGGATGATCAGGTCGTTGCTGGTGTCTAGCATGCTGACGCCCAACGTGGTCATTTTATCCAGTGCGGCCTTGGAGGCGGCCTGGGCATCGCGGTAGCGGCCCACAGCCGCGCGGTAGCCATTCAGCCCGGCGATGGCCTGTTGCAGCATGGGCGAATAAGTGGAAGAAATGTCGCCAGCCAGCGTGTTGATCCCGGTCACCGCGTCATCGATGGCCTTATTGGCGTCTTTTTCGAAATCGGGACGGCCGCTGTAGGTGTAACCACGTACCTGAAAACGCGCCTGCTGAATCAGCTTGCTGACGCCGACGATGCCATTGAAGGCCAGGATGTTATCTTCCTTGAGCAGTTCGGCTTCGATCCTGTCGGCCTGATCCACCGCTTTGTCGGCGTTTTCGCCCATCTGGCTGCGGCTCGCTTCGCGGGTTTCGATCGCCTTGCTCATGTCCTCAAACGACTGGCGATAGTCGCGAGTGGCCTGAATCTGGGCATCCAGCAACTGCAGGTTCTCGGGGGATCGCAGCAGGTTCCTGGCGCTTTGCAGCGCGGCGTCCAGCTGATCGAGTGTACTTCTGACCTTCGCTGCGGTCTCTGCGTTGTACAGCGCCTCGTAGCTCATACGGTTGATGCGCAACTGAAGGGTCAGCTCATTGACCTGCGCAATCGCAGTAACACGGTCCCCACGATCAATAAGGGCCTGATTGCTGAACCAGCCGGTGGCCGAAATCATCAGCGTCATCAACAGCACCAGGCCAAAGCCGATCGCCAATTTCAGGCTGACACTCGCATTGGCGAGGCTTTTGGATAACCCACGAGACATGATCACTCCTTGACGTCTTTTGCTCTAAGTATGCAATTGCATCGGCCAGTTATCGGTTAACTGAAGCGATTGAGTCGACACTGACAGCTTAGAACAAGCGGGCGAGAAGGGCCGTTACAGCGGTTTCGACGCGCAGGATACGTTCGCCCAATTGCACGGGCTGCAAACCCGACTGACGCAACAGATCGATTTCGTAGGGTATCCAGCCACCTTCAGGGCCGATGGCCAGTGTGACTTGCTCTGTGACCGCACGCGGGCAGGCGGGGAAATCACCGGGATGGCCGACCAGGCCCAGTGTGTCGAGCGCGATCTGCGGCAAGCGATCTTCAACGAAAGGCTTGAAGCGCTTTTCGATCACAATCTCAGGCAGCACCGAATCGCGCGCCTGTTCCAGGCCCAGAATCAGTTGCTCGCGGATGGCTTCAGGCTCTAGAAACGGCGTCTGCCAGAAGCTTTTTTCCACCCTGTAGCTGTTCAGCAGGATGACTTTCGGCACGCCCATGGTCGCGACGGTCTGAAACACCCGGCGTAACATCTTGGGACGTGGCAACGCCAGCAGCAGGGTGAGCGGCAGTTTTGCCGGCGGAGCACTCTGCAGTTCGACACGCAGCTCTGCCTCATGGGGTTCAAGGCGCAGCAGTTCGGCATTGCCCAGCAGGCCGTTGACGCGGCCCACCCGCACACTGTCGCCGACCTCTGCGCGGTGCACCTCCTGCATGTGCTTCAGGCGGCGATCACGCAGGACCACCCGGTCAGCCGCAATGAAATCGGCTTCCTCAAGCAGCAGCAGGTTCACGGTGTGGTCGCGGGCGGCTGGTCCTGCTTGTCAGCGTCCTCGGTCTCATCGTCCGGATGTTCGCCACGCTTCTTGATCATCGTACTGCACAGTACGCCCAGCTCGAAGAGCAGCCACATCGGCACCGCCAGCAGCGTCTGCGAGAAGATGTCCGGCGGCGTCAGGATCATGCCGACCACGAAGCAGCCGATGATTACGTAAGGGCGGATCTTCTTCAGGTATTTGACGTCGACGATGCCGATCCACACCAGCAACACCACGGCCACCGGGATTTCGAAGGCCACGCCAAAGGCGAAGAACAACGTCATCACGAAGTCCAGGTAACTGGCGATGTCGGTCATCATCGAAACGCCTTCCGGCGTTACGCTGGCGAAGAAGTGGAAAATCAGCGGGAAGACCAGAAAGTAGGCAAACGCCATGCCTGCGTAGAACAGGATGATACTCGACACCAGCAGGGGCACCGCGACGCGCTTCTCGTGCTTGTACAGGCCTGGCGCGATAAAGCCCCAGATCTGATGCAGGATGACCGGCATGGACAGAAACAGCGCGACCATCATGGTCAGCTTGAACGGCGTGATGAACGGCGAGGCCACATCGGTGGCGATCATCGTTGCGCCTTCAGGCAGATAGACTCGCAGCGGCGCCGAGACCAGTGTGTAGATCTTCTGCGTGAAGTAGAACAGGCCGGCAAAAATCAGGAACACTGCCGCAACACAACGCAACAGACGTGTACGCAACTCGGTGAGGTGCGAGATCAGCGGCATTTGCTGATCGTTTTCCGGGATATCAGCGCTCATGGTGCTCGCGGTGGCAATGACGAATCGTGGGCGGGAGGCGTCGGGACCGGTGTGCCGGCGTCAGCCGGTTTCGCGGTTTTCTCCAGCGACAGCTCGGTCTTCGGCGCCGCAGGTTGTGCCGGGCCGATTTCGTGGTGTGCGGCTTCATCGTGCGCGGGGCTTGCCGCTTCGGCTGCTGCCGGTGCGGGCGACGGGTTTACCGGCTCGGAGCCGTTCTCGGGCGGCTGATTGGGCGCGAACATTTTGCGCGCTTCGTCTTCCAGCGAAAGAATGTGCTCGTTATGCAACTGCCGACGAATCTCGTCAGCCCCGATTTCACGTTCAACTTCCTGTTTGATCGCATTGAAGCTGCGCTTCAACCGACCGATCCATAAGCCTGCGGTGCGTGCAGCACCCGGCAGGCGCTCGGGACCCAGTACCAGCAAGGCAACCAGGCCAACGAGCAGCAGTTCAGAGAAGCTGATACCGAACATGGGCTTAAACCTGGTCTTTGCGGATCGGCTCGTCGACTTTGTGCGCCTGAGCGTCAATAGTGTGTGGCTGATTCAGCGGCGAGCCCTGTGGCGCTGGCTGGGCCTGCTGGGGTTGAGGTGCAGGCTGTTCGGCTGGCTTGTCGTCGTCATTCATCGCCTTGCGAAAGCCCTTGATCGATTCGCCGACGTCGCTGCCCAGGCCCTTGAGTTTCTTGGTCCCGAAAACCAGTACAACGACGATCAGGATGACGATCCAGTGTTTCCAGTCAAAAATACCCATGAAACAGTCCTCGTAAAAGATTTCAAGCTTGAAAGGGGAGAGCGTTACTCTGCCGTGCGAGCGGCTTTTTCCGCGTGGCCGGACAAGCCGAATCGGCGGTCCAGTTCATCGAGCACGGCCTGCGGGTGCTGACCCAGCGCGGCGAGCATCACCATGCTGTGGAACCACAGGTCAGCGGTTTCATAAATCACGTCACTGCAATCACCGCTGACCGCAGCGTCCTTGGCAGCGATGATGGTCTCGATCGACTCTTCGCCGAGCTTTTCCAGAATCTTGTTCAGGCCCTTGTGATACAGGCTTGCGACATAGGAGCTGTCGGCAGCGGCGTCCTTGCGTGATTCCAGCACTTCGGCCAGACGGGACAACGTATCAGTCATGTTCAATGGCCTGCCTGGTAAATAGCATCAGGATCTTTCAGAACCGGGTCTACGGTCTTCCAGCCTGAATTTTCATACACTCGGTAGAAGCAACTTTCGCGGCCGGTATGGCAAGCGATGCCACCGATCTGCTCGACCATCAGGATAATGACGTCGGCGTCACAGTCCAGGCGCAGTTCATGCAGCTTTTGCACATGACCCGATTCTTCACCTTTGCGCCAGAGTTTGCCACGCGAACGCGACCAATAGATGGCACGGTTCTCGGACGCCGTCAGGCTCAGGGCCTCGCGGTTCATCCAGGCCATCATCAATACCCGGCCGGTCTTGTGATCCTGAGCAATTGCAGGCACCAGACCGTCGCTGTTCCAGTGAATCTCGTCCAGCCAGTCTTTCATATCTACTCCGGCAGCCGGCGTTCATGCCCGGCGGATTGAACAGTGTGCCAGCGCCATCCGCTGCTGGCTATCGGCGAACGATCAGATACAGCCCGGCGATGAGCATGATCGCCGCCGGCCACGCGGTGAGCGTCAGCAACTGGGTAGCGGCCTCGCTCATCACCCAGCCCTGTATCGCGCCGCCGACCAGCAATGCCGCGCCGATCAGCCGCAGGACCGGCTCGTCCTTGCGATCGTGCCACGGGCGCGGCGGATCCGAGGCGTGCGGGCGGGACATGCGCTCCAGCAGGTCACGGGTCATGCCCGCGATGTGCGGCAGTTGCTCGACCTGTGATTGCAGATTGCCCAGCAGGGTCTTCGGGCTGACCCGTTCACGCATCCAGCGCTCCAGATAAGGCTGCGCGGTGCTCCACAGGTCCAGATCAGGGTACAACTGACGACCCAAGCCTTCGATATTGAGCAGGGTCTTTTGCAGCAGAACCAGTTGCGGCTGGACTTCCATATTGAAGCGGCGCGCGGTCTGGAACAGACGCATCAGCACCTGGCCGAAGGAAATATCCTTGAGCGGCTTCTCGAAAATCGGCTCGCAGACCGTGCGGATGGCCGCTTCGAATTCATTGAGCTTGGTCTCTGCCGGCACCCAGCCCGAATCGATGTGCAGTTGCGCAACGCGACGATAATCTCGTTTGAAAAAGGCAAACAGGTTACGCGCCAGATAATCCTGATCTTCCGGGGTCAGACTGCCGACGATACCGCAGTCGATGGCAATGTACTTCGGCGCCCACGGGTTGACCGTGCTGACGAAAATGTTGCCGGGGTGCATGTCGGCGTGGAAGAAACTGTCGCGAAATATCTGCGTGAAGAAAATCTCCACACCGCGCTCGGCGAGCAGTTTCATGTCGGTGCGCTGATCTGCCAGCGCGGCCAGATCGGTTACCTGAAGCCCGTAGATGCGCTCCATGACCAGCACTTTCGGGCGGCACCAGTCCCAGTAGACTTGTGGCACGTAAAGCAGGTCGGAGCCTTCGAAATTGCGCCGCAACTGGCTGGCGTTGGCCGCTTCACGCAGCAGGTCGAGTTCGTCGTAGATGGTCTTTTCATAATCCATCACCACCTGCACCGGGTGCAGCAGGCGGGCATCGGCGGAGACGCGCTCGGCGGTGCGGGCGAGAATGAACAGCCACGCCAGATCCTGGCCGATGATCGGCTTGAGGCCGGGGCGTACCACCTTGACCACGACTTCTTCGCCGGTCTTCAGGCAGGCGGCATGCACCTGAGCGACCGAAGCGGATGCCAAAGGCTTCTCGTCAAAGCGGCTGAACACGTCACAGATGCGCGCGCCGAGCTGTTCTTCGATCAGCTTGATCGCCAGTTGCTGATCGAACGGCGGCACGCGGTCCTGCAGCAGCATCAGTTCGTCGGCGATGTCCTCAGGCAACAGGTCGCGCCGGGTGGACAGCAATTGCCCGAACTTGATGAAAATAGGCCCCAGGTCCTGCAGCGCCAGACGAAAGCGTACGCCCCGGCTCAGCTCGGATTTGCGCCGTGGCAGCCAGCGCCAGGGCAGCACGAAACGCAGCGCGAGCATCCACCACGGCAGGGGCAGGGCGAACAACAGGTCATCGAGACGATAGCGGATAACGACACGTTGAATGCGAAACAGACGGCGGACGGCAAGCAGCTTCATGCGTTATCGCTGGTATTGAGGGAGTGGGCAAGGCGGGCAAAGCGCGCCTCGAGGCGTTCCAGATCGAGCTTGATCTGGTCGAGTTCGGCGAATCGTGCTTCGGCTTCGTGTTTGCCCACCAGCGTGCGCGATTCTTCGCTGAGGTAGTCGGCAACGTTCTGGCTGAGGCTGTTGAAGCTTTCCCGCGTCCAGCGCCCACTGTTGCGCAGGTGGCTGCTGAACAACTGGCTGGCCACCGGGCCGATCCAGTTGGACAGTTCGTGTTCCCAGTCCAGCTCCAGGTCCTGAAGAATGCCGACCAGTTCCAGCAGCGCGCCGCTGTCACCGTCGAGCTCTACGTCCGGGCCGTGCAACACAGCGGTTTTGTCTTTGCTCAGGGCCAGGCGCACCAGACTGGAAGCCGGCGCGCGCAGGGTGCAGTCAGCCTCGGCAGCCCAGTCAGCGGCGAGCAGCAAGCCTTCGTCGCTGGGCAGGATGAACAGCTTCAGGGACAGATCGCGACAGTCCACCGCAATGACACGTCCGGACAGACGCGCCATGCGTGGCAGCGCGGTGCTGTCCAGGCGCAGCACCCGATTGATGCCGTGCTCGATGCTGGCGAGCAGCCCCCGGAGCAACATCAGGGTTTGATACCGCGATGCAGGGCCACGACGCCGGCAGTCATGTTGTGATAGGTCACGCGGTCAAAACCGGCTTCTACCATCATCGACTTGAGGGTTTCCTGGTTGGGGTGCATGCGGATCGATTCGGCCAGATAACGGTAGCTTTCCGAGTCATTGGTGACCAGCTTGCCCATCAACGGCATGAACGCGAACGAGTAGGCGTCGTAGGCCTTGGACATCAGCTTGTTGGTCGGCTTGGAAAACTCCAGTACCAGCAGACGACCACCCGGCTTGAGCACGCGCAGCATGGAACGCAGGGCGTCTTCCTTGTGCGTCACGTTGCGCAGGCCGAACGCGATGGTCACGCAGTCGAAATGGTTGTCCGGGAATGGCAGCTTTTCGGCGTCTGCCTGGACGAACTCGACGTTGCCCGACACACCCAGGTCCAGCAGGCGGTCACGGCCGACCTTGAGCATGGAGGCGTTGATATCAGCCAGTACCACCTGGCCGGTCGGGCCGACCAGGTTGGAGAATTTGCGGGTCAGGTCGCCCGTACCGCCAGCAATATCCAGCACGCGATTGCCGGTGCGGACGCCGGACAGCTCGATTGCGAAACGCTTCCACAGGCGATGCATGCCGCCGGACAGCAGGTCATTCATCAGGTCGTACTTGGCCGCTACCGAATGGAAAACCTCAGCGACTTTTTCTGCCTTCTGGCTTTCCGGTACATTTTTGTAACCGAAGTGAGTCGTAGGTTCGGCATCGCTGCCTTTGCGCTGATCGTTCATATCGCTTCACCGGAATAGAGTGCGGGTCATTCTAATCGCCAAGGCCGGCTTTGTCTTGACAAGGCTCACCTGCAACGCTTTCTTGGATGCGGGCGGGTGTATATAGTTGCGCCGCATTTCATATGACGATCAAGGAAGCCTCCGATGGCCAAGATAACCGTTGAACGCCCGCACGCCCTGGGCCTTGAGAAGGCTCGCGAAAAGGCCGAGCAACTGGTCGAGAAGCTGTCCACCCGATACGGACTGGCTCACGAATGGGCTGGCGATACCGTAAAACTGGAGGGCAAGGGAGCCAAGGGTGAGGTCGAGGTCGAAGAGGCTTTGATCCGCGTCAACATCGAGCTGAACTTCATCCTGTCGGCCATGAGCGGTTCGATCAAGACAGAAGTCGAGCGCGTTCTGGACAAGGCGCTCGCTGCCTGAGCGTTGTACGCAGCCCATTTTTTTCTTCGCCGCCGTATGCCCATGCGCTCTTTTGTGAGCGCAAATCGACAGAATCGAGCGTGCTTTCGACCTTAGAGTCGCAAAGGCCTTGAACCGGGTCGGTATCCCGTCTAAACATGATGTAGACACGCTCTTTGCCAGGCTCGATGAGCTGACGGCATTGCTCGAGCGTGTCGGGCCGATAAAGCTCGAACGCTGCGTGCCGAAACGACTCGGGTGTTCCAAGTCTGGACGATAAGGAGAACAGGATGGCTGGCAAGAAAAAAACCGACAAAGATGGCAGCTCCTGGATGGGCGAGGTTGAGAAGTACTCTCGTCAGATCTGGCTGGCTGGTTTGGGCGCGTATTCCAAGATCAGCAATGATGGCAGCAAGCTTTTCGAGACCCTGGTGAAGGACGGCGAAAAAGCCGAGAAGCTGACCAAGGCCGAAGCGCAGAAGCAGCTCGATGACGTCAAGAGCACCAGCAAGTCGGCCAAGTCCCGTGTGGACGACGTGAAAGACCTTGCGGTTGGCAAGTGGAACGAGCTGGAAGAGGCTTTCGACAAGCGCCTGAATGGCGCGATTTCACGCTTGGGTGTGCCGAGTCGCACTGAGGTGCAGGCGCTGCACAGCAAGGTCGACCAGCTGAGCCGACAGATCGAGCTATTGGTGGGCGCGAAAGCCAAGCCGGCTGCCTCGCGCACTGTGGCGGCCAAACCGGCAGCGGCGAAGAGCGCGGCAAAACCGTTGGTCGCTGCTGCCAAACCTGTCGCCAAAGTGGCGGACAAGTCAGCCAACAAAACCGTAGCAGCCAAGCCTGCCGTCAAGAAAGCAGCGGCCAAGCCCGTCGAGGCTGCCAAAAAGCCTGCCGCAGCGAAAAAACCAGCGGCAAGAAAGCCGGCCGCCAAACCTGCGGCCAAGCCTTCTACGCCGGTCGCATCGGAAAAACCCGCGATTCAGTCCTGATACCCGGCTGCAACAAAGAAGACCGGACGCAGAGCGTCCCGAACGGCATACCCACGCGGAGCATGGGCACGATGGTGTTCTTACGGGCGACTATCGTT